>WJMJ01000079.1 GCA_014728035.1 Promethearchaeota archaeon | reverse complement strand
TTCAAATGAACGTCTAGCGGGACCATCGGCTGAACCAACTTCTGTAGACCAAGAAGAATGGGAATAATCATACTTTTTCCAGTTGATATCCTCATCATGAGATAGATATTCATGAGTGAATAATGAAGTCGGAGTTCTATCTTCGTAAAGATAGAAATGTCCATTACTTGCAGTTTCAAGTGTTTGCGTTGTTGTCTCTGTTTCTGGAGCAGTATAAGCTGCACTTACTACAGGTAACAGGAGACTACCAAATAATAATACCATCGCGAATAGTGATAGGCTTACTTTCCTCCCATATTGGGACAAAGGGGCGCACCTCCTTAATTCGTACACCTCGGAAGAATAAAAACTTTGGGAGCAATTAACTAATAGTCACAAAGCTATGATGGCAGAATCCGAAAGCTTCAAACTTGAACGTTCTGTCGTAAATTTATGAAATTAGGAGAGATTTATCGGACCTTCGTTCAAAAAGGGATTGAAGCAGATCCTCGAGGTAAAGAACGAATTGAAGCAATCCTTGAAGACTCTAAAAAAGCACTTGATAAGCTAGATGGAATAAAGAAAGAACTTGCGGATAAAGATGTAACATGGAATCCATACACAGATTGTAGAATACTCTACGGAGAAGAAGATCGTGAGATTTCTAGTCTACTCGCAGGAATCGACATCACTCCGGGAGAAATTGTACTTGCAGACCGAATGGAAGACAAGGGAAAGAAAATAGATCTTGTACTGGCTCATCATCCACATGGTATTGGAGCTTCTAATCTGGATTTTGTTATGAAACTCCAACCTGAACAATGGGCTAAATTTGGTGTGCCTATAGCACAGGCCGAATCCGCAATGGCTGCTCGATTAAAGGAAGTGCACTTTGCCACTAAACCAAGGAATCATACACAGACCAGAGATGCAGCGAAACTCATTGACATGCCATTTATGTGTGCTCACACCCCTGCAGATTCTGTTGGGTATCAATTCTTGAAGGAGTATCTAGAAGAAAAGAACCCATACACACTTGGAGACCTCTGTGAGGTGCTTCTGGAAATACCAGAGTACCAAGAAGCAGAAAAGGTTGGTGCAGGACCTGAAATCCTTGTAGGGAGTTCAAAAGGGACATGCGGTGACAAATTCGTTTTCTTCACTGGTGGCACCTCACCAGGGCCAAAAGCTATCAAAGTACTTGCCAGAGCTGGTATTAGCACCATTATCACGATGCACATGACAGATGCACTAAAGAAAGAATGTGAAAGCGAAGGTATCTATGTTGTGATAGCAGGTCATGACTCGTCTGATTCCATCGGTATGAATCTCATCCTTGACGAAATCGAGAAACAAGGTGTTGAAGTTCATGCTTGTTCTGGATTCTTCAGACATAAACGTACCTAGGAGTATGATATTAGAACATTGAAACTAACCTAGGTTGGTGATAGAGGGATACTCGTATCGATCGAGAATCCCTTCTATAAAGATGCTATAATTAAAATAGATTTGTGAAATCGTAATTTTATTGGAGTTGATTGGATGAACCGTAAATCAGTTGCCATCCTTCTATCTATATTTTTCCTAATAGGAATGTTACCTTATGGATTTCCACTTCAAGAAAGAGTTGATTATAGAAGTGAAAACAAATCTGAAGTCAATTTGTTACCAATCCATGAGTTACAGGATATCAGTTTTTCAATAACTAGGGACTGGAAACTCAACCTTGTTTTTCTCGGATTTGACCAAGACGTGATTAACGAGAGTCGATATATATCATATATGCCAAAAAATCGAACTTATGTTTATGATAATATCACATATACGTGGAATATAACGTATAATATTGTCTGGGTGAATGAAAGTTACGAGTCAAATCTAAAGACCTTCATGTATACCAATTCTATCAATGGTACTGATACAGGCACAAAATTGAATGAAACAGCCCTACTTGAAATGACCGTTGACGAAATTCCCAGAACTTGCTTTTATCCAAGAGATGGTAGGTCTATCAATGGAACATTAGTTGAAGATTGGTTGATTGAGAATCCAGCTGTTAGGACTCCTGAGTTGGGATGGACGTTTTACTTAACAAATTATTCTGAGATTGATAATGCAGATCATTCTCTAGAACACTGGTTTGACTATAATCCAACTGATCCAGATTCTGGTCAAAAAATGGACTGGTTCCGTCTAGAGTGGGATAATGATCTCAATCCTGATATTAAATATCAGTATGCGGGAGTTGGTGGAAGAAATCAAGTCTATATTCTGGATGTGACTGCAGACCAATGGTATACAAATTGGGCTCAACTCTGGTGGCATGAAACCTATGATGATTCAGAAGGTCCGCATATCAGATATGATTTCGACACATATGGTGCGGATTGGGATTTGTCGGTGGTAGAGGACCAGAATAATGCAACTGATTATCTAGCAAATTACAGCTTGGACATCGTGGATAACCTCCTATTTCCAACTCATCATGGATATACCACTCCAACACAGAAAGGAAGTTTTCGAGTGATGGTTTTTGCAATGGATAACATCACTACTGATAGTATTGAATGGATTGATAGCGAAGATATAATATTAGATGCACTCGAAGAAGCGCTTCCCTTTGCAGAATGGTACGTACAAGTTGATTTCTTGCACATTGACAACTACACAGATTGGAACCAGACATTTTATGATAATACAAACTTAGTAAATGGTGAGGCAATTGTCGATGGTCTCAATATGTTCTATGATATCTATTTTAATCTAAAACCAGTGTATAGTCTAACAGAAGGTTATGATACTTCAGTCTTTGGAGCAGTATTTGTTAAAGAAAACATGGTTATGCAATACGCAGGCTATAATTACACTGCACTTGGTGGTCTCAATCAGACTGTCATATGGAAAAGCTATGAACGATATTATAGATCGGATGGCGAAACCCGCAAAGCAGGAACCACAGCAACTCAGATTCATGAGCTTGGTCATGCATTAGGACTGCAACATACATTCAGTCCTTCTAAATATGCAGCAGACTTTCAATTTGGTGTGATGGGTTATTTTGGAAGAAATGATAGCTTCTCAACATTCGAATATACATGGTTACAAGCCTCATATCTAGATGGTTTTAGAGATACGTTATATCCCCGCTTTCTCAATGCTTGGGATAATATACCAGGACCTTGGCAGCAGAAAACACTGGATGCAAAGGAGAAAGCGGAGAAAGCTTTCGAGCAGTCAGATATCTCATTCGATAATGGAGATTTCATGGGTTCGTATGAGAGCCTATTGGCGGCTGAGAATTGGACCAAACGAATGACACTATCGGTAGAAGATAACACACCACCTGTGGTAAACGAATGGGGGAATGCTGACACCTCACCACAACCAGGAGATAGTATTAGTATCTATGCCAATGTGACTGATGCAAATGGTATAGGCGAAGTCTATGCTCATATGATACTCCATAATGGTACAGAGATGATTAGTGAATTGCAAAGAAATGGTTCACTATATGTAGGCGAAGTGTTGTGGTCAGCAGATTCTGCTGAAATAGAATTGTTTGTGAAGGTCTATGACCAAGCGTTAAACTCCATAACCACTGATAGTTTATTCTATGCGGAAACAACCGATCCAAGTGTAGATAGTCCATCTGATGTAATAATCGAAATCGGTGAAACTGGTCAATCAATAACTTGGCATCCTAATGACGACTTTCCTGAAGCATATCAAATATTGAGAAATGGAACAGTACTAATAGAGGGCAGTTGGAACTCAAGCTCAGAGAGCATTACGATTTCTCTGGATGGTTTGTCAATTGCAACATACAACTATACTCTTGTACTAACTGATATATCAGGTAACTCTGTTACAGATACTGTCATTGTCACAGTTATGGATGTAACGACTACATCTACAATCACAGAACCAGGTAACTGGTATGAGGATCCAATGATTATTGTATCAATTGCAATCATAGGACTAATAGTCTTAATTTGTCTGGCAAAAAGAAGATAGAAAAAGAGGGGATTCGTTCCTCTCATATTCATTTTTTCACATTTGATAGTGTTTTGATATACACAAGATGATTCATTTCCTTGTTTCACTATAATATTTAATGAGAGAATTGTGACCGCACAATAGAACTTTGATAAGCCTCAACTGAAATCACAACTGCTGGAAGGAGGTGCGGTCCAAACACTGGTCGGTTAGAAACTGTTCTTTGGGGAACTGGTTATATTTTATTAACGGGCGACCGACCAGTGTTTCCCAAATTTATTTTCAGTTAGTTTTGATTATGTCTTTAAGTAGCTCGTCAGAAATATTCCCACCACTAATGATTGCCACGGTTGTCATGTCTTTGAATAAGTCAGCATTCTCAAGAATATAGGCAACTGGAACAGCCCCCGCCCCCTCAACAACTTGACTATCCATGGTCCAAAGGACACGAATTGCGTCTCGGATTGACTTCTCAGAAACCAATTGCATCCAGTCCACCAAATCCTGCATAAGTTCTAGAGTCATAGCTTCTTTAATCAGGCCACCAAGAAGAGCCTCTGCAAGTGACTCGTCCTCTTGAACCGCTACAACTTCTCCTTTTTTTAGAGAGGAGTACATAGCTGTTGCAGCCTTCGACTGAACTCCATGGACGGAGATAGCTGGATTTCTTGACTTCAATGCTAAGGAAATGCCTGAGATAAGACCGCCTCCACCTACTGGAATAATGACGGTATCAAAATCACTAGTCTGATCTAACAACTCTAAACCAATTGTTCCTTGACCAGCAATGATTGCAGGTTCATTATATGGGCTTACATAGACCAATTCCTTCACCTGTGCCAGCTGTATGGCATCATATTCGATATCCTCTGCTCTTATAGTTTTAATAACTTCCATATTGTATTGCTGAATACTTTGTAATTTCTTCGAAGAGATTGATTTAGGAACTACTACACTCGCCTTGGTGCCAACAAGTTGTGCAGCAAATCCCACACCTTGAGCATGATTCCCAGTGGAGGCGGTTATCACACCTCTCTCCAATTCAGCTTCTGTTAGCTGCAGCAGTTTGTTTAAAGCTCCACGAATCTTGAATGAGCCCGTCTTTTGTTGATTTTCGAGCTTGAGGAGAACCTCTCCCCCACAATAGTCACTAAGAAATTCTGATTGGATAAGAGGAGTTTCTCGAATATGAGAAGAAATCCTATCTTTCGCTTCAAGGATGTCTTTCACCGTTACATGTTCACCGGACATCTCTTGAGTCATACCTCAATAACATTGACAGATTCAAAATCGGAAACTACATACATCTTTTCAATCGCTACTTTAATGACTGCAGTATCAGGATGATTAACGAATTCTGTAAGATTCGAATGGCGACCAAGGAGCAATTTCATGCACTTCTCTCGCTCGTTTCCTTCCGTGTCAAAAGCTTCTCCAATTATCGTAACAGAAGTAGCCCTGTGTATATCACTTGGTTCATTTTGTCTATTATCTACCATTAAACATACAAAAGGATTTGATCTCATATTTCTATACTTCAAACGCTTTCTGCGAGTTGAAAATATTACATTACCGATTTCTTCATCAACCACATACGACACAAGACACGAGTACGGTTTGTCATCTTTTGTAGTGCTAAGTACTGCAACTAATTGCGAATCAAACAATTCGCTCACTAATTTAAGCAGATTCTTCTTCATCTTCATCGCTTAACACAAACCTCTTTCTGTCATCTGAGTTCTTCTCAAGCAGTTTCTGAATACTCTTATGTTCATGTCCTGGAACTCCTGGTTGAGTCATTCTCTCAGGAGAAAGAACTAGATCTAGCCATTTTTCATCCATCATTCCTTCATCCAGAACTATTTCTCTGATTGTCTTCTTTGTATCCAAAGCTTTTTTGGCTATCTTTGTTGAAGCTTTGTAGCCAATTATTGGATTCAATGCAGTTACGAGACCCACACTTCTGTAAACGACATCCAAACCCTCTTTATTTGGTTTGATTCCCTTCACGCATTTTTCAGCAAAGATAGGAATTGAATTCTTCAATACTTTCAAAGCCTGAAAGAAATTGTAGGCGATAACTGGCTCATAAGCATTCAGCTCAAGTTGACCAGACTGTGCTGCAATAGATATTGTGTTATCGTGCCCAATCACTTGAAAGGCACATTGCATAACCATCTCAGGAATGACTGGATTGATTTTTCCAGGCATAATCGATGAACCGGGTTGTACTGCTGGCAAAGTTATCTCATGAAATCCCCCAACAGGACCAGAAGAGAGTAGGATAAGGTCTCCACAAATCTTTGCAAGGTTTGTTGCAAGCACACGTAATAATCCAGAAACATGTACAAATTCATCCGAGTTCTGAGTATCATCAATCAAGTTCTCTGCAGTTCTCAAGCTCTGTAGTCCTGTGACTTCACGAAGATGTTTTTCAGCAAGCTTGATGTATTCAGGGTCAGCATTAAGTGATGTGCCAATTGCCGTAGCGCCTATATTGTGAGTCTTCAATACATCCATAGCTAATCCAATACGTAGAAGGTCTCGTTTCAGACAAGCAGACCAAGCTGAGAATTCCTGACCAAGAGTAATGGGAATAGCATCCTGCATTTCGGTTCTACCAAGTTTTAGGATATCTTTGTATTCTGTTGCTTTAGCATCTAATTCTAAGCATAAGTTTTCAATAGCTGTTGATAGATCACGAAGGCCAAAAATTGTAGCAATCTTGATTGCTGTTGGATAGACATCGTTCGTGCTTTGGGACATGTTAACATGGTCATTAGCCCCAACCGGAGAAATGGAATTTCTTTCATGCCCAAGAATCTCATTAGCACGAGAAGCTATCACTTCATTTGCGTTCATATTAGTACTTGTACCAGCGCCACCCTGCATCATGTCAACAATGAACTCTTCGACCAGTTCTCCAGCAATGATTTCATCACATGCTTGAATAATGGCATCTGCAAAGTTTTCAGCGAGGTGTCCAAGTTGTTTATTGGCTAATGCACAGGCTTTCTTTACCATGGCAATAGACTCTACTAATGTAGAATAATTAGATAGTTTGACTAGAGATACGCCAAAGTTCTCCATTGCTCGTAATGACTGTACACCCCAGTAAGCGTTTTTTGGGACTTTCCGAATTCCAAGCAAATCACTCTCTTCTCGATATTCCTCGGATTCTTTCAACATCAAATCACATCAAGTACTAACTCAGACTTATAGATAGTACACAATACTTACCAAAGAGGCTAATCCTATATGTTCTTTGTTTATCTACTACTATTTTACAATCACAAGTAAGATCGGTAGATGATATCACTCAGTATCCAATCGCCAGTCCATCTTTTCGATAATCTGATCCAGCTATCCAGAACCCTTCCTTCCGAAGTATAGCCTGTCCACCTCCAAAGTTAGACATAGTTTCATGAGTTAGCTTGTGACCAATCTTTCTAAGAGATCCTTGAATGTCCGCAGGAATACCATTCTCAAGTGAAACAGTATTGGTTTTCTGATCGTGATGAAATCGGGGAAAATCAAGTGCTTGTTGAGGAGTCATAGAATAGTCAATCAGATTGCTAACCACCTGTCCATGTGCTTGGGCTTGATGAGCACCACCCATGATTCCGAATACTCCGAATAGTCCATTATCGTGATAGACCGCTCCGGGAATTATTGTATGAAATGGTAGTTTTCGGGGAGCAAGACAATTTGGATGATTTGGATCAAGACTAAACAGATGTCCACGATTTTGTAACTTGATACCGGTTTCCGGCACAACGAGACCGCTGCCAAATCCCATGTATAGACTATTAATGAAAGAAACTGCCCGTCCTTCATTATCAGCTGTTACAAGATAGACTGTGTCATCTCCTAGTTTGATACCAGGAGATACATCTTCGATAACACTACTAAATTCAATTTTAGCAGCTCTTTCTCTGGAGTATTCCTTCGATAAGATACGATTGATTGGAATATCATTCTGGGTTGGATCTGAATTATGAGCGTATAAATCTGCATAAGCTAGTTTCTTAGCTTCAATCATGATATGATACCTTTCTTTGCTAAGGGGTGGAAATGACTGAAAATCAAACTCCTGCATAATATTAAGCATAGACAATGCAGCAAATCCTTGCCCATTTGGAGGGTGTTCAAAGACATCAAATCCTTGATAGTTAGTAGATATTGGCTTGGTCTCTACGGTCTGATGTAGTGCTAAATCCTCTACTGTAAGAAATCCTCCATCTTCCTGAACGGTTTCTACAATCTTCTTTGCAATGTGACCTTTGTAATATTGATCAATCCCATCCGTGCAAACAGACTCGAAAGTATCAGCTAAATCGGGATTCTCCATGGTCTGACCGAAAACCGGAGGTTTTCCATTTATTGTGAAAAGTCTTTTCGCTTCTGCATTGCGAAGAGCGGGTGCTACAATCTTCCACTGTTCTGAGATGATGTGAGATACAGGAAATCCATTTCGAGCATAGTGAATTGCTGGTGCTAATACATCCTTGAGGTCCATAGAACCATAATTATCCACCAAGTACCACCAGAGGTGCATAGCTCCTGGAACGGTTACAGTTGGCCCTCCTCGCGTGGGCATACTTTTCCAACCTTTCTTTTTGATACCTTCTAGAGTAACGAGTGACCCTGACCGACCAGATCCATTGAAACTAATAGGTCTAGATTTACCGGGCAGATGAATTAGAGCGAAAGCGTCTCCCCCACAACCGGTACTGAAAGGTTCCACTACATCCAAAACAGCTGCTGTTGCTATGGCTGCATCAATCGCATTACCACCACTATGTAGAATAAATAATCCAGCCTGAGCAGCAAGAGGTTGAGACGTTGCAATCATTCCGCGTTTTGCTAGAACATTAGACCTTCCAGTCGAACGTCTCCAATACATAGTACTACCTCAAAATTACTCTAGAGAGTATCCCTTCTTCATCCAACCCTTTAATCCATCCAATGGCACTCCAATATTCATGAAACCATTCTTCTTGAGAATACTCGCAGCTGTGGTACTTCTTAATCCCACCCCACAAATTGCAGCTTTTGGAGTACTTTTGTCAATCTTTGGCATTTTCTCCCGAATATGAGTAAGAGGTGCATTAAACGAGCTCTCAATATGGCCACTCTCAAATTCGTGAGGTTGCCTAACATCAATTATTTCAATATCACCCGCTTCTGCAAGTTCTTTGAGTTCTTTCAGTCCATAGTTCTTCATGGATTCCGTATTGCGTCCCGACTTTTTCCAGCCACTCACTCCAGTTTGAAGATAACCAACAATATTATCAAGTCCAACTCTAAGAAGTGAAGCTCTTGCTTCGTCAAGATTCTCTAAATCATCAAGAACAAAGACAAAACTATGCTTTTCTTGAAGGGCCCACCCGGCAAGTAATCCAATACTATCCATAGACAAGCTTACAGTCTTAGGAATATGCTCTCTCATGAAATACTCAATATTGTGGGTATCGATAACAGTATTTTCAGATCCTTTGAGAAATTCCTCAAGTCGATCTACTGTAAAAGCTTCAGTGCAAGGAAGGTTTGATATCAGTTCTGGACCTACTGTATTGAGATGTTCGCATCTCTTGAAATAAGGAGATAAGATGAGACCTTGATTCAATTTTGCCTCGATGAATTCAGATTCATCCATATCTAACCAGACATTGTTGACTCGTTCATAACCAATAGTGGTAAAGTCACGATCAGCGATATCTCCTCCACATACTGAGCCAGCACCATGTGCGGGATAAACAATAACACCATCTGGTAGCTTCATCACCTTTTCAGTTAGACTATGATACAACTTCTCTGACTGCTCTTCATGAAGTTTAATATCCACGAGGTCAGTTCTTCCAACTTCATTTGAGAATAAAGTATCACCCGTAAATATCACAATCGGATCATTACTCACCGAACTGTCAATTAACATGTAACACATACTATCATTGGTATGTCCGGGAGTATGCATTGCAACAACTTTCACAGATCCAACTTTGAACTCATCCTCATCTCCAAGCTTTATCTCTCCATATTTGAACTTGGTTTCTTTTGAATGCCCAATTTTTAGCGAGGGATAACGATTCTGTAATTCCAAAGACCCAATAACGTAATCTTCATTTCGATGAGTTTCAAATACATATTTAATCTCGACTTGGTGCTTGTTCGCCAAATCTATGTAGATTTGAGCATCACGTCGAGGATCAATAACGATCGCCTCATCATCGCTGCTAACGAAATACGAAAGATGAGCAAGTCCATCTTGTTTTATTGTTGTAATCTTCATACCAGATACACAGCTATAACAAAAGATACTAACACCATTTAAGCAGTCAGGTACAACATAAATATAGTTAATATATTCGTATTTAATCCGGTAGAGTAAAGGTTAAGGCTTGAAATCCAATTGTTTCACTGAACTCTCATGTCAAGTCAGCCCAATACCAGATCTACAAGGAACGAAGAAGGAATAATTGTAAGAGCTGAATTAGAACATCTCAGAAAAGCAGCTGAAAAAGTATTGTTTGAGTACGAGGAGATTCTTGAAAAAAGAGATGGACAAAGAGGTCCCGTTATTGGACATGTTCAGACTGGAGACACTATCATATTCAGAGAAGATATTGACTTGTTCCCTGCAGAAATTGTTGCCATTAAAATATGGGAAGACTTATGGTATATAATAAGTACTTCAGAAATACCTCCATCAGGATTTCCAACCACAAAAGATGCTATGCGAGCAGGGAAGGCCGAAGAAAGAAGACTCCGAATGGTCAGGGAATTTTTCGAGAGAGACCAGGGAATTGAAACAGAAGATGTTACAGAATGGAAACCTGATAAAAGAGCTGATGCAGACAAGATTCTGGGCTTAATTACATCAGCTACTAAAAAATGGGTTCATTAGAGTTCTTGTGATTTGAAGACGGGATAGCTGAGCATATAGCCAAGCTTGTTCAGAATCTTCTGGAAATTCGCCCAAAGATTCACCTTGATTAGCAGCTCGAATTAATTTTTGAATAAAACCTTCATGGCCTGAACCTTGCAACTTCTCTTGAACTATAATTAGACCGGTCATTGCATTACCAATAAGTTTCAAACAACTTAGTGTGATTAGAAATCCAAGTTCAGAGCCGAAGTTGTCAGATTCTACAAGTGAAGAAACAACCTTGGATTTCAGTTGTTCGATTTGTAATGAGTGATTTGCAGTGTTTTGTTCGTTGGATAACCCATCAACTAGATCATCTAACAAATCAAGTCCAGATTGTATAGTTTTCAGCAAGAATTCTGCCTGTTCACTTGCGTGCTCATGGATGGATTTTGCTGAAAAAGCAGGTACAAAATCAATCTCAAATGAGAAAGTAGTACCTGCATCAAATACAGTGTGAGTTGCTGCCAGCTGGGGTTCAATTCTTCCAGTTAGAATAGAGAGAAAATCGGACCCACAACAATTACAAATCATCGCACCAAAAATCGCATGTTCAATTTCTCTAAACAATTGGATAACGGATTCCTTATCTAATACACGACGCATATTGATTCTACCATCGTGTAAAAGAGTGATACTAAGCTCGCCTGTATCTGCTCTACCATATCCAAGATCAGTACTACATTTTAGAGATTCGAATTTATCTTTGATACACTCGATTAATTCACAAAGAAGTTCTGAATCAAAAACAGAAAAACGAACTTTGTCTCCGGGATTAAGACCATTTGATATTCTTAGTTCGGCCATTACTCGTTCTGTTGTGTCTCGACAAGGCTTAGTAAGAAGAACACCACCTTCAGGAATTTCTGCAGCTACTTTTGGAGGAATAGAACGACGTGAAGCTGTTACTTTGGATATTTCCTCAATCTGTTCAGTGAACTGAGGTAGAGTAAGAACGGGACAAGCTAACGGAGTAACATTTCCAGCTACAACATTTCTTGAAAAATTCGCACAAGTCATAAATCCACAGAGATTACAATCTATTTTTGGAGTGCTTTTCCATACCTTATTCCATATACTGCTCATGTTCTTATCCTCAAGGCATGTTCGTATCCTTCAGTCAATAGTTATACATTGTGTATGAGGTATTGTGATTTCTTCGTAGGGTTTAATAGTTGATGAAAATATCCCGACAATGTGGACAGGATGCAGCGAATAAAAAGTGCCTTGAAATGGGATACACGCTCAGAAACTGCTAAAACCATCTTCCTTCTTGCCATTGTCGTTGGTGGAACTTTTGGAGGATACGGGATATTCATGGTCGCTATGGGTACTACTAGTCCTCTCGTAGTCGTCACAAGTGGATCAATGGAACCAACACTCTATCGTGGAGACCTACTAGTAATCCAAGCACATGCACAAGATGATATTCAGGTCGGAGACATTATCGTGTTCGTTGCAGATTGGTACGATGCCTCACCTATCGTTCATCGAATAATCGAGATTCAAGAGCAACCAGATGGAACCAAACACTTCTACACTAAAGGAGATAATAACTCAAATCAAGACCCTAATTTTAGGACTATTGATGAGATTATGGGGGTGGTCATCCATACGGCACCAGGTGTAGGAAATATCAGCCTTTGGATGAGAAGTGGAGGATACATCCCCGTTATTATAGTATTCATCATATTGTTATTCGGACCGGAAATATACGAGTATTTCAAGGAAGACGAGCTTGAAGAGTCTGAAACAATATCAGATGATACAGTGAATGAATAAAAGAAGAAGAATTGATACACTGTACATGAGAAAAGTTGGGGAATCAACATTCAGTGTCTTACTCCTTTGCATTCTCTTATGTAGTGGAATCATTATTCTTTTTCCCGTTCAGAGTGATGCATCTGGAATCGATATTATAGACTATGAACATGAAGGAATTAAAGCAGACACCACACAATTTTTTGTTCTCTGGGTTAGAGGGGCGACTGATTATCCAATCACAGTCAATGCCACTGTATTAGAGTTCGTGGGTTCTACTGGATGGCCTCAATTAGGAATTGCGATTTATGAGTTTGAGAACTGGAATTATTCAGAGAATGCAATAGCGACTTGTAATAATTTTGAGAACTACACCTGTAGATGTCAATTTAACGCAGAAGCTGCATCATTGTATACTATTGCCGTTACAAATAGAGACCCACTTGATGATGCTGTTTACAATCTATCAATACATTCTCCTGAAGATATTGATTTTCAATATACTGAATCTTATGAACTAGACATTGATTATCAGGATGCTAACACTATATCCATCACTTATTTTAGTGAAGCAAATCCCTACATATTTCGACAATCTGGTTCTGAGAGTCGAATTTGGATCGAATGGATAGGAATGTTAGAGGAAGAAGAAGCTTACTTTTTCATATACAACAAAGGTGAAACATGTGAGCTTCTAATTGGACTACTTGGCATTCCATACTACGATGACCATCCTTATGTTACAGCTTACATCATCGATTTTGAAGACTATGGGGACAATAACAAAGCAACCTATCTATATACCATCTCAAACGATTCAGTCTACACCACATTCACCTGTGAAAAAGACCATCGATATTCACTCTGGATAGATAGAGGTTCTCTTACTGAAGTTCCAGATCTATTCATTATATTTGATACACTGGGAGAGAGTTCTCTTAACTACAATAACGATCTGTTTGCAGAGAATCCTGATGGACAAATATCGATACGGTATTCCTTGGAAGATCCATGGGTGGAATTCAACAGATTGAATCGCAACGTGACCATGATGTGGTTAGGAATTGGTGCTGCAGGTGCTGGCGGTATATTCACCTTGTTTTACTTGAAACGCAGATATTACTAGAAAAAGCATACACCCGTCACGAAACGGGTGTATTAGATTTTTAGAAGAGTTTATCGACAATGTGACTGAAGAATTTCTCAAGGTTTGGAGTGAGTTGGTCCATATTAGTAATCTTCACCAGAGCAGTAGCAGACTCTTCATCCAACAAAAGTGTAAAGAGGTCTTCACCTAACTCCTCACTCAGAGATTCGAATTTTGCTCCGGATGTTTCTTCTGGAACGGCCATAATTGCCTTTTCACAGTCTCCACTAGCAATCAAATCTTTCAACCGTTTTGCAGAATAGTATGCACCAACACCACCACTTCTATTCCAATCCTTAACATTTGGTACATCGATACCAATGAAATGTTCTGTATCGCCTTGTTTAACAACAACAATAGCAGTAGCTTGTTTTCCAACATTACCACTTGCAACATGAAGGTTTACTTCAACTCCTTTTGAAGTAGCAGCAAGTTTTAGACCCTTGATGATAGCTCCAACAACCACATTCGCTGTTAGCTTAACGACATAGTCATCTTGTACAGGTAGTTCTGGTTCTGCTTTCGTTCCAAATAATATGGAATCAAGGCGGGTAATGACCTGGCGAATAGCTTCCCGTGGAACACCATTAGAGGCTTTGAACGCTGCATCAATATCTTCTGCATTCATTGGAAAGATTCCTTCAGTTGGTGAATCGATATTCTGTTCTTCCCAATAACGAATCATTGTTTCTTTGACGAACTCTTCTACATCATCACGAGTGAAATGTCGTAGTTGAACAGGTGTTTCCATTCTAGATTTCATCGGAGCATCTGCAATATCATAGACCCTTGCCCAAATTTCGCTAAGACAAGATGCAATAAGTACCAAGTTCTGACATTCATTGTAGAGTCTCTTGATTACCTCCAAGAATTGCCTTTCGCCTTCTTCTCCATGTGTATTGTAAGGTCCTTCCATTTCATCAACAAACAGTACAAGAGGCCTCTCAGAACCTTCAGCTAGCAATTTGAAGGCGATAATGACTATATCGTCTTCTTCAAGAATAGTTCGAACATCTAATTCATCAAGCTCTTCATCACTGAGAGCGTCTGCCAATAACCACCTTCTAGCCAATGGTCGCTTCTTTTCATCTAGCTCATATCTAAGAATCACCTTTACTACGTCAGCCGCAAGTCCAGGATATTCCCTAGCTGCTTCATTCATAACATCAGTAAAATCGTAATGCTGTCTGAATACTCCCTTCTTCTCACCAAATTTTTCTAATAGCATTCTTGCAGTGGTTTTGAAAATGTTGTCACCAGCCTCGTCTACCAGACATGCGTAGAAATGTAAAGGGACTCGAATGGGTGAGGGTGGTGAGGGCACATAAACCGTAAGAAAAGGCCCAGGTGTCATGTATTCTTCTCGATCTTTAGTTACCCAGAAAAGATGTGTCTTCCCCATACCAGCACTACCCAAAACCGGGAGGAAACGTGGGGTGCCATCACTCTTTGTAAAGCGTATAACCCTAGATATTGCAGCGTCAGCATCTTCGTGTGGACCTGAAATATCCACATCATCTGGAGTGTCACCACGAGACACATATCGTTTCAATGGGGGATTATCACGAAGTATCTCAAGATACATGCCTTCGTCAAAATCTTCTTCAAATATATCATCATTATCCATTAATCTAGTCCCCTTGGAATTCTTGTATTTTCATGAACTCAATCCATTATGAATGTTGAGTAGATATTATAATAGGGCGCTGATTGTACATTGATGGACAAATCAATATCCGCATTGGATTCATTTATTTTGCCAATAGCCAGACAAATCTAGAACCACCATCTTAGAACGAGTTAAGAGAGATTTACATGGGTGTAGAGAGCTTAACATCACGTGCTAAAGACAAAAAGACTGAGAAGATTGCAAGACTATCTTTGCTAAGTCTTTTCAACCGTTTTGGTTTTGCGCTCAATTCAATCGCACTCCCATTATTCGCTCTCGCCATTGGTCAGGATGAAGCATTTTATGGAGTAATGGTAGCTGCAGCGGGATATGTTCAAGCAATTGCCTTATTTCCAGCAGGTACTCTAAGCGACAGAAAAGGTAGAGGTTCAGCAATCCTATTTGGTGGAATTATTAATGGTGCTTGTTTATTCTATCTTCCATTTGTAACAGACTCGCTAATGATAATCCTCGTATATGCACTTACTGGAATCGGTTCTGGGTTCACCAGAACATCACTAGATTCTCTGATTGCAGATCACACAAAAAAGGGAGATGAACGTACCAAATCATACGGAATCACAATTGCAGTTGCAACGCTTGCCGCAGCATCAGGTCCGTTTCTAGCAGGATTCATTATCGACCCTGTAGCATTTCCATTAGCTGGAGATCCGTTATTCAGATACGCAATTCTATTCTATATCATGGGAGGAGCTCGATTATCTGCAGGTATCTTTGGATTCTTCACAGAAAGATGGCTTCACGCAAATCCAGACATCACACCTGCTATAGAAGAAGAAATCGAAAAGGAGGAGGAGGATTCACAGGAACTCAATGGTGAATCTCGTGATGACTTGATCACTGCTATTCTATTTGGGATTAGTCAAGCAATGATGGGAATTAGCAGTGGAATGGTAGTTCCTTATCTGATTCCCTGGATAAATGCAGCATATACACCAGACCCAGTTATTCTCGGATCTGTGCCAGCAGTAGCAAATCTTACTTTGGCATCTGGAACTCTATTTGTAGGACTTCAGAGTGAACGGGTGGGAAAAATCAAAATGATTCTTCTATTGTATCTGATGACACCCTTACTGACAATAGGAATGGTGTACATTCCGATTTTTCTTGTGATGGTCGGATTCTATGTTGTAAGAATGGCAGTTGCAAATATGGCGAGACCTGCATCAAATTCACTGTTCATGGGCGAAATTTCCTCTGAGCGTAGAGCGAGGTCTCTCGCGCTCACAAGAGTCATGTGGACCTTTCCAAGACAAACAGGAACGCTTCTTACTTCATATCTTTTGGGAATCGGTATAATGGGTGGGATTGTGCCATTTGGAAGGTTCTTCTTCCCAATTGCTTTCATGCTGTATCCGTTCTGTGTAATTCCCATGTATTTAGCTGTTAGAAGAAATAAACAAATTGTAGAAGAAAGAAAAAGACAACGAGAATTGTCAGAATCAACGGAGCTATCATAATAATCCTTTTTGGAGCAGATTCAATGACGATAAATCATGCCATCACGAAAAGGCAAAATGATAATTTCTCTTGCTATCATCGGATTGTTGGGGACGTTGCTCTTTATCACTTTCTATGAATCTCCACATGATTCAATTAACGGAAATGTACTTAATATTTCAAATTTAGAGAATCTTATTAGGAATCCAAGTTTTGAAGAAGGTGTATATTCAGATGATGGTGTGCCTGAAGAATGGCATTATGACGCTGGAAACGCTGAATACTCATGGATCCATGATGAACAAATAGCTCATTCTGGAAATCGTTGTTTAATGCTAAGTAATTCATGGAATGAAGAAGGCTGGGAGAATCGACCAATTCTATATACTAATGTCCAATTCTCTAGTTCAAATGTAGAAGAGAGAAGATTTCTATTGCATCTGTATACAAAATCAGAAAACGTAGATTTCGGATCAATTGAAACAAAAGTGAAATATAACAGTCTAGAAGAAACATTGGATATTGATTTATTCCGTTGTTCAAATGAAACTGCGTGGATACCTAACTCATTTGTCATTGAAACTATTCCGTCCGGGACCACATCAATTAGAGTTGACATACAATTAGATAATTCACCGGGAACGGTTTGGTTTGATGATATATTTCTCGTAGAACTATCTGACACACAATACAACAGTGTATCAACCTTAGGTCGTTTTGAACCTCCAAGTCTAGGGGGGGATAAACCAACTGGTTCATCAGGAGAAACAACTCATCTTGAGAAGATTGCTGGTTCGTGGTGGCTAGTAAATAAAACAGGACATTGTTTTTGGTCTACAAGTGTTGTTAGTGCAGGACTGAATCCAGAATCAAATCCATACCTATGGGAAAATCTAGGTGAGCCAAATAGTCAGGAGATTGAAACCTATCGTGGTTTAGCAAGACTCATGCTCAAGAAGGATTTAGCCTGTAATACGGGATATCGCGATACTGTGAATGGTCCAACACGTAACTATATCCAATGGCTGAACTTCGGAACTGAAGTTACTATTGAAGAAGAAACACCAAATTGGGTTCTACAAGACCATATCGGTACTACATTCGGTGCTAATGGAGCTCATCAATTTCCAGACCCATTTGATGCAGCTTGGCAAGACTATGTTTATCAATTAGCAAATAATAGCATGCCTGAGTGGTTACTTGAGAGAGAAGACTTTCTGGGATATTGGACCGACAATGAAATGGCATATGGCCCAGTTTACAAATATGTCTACAGCGAAGCGTGTAGTAGAGTCCTAACAGAATGGTTACAGGGAAATTTAACCAGTCTAGTAAGTGGGGCAAAAATACCACCAAATGGAGTATATGAAACGATTGGGGAATTGAATTTAGCATGGTCTAGCAATTGGCACACATACTCGTATTCTTCTTGGCAGAACCTTCAATCAAGAAATGATCCGGTTCGAATCCGCGGATGGAACGATACTAGAGTTATGCAGGACATGTATGCATTCGAACGAGAGATCTATCGAGCATACTGCTATCATGTGATTCATGCAGTCAAAACTGCAGAAGATGCACATAACACTCCACACAAGCTGATTATATCAAATCGTATTGCATACGATGGACCAGGTTATTACTCCAAGTGCCTAAAACGAGTGATGGATCTCTTTTCAGATTTTGATATTATCGGTATTAATGCATATCCAGACTATAACAGAATGAGAACGCATTACATCAGAGAATACCTTCTGGACCTAGAAGACACATTTTACAAAACCACTAAGCGCCCAATAATAATTGGCGAATTTGGTGTAGCTGCTGCTGACACAGATGTACCTATCGAGAGATGGAGGCAAAAAACTGTCAATACCCAGATACAGAGAGGGATTGCATATCAAAACCTCATAAGTCAATTATTCGCTCTTCCATTCACAGTAGGAGCGCATTGGTTCAAATGGCATAATGGATATTACTCTAATGGAAAAGAAGATCCAAGAAACTGCGGAGTTATTGATGATTATGGCAATTACTACCTAGAATTGAAAAATCACATATATCATACTAATTTGCTCACAAACCAAGCAAATCGTATAAGTTCATTTTCAATTAAAGACTTCAATTGGCATTCATTGTACATAACAATAATCGATGGCACTTAAATGTAGAAAAGATTCAAAATGGAAGTATCCAAGTAATTTGTGTAAGTGTATTAGGATTTTGATTATATGAATAGCGTGGAGAAAAAAGGAGCAGTAGTAGGAACTATTGTGTTCTCAGGAATTGCTCTTTTATTGCTAATTGCATCAAGTAATACTTTTTCAGTAGTTACATTATTGATGATTTCTGCTACAGGACTAATTGGTGTTGTATGTAGCAAGGATTCAACAGCTGGAGAAATAGTAGAGTCCAGAGCAGTAGCTAAGAAGGAAGTTCATCCTATTGAAGAATATGTACCCGAAGTAGAGATTCCAGATGCAGTTCTTGAATCATTGCCAATTGAAACCATTGAAGGAATTGGAAAAGCTTATGGTGAAGATTTGAGAAACGCTGGAATTAGTACTGTCTATGATCTGATGAAATCAAATGCAGAAGATGTGGCTAAGATTTGCGATGTGGGGATTGATGTTGCATCTCGTTGGATTGCAATGAGTAAATTTGCATGGCTTAAATCAGTTTCAGAGGAAGATGCTGAAGCAATCGTCTATGGTGGAGGAATCCTAGGACTTGGCGAATTAGCAATTGCCAACCCTGAAGAATTGCTTGAAGATATCAAACGAGCAGTAGACCTTGGCCATGTACAAGTACCACGGGGCTATACATTCAATCTAGAAATGGTAAAGAAATGGATTGAAGAGGCCAAGAGTCACACTAAGTAACTTGAATTAAGAGGTTCTTCTTTTAAGAACCTCTTCTATCTTTATTTTGAAATATATATCCGTGAGCGAAGCCCATATATACCTCATTTTTTCTGGCCACCCCGTACGATATCTTAGCCTTTGAGCGTACGATAATTTCGGTGAAAAGTTATGAAACGAGACCCAATTGGATGGATGAAAGAAGAATATCAGAAGCTCGTTGAACAGAATCTTGATTGGAAAATTCGCGAGTTACAGGGACCAAGTACCCCTAAAGCCACAGTTGATGGTGACGAGGTTATTATGCTCTGTAGTAACAACTATCTGAACCTTAGCAATCACCCAAAACTGAAAGAAGCAGCTATTGAAGCAATTAAAACACACGGTGCTGGCTCTGGCTCTGTTCGTGCCATTGCAGGAACAATGGATGTACATCTTGAACTTGAGCGAAGACTAGCTAAATTCAAAGGAGCTGAAGCAGCTCTAACATACAGTGCTGGATTCACTACAAATGAGGGTCTTATTCCTCAGCTTGTAGGTAGAGGTGACGCAATCATTTCAGATGAGTTGAACCATGGAAGTATCATTGATGGGGTTAGATTGACCAAAGCAACCCGCTTTGTTTACAAACACAGTGACATGGCAGACCTCGAAAGAGTGCTTAAAGAGGCTGAAAAAGACGAACCAGGAAAAATACTCATCATCACTGATGGTGTATTTAGCATGGATGGAGATATTGCTCCTCTCGACGAGATTGTCAAGCTTGGAAAAGAACATGGTGCTATGATTTACGTTGATGATGCTCACGGAGAAGCCGTGCTTGGAAAAGGAGGCCGTGGAATCGTATCACACTTCGATCTAACTCATGATGATGTGCACTTTGAAATGGGTACGTTTAGCAAAGCATTTGGTGTAATGGGAGGTCATGTATCAGGCTCTCGAGATATGGTCAATTATGCATACAATAAGAGTCGCTCTTGGCTCCTTAGTGCATCACACCCACCAGCAACTGCAGCAGCATGTATTGCAGCTATTGATGTTCTTGAAACTGAGGAAGAGCATGTCAACAATCTTTGGGACAACAGAGAGTATTTCATCAAAGGGCTTGAAGACATGGGTTTTGATACTGGCAACAGTCAAACTCCAATTATTCCAGCAATGTGCGGAGAGAGTTCGAAAGCAGTAGCTCTCAGTGAAGGCCTCTACGAAGAAGGTATCCTCGCTCTGCCAATTGTATTCCCAATGGTAGCTCGTGATAAGGCAAGAATCAGAAATATGATGAATTCTGGTCTTTCCAAAGAACAACTAGATGTTGCTCTATCGGCCTACGAAAAGGTAGGTAAAAAGCTAGATATTATCTAGTTCTAAAGATGTTCTCCTCTGGAGCTTTTCAAGCTCTGGAGGACTTTCTGTTTTTATTTTAGCTTATTATTCAGAATAAAGAAGTCTGAGAAGGGGAAAACAAATTCCCCTTCAGACACTAGGGAGGTACAAGAGGATATACACCATAAGCAAGAAGAATGTACAACATCATGATGAATACTGCAATCATCGCGACACTCTCTAATGCGTTAACCTTCTGGTCATCTGCTATCATTATTCTTAAGATGAACATTGATGGAAACGCAAAGAACACCAATAGTACTGAAAAGAGGTCAATTGGAATAACATTCATGACACCATAACTCGTTGAAATTAATCCTGCACAAATTAGAGTAAAGCCGAATATTACAAAGAATACCTGCACAATTCCTCCAAATGCGTTTGATAATGCAATCTCAAGCTCTTTCTTTCTATGACTACTTGCAACAATTATGTATTCAGGTGTACCACCGAATATTACTAGTAAGAGAGCAGCATGAATGAAACTTAGATGCAATGTTTCAGTAGCAAAATTAGCGAAACCTGAAAGGGCTTCTCCACCGAGAAGAGCACCAAGTGAAGCAAAGAACAAGTATATACCAAGTTTCTGCATCGAAAGGGTTTCATGACGAATTTCACAAGACATATGCGGATCATCGGCTTCTGGGTCACATTTGCCATAATATTTGGTTATCCAATAGAGATATGCAATGAACACTCCAATGAGTGCACCTCCAAAGACAAACAGCTCTCTTGCATCAAGGTATCTGGGTAGTAATGGATTCTCGAGAGAGAAAACAAAGACCATAAACATTGAGAGTCCAACTGAAACACTAATCATAGAGCCCATGCTAAGAAGGTCCGAACCTACCCACATGATAGCATCCGGTAATTTGAAGTTGCCCTCCTTGTCTTTTGGCAATACAAGTGTATAGATAGCAAAGACTAAAGAATTCATGAAAATTGTTGCTAGAGCTAGTACCCAAGCCATTTCATAATCTCCATCAAGAAGGAGAAATACAATGACACATAATTCAGGAATGAGACTAGCAAGACTAGCATAGATTCCTGAAACGTAATCGGTCATATTCATGTTATGTGATATACCTTCAACAGAAAGAACAAATGCTTCACATGAACCTGCAATAAGCAGTACGCCACCAATTAATTCGACCCATGCAACAACATTCTCAGCCAAATGGAGTCCAATAGCATCAAGTCCAAAAAGACTCAAGACAATACTAAGACCGACACCATATGAGATTTGCCAGAGTTTCAATTTCATTGCTTTGCCTCTCGGATTTGCTTTTCCTCAAGATAATTAAATCTGCTGGATATGTATTTGTTCAGCTCAATTAATTTGTGCCAAACCTTATTTCATATGAATACTTATTGTTAATACATGTCCGATTTTGAGAAAACAGAAACCATTCGAACAATCCTTCTCAAAATTGCCGAGAAGGGAGAAAGAATACGCATATCTGGAATATACGGAAATCCTCCTATAGAAGGAAAAATCGTTTTTGTAGGAAATGGTATTGTTGCTCTATCTACAGCTAATAACGAAAATCCTGACTCCTATTTCATTATCCAATATATAATGAAAATAGAAATCATATAGTGATACATCAATACAGATGTGAATGTCAATTATCCATCTAGTGCACTCTAGTTATTACGATATTAGACATCCTCATCTAATACAGCTTTAACAACTTTAGTTGCAGTTCTTCCTAAAGCAATAACTACTACTTGGAGTAAGAAGGCTAACAGAAATATTCCGAAAGATAAAACCAACCCAAATGCACTAAGAGAGTTAGCTACAAAGTCAATCAAGTAATATCTGAAGACGAGCCAATAGCTGTACATCCCCATTATTAGGATAAGACCGATGGCAAGCACATAGAGAAAAATTACAGATTTCACTCTTCCACGATTCAAATCTACTTCTCCGATTCCTACCCCAATAACGAGATTGGTAATTCTCCGGTTAAATCGGATAAAGAAACTGATAGTGCCCATAAAGAAAAAGAGAGTTATCATGGCACCAGCTAATAATAACAGAATTGCGAAATCGGGATTTAAGTTTTCAATAGTACCAGATCTACTCAAAATGTAAGCGACCCCAGAACCCAGTATCATAATCATGCTTATTATCTCAATTACAAAGGTGAATGTCGCTGTTCCACGAAAGAGTCCACCAACATCAAAGGGCTCTTCTTTAGCTATATCACTTGTCGATTCAGTACTGTCGGGACTCATTCCAATATCCTCTCAATTTTACTTTAGACGCATACTAATGAAAGCAGCTCATAAAGAAATGCTTGTCGGTTCAATATGTAACTATTAGGAAAACTCTATAGGAACTTCATTTATTTTTCGAATAGGAGTTAAACACATGACGAATTACCTCCATGACATACCTGCTGGTCCGAATCCACCAAGTGAAATATATGTCATAATCGAGCTAACTAGAGCTAGCAAGAATAAGTACGAGTATGATACAGAATTCAATGTATTCAAATTAGATAGGGTTCTCTATACGTTTGCTCCTTTTGATTATGGGTTTATTCCACGAACGCTAGATGCTGATGGTGACCCCTTGGATGTTATTCTTATGATCAATCAACCTACATTCACTTCTTGTTTGGTTCATGCAAGACCCATAGGAATTATGGAAATGGATGATATGGGACATATCGATGACAAAATCATTGCGGTTCCAATTAAAGAACCGTACTACCGTGATGTCAAAAGTATTGTAGACATTCCCCGAAGTCAGATTGAAGAATTGAAGCATTTTTACGACACATATAAGATCCAAGAAGGGGGTCACACTGAAATCAAACGCTTTAGGGAATTAGCCGATGCATATCAGACAATCAAGAGATGTATGAATGATTATGAGAACCAGTTAGATGAATGAGAAGCTACAGATTTTCAGCAAACAATACACACACAATGGATATTTTATACAATCCCGTGACACTAAAGTTGTTACATAAGAGAACTCAAAAGGTGTCACAGTATGAGAGAGAGTACTGAAAGTTTTCTAAGCTTTGAGATTGATATCGATAGTGGTTTCATTGTCGGAATCAATGACAAAGTTCTCTCTCATCTTGGATATAAACTGGAAGATGTCAAGGGTCAGAAATTTTCAGAATTGATGATTCCGTTGTCCGAGAAGCATAGAGTGGAACGATTTCTTAATTCACTAGATGAAAGACCTACTGGGACTTCAATAAGGTTACTACATGCAAACGGAAGGTATGAATCATTTCTTATTCTTGTAAATAAATCACCAACAGAAAAAACTGAAACGATTACTATTGATTGTATTCCTGAATTTGAAAGGAAAACAGATGTGATAGATTCAGAGAAATCATTTTTTGAGATTGAGAAAAGAAATCAAATTTTACAAGTTTTTCTTACAAAAGAAGAGAATGAGGAAGAAGTATTTGCAGATGTGCTCGATATCATTCTAAGTACTACTAACAGCGAGTTTGGATATTTCGGGTATATTGATGACGATGGGTCGCTAGTTTGTCCCTCAATGACAAGAAACATCTGGAATAGATGTGAGGTGCCAGATAAGAAAATAATTTTTCATCAAGAACAGTGGGGAGGAATTTGGAAAGATTCACTGCTTGAAAAGAAAGTTATAGTGAAGAATGAGGAGAATTCAATTCCAGATGGGCACCTTCCTATGAAGCGTTCTGTTGCGGTTCCAATAATATTCCATGATGAGGTAATTGGACAAATCACCGTAGCTAACAAATCTACGGACTATTCAGAATATGACATTCATTTACTCACAAAGTTCGCAGATATGATTGCACCAATATTAAACTCAAGAAGAGAGATTCGTAGAAGTCAAGATGCCTTGCAAGAATCAGAGAGTCAATTACAACTCATCGCTGAAAATGCACAGGATCTCATTTATCGTATTAGACTAGTCCCAGAGATGAAATTTGAATATGTAAGTCCATCATCAACAGAAATGGTTGGATACACACCTCAAGACCATTACGATAATCCAATGCTTGGGATGGAAATAGTACATCCTGAAGATAGAGATAAACTTGAAAGACTCGCAAAAGAGGTTCCCTTTGATCCATTAATTATCAGATGGATTCATAAAAATGGAAAGGTCATTTGGATTGAACAAAATAATTCTCCAATTTATGATGAATCTGGAAATCTAATCGGAATAGAGGGAATTGCAAGAAACATTACAGATCGGAAGAAAGCTGATGATGAACTGAAAGAGAAGAAGTTATTTTCTGATCAACTTTTCCTGGCAGCAAACAGTGTTCTTGAACATTCTGATTTCGAATCAATTGCACAGGTAATATTTGAAGCATGCAAAGTAGTAACTGGTGCAATGTTGGGAAATGTTATGTTATCTGTAGAGGAATCGATGAAAAAAGATAGATACCTTGTTCGGAGAGGTGAGAATACATCCATTATATCTTTTGAGAAATTCATCAAAATAGAAAAAGTCAGGAAGAAATTATACATTCAACAAGAAGCAATCTATGAAAACAACCTCCAAAATTCAGAATACAATGAATCATTTCTTGTTAAATGTGCAGAATTGGAAAACGTACTAATTATCCCTGTTATCCTCGAGGGTGAAACCCAAGGAATTATAGCACTAGGTAATAAACCAGGAGAGTTTACAAAAGATGATGTTGAGAAGGGATTAACTTTCGCTAATTTAGCAGCAATTGCGTTAGAGCGAATGAAAACATTGAATGCTTTGGAAAAAACCAACAAATCACTGCAAAGAAGATCTTCTGAATTGCAAATGTTATACAGTCTCTCTCAAGAAGTGAGTAAAACAGTAAGCTATGATGAGGTAATGCCTATTGTTCATAGACATATAAATCGAGCATTTCCACATGATATATCAGCATCTTTGTTTATTCTCGAAGATCAACAATTCATGATGATAAATCCAATTCACCCTATATCATCAGAAGTGGAACAGAAAATAAAAAGAATTCTCAGAGAGAACTATCTGAAATTTCGAGATGAAATTGGTGAAGAACTTCCAGAGAAACCATTTGCCCATATTCGTATGAATCCTCCACTATTTGAGAAAAAAGAAACAATATCGGATTTACGTTCACTCATCAGTAGTCCAATAATATTTCCAGAGTCAAGAGATGTTATTGGATTAGTTCTTCTAGCAGCTGAACAAAAAGGTAAATTTTCTGAAGAGGATATTCGATTACTATTTACAAGCATGAACCAGACCTCAATGGTTTTGCAGAAGCTTCAGGCTTTAAGAACTGCAGAAAAAGAACGTTTAGCAAGTTTAATCGAACATCTTCCTGAAGGCGTTATCCTAATAGACGCAGATGAAAGAATACTAGTCCAAAATAATACTGCAAGAGAATACCTTGATGATATTGGCACAATTAGAGAAGATAGTTCACTATCAGCACTTGGTGAAACTCCAATTCAAGACATTCTCAGTTTTAATGATGATAGAATAATCGAAATTAAGAAACCAGATTCTGAAAAGATATTCGAAGTAGTAGCTACATCAATTAAGACAGGACCACAAAAGGGAGGATGGGCTTTAGTAATTGAAGATGTAACTATTATGCGAGAAATTCAAGAAAGAGTAAATACTCAAGAACGTCTTGCTTCTGTAGGGCAATTAGCTGCGGGACTAGCTCACGATTTCTCAAATATACTCCAAGGTATTATGGGATTTGCTGAATTGCTACAAATGAATCAATCTCTATCTGAACCCATAACGAAAGATCTCTCGTCAATTCAATCACTTGCAGAAAAGGGTTCTGACTTAACGAAGCAACTACTTGACTTCAGTAGACAATCGGTTTCAGAAAAACGAATAGTTAACCTGCGAGAAGTAGTTGACGAAATATTGAATTTGCTAAAGACATCGATTCCCAGTAATATCAGAGTACTAACTGAATTTGAAGTCGGAAATTATCAAGTCTTAGCAGATCCAACACAGATACATCAAATTCTCATGAATCTTTCAATAAACGCAAGAGATGCCATGTTAGATGGTGGAAAATTAATAATCAGACTCAGTAATAGTGAGCAAAATCCGGAAGAAACCAATCACACGGCAGATGAATGGATTCAATTGGAAATTATTGATACTGGAACAGGGATTGAGGATTCTGTGCTTCCACACATTTTCGAGCCGTTTTTCACGACTAAAGACAGAACAGAAGGGTCTGGGCTTGGACTAGCTCAGGTCTATGGGATTGTACAGCAGCATAATGGTACAATAACAGTGAAAACTGAACTCGGAAAAGGAACTAATTTCACCATTTACCTACCCGTCCATCATAAAGAAACTGTTGAGAAAAAGGTCGTTTCCACCAAGACAACAGACTATGATGGAGTTTCTATATTGGTAGTTGATGATGAACCCATTGTTCTAGAAGCGCTTTCAAGAATGCTTGAACGTTTGGGTTGTAGAACATATACTGCAACTAATGGAAGGAAAGCACTGGAGATCTACCAAAAAGAGAGAGATAATATCGATATAATTTTGACAGATATGATGATGCCAGATATGGATGGAATAGAGCTTGTAAAACAGCTAGCGGTAATCAATCCTTCAGCTAAAGTTATCCTTATGACTGGATATCCCCTTGGGTCAAAAATTGAAGAATTAAAGGGCCTTGGACTAGTATCTTGGGCACAAAAACCTCTTAGATTATCGAGAATTGGCAAACTCATTCAAAAATATATAGATACATAGAGATGTTATGAGAGTCAATGCTGGAAGTTTTTATTATTGGAACTTACACAAATCAAACAAAAAGCGATTTAGGTTACAGGGATTGATATGAGCAATAAGGTATCTTTCATTGCTGATAATCTTATACTACTACGCTACATTGAATATGCGGGAGCTATTGGAAGAGCAATTAACGTTCTGAAATCCAGAGGTTCATTTCACAGTAAAATTATTCGGAAATTTGAGATATCCAAAGAAGGAGTTGAAATAGGTAATCCAATAATCGCATTAACTGGTTTCATGACCGGAAATCCTGTATACCCACGTGAGAAACCAGTAAAGGTACTCTCTCCTGAGGTACAATATGTATTTTCTCTCATCGGGAGAAAGGAATCAATATCTTTTGACACTCTTCTTGACGATACAGGTTTTAAAGAAAATCGACTAATTGAAATTCTTGGCCAATTGATTAGAACAGATCACATTGTAGAAGAAAAAGTCGCATCAGAGAAATGTTATCGAATAACAATCTAAAGACCAAAAGCATCTAAAGGAGCTGAACTTCGACAAGAATAGGGACAAGGTTAAGTGAAGCTCCATGACCGAAAATATAGAGTGCAGTGCAATAATTTTTGATTTCGATGGAACTCTGGCAGACAGTATGCCATTTCTAGCAAAGATTGGTATTGAGATTATGATGAAATATTACAATGTGCCGGAGGACGATGCCCGGCAGCGATATCAGTCTACTACAGGACTACCATACGAGCATCAGATTAAGATGAATTTTCCAGAAAACCCCAAAAACGAAGAAGCAATAGAAGAATTCGAATCCCTTAAGATTGAGAGGATATTTGAACAAGAATTGTTTCCAGATACTGTTGAAACTTTGGAAATCCTGGATAAGATGGGTCTAGACATCTATGTATCATCTTCAACATTTCAATCAACTATCAAAGAATATTTTGACAGGAGAAACCTGACACATTATTTCAGTGAAATTCTAGGGTATAGACCAGGATTTGAGAAAGGGGCAGATCATTTCAATTATGTTGCTAAAAAGCATAATCAGAATATGCACTATGCTGTATTTGTGGGTGATTCGTTAAAGGATTACGAACGCTCCATAGGTTTCTGCCATTTCATTGGAATCCTAGGAATGTTTAATGAAGAAGCTTTCAGGAAAGAGGGACATAAAGGGTATCTTGTAGATAGTCTTAAACAGATACCACCCCTATTGAAACCCAAGTATACATAATATCAAGGTATAATTGTGAGATTGTTTACAAGAAGATTGTGACAGATTAAGGACAATTGAGAGGAGAAATAGATGCGGACCTTTGCCATTCATTCTTACAAAGGAGGAACAGGAAAAACCACACTTGCTGCTAATTTAGCTGCAATCATGGCAAAGAAAGGACATGATGTAGCAATTCTTGATACAGATTTTCAGGCACCAAGCCTTCATACACTTTTTGGGATAGCAGCTAGGTCTGCATATATCAATGATTTTCTCAGTGAAAAAGTCAAACACACAGAGATTCTTACGGACATAGGTTCGTCATTTGATTTAAGTGGTCAATTACTTGTTGGATTCTCAGATCCGAATGTAGAAGCTATCCGTGAGCAACTAGCTAAAGATAGAAAATGGCACATGCAAGCTATCTCGCAATTACTTGTACTGAAGCAAAAGTTAGAGAAAGAAGGATTTGATTATTTTATTCTTGATTCTGCGCCAGGTGTACACTATAGCAGTGTAAACACCATTGTGGTTTCAGATTTTACAATCATAGTTGCCAAAATCGACAATTTCGATTTCGATGGAACAGCACACCTACTAGATGAGCTTTATGGACCACTTAACAAAAACACCATGCTACTATTTAACAAAGTAGTTCCAAATCTTCTAGAGTCTTCTTCCTCCTCTGGTATGATTGATATGGTGAAGGAAATGTTCGAAAATAAAACCCAACTCTTAGGATTTCTACCATGTTATTGCAATGTGCCATTAGGCATGGGAAGCGAAGTGTTAGCATTAACTCAACCAGATTTACCGTTCATAAAACAGCTCTCAGAGATTGAACAGAAAATCGAAAATGCTGAATTTCCAGGTGAATAGAATGATTCGAGCTGTTTATGTGCTTGTTTCTGGAGGAGTATGTGTTTTTAGTAGGTCCTACGATCCCGAACTAGCAGACCCATATCTTCTCAGTAGCTTTGTATCAGCTATGTCAAGTTTTAGCAAAGAAGCAATGGGTGATGACCTGCGTGGAATTGAATCTGATGGAAGATTCATTTTTGTCGCGGACCATAAGCAGGTAACAACGGTAGTAATTGCAGATGGACCAACAGAGGTAACTGCAAATCTGATTGATTATATCGGGCTGAATTTCATCAGTAGATATGGAAAAGATATCCAAGAAGGAAGACAGAATCTCCCAATCTTTGACAAGTTTACAGAGGTACTTGACAAAATTATTCCAAAAGACTTGCAATATACTGACAGTGTTAAACCAAGATTGCCTCTTGATGCGTTAGCAATTGTAGAATTACCAAAAAAATTGAAAGATATCGCAATGCTTCTTGTAAGAGAACGGCAAATGACTGCACAAAAGGGTGCAAGGGAGTTGGGGATAAGTGTCAAGAGTGCAAGTAATCTTCTTGAACAGCTTGTAGTGATGGGAAAAGCAGGAAGAAAAATAGAGGGACGAAGTGTAATCTACTTCGTCTGACTCGTAATAATCTCTAATGTCAAGATGTTTTTGCGACCAAGACTTCAACAGTTGATGGTGCTTTGTTCATCTGTTCAAGAATTTTTCGAACATGAGCAACCATATGCTCGGGTACGGTTACTAAATGGTCTTCTGGTAAATCTTCAAGAATGTATAGAATTTTTTCTAGAGTATTCTTTTTCATCTGTCTGCAAACTGCTCCTTCATAAGCAGGGATAACAATCTTCTCCGGATTTCGTTTCTGCATCTGGTGAACCAAACCCATTTCTGTAGCAATTATGAACTTCTTCTTGGGTGAATTTGCAACTGTTCTAGCCATCATACTAGTAGATCCAACCATATCTGCAGCATCCTGAACCTCAGGAGGACATTCTGGGTGAGCGATTACAACAGCATCAGGATGTTCTTCACGAAGTAGTTCAATTTGAGCTATATCAAATTGATTATGAACATAACAATGCCCTCGTGGTTCAATGTCAATAATCTCAATACCTGTTCTTCTACGAACATATTCAGCAAGGTTACTATCAGGTCCGAAAAGAACCTTGTCGACACCTAATGATTCGACAATTTCTGGAGCATTACCGGAGGTACAGAGCATATCGGATTCGGATTTTGTGTCAGCAGTAGTATTTACATACACAATAACAGGGGTATCAGGATGTTGTTTCTTCATCTCAAGTACCTTTTCACTATCTACAAAAGCAGCTAGGGGGCAAAGTGCTTTTGGTGCTGGAATGTAGACCGGAATATCTTTAGACAAAACTGCTGCCATTTCGGCCATAAATTTGACACCAGCAAAAATAACCAAGTCGTATCCTTCTACTTCAGCGGATTTCCTTGCTAATTCCAAAGAGTCACCAACGAAATCAGCAACCTCTTGGATATCCATGGTTTGGTAATTATGAGCTAAAATTAATGCGTTACGTTCTTTTTTTAACTCAAGTACTCTTTTTTGAAGGTCGGTGAGTTCATTCTCCACTAGGTTCACCTACATATCAATTTGTCAATGGCTTATTAACAGAATCACAATCGGCAATGTTTTCCGAAGAATACCTCCAAAGGCAAGTATTGCCTACCTCGGATTCGAGAGTTAAAACGAGTATCAGCTCTATTTAAGAGTTACATAACAGTGTACAAATTGAAATCCCTCAGTGAGGAACAGATTATGAAGATATTTCTCTCAGCTAGTTCAGAGGTATCAGTTCTTGAAGACACAAAAGAAATTATTCAAATATTACAAAATGCAGGAGTTGATGTCTACCTGGAGGATGAAACAGCTAAATCCCTCAAGTGGAAATATCGTTCTATAAAAAACGTAGACGCAGATATCCTAATGGTGATAGGATCAGATAAATCTCTTCTATCTAGACTTCTTGAATTCGAAGATACCGATACTCCAATACTTCCCATAGCGTCAAAAGGCCAACCAGATTTTCTATTTGATATAACGGTTTCAGACTTCGATTATTTAATTGAAGACATAATTTCAGGTAATTGGGGTAGAGAGCCCCGATCACGACTTAGCATAGAAATTGATGGGCAAAAAGGCCCGACAGCATTAAACGACGTAGGTATTTTCGCTAGAAAAAGTGCTACCCTAATCAGATATTCTTTATTCCTTAATGGAGAACAGTTTTTGAAAGACGGAAGTGATGGAATTATTGTTTCAACGCCCACAGGTAGTACTGCTTACTCACTGAGTGTGGGAGGCCCAGTAGTATTAAGTCCAGCCGCAGTAATATCAATCATTCCAGTAAACAGCATTAATCCAGCTAATCGCCCAACGATAGTATCTAATGACACAGAGATTGAAATTCGAAACATTAGTTGTTCAGTAACTGTTGAAGCCATTCTTGACGGGCAATTACGGAAAAAAGTCAAACAAGGCACAATTACGATAAAAAAGGCTGAAAATGATGTTATTTTTGTCCAACTTAGTAAAGAGAAAATTGCTGACCTTAGAGGAAAGCTTTCCAGAAAGACAGAAGAATTCGATGATTTAGCACAAGATTTACCTCCAAGTGCAAAACTAGTCCTAAAAGTACTTGAATACAAGGGACCACTAACTCAAAAGGAAATAATAACAGAGTCAATACTTCCACCTCGAACCGCACGATATGCCCTCTCAATTTTAATATCGGAAGGTTTGGTAACAAAGAGAATATCACTGAGAGATAGTAGACAGGGAATATATCGAGTAAACGAACAAAGTGAAAAGAGGTAGAAAAGATGAAAATAAGTACAGAAGTTCCAAAAACCACAAACAAAATTTTGTCCGATTTCTTTGAAAGCGGTCTCGAAGATGCAAAGGAAACAATCAAAGGAAAGTCTATTTCTGCCAAAAAGGATCTATTTGATGAAAATCCCGAGTTGATAGTATGGGCAATGATAAAAGCTTCAGGTATCGAACCTGAAAATCTGGAACATGCGAAACAAGTTGCCAAAACAATGGATGGAATACTTAGAGATACTCATTTGAAAATTAAGACAGATGAATATCTTGAAGCAATGACTTTACTTCTATACAAATTTATCTTAGGAATACACAACGATGAAGAATTTCGATATGCATACAGGTATTCACTATACAATATCAGAGATCAAAAACCAATTAATACATGGCTGAAAAAAGCAATAGTTGTAATTGTATTAGCAAACGATTATCACAAGGATGCATTATTGGAACAGATCAGAGAATGGATCAGATTCCTTGGCTCACCGCTATGGAAGCACCGGGATTTTGTACAAATAATTGAAGAATTTGGAGAGAGTATTGAATCGGTCATAGAAACCGATGGAATGCGATTTGTTGATTCTGTAGTTCGACACCCACAGTATCTCAAAGAAGCTTTGCAACATAGAACTCTTAGTGAGGTAATCAAAGAATCACATGATTGGCTACCTGATGGAATGATGGTGCAGTCATTTAAGATTTTGAAGGCAACTGCTTATGAGAATGCACAAGAGAGAATTGAATCCACTATGTCTGTAGATTCTGCTTTTGATATCCTCAAAGAATTCTTTCAAACAACTGGATTCACTAATGGAAAGTACCAATTACCAATCAGAGTTCATGAACTTCCATCTCCTCCACCCCCTGAAGCAATCGATCCTGTAATTTTCGAACTTATTCCTGAAAAAATGAGAAAGAAACTTCTCCCTTCCGTAGCATATTCCAAAACTACAAAGACAGTTGAAATCATCTTTTTAGGAGGGCCACGAATAGGAAGAAGTGGGATATTGATTAAGACTGATACCGGAGGAATCCTTCTTGATTTTGGTATGTCGGTTGCAAATCAGAGGATTCCGGAATGGATACCTGAACTTGAAATGATTGATACGGTTTTAGTTAGCCATTCTCATCTTGACCATCTTGGTGGGCTTCCCATCCTTTATGACTCGTTTGATGGAAAATGGTGTTCAGTGGGAATAACCGGAGGAATTGGAAAATTCTTATTGGAGGACGCAATGCATGTAGGAACGCCCCTTCCACCTCGAAAGTACGACAAACATGACTTGATATCGAAATTCACTCAGAAAAATATTGAAAGTGTTTTCAAGAACCATGTTATTCTGGAGTATGGTAAGACTCAAGAAATTGGTCCAGGAATTCTTACTACACCAATTGATGCTTGTCATATCCCTGGTAGTGCAGCATATATCATTGACATCGAAGGAGTAAAAATCCTCTACACGGGAGACTTCAATATTGACAAGTCTGTTCTCTTTGAAGGTGCAAATCTGCCCACGGATTGCGATGCGGTAATATTTGATGGCACTTATTGGGGACGAGAGGATTTCAGCCGCGATATTGTTACAAATCAAATTCTAAACATAACAGGCTCATATGGGCCCATAGTCATTCCAAGCTTTGCGGTCGGAAGAACACAGGAGATGCTGATGCTTCTTGAAAATACAGGAATCACCGAGAGTAAAAACGTCATGGTTGCTGGATTAGCTGAAAAAATTACAAAACTTACAGGCTATACAGGGAAATGGGAAAGTATGAAGAAGAATAAGGTGTACCTTGAGCAAGATGATATCCTTGTTGCTGGTGGAGGAATGATGTCAGGAGGTTTAGCAAGGCATCACTTCAATGAACATAGAAATAATCCAAATGCAGCAATTATCATGTGTGGATATTTAGCAACACGAACACCAGGTTGGAATTTAATCAATGGATATGAACCTCATGAATGCAAAGTAGAGTATGCTAGATTGAGTGCACACTCTTCTGCTTCAAATCTTGAAACATACATTAGGTCATGTACTGGAAAACGTATCATGGTCCATACTCCATTTGAAAGCAATATAGATGGGGTGAAAATTCCAAACTACAGAGAACGTATTGTTCTACCTGTGAAGTAATCATGCCACTACTTCAAGAACTCCATCAAGAACGAGTTTGGTTACTACGAAAATCACTGGGGGCAAAGAAATCTTCAATTGTTTGACGATATCCTTTAGAGCCGTTTTTCCATCACAACGATTGATCAGTTCAAGCATCACAGGACCATAAATGTCTCCGATTTCAGGATCGGGTTCTGCAATTTTCAGTAGAACGGAGTCTGGCCCAATATCAACCTTGAAATCAATCCATCCATACTTTTCCATGATTTGCAAAGCACCCATGACTTTTTCTCTTGGTAGGTCAAGAGATCTTACGAGACCTCCTACCGTAGTTGTCCCATCAATGGCGGATTTCACTGCGACGACCGCATGTCCCACTTCGCGATTATCAAATGGAAGGGGTTTTCCAACCTCTCTAGTTCTAACCAAGTAGTTCAAGCCCAGCTTTCTTAGCGGATAGTGTGTTAAGATTTCAAAGACTAGTGGTTCAAACATGGAGATATCTAGAGGTTCACTTTCGTTTCTTGTATTCAATTCTTGTTCGAAACGTGATTCTGCTTCAGATAGAAGTGCCCTCATAATAACTCGAATTTCGTCCTCATCTCGTTTACTATCTACTATGGCAGCTAGGATAAAATGATCTGTCTTTTCTACCCAAGTATGATTACCTGCTTTTCCATCATGTTCAATTGTTTTTAGAGCATCAGTTTGTTTTGATGGGTCTAAACCCTCATCCCCCATCCCCTTAAACATATCAAGTGCATTAATCAATGATGTAATTGAACTTGGATCAACCTCTTCCTGAGTATAATTCAGATGGATTGATATTTCGTACATATTTTGATTCTGTACAATGAACAATAGCTGCAGTATTTTGGTAGGAACATCAGGAATGTCTTCTTCTTTTTCATCAGAAGTTTTGTCTGTTGTAGTTTTAGGATCTTTTTGGTCTTTCTTTTTATCGGGTCCCGGAGGTTCGTGCTCTGGTTCAGTTTCTCGCCGAACTGTAATCATTTCAGACACAGGTCTATCTGGAAGTTCAACACCGACAGTCTTTGTCGTCACTTCTAACATGAACCGGATAAATTGTAATCTCCGCTCTTTGTCTACTGCTATCATTGGAAAGGTTGAAGCACCCAATAACCTCTGAATCTTATCAGCACGCATAGATTCTGGTAGGTCTTGTTTGTTAGCAATAATATACAATGGAACACCAGGAGCTTCTTTTCTAATATTCCTGAGCAAAGTCTTCGTCTGCATGACATTTCGGAAGCTACTATCACAGATGAGAAATATTACGTCAGTTCCTGAGAAATAAAACTCCCATAAATCTTGGAAAACAGCCTGTCCTGCAAAATCCCATAGCGTAATTAAGAAAGTACCAAACTGCACTGTTTCACTACTATCCACAGCAACATTGATAGTGGGTGTATAGCCACCAGGAGCAGGTTCTTTACCAAATAGAAGTCTGAGAAGTGTGCTTTTTCCAACACCACCACTTCCTACAAAGGATACTTTGAAACGTGTGAAGATAAGATCGCCAAGAATGTCTTCTAAATTATCACGGATATAACCAATAGAATTACCTCGTCGTGCAGTAGATATCTCCTTTGCACCTTTACGAACTTTTGTCTTAATTGTACGGTCCTCATCACGTCCATCAGTGACAAACATGAGAATCATATCATCATCAACATCACCATGGAAGATTTTATGAGTCCCAACAAAAACAGGTGTGTCTGGTGCCAGACCTTCAGTATTCAGTACATCACGATAACCAATTATGAAATCCTGAATATCTGATTCGGTGAAATCAATTCGCCAAAATCGCGTACGGGTGACGACTTCACCATCTGTTTTTTTCACCAATAGAACATTATGAATCAATTAGCTGAAACCTCCATGGGATAAAGTGCGACATAAACTCAATTGTATATCATTCACGTCTTGTTTTTGTATAATTGCTTGAATAAAGTATCTATAACATACAAGACAAACAGTAGAATCATGATCATCTAGGTCAGTCAGTATCTCCATAATTATATACACTACCGAACGAATTCAATTACTCCTTTCATATAGAGTGTTCGAAAAACTGTCCTAAGAACAGCAACATCAATTTTTGTGCTCTCACTAATCTCACCTAGAGATGTTGACCCATCAATAAAATCCAATACTGAATTGATATTGGAATAAGGTAATTGAATACCAGTAAGGTCTCGTGTTTTAAGGATGGGAATATCTCCTTGTTCAATCTTCACTTTGAAATCAATAGCATCCAAAGATTTCAGAAGATGCAATGCACCTATAACAAGTAAAGGTCCTTCTCCTACTGCCATTCTAGAAATTTGATTTGAGCCATCAATCGTATTCCAAATAGCATGGATGAAATCCTTTACTGATTCCTCCTTGAATTTCTCCCATTTTGGTTCATTTTTTCTCACAGGAATAAGTCTACCAGGTAGATTATCAGGGGGAAGTGTTGCAAGTAGTTTTAATGTGAAAGGAGGACTAGAATAGGGAGAGGAATGCTCAATTATTCCTTCAGGAGCCTCATCAAAATACAAGTCCGGTAGAAATGCAAATTTAGACCTGATAGCATCTGCATCCTCACTAACACCGGTTATTAGTGTGAAAATCAGGTCATTTCGTTCAATAATTGCATAATTTAGATTTCCTGTTCGCACAACAGATGTTGTAGTACTAGCAGTTGGATCGACAGAAAGTGCAGAAATAGCAGCTACGACATTAGGGATTCTATCAAGAAGCACAGATTGCTGGTCATAAAAATAAGTATATACAGGATTACCAGTCAGTTTATCCACAACAAAAAATGCTTGATGACCCAAGGATTCTACTTCTTCCAATTCGTCTTCATCCGATTCACTGGGCTGTTCAATAACATCAATAGTCCAATTTTCCAAAGCGATTTCTGGTTGAATATGGGAAAAACCACTATAGGCCAAAACTGCTACAAGTAATTGCTGAGGATCAGACGAAACAGAATCGCAAAGCAAAATCTCGTATTTTTCTTCGTACTTCCGTGCGATTTCAAGATACTCATCAGATCCAGGAACCACAAGAATTCTCGCACCTGTTGATTTACGGATATCGTTTATCAAATTTTTAATTAGTGACTCGGGCCAAATCGGTGAAGATATAACAAACACAAAGATATCATAATTCTCAATATTCTCTATTTCCTCTACATCAATCTCTTCAGCTGATGCCTTGTTAGTGAAAATAAGAAAAGGACCAACATGAATAGAACCTTTATCTTTGTCAATTCTGCTTTGAAATATCTTCACTATTGCTTTTCCAGAAGAATTATCTCTTCTAGGTTTATTATGAGAAATGAAGAACACATTCACAGATTGTTGAAGGTGTTTAAGTGCAATGTCAGGAAAAATCCCACGAACATTTCTAGCTGATTTTTCTCCAAGTCTTGATTTAATTTCAGACATCAAAGATTCAATCTTTCCAAACTCTTCCGGTTCAAATGAAATACTCTCGCCAAAGCATACAAGTAGGGTGATATCATTAATCTTACAGAGTGCAGTTGCCTTTCCTGAAATTTCAGCTGGATTACATTCATTTTTTAGACCTGCTTGTAATAATGCGAAATAGCTATCGACAGCCATGTCAATTTGTTCTTGTTGTGTATCATCTCCAACAAGATTGAGTTCACAGATAACTCGACCACCAAGCAAATCGACCAAAGCCGCATACGCTATCAAGATTATTACTCCATCGTGTAAATTCAAAGGTGATAAGGTAAAAGACTTCTATGGAAAAACTATCCGCAAATCACGAATTATGAGATTTGAGAAAAGTTTCATAAGATGTCTTTCCCCGCATATACTTCTGATACATCGAATCAATGTTTTTCATGTCATATGATTGTATATGTGAGCTAGTACCAGGTTCTATTTCAGGTAAATCAAAGATTGCCGAACCGACCGAGATGGGAACTGGAAGACAACTACTAGAATATGTGACTATGGATCTATTTCTTGACGTTTTTATTGAAGCAAATTGTGGTTCTGGAAAATCATATTGATCTGACCTTGAGCCAATAACAAATATCCTTCTTCTTCGTTGAGGTACACCATAAGATTCAGCTTTGATTTTAAACCAGCTAGTGTTATACCCTATATTTTCAAGAATTGCTATAATTCTTTCAAGAATATCTCCATTTTTCATCCATTTCAAACCCAAAACATTTTCAATCAAAACATATTCAGGTAGAAATCTTTGAATCATTCTGAGCATAGGAACAACTAATGAGTTTCTAGAATCAGTACTATCCCACTTTCCTGCAGTAGAAAATCCTTGACAAGGCGGTCCACCCACGATTAGTTGCAGTGTTCGGCCATGCAATTCATCTTCAACTAGCTTGCAAAAAGATTGAAATTCTTCGGGGTTTGTTAGGTCTGATAGAGATGTCTTTGTTTCTGGATGATTATATGCATATGTCATACACATATTTCGATTATTGTCTCCAGCAACAATCACTTGATGACCAGATTGAACTAATCCTTCTGAGAGACCCCCTGCTCCCGCAAATACGTCTACAACTAATCCCCTAGGAATACTATTTCCGATAGATCTTGCTAGTAATGGAGGGACTGCATTTCCAATCTGTTTATACATTGAAGATTGAGAGCCAAGGAACCTATAAGAATCGGAGAAGGACTGAAGACGAGCGCCTTCACGAAGGGAGATGAGTCTATCTTGAAATGGATGGATAAAAGTACCATTTCCCGGACGATTAAAATATGTGCTTATTGTATAACTTGGATGGTTAGGATGCATACGGCCATAGTATGTGGTTCGACCACCAGATTCTCTGATTTGCATTAATCGTTTTGATTTCTTCGCCACTTCAAGGGGAATGTCTTGCCAGTTCCCTCCGGGGGGAACAGAATATACCATTTCCATATCCAACTGACTAAGAGTTGCTGATACATGATTGAATAGTGAATCCACTGAAACATGTGGACGCACCTGTTCCGCTTGAACCAGGACCATACCCATTCAAAGCAATAGTAGATTTTACTCTATGAAAAGGTTATGTTCATGTAATTAGTCTATGAGTTATAGTCCAAAGCAGAACATATTTCACTGATCTCAAACGCCTCCGCCTTTTGCTGGAATAACACTTCTCTAGCCTCAGAAGCATCAAATCCGAATAACCTGAAAACCTCAATATCAAGAGGAATTGTATTGTAATCGTTCAAAGAGAGATTCTGTACAATGTTGATTATATTCTGAATTACCTGCTTCTGTTCATATTTTGCAATATCCGGATCAACAATTGGAAGACTTGCTAATTCGCGATTTGAAACGTGATTATTCGTGTTTGTGAGTGAAAATCTCCAATTTAGAAGACTTGAATTAAGAACACCTAACAAATAATCAAGGTATATATCAGAATGAGAATTTGAAATTGCAATATAATTGCATGAATTAGCCAATATAGTATTAGGAGCAATCCTAGTAAATTTCAATCTCCATCTTTGAGACCTGTTCGATATTTGTTGGCACGCAATCCGATTTTGCATGATATGTGGTTGCCTTCGAGAACTGCTCAGATGCTCTATGAATTTCTCAAGAGGAACTGATTGCTGAATGGATGACTTCTCAATTCTAAATCGTCTTATGTTTGCACCACGAATAAGTAACGCATGTTTTCTATCATCTTGAATGAATGATGAATTCTGTGTTAGGTCCAATTCTCCCCGATAAATGACTAACCAATCCATTGAGCTGAGAGTAGAATGCCTATGAAGCTTTTGCAAAATATCAAGACCACGTCGGGTAACTTGTGGGAATACTATCGAAGACCCAGATACCTGTTCTAGTTCAGATTTTTGTAATGTGAGTGATTTGTTGGGGGAGAAAGCTCCTAATCCCGTTCCACCAAACCTGAAATCAATATCATCACTCTCAAGACCAAGTTTTGTTGTAACGATGCATACAGATTGTGTAACACCATCAAACAGATACGCCTGTTCAGTATATACCTCTACGCCTTCAATCGCAGATTCTTTCAGCAAGTATTCACGAAGGTTCCTAGCTGATAAATCACCAAGTAGTGTTGATGGGACAATAAAACCAAGTCTACCTTCTGAATTTGCTAATTGGATAGCACGCTCGATAAATAATCGATATGTGTCAATAGTATAACTATTGGCTAGCTGATACTCTCCGGATTTCCGGAAATAAGAAACATCTTCTGAAAGTCTTTCTTTATGTTCGTCAAAGCTGCTCATACGAATCTCACGATCACCTTCTACTAATCGTTCTCGAAGAAATTCTGCAAGATTTGGTTTTAGCCGATTATATGGAGGGTTCATCACAACACAATCAAAACCGGGATGCTCGGTTTGAAATACTTCTGGAAATTCAATTCTCCATTCAAAAGGTAGTCGTATTTCAGGATTCGAAAAAAATTGCTGATGGTCCTCTTTTCCACTCATACCTTTTAACGAAATAAGAGAATTACCCTGTTTCAAAGTCACACCAAGGAATTTGGGAGGCCCTAGAAAATCTTCGTCACTTAAGAGACTGATAGAGATGTCCGCAATATCTAGAGCAGCTCTATCCAAGTCAACTCCATAGATATTTTCTGCAATTCTTTTTCTTATCGCAACCATATCATAATCCGTTTCCAATTCTGCATTATTGGTTACAGATTCTATATGAGACACCATCTCTGAAAGTAGAGCAATAAGGAAAACTCCAGGTCCAGCAGCAGGGTCCACCATCTTGAAGGATAGGAGTTTTTCAACATCCTGATGTCTATTGTGTTCTTTCAGAACAGGAGTAAGAGCTTTCTTAGTGATATAATGAGCCATGACAAATGGAGTATAGATTGCACCCGTTTGTCGTCTCTTTTTCACATGATGACTCATTAGTGGATTAAATACACCAATCGAGTGAATTTGATGCATCAAATCAATATATCCAGTGGTAGTCATAGTCGAAATAGGAAAACCAAAATCATCTTCCTGTTGCACTAAATCTCTGACGAGAGATTTGACTTGGGCCAATGATATATCGTTTTGTTCAGCAGGATAAGACAGAGATAAGAACGGACATCGGGACGATTCCAGTATTTTGACAGAATTTATTCCAGTAAACTTGGAGAATGACTGAATAAGGGCAGCAATTCGGATAGATTCTGTTGTTACTCTATTTACATTCCTTTCTACAACTATTTCATCAATAACTGGTTCGCCTATCTCTTTTAGAATGGATTTTGCAATATCCTCAATCTCGTAGCTCAAGGGAATACAATATGTCTTCAGAAATAATCAAGTAAAAATCTACTGAAGACAGACTAGATTGATGCACGTCCAACTGTTGACATAGATGTGACATTTTCAGTGCCATTTTGAACATTCGGTTCACGATTGTTGTATAACGCTTCTCCAATCTTCTTGAATACATTATCTACATTCTCACCAGTCTTAACCGAGGCGAGAATATATTGTGCTCCAATAAAATCAGCATATCTTTCAATTTCATGTATTTCAATCGCATGATTATCCAAATCTATCTTATTCGCAACTAGGATAATAGGAACCGATTGGCCAATATTTGATTCAGCTTCTTTGATCCATTTTGGCAGGTCTTCAAAAGACTTCTTATCAGTAATGTCAAACATCAGAACTAGTCCTCGAGCTGCTCTATAGAACATTGGACGAACAAACTTGAACTTATCTTGTCCTCCTAGGTCCCACACGATGGTCTTGACTTTCATAGGTCCATCTTCTCCATCAATCTCAATTGTCTGTGAAGAATGCTGAACGCCTACAGTTACTTGATAGTCTTCAGAAAACACATCTTGAGAATAGCGTTTCACAGCGCTGGTTTTACCTACTCCTCCATTTCCAATAACACATATTTTGTAGATAAAAGCCGCTTCTGTCAACTAGTCCATCCTCAAGTATGATATAATATATCATAATATGTATAAATATACTATGGTTGAATCATTCGCATTATTGTTTGATATAATCATCCACCACATTATTATAATTCAGAGGTAGAGAAGAAAGAATGGAGCCGGCCTTGGGATTTGCACCCAAGTGGTACAGATTTGCAGTCTGTTGCGTAAGCTTCTCCGCCAGACCGGCTTGATTTTCACATCTTGGACGTGAACAAGAGAGTCTTGTCCTGTTGGTCTTTTAATGGTTTCTGCATGTATCTAATAAGTTCGATAAAGATATTGAATTCGTATACAAGACCAATTCAAATAGATAGAAAGAATGTAATAAAGAAATCTGCAAATATTGCCTAGATCAACTTATGTCACTCTGAAGATTTTACGAGTATTTGCACGTCCGCAATAGGTCGGAGTGGTTTTTAGTCATTATAGGAAAATACTCACCAATTCTTTTATCCCAGAAATCATTTCGTCACTAAACCTTCAGGTTTGTTCAACCGGGTATATTGATAGCCAATCCCTAATCCAAGCAATAAAAATCGAGGGATATTGATAATAACACCAATGATACCATAATACAATGAATCATCAACAAGAAGTCCTGAACCAGCTTGAATCATGATAGTAGCAAAACTAAAGACAGTAAAACTTAGTAAAAGTGATTTCAAAACTGGTTTTTTTGTTGGAATCTTATCAAAATACCGAATCAAAGCATAGCTGATAATCCCAGCGATAATCATACCAGCAATCACAGATTCAACAAGAATCATCGAAGCCCAATTAATAGAAAAAGCAGCTCTATAATCAGCAGCAATTGGTGTTAGAGAAATTACAAAGGTAGTCAACCAGAACGCGATTCCCCCAATCAGTGTAAGTTCTTTCAGCTTATGCATTTATTGCTTCCTCAAATGATAATTCTGGTAATTCAATTTTATTCACATTAAGCTTGTAACTCTTATATATACATCCAAGAAAATATGGAGAATCAAGTCACGTTTGTTTTTACTAATTCACTATGTAGTAGAGAAAAGAATTCTGACAAGGAAAGAATTGAAGATTACAAATAACATTAGTAATCTGTTCGTCCCTTCCTTTTCAACAGGAATTTCATTCAAGATAGGATTTCATTAACTCAGCTACATCTTGGGCAATTTGCATACACTTGTTGAAGGCTCCACTCTCAAAAGCGGCTTGCAGTCCCATCTCTTCGGATGCATCAATCTGGAGCAAATCCCGACAGAGAATCGACCCATGCATAGCCTTGAATTCCCAGAGGAATTTCGTAGAAACCTCAGCCACTTTAGGATCCATTGGGGTTCCGTTACTAAATTCAAGACCAATTGCCATTAGAGCTCCTGTAATAGCTCCGCAGACATTTCCAGTATTGTTAATACCACCACTGAATGCAGATGCAATCTTCATACAAGTTTCAGTATCAAGTTCTGTGTTCATGTATGGACCAAAGGTGGATAGGATTGCCTGGGAACAGGTTGCTTTCATTCCCTCCATTAACTGTCTTGCAACGCACGGGCTTTTGTGTGCATCAGTCATTGAAACACATCCTTTTGATTCATCTTGATTTGTTTGTATTTCCAAATGCTTCTTCGAGATTTCTACCTCTGAAATAGTGATAGTTTCTATCGATAAGTCCAAACTTGATTGCGAACATCGCCTTTTCGTAAAGCATCCTATTCAAGCCTTTTCCAAGTTCTTTTAGCTCATATTCAAAACGAAGAGGTGCGGTCTCCATCAAAGTATCTTGGTAGTATCTATCAATTAATCGATTCCACTGATATGCTATTTAACCCTAAACGATATCCAAGACAGAGAGCAATGCATGATTCTTTATAACTAGAATATAGAAGGTAGAAGTTAGGTTAGGACAGGATGACCGTGAAGGAGGAAAACACTGACAACGAAAATTTCATCCTAATACCTATTGAATGGATATAGGGCATGACAAAAGGTAAACCCAGGCAATCTGCACAAGATACTCTTGCCTTTAGCAAGCTGGAAACAAGAGTGCAATTCTGTCACCTCAGAGAATTTCCCAGTAAAGAGGATACAATGTATCTAGGATCTGTAGACCTATCAAATCTGTACAAGCTTGAGCAAATGCAGGAACTGATTTTCGTTGAACGTCACTACCTTTCTTCAATCGATTTGAGTCCATTAGCAAATTGCACTTCCCTTGAAACACTAGCAATTTCTGATTGTGGTTTTGAAACCCTTGATCTATCACCCCTGTCACTGATTCCCAACTTGACCTGCCTAGTTCTTAACGAGACCATCTACACACCAGATTTTCGTCCTCTTGTGGATGCACAGCCCTGAGAGAGATGCAGATAACAGAATCAACAGTCGATATCACACCACTACTTCTTTTGTCCACATTAGAAGAGATAAACATCGAAGCAGATGAAACACTATTCACGATTGGTATTCCAGATTCGTATGAGAAGTTTCCTCTCTTTGAGAAATTCAAGGATACACTCAAAGAGCTACCTTTTGAAACAGTAGGAAACCTGCAAAATTATTTGGAATCGATGCTGAAACATTTGACTCCAGAACATAGAGAGAAGTTGGAAAATCTATTATGTTGTAGATTTAGCCTAGATTACCAAATGGGAATATTTCACGGAGTCCTTGATGATATCTTTGCTGCACCTCCTACAGAATTAGTTAGAGATTTCTCTAAGCAACAGGGTATCAATCAAACACTTATCAGAGCGATAAAAGCACTTGACGTAGAAGTACAAAGATGGCTTCGTGATGGAGCAGACTCAAATCACACATGGACACACGGTTTAGTGTCAAAAGTTGACCAGTCGATTATACAACCGACAAGCCCCCTAGGCTTGGTCATTTTCATGATCTCCGATTGTATGTTAATTGAAAGAAACTTATCCGACCTTTATGAAATTATAAAAATTCTGTTGGAATATTATGCTAATCCTGAACCTGCATACCTTCTTGCGGTACAAAGATATGGCAAATACAAAGAAACTGAAACCCCAACGATGTTCGATGAAATTTATCGCTTAGTAGTTGAGGCATATTGTAAGAGTCGATAAAATTCTATATTGTTGAAAATTTCTAGTTAGATATTGTAACAAGTAAATACAATGTGTCACATTGAATAAATCAATTTTTAAAGGAATACCTATGTCGCATATTGATTGTGATGAACCGAATCGGAATATGCTATCGCTCACGTTATGGAACAACAACCGAGATTGTTCAAGAGATGGTAAAAACCGCACAAGAAGCTGGAGTGTCCATTGATGCAGCAGATTTGAAGGAAGGAAACCTCCCTGCACCTCTTGAAGACTACGACCTTATAGCAATTGGAAGTGGAATTCAGGTTGGGAAATGGGCAAAGGAGCCCTTAAAATTCATTGAAGAGAATGCATCTATTCTATCAACAAAGAAAGTAGCATTATTTGTTGTCTGTGGAGACGCTGGAGACCCAGCTAAATGTGATGAGGCACAAGAAATGTACCTCGACAATATCGCAGCTCAATATCCTGAGATTATACCAGTTTCGACGGGTTTGTTTGGTGGTATGTTCGATTTCAAAAAATACAACTTTGTCGTTAGACGTATGGTTAAAGGAATTGTGAAAAAATCCCTGAATGAAGGAGAAGAGGTTCCTGATGTGATGGACTTTCGCAATTGGGATCAAATTCGTGCATGGATAACCGAACTGACAACGATCTAGATGTATACAACGATTTCGTTTGAATTATGATGAGAAAAGCAAGTAAAACTCATTCAGATGATCAAACGAAAGAAATGATTGCAGAAGAGGAGGATTTCTCAGTGAGATGTCTTATAATCGTCTACTCGTTTCATCACAAGAACACAGAAAAGATAGCTAAAAGGATTGCAAGCGTTCTAAATGCAGAGGTCACAACACCACAAGTAATGAATCCTGAGGAATTGCAGGATTACGATCTGATAGGATGGGGATCAGGGATTTACAGCGCTAGACATCATGAATCGCTCATTGACCTTGCTGAGCAAATTCCTGTAGTAAATGGAGGAAATACGTTTCTATTTTCTACAGGTGCGATGACAAGTAAAAAGAAAATGAACAACGACCATGCTCTTCTGAGGGAGAAACTGGAAGAGAAGGGATACACAATCATAGATGAATTCCAGTGTAAGGGCTTCAATACTAACAGTTTCATGAGATTCTTTGGTGGAATGAATAAGGGCAGACCTAATGAGGAGGACCTGAGTAATGCGGAGAAATTTGCTCGGACCTTAGAGGAATTCTTCCAGAGTTAAAGGTTGTACAAATAATTGTTACATTTCAAAATTAAGATCGAAAAAGTAATTCTAGTTAAGCGATATTCTCTCCAATCCGACATGAACTACCTGTGTTGCAAAACCTAACAATATTCATTCAGACCTTCCGCATTCCAGTAAAGAACTTCCAGGTCTCTGGCTCATGCCCATCTTTTAGATATAACACAACAATGAATCTAGTACTTCCAACAAGATGGGTCCGATCCACCACAAATCGTGTTGATTCTAAACGTCCTTCCTTCTTTAGGAAATCATTGTACCAGTATATTCCTTCTTCTAGAAGGCGAAAATCAGCTTCGCGAATCAGAAAACCATTAAGGAAAGAAAGTCCCTTTTTAATTAATGGAAGAGTATGTTCTTCCTGTTGTTTATCAAGTAACCGTTCGATTTCCTTTGTAATGTGTTGGAGAGCTTCTCTAGCATCTTGAGAGAAAACAGCATAGGATTCCTCAAGAAGTTGAATCTGAACACAATATGTACAGATATTTTTTGTACTGTGTTTCCAGAGTTCAGAAGAATATTTTGCACCGCAGATATCACAGGTCTGAGTCATAGTTCTCGAAAATGAATCGCAAAACGTGAAGAAAAACATTATGATTTACAAAATTTTTGAATATACAAATAAAACTGTATTGTTAAAAGCCGGAATGCATAGAAAATTGGTGTAAATCTGCACGCTTACAAATCATGCGTGGAGATTTTAACAGGAGATATAGATATTGTCTGAATCAGAATTTTCTGCAGAATTTGCTAACATAGCCGATAAGATCGTATTCGGTCTGAACATTGGCTACGGTGCGTTCCTTATGATGTTCTCATTGTACGGCTTGATACTCGTAATGATTGAAGCAGCTATCGGTCTAGCTCTGGGACTAGCATTGATGTTAATTTCATGGTTTTATCTCAAACCAGTGAAGAAAGAAGGATGGCTCTATGCATTAGTACTGAATATAATTTCCATTCCAATGGCGATATTCATTATACCAACTTTAGTGTTACAAGCATTTCCCATCACGTTCGCTGTTTTGATCATCTTCATAATGATACTTCCACCGATAAGAGCACCTTACAAGTGAAATTCTCATGAGCAATCGATATGATTGCTCTCTATTCTTTTTTATATGGAATGTAGACACTGAAATCCTTCAATCATATGATGATATCGTGCTAATAGAATCAAACCTAAATGCAGATATAGAAAAAAGTAGAGGAATGGAGTATTCCTCTGTTTGATGATAGTATTTCTTCATGTCAATGAAGTGACCTTGTCTGAAATTGGAATACTAATTTGCTTGACCATCGATATATAGAAGAATATTGAATGTACCCGATGGCCAGCCATAATCGAAATTGATTGTCCAATCAAAGGTAAGCGTCTGACCTTCTGAAAATGTACCAATAAGATATTGTGATTGATATCTATTAGGAATAGCTTGATTGTGCATTCTCGTTAAGCCTGTTCCATTTACGTAAATGATATAATCGGATAAATGGGTGTTATCTTCTATAGCACTTGAAGTAATATTGAACCACAGAGAGGCATCCCAAGAACCTGAGTTCACAGTAGCCGTGATTCGATATGTGTAATTCGTACCTTTGGCAAGTGTACCTGAAGGTGCAGACACCTCAGTGATGGTAATGTATTCTCCCTCAACAGTCACATCGTAATCATATGTATTAGACAGTATGATATATGCGGCAAATGCAGAACCTGCTCCGATTAGAACAAGAACTACTGCTAGCGCGGCAAGTTTTGGTCTTTTCATAAAAACACCTGTCATAAAGCGTTTGAACGAATGGATAAAAATCTAGCTGAGATTCTAAGGTTAAGTAATACACCAGGAATATTTGGAGAATTTATTAGATAATTCATATAGAAATCAGTATGTCATTCAAGTTCATAGAGGTCGAAAAAGACGGATTCTTCTTAGAATTAGAGAGAGTTCTAGGTTTTGTTTCAACAGAATTCGCACAGTATCATATTGATTCAGATGTTTCATTGAAAGAGTATGATTTCCACGATAGAAAAAAGTATAGAGAATTCTTCAAGCAATTTGCAGAGAGCGAAAACGAAGCATGGAAATTGAAGACAACTCTGGAATGGGACTTCAGTATATTCCCGTATCGGGAATCAACCGATTTCTTGAAAGGTATATTTCACATATTAAGGACTGGAGGAGCATATGGTGAGGATGATGGGGCCCCATATCAAGAAACTGAAGCGTTAGAAATTGTGTCAAAGTATGATACAGAATTCAAGAGAGATTCAGAAGACTACTATATCTTTGATACTATCATCGAAGATGTTCGCGGAATGGATATGAGTGGCGGGTTTGGTATCCCTGACGAAACGCTCGAATTGAAATCCATATCACAGTGGTTTTACTTGACTGCATGGGATGATCTGATATTCGTGCTTAACCTCCACACCAACACACTCTATGTGATGGCTTACACCGATAGCGATTGAATAGAAGATTTTGGGAGATATCTAGGTCAACAGCTTGAAAGACTTTACAGGGAATATATAGACATCTACCTCTATTATGGAATCAACAAGCAACTATACGAAGATAAGAGCACTGCTATGATATAACCAATTATGCTGGAGAGAGGGCTCTCGCAATTGCTAGAATGGGAACAAGGAAAGGATACGACCGAATGTGTTGAATGTAGAAACTCCATTGAAAAAGGTTCACAAAGTATTGAGATTATTGAATATCTGAAAGATGCACAGGTAATTCTACTTTCCAAATGTAAAATGGCTGAATCAGCTCAAGAGTGATTCTAGAATGGCTTCACTTTTTCTTGGCAAAAATCCAATATTGACGTTCTCCACCTAGATTCAGAATTCCCTCCTGCAGTATTTCAAATCCAAGACTCTTCACCACACCAAGCGTTTTCTTTGGATCGTTAGTGCTCCAAAGCATTGGTTCACCAAAGAACCTGCTCATACCATCAGACTCGTAGACTCCTGTATTTAGTACTAGAATCCCATCATCTTTCAACATCCTATGAAAGTTCTCTATGATATTTGCATGATGTTCTCGAGGTATATGCCAGAGTGTGTATACGCATATGATTCCATCGAAGGCATTATTGGGAAAGTCCAACTCAAGGATATTTTTCTGATGAAATTTGACATCGGGTACATTTTGTTTTGCTAATTCAATCATCCTTCCGGAAATATCCACACCTGTTACTTTGAAACCTTGCTTAGCTAGATACTCAGAAGTCGGTTTCCCAACACCACATCCAGCATCAAGTACATCTCCCGAGGGAGGAAGTAATCCCACAAATTGTTCTAGTTCACCAATAAACTTCTCATTATTTCTAAATCGATGATATCTTTCTCCCATCTTATCATAACTATGTCCAACCATTTTGAATAACTGACCATCTTCAGTTTCTCCACCTGATGGGATATTTTCTGTAGTCATTGTAAATACCTCCATTATTATAATGAATTAACTATATTTAATTTTTCGGTGGGGTTGCAAGCGTTGCGATTTCGAGAAGTATACTAATGAAACAAAAAATATTGCTAGAAATCTTCTAGGGATTCGTTATTCTGATTACGAATAATATAAAGCAAAATTCGGTGAAGGACATGGGAAAATAACTCTCAAGACCGCTTTATGTAAGAAACATATTAAATCCGTATTCCTAAAGCCTTGAAGAGCTTGGATAAAGAAGGCATAATTTCTAAGAGAATTTCAAAGGTGAAAAAGGAAATTATTTGGACTCTCGTTTAACAGTGCTTTTTCATGCTGAGAGATTAGAACCTATCCGCATTCTGTTTCTCTCACCTTAGTTTGGAGTTATTTCACATCCAATAACAGCTTCTTCAGAGTCCTACATCGGGATATATTCTCAAGTACGTCAATCGATTTCACCATTTGGTCAACAGATCCAAGTCCACGAGGTAACTGTCTAACCGTTTCATCAGAAATGACTTCATAGAGACTTTCCGCAAATCTCTCACCACCAATCACTTCATAGGGGCGAGTATGAAATAAGCGAGTCTTGGGATCAAGATGTTTTGTTATCCCCAATTGGTTATGCAAATCTGCTGCATACTCCAGAATCTTAACAAAATGCTTTTGCCGCTCCTTCCATTTCTTACTATTGAATATCTCATGAAAAATAGGAGTCAAAAACACGGAGGAGCTTAATTCCTTGAAAGCTGTGCCAAACCATTTCGAATATGGAATGTATTTTCTTTCCATCAAGTAACATAACTGCATGATGTCATGTACCAATCTAGTTGCAATTATTCGAGACCCTAATTCATCCCCTACGTCACCTGTACGTCCCAGAAATGGTTCTTCTTGAGCTATTCGTGTCCATTGTCCTGCTAATAGATACAACCATACATCATGAGGATACCATGCAAGTTTCTTACGAATCTCTTCAATAACACCTAATCCATCAAAGAAACATTTTCCACGAGATATTGTCGCTAGACGTTGTTGGGGAATTACTAGCCAATCAAGAACCGATACTGGCTCCGATGGATCAAGCCCAATATAATCTGAAAAGAATTTGTTAACTGTTGTAATAATGACTTGATGCACCAAATCACCTCTCTGAGATGGATCCATGAAACCACCTGAATCATCTAGGTCTCGGAAAGCTGTAGGATAGCCCAGAATCTTTTGAGGTAATTTATTGCTTAATGTTTCTTCAATAGCTTCCTTTTGGTCAAGAGAGTCTTCTGATATGAAAATGGTTAACCGAGGTCCCCAATGGTGGTCGCGCGATTGAGTTGTATCGAATCCCAAAACATCTGACCCATATCCCAATCTAGCAGCAGAATAAGAAAGGTTAGGGAAAACATTATCCAGAATAGGTCGGACAGCTTGCTGAAATAGACATGATGAAAGTTCCATTCCTTTTACAAACGAAATGGCTCTAAGAAACTTATCGTAATCATCCATGGTTGAAGAAGAATAATAATCTCATTTTAATACTATGAAACAAATGCAACAGGAATTTATTCATACTCATTTTTTTGAATAAATTGATGGTCCTTTATATAGTTCAATAGAAATATATTAAAGATAGTAAATTTCGTGACGGGGCAGCGTTTAGTATGGAGGAGAGAAATGTGGTGTCATTTCGAAATTCTCTCAAGGGAATCAAGATTTCACCAAATGGAATCTTCATACTGATAATGATATTTGGTCTTTCGATATGGATAACTGACACGTTTCTGGATTTCTTTGTATTTCAAAAAGAAAATGAATTGTCTCTAGCATTATTTGGAAATAATCTTGAATCAAATCTTATACGAATTTTTGCAGTAATCACACTAACAGTACTTGCTCTTGGACTCAGAATGATTTTCACAAGAAAGGAAGAAATGCAAGCAATGATTCTAAAACGTTCTGATGAATTGAGCACATTAGCTCATACTCTCTCTCACGATGTACGGGGACATCTTCATGTTATCTTGACTTGTTGTGATGTTCTAAGATTAGATTACAGAGAGCAAATTGTAGATGATATTGAAGAGCATGTTCATAATATTGAAACATTGTTATCACGATCTGTAACGCTTGCGGATGCTGGGAAATTAATAGAAGTAACCGATGAAATAGAATTTGAAGACATAATTGATGAAGCATCAATCGTTGTACCAGATGAGATTCGGGTGATTTCCAAAGACTTGCCAAAAGTCCATTGTGATGCTACAAAACTGACCCAGGCAATACAGAATATCATTCTTAATGCAATTATCCACGGAGATGCTTCTGAAATAGTCATAGAAAAAGCAATCAATGATGAAGGGAGAATAGAAATTCTCATACAGAACGATGGAGTACCAATTGATGAATCTATCAGAGATAGAGTATTTGAGCGAGGATTTACAACCAGTGAGAAAAATACTGGATTTGGTCTATCAATAGCATCTAGAATAATCCAGGCTCATGGTTGGATTCTCTCTTTGAAAAGCATCAACCCAACTATTTTTGCGATATTAATTTCATAAACAGATAGCAATATGCTTATGAACTCGCTAAAACAATTCATGATTGATAGGAAATGAGAATTAAAACCGTTCTTCGAGATTCGGATATTCTTCAAATGGAAGAAGGCTCAAAGAAAAGAATCTTCGCTGCTATAGAGAAGAATATTGACCGATTGGTAAACACATTCAGTCTTCTAAAAGTGATGGGAATGGAAAAAAGCGACCGCGGGAATATGTTAACAACTTTAGAGAGCAGTGATTACCACATCTGGTTATGGAAAGAAGGAGACCAACATGTAATATATTTCAGTAGAAAAGAAGAACTACCAGAAGAAGACAAAGGGTATCAATGGCAGTGATTCAGATAAGATCACTTCGAGATCGCCCATTCTCAATTACTTCATCAATTCTCTTATCAAGGTTTGCTGGAAGTGTTAGTCCAACCTCTTTAGCGACTTGTCTATAATGCTCAAGTTCACCAGCTAATCGTATGAGGTCTTCATCAACTTCCCAAGCTACCTCCAGAGATTCGAGTTTTTCTCTACCAACTTGTTCCTCCATTCTGATAAGAAGGTCAAATTGGTCCAACTGGTTGGAAATCAGCATCTTGAGATAGCCCACATCCCCATCTGTATCCTCAACATCAGATATTAGAGAATCTTCAACGCTATGATTTAGAAAACGAATCGCATCATATGCTTCATAGACTCTGGGAAACTTTTTGTAATGCTTTGTTGCAAGTTTGAAGGCTTCTTCAGCTCTATCTTCTTCATAAAGGAATCTACACAAGTCATCTAACACCTGATGACTATCAGGATGCTTCTCTAGTGTATTCTTGTAGAGAGATTCAACTTCTTCAACTCGTAACTGACTATTTAGAATACGTCCTAAAGTGTAAACAGCTAATTCATTACTTGAATCTTGTTTTATAATCTTTTGAAGTTTGGATTCTGCGAGATTTTCTTTTCCTTTTCGTAGGATTAGGATTGCCTCTAGAGTTAGTAGTTTTGGATTTTCAGGATTTTCTGAAAGAGCTGGATGGAGTAATTCTTCTGCTTCTTCATCTTCATCAATTGCAAGCAGAGATAGAATCTGTTCCTGAATAGCTTCGATACTGGATGTCATTATCTTTACTACATACAACTTTGAATTTACAAGTATCGGTTTTTCCTAAAGGACAAACTTATACTGTATTTATACTAAATGTCCACTATGCGGTCCATCCCATATTCGCTTGTGTTCATATTGCCAGCTCTTATCATTATAGGGTATGTTCTAGGAGAGTGGTGGAATTATTTAACTCCCATCTTTGTCTTCGTCATTGTTCCAATCCTTGACGAGATTATTGGAGTAGACAAAACAAATCCACCAGATAATCAAGAAGAAGAGCTGAAGAACAGTAAATCATTCAGGATTATCACTTGGTTGTGTGTTCCTACTGTGCTGGGTATTGTTTTTTGGGGGATATACATAGTTTCAGTGGTAAATCTTTCAATACATGCTTTCATTGGACTCGGGATTTCTATTGGTATTAATAGCGGTGTAATGGGAATCAATGTAGGCCACGAATTAGGACATAGAATACAGAGCAAATATGAGATGGCTTTGTCAAGACTGATTCTCTGGCCAACAGGGTATCTGCACTGGGGTCTCGAACATGTTGTAGGCCATCACAGACATGTTGCAACACCAGAAGATCCAGCTACCGCAAAAAGAAACCAATCGTTCTATAGATTTTGGCCACAGACGGTATTTGGGACAATAAGGTCAGCATTTCAATTCGAAGCAAATAGATTAGGTAGAGAGGAAAAATCAGCATACAGCCCACACAACAGAACTCTTAGACATCTTCTCTATACGCTCGGGTTGCTAGTAGGTATCTTCTTCATATTTGGATTGACTTCGTTACTATTATTTCTTTTACAAGCATTTGTTGCAATCACCTTGCTTGAGGTCATCAACTACATTGAGCATTATGGTCTAGAAAGAAAAGAAACTGATAACGGATATGAACGAGTAAAAATCATACACTCTTGGAATTCTAGTCATCGTTTCACTAACTGGTTTCTGTTCAACCTACAAAGACATGCGGACCATCACTATAAGCCTGGACGAAGATATCAAACTCTACGTCACTATGAGAAAAGTCCCCAGCTACCAACTGGGTATGCAGGAATGATATGGCTTGCATTGATTCCGCCTCTCTGGAAAAGGGTCATTCATCCTAGGATTGATGATATTGTAGAAGGGCCTCGAATTGAAGAATCAGATACACTCCTATGAATAGATCGACTCAACAATGGAAAGAATCATTCTAGAGAGCTAATGAAAGATTAATTGTATAATTAGTTGGAGTGAAACCATGTTTTTCATATAATCTAATTCCAGGGATATTTCTACTAGGAGTTCCAACGAAAACATAGTCAAAATTCATCTTCTGTGAATCTGAAAGAAACTTAGAGATTAGTTTGCTTGCAATTCCTCTCCTACGAAAAGAAGGACTAACGCAGAGCTCGCCAATTATTCCTATCCGGTAATCATTTCTTTTCCCAATATCTCCACCAATCAACACTCCTGCTAAATCATCATCTACTTGAGCAATATACCATAAATTTGCAGGAGAGAAGAAAATTGAATTTGATGCAATTCTATTATGTGATTGCAGAATCCCATCTAATGTCATGGGCATAGTATTTTCGTGGATTGCTCGATCTTGGACTGTCCCCAAAAAAGACTGATAAGTTAATTCAGCAAGTGACTGAGGAGATACATCTTCGCGATGTAGAATCTTGAATTGGTTGCTTGAATCATCAGCTGTGTTGTTGCTTTCAGCAACAGATCGCATTAATTGAGTCCCCTCAGGTTGAGAAACAAAACCCAGAGATTTAACCAGGTCAAGATGCCATTGAATTTCTTCCTTGGTTCTATATTTGTATGTACAATTGAGAACGGAAATTGATTTTGATTTTAGAATAGAAATGCATTCATTGAGTAACTTATTCCCAATCATTGTTCCTCGCTTGTTTAATGGTACACCTGGCATGGTTATTCCCAATCGGGCTAATTTATCACGAGTTTCAAAAGTGATACATCCAACCGACTCACCTTTAGATTTGGCAATCAGAAAATAATGTTTATTTGATGAAAAACTCTCTGCTAATTCTGTTATTTCTTCTTTCATATCGTAGTCCATTGGATTCGGATCCAAGTACCAAGAAAGATGCTGCATTGACTTGTGCCATATCATTTCAAACTCACTAAACGAGCTAGCTGGGCTAATCTCAATTGCAACGGTTATACAACCAACTCCGACTATTCAGATCCTTCTATTCGACCCAATGAGCGGCGAATCTCTCTCAAGATACTTTTCAATTCACCCATCTTCTGGATAGATTCTTTAATCAGCTCTTTATCACTCAATTCTTCATAATCAGTATTTACTGCCAAGGTTACTCCTCCGTTTTCAAGAAGTCACGAATATCGCTGAGATAGAAGATTACTTCATCCATTTCTTTCAATGTTTCAATCATTTGCGCTCTAAGCATCTTTTGCTTTTCTGTAGAAGAATCACTGCCGCCCATATAATTAGTTCCAACCATCACAATTGAAATGATTCCGACAGCTCCACCTAATGATAGAAATGAAAAAATAGCAGTGAACCAGATATTGAAAGCGTAAAAGGCTGAGAGATACACTAAGACAGCGGGAAATGCAAAGCCCATGAAAATTATTGCAAGGGCAGCTATCCACTTATTGAATCCATTACTCATTTTGTTTTGCCTCGTATTGTGTTGCTAGTCTTTCTACAAGTTCAGGAGTGATTTCAAACTTGAAGTCGACTAGCTCGAAATATCGTTTTACATATCTTGTTGATTTATCTTCACCAACACTATACTCAGATTTTACAACACCGTTCTTCTCAAGATTTTTCAGATGAAGATGAAGGAGAGGATAGGAGAGATTGAGTTCCTGTGCTATCTCTTGGATGAACATCTTCTTCTTTTTCAAGGCACCAATCACTCGTAGACGGGTCTCATTTCCTAGAAGAGATAATGCATCAGCCAACTCTTCTAGGGTTTCAATCCTATCAAACTCCTTTGAAGATTCCTCATCATTCGATGTCACGATGTTCACCTGAGGTTGTATCCTATATAGTACACTAAAACGCACCTATAATACCTCTTCTCCTTGCGTGTTCAATAGTTCTTCTGAGCATAACTATGCCGAAAAGTGCTAAAATTGTCCCACCTGTTAATGCACCCAAAATCAAAGGTATGATCGTATTAAGCCCAGCACCAACAAGTAGTACATTTTGTACTGCTAGAAAGCCTTGAGTTAGCGGGATTAACATAGAGAATGCTTGAACTGCAGGAGGTAGTGCAGTCAATGGAAAGAATATTCCGCATAAGATATACAAAATTGGCTGCATTATATTGATGAGAGGACCTGACTGCTTCATGAGAAGAGTCACAGATGCGAACATAAAACCAAATCCCATTACACCATACATTGTTGTTCCTAGTGCAATAATCAAAGCGACAGGATCTGTGATTTGAATCTGAAATCCAAATACAAAGACTCCAAGAAACAATCCCATGAAAATCAAATAGATAGACTGTACAACATCAACAAAAGAATATCCGGTAAGCATAGCAGACATTTTTGTAGGGGTCATAAGAGTAGATTCCAAAGTTCCACGATACTGCTCACTTCTCAAAGCATTCCCAGAACCCCAAAGCATTTGAGATAAAAGCATCACGAGTACAGAGCCTAGTATGAGAAAGCTTGTAAAATCAAATCCAGAATCGGTAACACCAATACCAAAACCAGCACCCATCTGAGTAAATAGCACCATGAAAATTATTGGTTGAATCAAACTCTGAATTAGCCACCCAGTATATCGCTTCTGAATCAAAATCTCTTTCACAAATGTACCCTTTGCGATAAGAATCCAATGACTGATTCCGGTTTTTCTCTGTGAAATCAATTACCCGTCCTCCTACGAATAAATCTTTGAGGTTTTAATTTGGTCAAGTTATGCATTGACTGAAACCTCCAAATTATCATCTGTTAGAAAAACAAACGCATCCTCAAGAGTTGCCTCTCTAAGGTCTATTCCAACTAATCGAGCTTCTTCAGAGAGTCTAACTGCATCAATTACGCGTTTGATTGCTCGCTCTTCATCATCAGTACTGATTACAAATCGGTCTACATTCTCATGCTCAAGGTATTTGTGATCTTGAACAACTAGACCATTGTATGAAAGTGCTTGTTGTATCTGAGGAGTTATGTTCCTAATATCAACCTGAATTCGAAAATCATTTGGAACCATCTCTCGCAATTTTGAAGGTTCATCTAGAGCGACAATTGACCCACGATTGATTATAGCAATCCGATCCGAGAGCTCTTCTGCAACATGCATTTCATGAGTGGTGAGTAGAATTGTTTTCTCCTGTTCTTCCACTAGCTTCTTTTTGATGAAGCTTCTCATCTCTCTGCTAGCTTTGGGATCCAACCCAAGAGTTGGCTCATCGAGAAGAAGTACCTCAGGGTCATGAATCATACCTCTAGCAAGAACAAGCCGTTGAGACATTCCAAGACTAAATTTCTCAAACTCGTCATCTTGTCGATCTTGAAGACCAACTAATTCTAGGAGGAAATCAATGCGTTCTTCAAGATAAGGACCATCCATGCCATGTAGATGTCCCCAATACCGTAAGTTCTCTCTCGCATTGAGCTTGTTGTATAATTGTCGAGTATCTCCACCTGCTACAACACCAACAATTCTTTTCACGCGTTCTGGTTCAGCTATTGCATTAATTCCATGGATGTAAGCATCTCCGTTATCAGGTACCAATAAACCCGCTAAGATCTGAATGGTAGTTGTTTTACCCGCTCCGTTTGGGCCTAGTAAGCCCATAATTTCTCCACGTTTGACCTGTAGAGAGAGGCTATTCAGAGCAGTCACTCTTTTTGTTTTCCATTTTGGAGGAATCAGTCCCTGTAATTTACGTGACTCATAGACCTTTTCCAAGTCAATGCAATCTATTGCTAGTGTCTTCATAATATCACCTATTTGTTACAATAAAAACATATACATAATACGTATATAAAGTATATTGTTTTAGTATATATGGTTTAATATTTATCTAATAATAATCCGGAAACAGTAGTAATCAAGGCAATATTTGCAGAGTCCTTTTTATGCACAGAATCCTGTGAGGACATGGGTAGATGATATGCTCAAGGTATACAACACACTGTCAAGATCGAAAGAAGAATTCGAGCCACTGGAAGGAAATCATGTAAGAATGTACGTGTGTGGCCCAACAGTGTATGATTATCCGCATATTGGTAATGCAAGGTCATTTGCGGTATTTGATACAATACGACGTTATCTAGAATATTCAGGTTATAGAGTCACCTACATTACAAACTTCACGGATGTAGATGACAAAATGATAGACAGAGCAAATCGCGAGGGAATATCTGTTCCCGAGTTGGCTGCAAAATTCATCACCGAATACCGAAAGATAGCAAATGAATTAAACCTGAAACCTGCTACCATCAATCCTCGTGCTACTGAACATATCGATGATATGATTGAGATGACTGAACTGATCATCAAGAATGGACTTGGATATGCAGTACATGGTGATGTCTACTTTGATGTCAGCGAGTATGAGAGTTATGGAATTCTTTCAGGGATATCTCCAGACGAGCTCTCATCTGGTGCTCGTGTTGAGGTGGATTCAAAGAAACAAGATCCACGAGACTTTGCACTTTGGAAAGCTGAGAAGCCAGGAGAACCATCTTGGGAAAGCCCATGGGGAAAAGGTAGGCCAGGGTGGCATGCTGAATGTTCAGCCATGGGAAAGCATTTCCTAGGAGTTCCATTTGACATACACGGAGGTGGACAAGACCTGATCTTTCCTCATCATGAGAACGAGATAGCTCAAAGTGCAGGAGCATACGGTGTAGAAACCCCGGTAAAATATTGGTTACACAATGGATTTCTTACAATTGATAAAGATAAAATGTCCAAGTCCGAGGGAAACTTCTTCACAGCTCGAGAGGTTCTGGATAATTTCGACCATCAAGCTGTCCGTCTATTCCTAGTATCAGGACATTATCGCCAACCACTTGACTATAATACAGATGCCTTGAATCAGGCGACTCAAACCGTTGAGAGGATTAGGAATGCTGTAGATACACTCCGCGGCCGTCTTTTGATTTTGGAGAGAGGGCAGGTGGATTCTACCGAATCGGACTCAATTCTGTCAGAAGCAATAGATACACTTAGAGAGGGATTTGAACGAGAGATGAACGATGATTTCAACACACCAGGAGCTCTGGCTGAACTTTTCACGTTCATTAAGGTGGTCAATACCCACACCTCAAAGATAAGCAAACCTGTTGTGGTTCGAAAAGCTCTTGCAACAATGATTTCACTAGTAAACATTCTAGGAATTGATCTCAGTGAAACGAGTACTGGTGCTGACAAATCCGAGTCAAAGGAGCTATTAAAAGGGACAATCGAGTTGCTTCTCGAATTACGTGAAAAAGCTAGAGAATCCAAAGATTGGGATACTGCAGATATGATACGAGACCAACTTGGTGAGCTTGGTGTCACAATTAACGATACAAAAGATGGACCAACATGGAAAATAAAATAAGAGAGGTAGGTGGGTAATAGCCCACTTACACGTTTATTATCTCTTTTTGTTTCTCGACATTAATTAGAAGACCCGGGTCGTCAAGAACATAGATTTTTGGATCAGAAATTCCCGATTCTTCGATATATCGCTGGACTAATTCTCTAAGAACTCGTTGGCTATCATCAGGAGAATTAGGATTGCATGCCTCCATTCTATAGATCTCAAGTTCTTCCGGACTGAGTTGAGTGACAACTTTGATATTCTTCTCTGCCACATCAAGTAGAATTCTGAATAGGTCTGGGGGTTTTTGATTACCAATTTTGAAGGCTTCCTCAGAACCATATGTCTTAATTACAAATCGGAGGGCATCTCGCACCATCATATCCTTTGCAGCTTCCATAGCCTCAGCGTAAGCTGCACTACCAATTCCATCTTCACAGGGAGCAAGTAAGACAATCCATCCTTTCAAGTCATGACGAACCGCATTCCAAGCTGCATGTACTCCCTTTCCTGCTTGATATAGATTGAGTCCTAATTCACCAACTGATACGAATACTAAGTCACCTGGTTCTTCGACATCAACGACACGCAGTTCTCTGAGTGGTTCTGTAGCTGCTTCATGACAGGAGATGAGGTCTCCAGCCTGAACGTAGACGATATCCCCATGGTGTACGATTGTGTCAATGCAGAACATAGGTAGTTCTTCTTTTACTAGAGAAGCAATCTCAATCATGTCCTGAATGACAGGATTTCCATCTGTATTCCCAAGTCTACAGCCCTCAACAAACCCCTTTTCAAGGTCAAACATTCTAGGATGGTTTACACGTATAGTTTCTCTACCTGCCACACCAGGACAAAATAATTTCACGGTGCCAGCTTGTCCTGCAAAATAATGATATTCACTATCACTAAGGGGAATAACCAAACTTGCATCGAGCACGCGTTTGTCAATGTGAATAGGAGTACCCATTTTGGTTTTTCCGAACTCAAGATTTCCTTCATCGCAACTATGGATCAACACATTATCTTTCCAACGATTGTAGATATCATCACCAAGAATCTTTGAACGAATCTGGTCTTGTGTTGGAGGTTTATGAGAACCACTCGCAACAATGATTTTGATATCGTCCTTTTCAACACCGAGCGAGAGAAGGCGTTCCATCAAAACAGGGATTATTGCTCGGGTGTGGACATTTGGCCTAGTGTTATCGTCTACAATAATCATTATTGTATTGCCTTTTTCGTATACTTCAGCGACTAATTCGTCAAAAGGCTTCGAGTCAATTGGATTATCCAAGACTTCGTTCAGCTTTGTAATGAAATCATTGAAGTCTGGCTTGAATTCACCAATTTTCAAAACGGTTACATCAGTGAGGCTTGATGGAATGAACTCATCAATCTCTACACTGCCATACTTTAGTGGTGTTTTATGGTATGACATTCTTTTCCCTACCTTAACAGAACAACAGGGAATATGTAACAATTGCGGTTTGGTCTGTTTATGAGATGACGACTACCTCACCTAAATTCACATTCAGTACTGCATCAAGGTCTTGGCCTAAGCAACAAGTCTTATAAGTTAGACAAAGCTAACAAATGTTAGACAAGACTAACTTTTTGCGTCAGTCACACGCAAGTCCAAAAAGGGAGGTCTCGAGATGGATCAAAAAGGGACAACAAAACCACAAAGTACACCATTAAGTCAAATTCAAGCTGGAAAAAAATGTCAGTTAGTGGGTATAATGAATCGGCCAGGAAGAAGACATCCATTTCGTCATCATCGCAGAAAAAGAAGAATTGGTAGAAAACATCATAGAGAAAAAGATTGTCCTCACAAAAGCAATCTGGATCAAGAAGACCGTCAAATGATGCAGAGGTTACTTGATTTGGGACTAACCAAGGGATGTTCATTTGAAGTAATAAGTGGAGGATCGAGAGGCCCAGTCTTGGTGGAAGTTAGAGGAACACGTATTGCACTAGGTCAAAGACTTGCAAGGCGTCTATTAGTGAAGGAAGTGGGGTGAAGATTCTTGAAAATTAAAGTGGCACTTATTGGCAATCCTAATGTTGGGAAGTCTGTAATTTTCAATAACTTAACTGGTTCAAGACAGCACACAGGAAATTGGCCGGGAAAGACGGTTGAGAAAAAAGAAGGATATTATACTTACAAAGGATATGAGTTCGAGGTTGTTGACCTTCCCGGAGTGTATAGCCTAAATGCACTTTCAGATGATGAACGTGTGGCACGAGAGTATCTAATAGACCACAGACCAGATATAGTGGTGGATATTGTAAATGCGGGGCAGCTTGAAAGAAACTTGTATCTCACATTATTATTGATAGAGTATCAACTGAACCTGATTATTGTATTAAACATGCAAGATGTGGTGAGAGCAAAAGGAGATAGAATTGACACAGATAAACTCTCCGAAATCCTAAGAGCTCCAATTGTATCAACCACTGCTACAAAAAAGAAAGGAATGGAAGAGCTCAAGGAAGAAATTCTTCGAGCAGTTCCTGTGGAAGTTTTAGAACGTGACGGGTCTGGAATTATGCATCCGCCGGGAGAGGATGAGCCCGATGACCACTTACATTACCATCCTCGATTCCATCATCATGGAGAATATGAACGCCTTAGACCACCTGCAATCAAATATGACCGATCGATAGAAAGACAACTCAAAAGAATAGTTGCGATGTTGGAGGAAGAAGAAAGGAGTATTTTAGATAGATTCCCACCAAGGTGGCTCGCCTTAAGAATTCTCGAACGAGATCCAGATATTCTTTCTATGATTCAAGACCCTGCACTAAAGAATCGCCTTCTTGAGGTGGTGCTATGAGTGGTTCCGATCAGACGATACAACTTGAAGAAGAATTCATTGATGATTCGGATAATCAAATAATCTTGGCAGATGAAAGATACAGGATTATTGGGGATATCTTATGTGAAACATATCAACCAGGAGAAGGTAAATGGACACTAAGTGATATGTTGGACAAAGTTTTTCTCCATAAATACCTTGGAATCCCAATATTTCTTGTTATCATGTGGTCAATGTTTCATTTTACGTTTCAAGCTTCAGTAGTGTTTATGGTAATTATACAGAATTTCTTTGATTGGGTAGGAGGATATGCTTCCCAGATACCTATACCGTGGTTAGCATCATTACTCAGTAATGGCTTAATTGCAGGTGTGGGATTCATCCTTTCATTTGTACCTCCAGTATTCTTTCTTTACCTGGCAATCTCAATATTAGAAGATACAGGATATCTAGCAAGAGCAGCTTTCGTAATGGACCGGGTCATGGTTAAAATGGGACTTCATGGTAGGTCATTCATACCACTTCTACTTGGATTCGGTTGCAGTGTTGCGGCAGTTATGGCTGCAAGGACAGTAGACGGAAAAGCAAATCGTTTCACAACGATTTTAGTAAGCCCTCTGATGTCATGCGCAGGAAGACTACCACTTTATGTTTTGATTGCTGGAATATTCTTTCCAACTATCGCGGGTACAGTAGTATTCTTCATGTATATACTTGGAATAATTATGGCCGTTGTAATGGCGACAATTTTCAAAAAGACACTCTTCAGAGAGGAATCCTCACCTCTGCTAATGGAATTATCCATGTACCAAATTCCCACCGTTCACGGTGCCATTCATCATATGTGGGAACGCGGAGTTCTCTTTCTAAGACAAGCTGGAACATACCTTCTTGCTGGAAGTGTTGTGATTTGGATGCTTTCTTCATTCGGGCCAAATGGATTTGGAGTGCCAGTTCAAGAATCATTCATCAGCATAATCGGCCAATTCATTCAGCCACTATTTGCACCACTAGGATTTGACTGGCGCATTGTAGTAGCGTTGATATTTGGTTTAATGGCAAAGGAAGCTGTTGTTCAATCTTTGGCAATTATATATTCAGTTCAGAGTGACACCGCAATAGCCGCTTCATTATTAGCTAGTATTTCTCCGATTACAGCTTTTGCACTGATGGTGTTTGTACTATTATATGTGCCATGTATCGCTACGATTGGAGCTATCCGTAAGGAAACTGAATCTTGGAAATGGACATTGCTAGCAGTTTCATATCAAATGATTGTAGCCTATCTTATGGCTGGGCTCATTATATCATTAGGAGGGATTCTGTTTGGATAGCGTAAAAGTTCAGCTGCTAGTTGTATTAACAGCACTAACAGGATTAGTCTATATTGGAGTAGGGATTATTCACACATCTCTCTTTGTGACTCAGAATACAATCTTCGGCTTTCCAATGGATCCAATCCAAGGTTTATTGCTCGTTATAGTCGGATTTGTTTTTATTGGGGGTATCAAACCGCTTCAGAAGAAGTCTATGGAAGGATACGCATTTGTAATTGTAGGCGGAATTCTTGCAACTCTCCTTTTCCTACTTCAAATGATTGTAATCGGTACTAACCTTTTGGGCTGGTATTTACAACTGGAAGACTGGATTAATTGGTCTCTCGCAAACGATATATCACCAGCAATATGGTTATTCCCCTTAACCGTTCTATTGTTATTATACACCAAATTCAAAGATCCACTTGAAAAGAGTTTCAAAAAGGAGGGCATCTAAAGTGTTGAAAGAAGTAATCAAATTAATTATTGAAGGAAAAATAACTAATACCCAAGATATTGCACATGATCTCGGTATCCAAATTGGAACCTTGAATGATATGATTCAGATGCTCATTAGAAATGGCTATCTCAAGACAAATACATGTGATGATAGACAGGCTCAATCTTGTGCTTCATGTTCACACAGTACACACTGTGGAATGAGTTCTTCTCCGGTCACGACATTTATAGTAACTGAAAAGGGTATGAGATGGATTGGGAGGGATATCCAGTGAAAATTACAAAAGCCCTTGAAGACTATATCAAGACCATATACGCTATTGAATCTGAAAGAGGAACTGTTGCAGTTAGTGACATTGCAGAGGCACTTGATGTCAAAGCCCCAAGCGTAACAACAGCACTTAGAAGATTGAACAACCTCGGTTTAGTACGATACAAGCCCTACCAAGATGTTCGTCTTACTAAGAATGGTTATAGAGTAGCATCTTCTATCCAAGAACGTTATCAAGTTCTGTATGATTTTTTCCAACTACTGGGTATCAATGATGATATTGCAACCTTAGATGCTTGTGAGATCGAACATGTTGCTCATACTGAAACAATAGAAGTGCTGACAGAATTTTTGAGGTTCATGCGGGAGGGGCCAAGAATGCCAAAATGGTTGAGTTGTTTCAAGGAGTTCCAAGAATCAGGAAAGTTTCCTGAACAATGTAGTCAACAACAAGCAGAAAACCATCCTCAATGAACACAGATGTACATTATAATAGATTCCGTAAGTTTTAAATCAAAATGTTTCCTATCATTTTGTGGGGAGAAAATGATTAGATATCATGCCACACTCTAAAATAATACCGAAAGATTTATAAAGGAAAACATTCAACTATATAAGTGTAGCGGAATCTGACGGGGCCTTTAATGAGCGTTTTGAGTGTTTTTTCCACTCTATCGAGAGAGAAACGCGGTCTAATTTGATTAGATTTAGAAAGGACCAGTCATAATGAGAGGTGTCAACATGTCAAGAAGCGACCGAGCAAAAAGAACAGACCGCAAAAAATCCAGTGGATTTACCTGCCCAGAATGTGGAGGTAACGAAGTTGTACAGGATTTAGAAAAAGGAGAACGAATATGTTCCTCTTGTGGTCTAGTGATTTCAGAGCATCGTATCGATACAGGTCCTGAGTGGAGAGCATTCACATCAGACGAGCGCGATGCACGATCAAGAACAGGAGCACCAACGAATTACGCAATCCACGATAAAGGCCTCTCGACAATGATTGACTGGCGTGACCACGACTCGTCAGGTAGACGATTCTCTGCTAAGAAACGTTCTGAAATATATCGGCTACGAAAATGGCAGATTCGAACACGGGTTCATAGTTCTGTTGATAGAAACTTAGCGCAGGCTATGTCCGAACTCGACAGACTAACTTCACAGCTTGGTCTGAATAGAAGTATCAAAGAGCTAGCTGCTTTACTCTATCGAAAACTCATCGTGAGAAGACTAGTTCGAAGCAGATCGATTGACGCAATGGTAGGTGCCGCAATATACGCCGCATGCAGATTGAGAGAAGCTCCAAGATCTCTAGAGGAAATATCTCGCCACAGCAGAGTATCAAAGAAGAAGATTGGGCAACACTACAGATTACTCGTAATGAAACTGAAACTAAAGATGCCAATATCTGACCCGGCGAATTATGTGCCCCGGTTCATCACTCAGCTGAAGTTACCAGGTATTGTTCAACAAAAGGTATTGGAAATCCTTGAACAAGCAAAAGAACAACGCAGTCTTGTTACCGGTCGAGACCCTCGAGGCCTCGCAGCAGCAGCCATTTACATTGCATCTATCCTTATGGATCATCGTGTCACACAACGTGACATCGCTATGGCAGCTGGAGTAACTGAAGTAACAGTGCGCAATCGCTACAAGGAGCTAGTCAAGAAATTGGGTATTACTATGGCACCATAAGGTGAATAGGAATCCCAAAAGGCTCTTTCACAACGACCCAAATGGGACATCTCGAAAGAGCTCTATTAGCAGGAGAGAGAAACAACAAACATGGCCACCAAAACCAATTCAAGAATGGAAGAAACACACAAAGAAAACAACGCAGGGCAGATTACTTGCCAGGAATGTGGAGGAACCGATATGGTTCTAGACAGTGCCAAAGGCGAGACAATTTGTGCTACTTGTGGACTCGTACTGGTCGATCATCGGATAGACTCAGGTCCAGAGTGGCGAGCATTCACAGCAGAAGAGCGTGATTCCCGTGCTAGAACTGGAGCTCCAAGTTCGTATACAATACATGACAAAGGTCTCTCAACAATGATTGACTGGCGTGATAGAGATTCGTCAGGAAGACAATTCTCATCTCGCAGACGTGCTCAAATAGCAAGACTACGTAAGTGGCAGATACGAACTCGTGTGCATAGTTCAATGGATCGCAACCTGGCTCAAGCAATGACAGAGCTTGACAGATTAGCATCACAACTTGGTCTAACCAAGAGCATCAAGGAGCTAGCAGCTTTGCTTTACAGAAAACTGATCGTCAAAAGACTCGCTAAAAGCAGGTCAATTGATGCAACAGTTGGAGCGGCAATATATGCTGCATGCAGACTACGCGAATCACCGCGGTCACTCGAGGAGATCGCTAAACATAGCAGGGTATCCAAAAAGAAAATGGGTGCTCACTATCGTATGCTAGTGATGAAGCTCAAAATCAAGATGCCAATCTCTGAACCAACCAATTACATTCCACGATTTATCACTGAACTCGGTCTTCCTGGAGAAGTCCAGGCAAAGGCGGTAGAAATCATAGACATGGCAAAGAGTCAACACGGCTTAATCACTGGGAGAGACCCTCGAGGCCTCGCAGCAGCAGCCATTTACATTGCATCAATTCTGGTTGACAACAGGGTCACTCAAAGAGAGATAGCATCATGTGCTGGTGTAACCGAAGTGACTGTACGAAACAGATACAAGGAGCTAGTTAATGCCCTTGAAATTACAATGGCACCGTAAAACTCGTGGGTCACGTAAAATGTGACCCTCTACTACTTTTCTTTTTGTATATTTTAATGGTTGAGTTTCGTATAGAATCTGTATGCACTCGCTCCCACCTACTATCAACTGCATACTAATTTGCAAATGATGCAATTTAAGCTACCCGGAAATATAGCATTACTATGATAGGTAAGTGGTATTTTTCGCATCTAGATTAGCTACTAATGATATAGGGAATTTTCGATTGGGGAAGGGAATTAATATTCAGTGAACAATAATGACTAAGACAAATGAATTCCCACCCCGCGGATCTGACGGCCCCTGGTAAGCACCAGCCTCAGATTCCGAACCCATGAGATGCTCACATCGGGCATCTCATACTAATTCTTTCATCAAGTTTTTCCTTGTAGGGAAATCTAAATATATCAACTCCTTCTCTCATGACGAGTAAAGGTCATGTCTAGCAAGGTTTCAGGAACTAGAATCAAGGTATCTGTTAGAGGAGGACAGAAAGAATGGGCAATAATAGAATATACTCCAGACGGATATACCGTGAAAACAGATACTGAATCATTCTCACATAGATCTAATGATGTCATTCTGTATTTTAATAATGAAATATTTACGGATAACTCTGGAATTAGTCAGAGAAAAAAACTTGCTCAAGAAATCGCAGTAGATATTCATGTGCAATATGTCGGGAAAAAAAGCTATCAATTAGGTCCTATTATGAAACCAGTCATCATGTATCCAAAAACCAATGGTTCATGGGTTAGCCGTATCAATCGTGAAGGGCGAGAAATGATTGTCCTTATCAACAATTCATCAGAAGCCAATAAGTATTGGTTGACAATACTTGATCCCGAAACAAGATATCTATTCGTTTCTCGTTTGATTAAAGAATATGAGAAAAATTTTCTAATCATGAAGACGGAGTATGAATCTATAGAAATCATGAAAACTTTGTTTTTTCAATCAAATGATTTTAGCGAAATTCTCAATCAAGGGGCTCCATCTTGGTCGGATCTAGCCAAGTTGGGAGGAAAAATGTCAATCTCTTCATCTAGCAAACCACAGACATTAAGAGAAGCCCTTGATAGATACATACCTTCAGACTTCCCATTGAGTGTTCGGAATGAGATAAGAATCTTCTACGCATGGTTAATCAAATTTGATAAAAATGAGATGTACTCGACACGGTTCTTCGAAAATCTGGGTGATAAATACATATTGCATACCCTGATGTTTGGCCATATCCAATGTGTGTTGGATGATGCAAACATTCCAAGATATGCAGAAGCATTTGAACAGGCAGCTAAAGGGCAACTCAAATTTCCGAAAAGAAGCTTGGAAGCAATGAGATATCAAGAGCCGTGGCAACTAGCAGTGGAGAAGATTGCTGAAGAATTTCCAGATTGGACCAGGGATGCAATTGAGATTTGCAAGAACCTAATGAAACAAAATAAAGTCATAGTTGAATCACCAGTATCAGAAGAAACAGCAAGGAAATCTAAAGAGCTGTGGAGAAAACGTCTGATTATCATGGAGTATGGAGTTGGAATAACCCCCTTTTATCACACCAATGCAATAAACTTGCCTAGGATTGTATATATAGGCGCTGCACATCGATGGCCTCACAAACACCTAGAAATACTAGCACAATTTGGAAATCCACTTCTGAAACCTGAATATATTCAGATCATGAACATGCCAAAGAACGCCATTGAGCGACTAAGAAGAACCGACCAGAAGTTTACAGAGATAGGTTGGTCAAAATTTCAAACTAATCTTGATATTTTCGATAAAGAAAAGAATGACTGGTTTGTGGATGTTCCTAAAATTCTCAAAGCAATGAAAAAGGATTACACGTTGAGACGGTTAAACAACGAATATCCGGGATATAGAGGAAAAAAGAGTATCAAACTCTCAGAATCGGATGCAAAAGCTCTTGATTTAGCTACTCACAGGATATATCTAACAGTAGGCGAGAAAAAAGAATTCTGGAACCATTTTGACGTTGAACCCGAGTCTATGATTTCTGCATTTGAAAAACTGAAAGGAGTAAATGCACTCGATTACTTCTACCGACCAACCTTCTATAGTATCCCAAGTGTGCTGACTATTGCGCAAGGGCCAAAACCAAAGATTCTATCATTAACTAGAGCCTTATTGAAATACCTTCCAACCACAACAGCTCATGTATCTGAGAATTTGGAAAAACTCTATGCATTTTCTCGAATTCCTCAACCCGATCTATACAAACTTATGAAACAATTACCTGCTATCGCTTTGGATGATGGAATGGTGGTAAGAATCGATAATGTAAGAGGTTTTGAATCATATAAAAATAATAGATTTCAGCGATTGCTTCGACAAGACGGTTCGTGGGATGAAGATCTATCAGGTCTCTTAAGTCAAATCAGCTAAGTTATACAAATACCAAGTTATCTTGAAGATATTGCAGTCTTTTTCTCTTCACCTCTAGAACGCCCGTAACCCCATTCAGAGGGTAACTTTACTGAAACATTATTGAGTCGCTGCGTAAAAATCAAAGCAAATACAACTATTATCCCAATGCCACTGACTACAGGAACTGTTCCAACATCAAGATGCATGTATATAGGAACAGTGAATGCTTCGAATTGAAATTCATGTGTCAGGTTAGTAAGAATTGGAACTGTGCTAACATTAAATTTGAAGAAATATACTCCTACTGATTCAGGTATGAATGAAACTGAGAAGATTTCAAATGAATTAATCTCGATAGTTTTCTCTTCGACTTTTTTGTTTTCCGAATCGAAAATCTCAATACTGACATTTCCAACCCATTCTGTTGAAACACCAACCACTCTAATTTCAAAATGGATTGTGCTATCAAGTCCGACATAAATGCCTGTTGATCCAGTTTGACTAATAGAAAGTCTAGGAAGTATTTGGAAAGTACTCTCAATCATAGCTGGTGCGAAGTAATCGGTTCCTTGGTATTTTGCAATAACCACATAATTTCCAGATAGTTCTGGCATAATTTCTATCGAGCCAATGCCATTTGCAGAGGTACTTATTTCATAATCAGATACGAATGTGCTATCACGATAAATAGATATGAAAATCAATTCATCCTTCATTTTTGAAATACCCCCGACAAGATTTACTGAAATAGAAACTGATTCCCCGAATTCCCAATCATTGAAAATCTCAATGGATAATTGTGTCTGAACACGGGCAAGTATAGTTCTTTCATAATTAGCAGAACTCAAAAAGAGATTCCCATTGAAAGAAATGACGATTGAATAGTTTCCAGATAGAGACGGTGTGAAGGAAATCTGATAGCCACCAGCTTCTACTGAAATTAATGTATATGACGTGAGAGGATTTCCAAATATCTCTCTGTTATTAGGATTGAAAATACTTACCTGAACTTCAAGATTGGGGACCTCAACATCTAGTGAATCATGAAGCATAATTGTTATGCTGTGTTCTTCATCTATAATCCCCGATAGGGTTTCATCAATCACATTTATGGTTACATTTGATGTTACTGTGAAACTGGATTCTGAAGTCAATCCTATTCGTTCATTGGTGCTTTCAATAATTATTCGTAGAGTATACAAACCTATAGAGAGTGCAGTGATGTTCACCCTAACTGTGTCATCAAGCCAGAAAATCCGGTCTTCAATGTTAATCGAGCTTTCCTCGTAAATAAGTTCTAACAACATAAAAGATTGAGAGGGAGGAAGGGGTGAGCTAGTTTCATCAAAGATTCTAATTGAAACATTTCGATTCTCCGACCTGTCAATACTGGATGGCAAAGATACATTGACAGATGTTGTACCAAGAACCCAGCAGAGTATAGCGTTCGATGATGGATGATAGTGGGTAGTACCTGAAAAACTGAAAACAATAGTATGTTCTCCCATTGTTGTGAATGAGATATTAATGCCAAGAGGAGTTTGACTATCTTGGATAATAGAATTGGAATCTACAAGACCAGATATTTCATGATACACAAAATAGCTGATTGTAAATCCTTCTAATACTCTATCATCATCATCTACTAGTTGCACCTCTACAAACAGAGATTCTACTTCAGCTACTGGTTGTTGGTCAGAATCATGATCTATTAGGATAGAGGTGCCATAGTCTGCGTCTATTTCATAACTTGATAATGAACCGAGATATACTCCAATTCCATCAAATTCTACTACTACGGTCCATAGACCTTCAGCCTGAATTGATACCTCCAATACAGCATATCCGGAACTATTAGTGATTATATCCAGAGGGCCAAAACCAGCACTTCCAGGTCCATCAAGAATGAAAGTAAGATTCTGAGAAGGAATAGCTGAAGTAAAATAATCATTCAAACATGCTGAAATGATTATTCCATCACCCACTCTAATGTCCGATTGATTTAGGTGCAAGGAAATTCCGGTGGGACAATAGATGGTTTTATGCTCAGAGGTGGAAAAACTGTTTACAGTATCACTACCATCCGAGCTTAATGATATTTTGTAGCTACCACTAATTTGGGGAGTAAATTCAACAATAGCATAACCTTCAGAGTTAGTATAGACAATTTTAGTGGAATAAATTCCAAACTGAACAGGTTCACCATATGGGTCTTCTAAACTGACCAGTACTCTAACAGATTGTAAAGGTTCTGAGAATTCATCAAGCACTTGAATAGAAATATTAACAGATCCACCCAAAGCAGGAGGGAAAGGTGCAAGTCCAATAAAGGATGAACAATCGGTTCGTACTGTCAACTGGATTTGTTTCGTTCCACCAGTAAGAAACTCGCTCTCTACAGGAAAAGCACGAATAGTTAGGATTCCATGCGTATCATCAGCCAAATAATTTACCGATGCCATTCCAGACGAGTTGGTTAACTGTTGAGCAATCCAGACTGGTATCAAGTCTACACCCAGAACTTGGAACTCTATCAGTATACTTTCATTTTCCGAGGCATCAATGATTTGATATGTAAATTCAGTGCTGTCAAACAATTCAACAGTGGATGTATCAGACTCTAAAGCACCAGATATTGATTCGTATATCGTGACTGTTTCGTCGGTAGAATTCGAATAGAAGTAAAGGTCTCCTGCGTGCAGTAAGACAACGGAGATTACTCCTCTATTCAACGGAATCCAAAGGATAGTTGATATATCACATGTAGATTCCACCTGTGTTTCGTTTATTACAATACCATCTTCTAGAATTCTAATTAACAAAGTTCTCCCAGGAATGAAACTACCATAATAGTCTGTGATGCCAATAGATAAGGAAAGGGGTTCATCTAAATAGCAAGTTTGAGTGACATCAAGATAAACTGAGGGCGTGATATAAACTCGCTGAGGTTTGGTACTTTCTGATTTAGCGTTATCCAAGTCGCCATTGAACCTAACTTCAATCAAGTAATCACCTACAACAGAAAATGTATAAGAAGTACTTGCTTTTCCAGCTGAGCTGGTTGTTTTGATGTTTGAGAAGATCAAGGTTCCATTAGACCATGAAACACGAATATCAATATTCTTTCCAACCAATGGATTCGAATCCCAATTAAGTAAAGTTGCTACAATTACAACCGTCGTTCCCTGAGATATTGGTTGAGTGGGGGTAGTAAGAGTCAGAGTTGTACTTCCAAGTATATCATATTGAGTTTCATTTGACCTAAATCTAAGGTATCCTTGAGAAGTGAGTGTTGAGAATATGGAGAGAACACCAGGATTTTCAACATTTATAGTTAGAATGATTTCACCTTGCGAGTCTGTTTGATTTGAGTAGGTTTCGATTACTTGCCCATCTAATTGAACTTCAATATTGACAGAAACAAGCCCAATAGGGTGTAGATTAGAATCTTGTACTAAAATAATCGAGTTGATAACTGAAGGAGCTACTAGTTCATCCGAAACTGAAACTGAGAGAAGTGGAGTATCGTACACTGCGATTTCGGTCCATGCAAACTCACTTTCATACCAATGTTGACGATCAATAGTAACACTGAAGTTCATCCAACCTCGCATAATAGGAGTCCATGTAACATCGCAGAAACCTGACTCAATAAGCGCAGAGGTTTCATAGACCAATTGATGTGATGAATTGTATATTGCAATTTGAACTAGAATGTTGGAAACTTCATAACCATCTTGGTCTAGCACTTCAATTAGAAAACTTCCAGTATTATTAACATCATAGCTAGTTTCAGGATATAAACTGATTTGGAGATTCAAACGCAACTCAATTTGATGGGAAGAATTCGAAGTACCATAAGTTATCGAACCTGAGAAGATTATTTCTACATAATATGATCCAGCACTTGACCCGGACCAATCTGTCGTAATGTGTCCGGATGCATTTGTCACGAAGGTGTTTTCATAGACGATCAAGGAGGGTAGATAGGTAATTCTCACAAGGATGGGTTGATTAGAAATTGGATTCTCTACTGAGTCTGAGAGTAGCGCAGTTATAGAATATTGAGAATCAACAATACCTTCGGATGGAAAAGATAAGATATCTACAGATGTATCGGTCCATGAAAGCAATGAGGTATCTAAATCAATTGCAGTTCGATAGAACTCTCCATTATACTCCAGATGTATTAGATAATATCCATTAAAATTCAAAGACAATGGAAATGTGATATACCCAGTCGAATTTGTTTGATAGACTGAATCAATAACAATTGTAGAGATTGGAGATGTTACTTGAACGTGGATATCGGATGAGGGTATTGCAAATCCAGATGTATTTGTGAGTCGTCCTGTTAAGGCTATAGTGTCATATTGAAATGCAATACTTTCGGATTTCCAACTCAACTCGGTCTGTTCAAATACTTCAATAAATGAAGTAGATTCTGAACTAACGAAAGACCCATTTTGTGCAAACTCTAAAGTATAAGTGTAGTTTCCACGTACCTCAGGGCTCCATGAAAAGCTTTGAACAGTTGATTTTGAAATCATGGTTTCCTGTTTCACTATCTGGTTTTCATCATCATATATCGAAAGCAAAACCTTCTGATCTGAGATAAAACTATCATTAGACATGAAGCAGAGAGACCAATTGATAGTAGCACTATCACCTATTAAAACAGATAGATTTCCGACTGTTTGAATATATGTTGCAATGGGTGCTTCAATCGTCACAGTATCAGTGAGTAATAAGGAATCACAGAATTCGTGTGAAACTTCAACAATCATATCGTAAGAACCAGATGTCAATTCGTCAGTAGGAGTTTGTATTTGAAATGGAGATGATTCGATATATGACCAATCAAAAGAGGTGGTAGAATTCTCAACTTTTATTGAGATGTTACAATCATCAAGTTCAATCGAATCAGCCAAGTAGAATGACAAAGTAGAATTGATTAGTTGGCCAGGAAGCACCTGATGTGTATGAACCTCTAAATTTCCCGTGATACTTCCGAGAACATCAACTGAACAGATATCAAATCCTCGTGACTTATTCCAATTGACTACCATGACAGATATATTGACTGGGCCTAGAGCATTCGCTTCTTGAGGAATTGGAATGCTAATTGAATCAGTTGATAGCACATCATCAAAACTACGTGAAATGCCGAAAGCATGAACAACCAACCTGTTTTCGGGTATATCAGACGTAATTGCTATAGCGAGTTCAATTGATTCTCTAATATCTACTGTTGGTGAACAAGACACAGAAATTATGGATCCTTTCACGCCCCAAAGTTGAGTCCTGATTCCCAATATTGATACCATTTCAAGAATCTGAGCAGTATAAACAGGTTGCCATAACTCTGTAGAATTGTACCACCCGTCTGAAAATGGATTTGATCCCAAAGATTCCAAAACTTTTGTACAGTTAATAGATTCTAAGTTGACGCTAAATCCTGAAGAATTTAGCAAGGCAAGAGTCGCGACATCACAACTCAATTTCCATAAATCATCATATTGTATTCGAGAGGTAATAACTGCTTCAATCTCATCGGCCATTGTAGATGTTACAATTTCTAGTCTAACTGCAGCACGAGTGGAAAGATAATCTATTGCAGGCTGACATCCAGCAAATGGTCTCAGTGTCCATGACGCGGAAGACCATAAACCAGACGAATATTCACTAAGGATCTTGTTTTCTAGTTCTGATCGATATTGAATAGTACCAAGAGAATTCAGAAGATGCAGTGTTTCGATTGCAGCTATACTATATTGGATTGAGGGAGTATCTAACATCATGGAGTTCCGATAATGACCGGATGACGCTTGCTGTGTGCTCAAGTACGCCTCAGTAGATCCAATGATTTCCGATGATAGAGAAAGCCCAGAGAATATTGCTGATGTAATACCGAAATATTGGGTCCACACACTTTTCGTTCGGTACTGATCAAAATTGTATTCTAATGCAAGGAGTGTTGATAAGTTATTCCAAAAAGGATAGATAGTCCAAGAGTCAACTACTTCTATGTATGAAGCAAAGAGCTCGTTATCTAAATGATTCCATCCATGACTATATCTTGCTACCTGTGACAACCAAGAACTCCACATCAAACTTGGAATTCTTTCCATTTCCTCGAATCCGTACGGTGACTTGCAACTTTCAAAGAAAGAGGTTAACTTAGTAGCGACTTCGGTTGAGATTTCTCCAATATGCCATAAGCTACATGAAACTAAAGATGATTCTTTTACTTTGGCAACCACATCCCGAGGATGTTTTTCGATACCAAACCCTCCACTATCCAATTGGTTATCTGTAAGCCACGAAAAACCAGCAGTACGATTCTCCGTTGTTAAAGTTCCCATAATACTCAATGAAGAGAGTGCACACGCGGTTCCAATTACAATCTCAGATATCGAATCAAGGGTGTTGTTGTAAGAACCGTCAAGATTTCCAGTCTTTACGGTAATCCACTCTGTTAATTTCAGAGGGTCATCGTGATTTGTGTCAAGTGCATCCAATCCAGTTAGGAGAGCTAGGGCATAGTGATTAGAAGGATTTAGATCGGTAGGGTTTTTTCCAATACCACCCCAGAGTTTCGATTCGTTTGTTTTTCCACCATCAATTACACAAGAACGCAACCAATTTTCAGCTTTTGAGGTGTCTATCGAAGATAGTTTTTGTGCTTGTTCTAATGCTAACAGAACGATTGAGGTAGTCAAGATATTATTACCAAAATCGCCATCAATAGATTGTTGATTTGCTAAATAAGTAGATACTTTTTCAACATTAAACGAGTCTGAAAGATTCAAAATAGAAACTAACCAGAGTCCCTGTGCTGTACTATCGACATCAAAAGAGGTACTAGAAGAATGCGGTAGAAACCATGCTTCTGTAGTATCTTCTTCATAAATAGAACTCAATTGTTCAAGCATGGAATGATTGTTTACTGATACCCATTCAATCCACTGTGAATTGTTTTTCAGACTATTCATTGCTTGAATTGCATAATATGTGGAAGATAACTTTGGTTCATGGGAGTGTTGAAATCCTCCAATAAAGGGCGAGCTATTGGTTACCTGTTGATTTTGCAGGTTAAGGGTTATTTCACTTTCACCTAATGATGTACAATAAGAAAGGATGTTAACAAGTAGGTCTTTTCCGCTACCAGTAAGCAGACCAGGATTGGAAGGTGAGTATAGAAAGATATCAAGCGGCCAAGAATCATATCTAAGAGGAGCTATATCATTGGAAGAAACTGTTCCTACCAGATTTACGATTCGAGAATGTTCAGCTTGTATTTGGTCAACTGGTATATTCATACTCTCTGTAAATAATGTACATTCTGGAACCAGAGGAAACGGCTTGTTAAGAAAAACCGCTCCTTCATAAGGAGATGAGGTAAGGAGAGAAGTGGTAGAAGGAGCGGTCATAGAGGGTGGACTTGTTTTGCGAAATCTGTGAAGAAGCCAAGCAGCTTGACCAAGAGCAATGATTGGTGCATCACGTTTTACCAGAATGTCAAGCAGTGATTCAGAAACAGAAGTACCATTTTCGGATCCAAGACTATTATCAAGTAGGATTGCTACCGAGCTATCGATGATTGAAGAATTTGAAAGAATTTGTCCTACTGTAATAACATTTGATACAATACCAGACTCATTGAGTAATAATGACCACTCATCTCCAGTCGGGCTAATTCCTCCATTAGTTAGTTCAAGAACCGAATACACTGACGTATCCACAACTGTTCCAGAGTCTGAAGCGAGGAGAGACTGACTAATAGGTTTGAAGGTGCTAGGTTCTATAGTGCTAGCCGATGAAGGTGAGAGGAGCGTAGTATTGAAAATTATAGGACACAACATCACAAACAACATCAAAATCGTCAAGCTCTTACGTATCAAGAATATACCTCCCAAGATGAACATACGAAATAAAGAGGGTGTCCCGGAAATTATAGTTGGAGTTATTTTGGCGTGGTTTAGTCGAAAATGAGGGGGGACCTCCATGACCTGAAAAATCAGAATCTACCCGGGACTTGGTATCTATTTTCACGCTATCACCCCACTTAGTGCAATGTAAAGAAAAACGATGATTGAAATAGAGAGGATTAATTCAGCTATACCTCTTCCGGGCTGCCCCTTGAGGGCTGCTCCTAGTAGAGTGACATCTCCTCCACGAATTGAAGTGTTAAACAATATGCAGACCGCAATATACCAACAGACTAAGACAACAGGTGCTCCAATAATAATAACCATTGGCAACACAATCAAAATGAACCCAAGGAATACTGAGAGTACGGTACTTATGAAAAGGGCTGTGACCAAAACCAATACTCTTGGTGGCCGTTCAACACGAAGGAAGAGGTTAAGCTCAGCATAGGTACTGTTTGCACCAAATCCATCCATATCAATACCAAATAAAGAACAGATTCCATATCTTACTCCAGTATTGATTATCATTCCTGGTGCAAAAATAATGGATATCGCAGAAAGCAGAGAGTTTCTGGTCCAGGTCACAAATGCTCTTCTCCTACCTGTCAGAAGAATCACACTTCGAATCGCAGTAGCTACTAAGACGACAAGAGGTGTGATCTGAAAAGCAAAGAGAAATGATGATGTGACTATTACCATTATATCCATTTGCACCTTTTTTCAACCCCGATTTTCTTTACATCGTTATCCATGTGGCACTCATTTGAGCCACAAACAAATAGTGTACAACAAGGGTTTTGGAATTATCTCATCAAATAAATAGGCATTATAAGAGCCCTAAAATACCTATAAAGAGTTATAATATTTCCACGACAGATAATGAGCATGCATATATTCATTAATATAGAGTAAAGATTCCAAATCATTTTTTAGGCAGTGTCATTGCTCAGAATTCACCTTTTGGAATGAATGAAGGGCTAAAATGAGATGAACCATGATGAGTCCCAGAGCAACAATCTCAATTGATTGGCTTCAAAAAGGGAGACTTATCGATGACGCGGTTATCATAAAGAGATTGATAGTTGATCGGACTGATGAATCGGTGTCGGAAAAAATAGAACCAGAATTGTTCGAATCAAAATATGACCTTAAACCACTGAAAGAATATGAATTTGATTGGACGAAGCATGATGTGTCTTTGGGTTTATCATCCTTAAGAAGCATCCTGAATCGTCCACTCTATATACAATCAGATGAACCCATAGTAAAAAAATTGGAATCGATGATTCCGAGAGGGTTTGAACATACTAGGTCATTTGCATATACCATTGGAAGAATTATCACTAAAGATGTTCCTTCTTTGCAAGAAATGGACTTGATAACTCCAGGATTGGACCCATTATCAGCGGCAATCATCACAATAAATAATCTTGCAGAAATAACAGGCGAATCAATCAAGTGGTTATTAGTGCTATGGCAATTCCACATCAATAAAGTGAAGACAGAATTGCTGAGTAATATTAATGAAAGTCTAGTGGGAAACTCTACCGTTGAAGAAACTATAGAGCTTCTTAAATCAATACTGGAAGAATTATCGCAATTCTCACCATCAGATCCTGCAATTTGGAATTTACGAAGTCAAATTATACTACTTGAATCGCATGATAAGACGAAACTACTACTTGAGGTCTTACCAAAGTTAGACCTTACAATTGATGAAATTCGAGATTACCACAGAGAAAAACATCAGCTGTTGGAAACTGCCGATGATTTCAAGAAAGAATATAATCGGATTGCAACTCAAGATTCTTCTAGAGCAACTTTCAATAAATTCTCAGAGATAATTGAAAAAGAAAATCCTACAGAAACAGATTTGAAATTACTTGCGACTATCTTGCCAAAAAAGGCTCCAACCCTAGATTACTTCAAATCACGGGTAAGTGAGATGTTTCAACCTGCTGCTACAAGATCAAAATGGATGATAGTTGGAGTCCGTCCAGATGGTGTCCTTGTTGATGATTTTAATGACCTTATTGATGTCTTTAAAGAAAGAATAAATTTCCTTAACTATCAAGATCTAATAGACATATGCAGGTATCTAAACACTGGTAATGAACTAAGAAGGATAACAGCCGAGGAAATCGAAAATGCTCTTCAGATTTCAAAAAGGGGTTCATTCCGACATCTAGCCAAGATTGAACAAATCATTAATACTACAACAATAGTCAATCTACAAGCTATGGGTCTAAAGTTTAGATACGTTGTAGCAAAGAAGAGGAGGCCTCTCCTCAAATCAGATGGATTAGTTGAGAAAGTGCATTTTACAGGAAATCTGTATCAGATTGGTACACTTCATGTTGAACCAGAAAAATCGGAAGGCCCAGATAAACAAGAAATGCTTCAAGTCACAGGTAACTCTTTGTTCTTTTCGTATCGTCTTGACCTGTACAATCAAGATAAGAAAAAGTGGCGATATCCAGAGGAATTGAAATCACACAGATTGATGAATTGGATGTTTCGTGAAGTGACTTCTTCTAGCGAAAAAGTAATTCCTACCCAGAGAGAAATTGACGTCATGAGCGTTTTGTGGGGGTCTCATGAATATTGGCATAAGATGAAGTGGTTACTTGATTCTATTAAGATTCCAAAAAGAACATCAGATTATATATTAAAACATCTTTCACAGAAAAGATTAATTTCGGTAATTCATCACCCCATAATGGACTATTGTGGAATTCCGAATGGGTATCACATTTTAGCCAGAGGAGATGGAAAGAAATCAGTTACAGATATTCTGAAGGATATCACAAGGTTCTCCAATTATGCGCAAGGATTTTACAATCAAGACACTAACGAATTATTCTCAACGATTAGAATGCCTATCGAATATGGAGAGGTAATAATTGGTGAAATTGCGGACATCTTAGAGAAGAATAACTTTGAATATATGATAGCAAATATCGAACGTCAATGGACATACTACCATACAGTATTACAAAGGATATATGATGAATCTGACTGTCGTTTTGTAGATCCTTGGAAATAAATAGAATCCTCAAATCCATTTATCTAATGTTGCCTGCTTCACTCTGAACCTTTTCCATAATGATACCATTTCATAAGCCCACGTGTTGGCTCGATCTGAACCAAGAACAGGATGCAAAATGTTTTCCAATTTTGAAACTAATGGAGGGCGCAGAGAAGTATTAACTCCATGAATTGAGAGGTAACTAGCTTCGTCGAAAACTTCACGTGCTCGAATCATATCCTCTTTCTCAACACCATAAATTCCTTGTGAATCTAATACGTTAGAGAGATTCCCATGACGATTGAGTAAAGCAGCACCTTTTCTTGGTCCAATTCCTTTCAGTCCAGAAGGGTAGAAATCACACCCACATAGTATAGCTAAATCTCTGAGTTGTGAAAGGTTAAGGTTCAAGACATCTTTCAAATCACTAATTGTTGTTCGATGAATCATTTCTTTTGAAAATTGCAATTGTTTGGTTACATGATGACTTCCAAATAGTAATGCATCAACATCATTTGAGACAACTGTGGTAGCTAATTTTTGTTTGCAGAGTAATGCACCAAAAAGTTCTGCTTCACTTGGAGACCTAATTACAGGAATTCCACAATAAGACGCAATATCCTTTGTATGTTCCATAACAAAATACATTCTAATAGCAGGACTATTATAGAGACGTTCAGAAATCGAATCATCAAACGCATCATTGGTTTTTCGAAACTCCTTGTACAAATTTTGAGCTTCGATCAAGAGTGAGGGGTTAGGTTTTCGTTTCAGCGATTCAGGAGGGCCATCAAAAAGAAATAGAGGTGTTATTTTGTGTGCCAATGCGGATTTGATGATGCTCAAAATCACACTCACATGCTGAAGAGGAATTCTTCCATTTTGTATTCTTTGAGATCTGAATACAGTTAATCTACGAGTCAAATAATTTGGTACATCTATGGCAATCGGGCCTTGAATGATTTCATCAAGTTCAACCCATCGCCAAGGAATAAAATTCCAACCCTTTACACCCATGGAATCACCATCACGAAATAGTTCTAAATCCAGATATTGAGCTTTTCAGAGCAAAAATATCATGATTAGTGGGCATTGAGCTGCGCTCGATTTCTATTTGCAAAATTTTCTTTTTCTCATCAATAATATTAACTCGAAGAATAGAATCCAGATTATGAGCTAGAACATTACCTCCTATAGGCCTTCTTTCTCCAGTATCCCAATCTTGAGTTGAATAACTCGTAGATACAAAATGAATGTCTGTTAAATTGACTAGCTTTCTCATAACGTGAAGAGTTTTGAAAAGAAATCTCTGTCGCTCGATGGCACCAGGAGAGCCACTAAGATTCAATACTCCACTTAAACTATCAAGGACAATACAGCGCAGATTCTGAATCTCATCTACTTGTTCAGTTAGATTAACTAAATCAGAAAGAGAGAGCACTTTTCCTACTAGAATGTTTTCTAGAACATCTCTACGATTCTGAAATCTTTCTAAATACCGTTTAACAAGAGAGGCATTATAATTATTGCTCGAATCAAGAAATAGCACTTGATGTTTCTCTGCGATAGAACAAGTAATAAAATGTGCCAATCGAGTAAGAGGTGCTTTAGTTTCACCGTACAACAAACTGATTTGTCCAGGAAGTAACAATCGACCTACAGAACGATGAAGGACCTCCGGATAAAGACGAATTATTGGATTTTCTATATCATCAACATCAAAAGCACTAAGTGATATTCGCATTTTTTGATACCTCCCGTATCGATTGAAAATTATGCATTAGTAAAATCTCATTTTCATGACCCGCTGGAAGTGGTTGAGAGTCAACACCAAGAATTTCATGTTCTGGAAGGAGAACTTGCAATCCTTCAGGATGCCCAATGACTATCATTCGTATAGGAAACGTTTCAAGCAGATTTTGAACCGATGATTCGGACTTTACAACTCTATAATCGCTCTTAATGATCCCATTCTGCTCATCAAGTAAAGGAATTGATAATATAGCTTCAGCCATAAGATTGGGAGCTTCTTTTGCTGAATCAATTTGCAGTTCTTTGAAAAGTGCGATGATTCTACATGTTTGATTGGTTTCTTCAGGATTGATAGATAGAATCACAACATCACAATCCACAAAATGGTGGAGTGAAATTGGCAAATAGGGCCGACTCTTGAGTAAGCTAATAACTTTTGATCGATCATCTTGAGAAATTAGTAGAACCCTATGTAGATTCAATAGTGTTGTTGAAATCCCTGCACTTTGATAAGAATCTCCTGTAGTCCATTTCCTAATTTTACTTAACTGGCTTAGATATTCATCAGAATTCAGAAAGCTCCTAATCTCAGACGGGTCATATAGCGCTGCGAAAAACAGTGTCGTGAGTGCAAAGAATGTTAGAGAGATAGCTATCCCATAAGGAATTCCGATTACGAAAGACAAAATCCCAGAATAAGAGATTGCAATAAGTGAACTGATTCGCAATAAAACACCAGTTATAGCTTTGTCATCGAAAAAACGAGAGATAACAACAATCACTACTGTGGATATGTAAATCAAAATCAAGGGGAAAGGATTACCTGCTTTAGCTTCACTGACAATTGCTATAATCGAGGTGATAATATTTGATCCAATGAGTAAAGCAATAGCAATGGTAATTCCAATTCCAACAAGCTTAAACAGTCCCTTGCTGAACACTACTATGTCCTCCAATTGTTTTTTCGGTATCTGTATCATGAAGTGATGCTACTTGATTAGAATTCAGTGAGATAGAACCTATCAGACTGAATTCTGGAGAATTAGAAGAATAGAGGAAAATCTCTGAAACTCTTGGATTTACTGATTTTCTGACAGCAAGTTCTACATCAGACCAGCGATTAATAACATCATGTAGAACTGGAACTGGTCCTCTGTCTGGAATTTCTCGTATCTCACTAGTAATGATAATTTGAATTCTTCTTGCTAAACTTAAACTTGCAAGGGTTGGTAATACTTCTTCGATCAGTTCTCTTCCCCAGAGTTGTGATTCATCATGACTCATATCTAGGGCTCTAGTTATCGAATCGATTACAATACACTTTGTAAGAGGAGATATATCTTCAACTAGGTTCAGAATCGCTTGTTGGCTCTCATGGTAGGATTGAGGTATCTGTACAGTGACTGTATCAATATTACCCCTCTGCTGTATGATATTCTTCTTCAATTGAGGAAGGAATAGCTTCTTCCCGTCAGTACATATCCATTCTACGGGCCCTTTTCTTGACGCGTAAGAAGCAAGAGCGACTGCCAAGCTTGTTTTTCCAGAACCCGCTTTTCCCCAAATATGCATCAAACCAGGAAAAAGAACAAGTTCTGATATTTGTGAAACACTAATCAGATTCTTCATCCTCCGGTGTTATATCCATATTTATCCTGGAAACGATATCAGACCCTGTCATTGATATGTCATCTAAATCCACATCTTCTAATGGTTCACCTGATTCAACTTGCGTTGCTTCCGATTCTGTTATGAACTCCTTTAATGAATCCATCTCACTTGAAATGGTTGAAGTGTCTTTCAAGTGGTCTTCGCTTTCACCGTCATCGATTTCTACTGGATCGGGAATTGGTTCTAACGGTTTACTTAGCTCTTCGTTTAAATACTCTACAGCTTCCTTCCCTGCACGCGAATTCAATAAATCATCAATAATCTCCTTCACATCTGGGCGCAAAGCTCCAATATGATAGAGGGCATTATTGAGGGTTGCAATATGAGTTATGACTTCTTCAGCAGAAATAGGGTCGATTGCATAGCCAGTTAAAGCTACATAAGCCAATGCCAAATCAGTCTCATATTCATCAGCCCCAAGCTCAGCAAAGAACCCAACAAATTTTGCCAATCCCTCATCACCTCCAACAAGTGAACTTTTTATTGTATCTAGGTCGCTCGGTGAAAAACGCATACATTCATCCATCACAGAACAAACCGAACTGACCGCATTATCATATTCAGCACTCGAAAGAGCATTTGCAGCTTGTGCCATTAAGGGAGACACTATGAAATTCAAATCGCCCAAGAGGCGCATGTCATCTTGATTTTCAAGTACGGATAACTCTATTCTTGTTTTATCTCCCATTTCAGATAATTTTCTTTCCTCTTCTGAAACTATCTTCCGAAATTCAGAAAGACTTGTCCTTGATGAACTCAAGAATGCACCTCCAACCATCAAACCAATAATAATTGAAATGATTGGAGCAGCCATATTTCCTTGATTGGCAAAAAGAATGCCAACAATTGTTCCTATGCCAAGTAATATTATTGAAGAAAATATGATTCCTAGCCAGCTATCCCTAAATCCCTTTTCAAGCAACTTCCATTTTTCTGAGGTGATTTGGTTTTTCAATTCACTTCTAAGTGACTTGGTATCAGTGAGACGTAAAAAGGCAAATTCTTCAGGGGTAACGACCCTTTTGGATTCAGTTAGCCAAGAAAAGTCCTTTGAAGATTTTGTATCCTTTACAATGACATACACCGTTCGAGTTTCGTGTATCATAGATTTGGAAGGATGGTCTCCAGACCCAAGAAGAGGAATCTGAATTCGACCCCAAGCAGTAGTGATCGTCTGGGCATCCAAAAATGTATGAAGGTCAACATCTTCAAGAATGGATTCGAGGTCTCTATTCATACTCTCTAAAACTGCAGCCCGCATGGCTAAACTAGTTTTACCAAACTCTGCTTTCCTAAGGTCAAGGATGTGGACTATATCCAAATGTACACCACGCGTACCTTTCACACCTTCCAGTCGTACACCAAGAACCAAACCATTTTCATAAGTATGAGTCAGGTGTCCAGTTGCCTCTAGGGCTTTCACAATATCATATTCTGTTTCTATTTCATCAGTTGTATCAGTTGATACAATTTTTGATTCTCTCTCATCTGAAATTGCCATTATTTCTCTTTCTCCCGGATATTTTCACTTTTTTTTCCAAGACTTCGATCTAGCGATTCTAATAGATCCAGCGATCTTGTTGTTAATTGTTCAAATCCACCAATTTCACTTATGGCAGAAATTGCAGAAAGAAGCCATCTTGAGGTTTCTAATAGTCCAAATGCATCGCCCACATGTAATCCAAGATTCTCTGCAAGTTTGCTAACCTCAATGTCAGTGCTGGCTACACCAGCTACCAGATTATCATATGATTCATCTAAGGTGGAACCCGATTCAATCGCAACAAGATGCCGCAATAACCAGAGAAGGTCTCCAGATGATTCAGTGAATGGAAGGATAGCAATCATTTCTCGGATTGTTGGGATGCTTAGATAGAGTCGATTAACAACTCTTCCAAGATGTGTTATGATATATTCTCCATCCTCTCCACCTTCAACAAGGGATAATTTTGTAAGTACCCCCAATGGACTTGTTTCTGATAGTGCCAAAGGAATTACATAATCTGCTATAGCTCCAAGTTCTTTTGATGCAGCAAATCCTAAAGCTACCAAATGTGGACAAAGGATTCCATAGGAATCCAATGGAGAGCCACATGAACACATAGGACCTTCCACAGTTCCATCTGGTGATAATTTAGCTGAGAATCTTGATGTGAAGTTCCCACCCTGCCAGACAGTTACTATCCCTCCTATAACGGAATCAGTCTTCTCTCTAAGTTTTACTGATGCAAGAACATTTTGTCTGGCAGATAGAATTGCATCTTGTAAAGCATGACGTTCAATAGAGGTAATTGCAGAAATCTCTCCAAGTTGTAATATACGATGCGGAGATTTAGTATCACGAACGCTACAGAACATCAAAAAGGACTCGGAGAAAATACCATTTTTAATAGTTTCAATAGTGGAGGAGCCGTATAGGTCAAAGGACACAAGTAATTGCTCTGTGAGAGCATTTGCCTGATTCAGTTTACTAGATAGTCTATCATATTTTGGATGAAGCTCCTTTGTTTTACCATCAATTCCCGTAATGGTTTTGAAATATTTATGACGAACTAAATCAGCCTCTCCAGAACTGCCAACAAGAATAACACCGATTCCTCTGTTATCAAATCCTGGACGACCAGCTCTTCCTAGCATCTGATGAATCTGATTTCCAGATAAGAATGTGTTATGATTCGAGGGAGATCTAACAGATGCAAGAACAACAGTTCGTGCTGGAAGGTTAATACCCGATGCCAAAGTTGTTGTGGCACAAATTACCCTAATCATACCTCTCTTGAAAAGTTCTTCAATTAGGCGTCTTGCTTGATAGTCCAATCCTGCATGATGATAAGCAGTACCATCATGAAGGAGCGCTTTCAAATCAGCAGGTAATCGTACATCCCAATTCACTACCGATTCCAATTCGGCATCAATATTCTTTTTTTCCTCAGTTGTGAACTGACGACCAACTTCAGCTGCAAGTTTGACAGCCTGAGATTCTGCTGCTCTACGGGTTCGATGGAAAAGTAAACACTGCCCATTGCTCTGAACAGTAGTCATAGCTATCTCCTTCATAGCCGCAGATTTGTTGCTAGTTGAAATGATTCTACAATGAAGTGGTATTGGGCGTTTATTAGAAACAATTAATTCACAATTCAACCACTCAGCTATTTCTTCTGGTGCATCTATAGTTGCTGATAATACAATCATTTGCAAATCAGATACCAATCGTTTGAGTCGAATTATTGTAGACTCTAATCTAGCTCCTCTATAACTATCAGATAATGTCTGTACCTCATCTATCACAACTGTTCCAAGTGATGGCAGCCAAGATGCATTTCTCCGAAGTAAAGAATCAGCTCTCTCATAAGTTGTTACAATGATATCATATGATGAAAGTTCTTCACCTGTCGTGTGAAAATCTCCAGTACTCAAACCAATTGAAATACCTTGAGTACCATACCGTTCATCCAATATCTTAGCAATTTGAACAGCAAGTGCTCGAAGTGGAACAAGATAAAGTCCTTTTTTGGAGTCCAACGTTGCTCTAAGTAGTGCTATCTCCCCGACCAAGGTTTTTCCTGACCCGGTTGGACTTGAAACCATGATACTTTTTCCTTCAAGTATTCCAGCATTAATTGCATCATCTTGGACACCTCGAGGTATAATCCCAATAGATTGAAGAATTTTTTCTACTGGATGTTGAGTTTCTGTCACCGTTGTCAAATACTAGAACCCTCCCCATCATACTGTCTCAATGCCATTATGCCTTTCATAGTTAATCTATAGTTCATATAGGAAACGCCACTGTGAACTTCATGCCCCTTTAGGATCATGCTCCCTTGCTCAAGACGTAATAATATGCTCTCAATATCTAGCGCAGTTTCTGTAGTTGTAGAAATGAATTTCTTAATAGATTCAAGAGTAAGAGGTTCATATCTTTGAAGAAGTCGAAGAACTGAAACACCATGCTTAATGTCACGACCCATTACATGTTCTATTAAAGAAGAAGAATCATGGCTACTTTCATGGGCTATGCTCAAATCGGGTAATCGTTCGGATAGGTTGACCTTAGAGAACTCGTATACAATTTCTGGCATATCATCTAGCTTAACTGGATATCCTAACTCTCCTCCAGTGTTAGCAAGTACTGCAACACCATCAGGAATTACTCGTAAGAAAGATGTTTCACGCGATGAATGACGAGCCTTACTATGCATTCCAGTTTGTATAACACTTAATCCAAGAAGGTCAATAGATACTTTCACATCAGCTGATTCTCGCAACCGGGCTGAAACACAAGATGTCAAAAGACCTATAGTGGTAGGTGAGAAGTCTGCAGGATGTTCCATTGCAATAACAAAAGGACCACGTTTTTTCATTCGTTTTGCTATGAAATCCATCCAAGGTATTCTGTAGTGGTGTCTGTGATTTCTAGCAACCAGGTTCAGGGGCTCATCAAAGATTATAACAAAATCTGAATCATGCTCAAGTCCAGCAAGTTTCATCATCAACAAATCACAAGCAAAGGTATTCAATTCAACTGAGCCCAAGTTCACTGATATGACTGTGAATGGGATTTGAGTAAGTCTTTGCATGGGAATTGTCTGAGTTCCATAGAATGCACTTGCACCAGATCCTTCATGCAACAATCTTATTGCATCAAGGCCTGCTAGCGATTTTCTACTAGGAGATGAAGTCTGTGATGTTTGCTCAAATGAAGGATTCTCCATGAGTTCTTCTGCAGTATCAAATCGAATGTCAGCCACAGTGGTGTTGCCAAGTGCAACTACACGATTGAGTGCAATTTCCAAATCTGCAGCACCTGAAAGATTCTCCCCTGCAAGAATCTCAAGAGCTGATATTAATTGCCCAACATATTCAGTTCGTGGAACCAAATCAGGATCAACTGGATTCAATACGAAATCACCACCCAAGTCTAGGGAAATAGAATCCTCTTGTATTCCAGCTAAATCCTTGTTACTTCTATTGCTTGTAACAAAAAGAACCCTCTTATCCGATTTCAGAAGTTCTTGAATTAGCAATGCTAAGATACGCTTTCTCTCTGACTCTGTTCCTCCACATACCAAAGTTCCATTGATAAGGTCAGTATGAGTAAACCCAACTTCTGGCCCGGTTTGAAGGGTTTCAGGATTGATAGCTACACCAAGCGAGTAATCAGGATTTGTTGTTTTTATTGGAGATAGAAATTCGCTAGGCACATTACTACCGACCTCAGGTGCCAATTCACTTGGAAGTTGAACGAGCCATTCTGATAATTCGTGTCCAAGAGCATAAAATCCTGAAGGGTAGGATAGTACGGTATTAAAAGCGAGAAGTGTAAACAATTCATGATCATCTAGTCTACACCATCCGGAAGTTGGCACACCACCATGTACAGCAGATTCGAATGTGATTACATCATCGAGTTGTTTCAAATGGCCAACTAAGGATACTTTTGCAGTCCACAATCCACCTCTGATTGATATGAATTGAGACCTGCCAGAAGTTCCTATTGATTCGAGAAATTCTTCTTTCGTAGAATGAATTCGATCCTGATTAAGAACATGTTCAATAGAAACTGTATGCATCGATATGCAGAGAGAAAATCCATGTTCCGTATCCAAAGCACGAATCAAACCGCCTAATGACCCGAAAAGCAAATTGCTTGGTGAATCAATTTTCAATGCAACGAGATGACGGCTTTCATCATTATCGACATATAGCACTGAATCAACAGTTTCTGTAAGAAAATCTTTTCGTGGTTTCAATAAAACCCATTGACTATTCTTAATAGTTTCAATCTCATGAGAATCTGGAACTTTAGTGAGAATGTAAGTTATTGAGAGAATACTCATAGAAATTACAAGCATGAAAAGAGGATTTGCCAAAACACATAGTAAAATGAACAATCCAAACACTATGGGAACAGAATATCTTTTTTCTAGTGTTCTATCATCCCAATCAATTTCAGCATCAGTACTAATTGATACTTTTCTTTTTGACCGGTAATCTAATGGATCCTTCTCTGGTTCTGAACCCAATATCAAAGGTCTACCCATGAATTATCCCTCCAGTTGATGAATAGCTCCGTTGAGACCTTCTGCGAAGCACTTCAATCATATTTCTGATTCTATCAGGATACTCTTTGAGACCTCCAGATACAATCATAGTATCCCATCCGGTTATCAATAACTCAGGTAATCTTGTTGATGGTGGTTTTCCATGAGCGAGCAATCTTGGATGTTGGAGAAGAATTGTCCACTCATACCCATGTCCGACTCTCAAGAATTCCATTAATTCATTAGGCGATACTTCTCTAGAAATTTGTATAGAAGTTCTAATCTTAGACTTCATGAGAAAGTACACCTCCATTTGTTGCAAGTATCAAATCTTCAGCGCTAGCCCTAGATATTGGAGTATGAGGATAAGCAGTCTTCAAAGCAGACTGCAATGTCATCACATCTTGATTGATTTGTTCTAGAAGAGAATCAGAACGAGAAACCCCATCAAGTAAACGCATGGTTTTACGTGAAACAAATAAACCTACACGGGTACTGGAGGAGTTATTTGGTCGAGTCACAAAGAAACTAACCTCAAATTCACTGTCATCATTCAATCTTGTTGAAAGTGCACGTAGCACCTTTTTTGCAGAGTGACTGAGATCAATTCCAAGAGGTACACTATCCAATGTACATCCAGCAAAGACCGACACACTAAATTTACGATTAATAGCCAAGCATTTGTAAGTTTTATTCCATAATACTTGTGGGTTCGAACGGGTCCATAGAAGCACAATGAAACCAATCATTATACAGATACCTAGAATACTAATAATAATTTCAAATGGCGATTCATAGAAAATCATCCTAATAGTAAAACCAACTAGGATAGCTCCGATGAATGTCAGTAGATATGTATTCTCTTTAGCTATTCTCACAACAATCACCTACTCTCATTTCAACAAATGCGTCTATAGCAGAACGAATCTCGTTAACTTCATCATATGGCCAAATATCAGATACAATACCATCTCCAAGGATGCTCAAATACCTCAAAAATCGATTATCTAAGAGAGTGACAACTCCCCAGTCTGAAGGAGACCTCCTTAAACGACCAATAAGTTGGGCAACCTGTCTTAGTGAAGGTACCACAGAAGAATAATAATATCCAGCACCATCACCGAATTTTCGGTTATACCAGTCTTGAATAGCTTGATGATAGCTTGTTGGTGGACTAAAAGGAATTCCAACACCAATTATCAAATCAATTAGACTTGAACCATCTTTAACAATATCAATACCTTCGCTAAACTTTCCACCGTATACACAAAAGACAGCTTGAGGAGAATCTTCAATAGCCTCAATAACAAATTCAAGTCTTGCTCCTCGGTTTTCAATTATTTTCCCACGGAAACCAGTGTCTATAGAATAACTCAAAATCTCATGCATCATATTATAGCTTGGAAAAGCTATCATAGCACTCTTATTTGCGGGCATGGTCTGAAGCACGGTATTAATTCTTTCAGCCAATTTCCGCCAAAGTGTGGAATTCCTTTTCTTATATTTTGTTGATAGTTTCTTATCGATAAGGACCAATCTACTTCCTTTGGGGTATGGACTTTCAAGGTCTTCTTTCAAAGCAGTCGAAACTCCAAGTAGACGGGAGTAGTGATCCAGAGGGCGTAGTGTTCCACTCATTAATAATGCAGATCTTGCTCCCCGAAGTATGGGAGCGGTCAATCCAGCTGCGTTTAATGGGCGTATAGCTAAATTAGTATGCAACGGTGACCTTTCATTTTGCCAATTCTTCGAGAGATTAAGTGACACGTGCCAATCTTCACTTTCAATTGCTTTACTACCAATTAGGAGAAAATCAACAAGTCTATCAAATGGATTCTCTGCATGTAAGGCATTTTCAGGATCTCCTATCGTCAAGTCATGAGATTGAACTAGAAGAAATAGATTTTCTTGATCAATGAATCTGGGCATGACATCCCATTTGTTCAATCTCTTTTCTCTTCGATTACCTAAAGAATCCAAGTTAACCATGAGAGTTTCCCAAAGAAAATCAATAACCTCACTAATCCACTTTACTCCAGTTTCTTTGGTGAGTTCTTTGCTATGTTCCTTCAGATACTTCAAATCTTCTCCACTTAACCGCGCAGTTTCAGAGTCAAGAACATGAGATGGCAGATTATGAGCTTCATCTACTAACAAATCTATTTCGTGAAGTTGAACACCCATAGAAGAAAGTAATGCGTCACGAACGCGTGAACGAAATACATAGCTGTAAGGACCAATGATAACACGACTATTTCGAGCACACCATCGTAATACCTCATATGGACATAGAGAATGTAGTTGGGCAAAGTCTTCAGCTCGTTCCCGGCTTACAACACCAGTATCTAGAAGCTCTTCTAAAAGAACACGAATATTTTCCCGAATTGTTAGTTTTCCTTCGTTTTTTTGTTTTTTGTACATATTCCAATAATGACTACATCTGCCAATTCTAACCATACTTGCACATGCTTTTGTGAATCCCTTAGAAGTGCTTGTTGACATCTTAGCTTTAATGGGACATACATGAATTCTTGATACCATGGATGTGGCTGTAATGGTCAGTGATTGCTCTCTTAGAATCTCAAGCTCTTCTTCAAAGACTTTTGATTGAGAATGTGTTCGTGTTAATGCGAATAATCTTGATGTAGAATCCTCTGACCTTGCAGCTAAATATCCAGATAGAACTGCTATTGTTTTACCAACACCACAATCCGCAGACAGCAATCCAACAGTTCCTGAACGATATACTTCAGCAGCTAATTTCACAGCCTTGTCCTGATGTGGTCTTGGCTCATAAGGGAACCATAGAAGGGGGTCAGCTTTATCTACTAACACCCACCAGCCTCCACACGAAGACAAGATTCACTTGAATGAATTCTGAATCTTATTGAGAAATATCTCTGCATAAGATATTGAAATCTAAATACATGCTCTGAAGAATCAAAATATTTCTCTTTTTTGTCAATTTTAGCAACAATGTCTGGGCTAAATCCCTTCTTCCTAGCATTCATCCAGAAGTATTTTTCCACTTCTCTCATTGTTGAAAAAGTATGTTCAATTTGAGTTTCCACTAGATCCATCAAATAGTGAACACATTCTTTGGGTTTTTCGGGCAAAGTAGAGATTCTTACGTTTGTTGGTAGATATACCGCAATACCATCAGTACTATCCAAATATATCTCTGTAGGAACACCTCGTGTGCCTCTGAGGGTTTCTAATAGCGAGAGCAATCGTGGTAATTGTGGAAGTAGTGGTTTTCGAATATCTGCATCTCTCCACTCTATTCTAGTTACTACAAATAACTCTGGGTCTGGTTCTTCGGTTTTTTCAAGAATAGTGATTCTATGCGTAGTTTCTCTAAGGAGCAGATTAACTAGATTTATCATAGAACTACGTTTTACTGTCTTTGGTGTTCTCGGGACCCAAATAACATCTGACTTTGTCTTTGAGCTGGATTCTGCCATTTTATATTACCTCACGTTTCAGAATAACTTTGGAATCGAGCTTATCGAGAATCCCTTCTTGTTCAAGAACTTCAAGAAATGATAAAGCCCGCTCCAGGTCGATATCAGCATCGACACACTCTTGGAGTATCTCTTTCAGTTTAACAGGCCTTCCGCGATTGAGTTCAGTGAGTGATGATACGATTTGGAGAATTCTTTTGCGCAGACCGCGTCCTCTTGGTGACCTAAGAGGTTCTCGTTCATCTTTTGAAAGAATAACTAATTCTCGCACTATCCCAACCGACTCCTGGACCGTTGGAGCGTAGAGTGTGCCTTGTTCATGCAAGATTATTCCTCTGCAAAGACTACATGCAGAAAGATCGTCTTCAGATTCAACTCGTGCATACCCTATGTTGTTGCATTGAGGACAACGATATATCCGAAACATACCTCGTTCCATTTTCATTCTGAATCACCTGCAGTAACCACTTCTTCTTCTGTTTCGTCTTCTTCAATTAATTCTGGTTTTGCATACCCATGTTTCTTGAAGTAAGCCTTAATCTCTGGTTCAACTTCTTTCTTTTCAGAGCTTGATTCGTAAAAGCCGCCCCATCCAATTGTGAATTCCATACTGAATTCTGGTACTCCCGCATTATCCTGCAAATCCAATTTACGCTTATCCTTCTTTGACCTGCGAGTATAGAATCGATAATCGGATGCATGGGATATTATGTGTCCGCCAACTGGGGCATTGGGATTACCACCATAAAGGGAAATTTTTGCCATGACATGATTTGTGTAAGCAAAAATACTCTCAGTTGCAGAAGCAGTTCGTCGCATGGTATTTAGAATGCCATTCATATCCTGTTGTCGAACTTTCAGCATATCCAAACCAGTATACTCAGCACGAAATAATCCAGTGAGAGAGTCAACAATGACCAGTTTGTAGTCATTCTCAGCGCATAGTCGAGGTATGGTGTCAAACAAATCCATAAGCTGACTGCTAAGAATTATTTGAGCTCTTCCAATATTACCAAGCGCTACATCGGGATCAACTCCAAAACGTAAAGCGTTGGCTCTAATTATCCAAGGTTTGAAAGATGACTCACTATCAAGCCATAGGACTCTACCATCAAGACCCCCTTTGTCAGCTGGAAGCTGAGCCATGATTGCAAGTTGTGCAACCCATTGGGTTTTTCCACCTCGTGACGGTCCAAAAAATTCTACAATAGATCCCGCTTCTATTCCACCCAATAATTCCTTATCGAGTTTAGAGATACCAGTTGACAATCTTGGCTGGTCAGCCATCGATTGTTCCACTTCCAAACCACTCTTGAACCCAAAAGTGCCAACAAGCTCTCTAGCACTCTTGATGATTTTATCAACAGTACCTTCTCCCAGCTTTGTCTTTGTTTGAAGTTCAATAGGATTTTGAACTGCTAGCAATTCGGCAGTGGTGACAAAAGCTTCTCGCAATTTCTTTGCAGCTGCAGGACCAACACCACTTACTGCTTCTAAATCAGTCAAGTCATTACCTCCTGGTATATCAATTCAAAGAGCGGTCCTTGGATTGGCAAAATATTTTGAAGTCTGGCCAGATCCGTTTTAGAAATAATCAACCCATCACAATAAGGTTGGACATCATATCCTGAGAGTGCAATTCTAACATCTTCATGATATTTCTTAGAAACCCTGAAGAATAACCCATCATCAAGGAGATATCCGGTAACACTGATATAACCACCGAGAGCGGTAAGAATTGAACCTACAATACCATCATCTAACAATGGTGCCTGTCCAGGAAACGCAGATTGAATATCACTAAAATACTGAAGCATCGCATCGAGATCTAAAAGAAACTCATCCCAGTTCCAATCGGGTCTTCTACCTTCAGATATTTGCAATCCAGCTTTTGCACCAGATAGCCAAGATACATCCGGTAATTCGATGTCACCAGACCAACATGAGTTATAATGATCATTCACTAACAAACTACACCACAACCTCCTCATTAGTTGACGGTGCACTGACGATACGTGACAGAGGTTCTAGATTTTCCAACCAATTAATGAGTCCCCTGATCAGAGGGTCACTCATCTGTCGTTCATTCAGAACTGATGTCAAAAGTGCTTTTGATGAAATAACAATTCTTGATAATGCAAGAACACGGTCATCATAATGTAGTGGTGAGAACCATGGCATTGTAACAAAACCCGATTCTCCTGCTAGAAGCTCTCGCCAATTGATATCCCAATCACCAATGTACTGGTCTTTTTCCAAAATATTCATCAGCACACTTGTCCACTCATCCCAGCGCTTCATAAAGCGCCACAATCGAGTTGCTAAGGAGTTAATACATCCAGAACGTGCACTTGAGTCGCCTTCAAAAACCAAGACGATTCTAGTAACATCATCTTTTGCAACAGCACTCAAAGATGGACCTGATGATTCAAATCTCACAAGTTGAGCAATACACGGAACAAGTCCAAATATATCACAAGGAAGATACTGATTTTTTGAGATCCGAGTAAATTTGTTGAAAGGTTCAAGGATACTGCTTCTCAATCCAAGAATAACAACAATCCAGCTGTCATTATCAGGACCTTCGTATCTTAAGCGAGCCTTTATGATGCTCCTATCAGAATTATTGAAAATCATTTGAAGTGTTGATGTTACATCAATCATCTTCGAGCTGTAACCCGAATCATTGCAAATATGGGTTAACTGACTTTCGAGTTTTGCAATCATTTGTTCACCGTCATGAAAATACTAGTTTCATTAAATCTTCAATTTTGGGTGATGGCTTTATCGACGTTTTAATCACTCAAAATCTACAAAATAGATTCCATAAAACTCCACAACAGTAAAATGGACTTCAAAAAGAATTAAATGGCGTTAATTTATGCTATTAGTCCGTTTTAATCATAGCCATTGCCATTTCATTGCACCTTTTTCATAAGAAATGTAAGAAACCATGAAAAGCTTCGATCTGATTTTCAATTTACAATAAACAAATTATGTAGTTTGAGAGCACGTATTTGAAAATATAATCAGTGAAAATCCAAATTAGGGAATTACTGTTTTTAAAAAATTGGACTAAAATTGACGAAAAACCGTATATGATTTAGCAATGTAACCAACATTATGAAATTATGAGTGCCCAATTTTCGTAATAAATTGATATAATCGTATATAAGCTGTCGTGGAAAACTATTAGTTCTATAAAATATACATTAAGGCATATTAAAACTTCTTCATTCAAAAGGCAAGTAATATACTCAATGTATGGCGCCATATAAAATAGTACTCTCTCTCGAAAGTACGGAGGATAATATGATGTCGATTATGAGGCGTCTGGTGTCGGTATTAGCACGAAAGAAATTCAAAGAAATGGAAAGGATTCTAAGTGCTCCAATCGAACACTCTGAAAAAAAATTATTTGAAATAATTGAAAGTCAGAAAAATACCCAATTTGGTATGGAATATGATTTTCAATCAATATGTAATATTGACGAATGGATGGAAAGAGTTCCACTTTCTACACATCAATCACGGTTACCATATTTACAAAGGATATATGATGACCCAGATTGTCAAGCATTGACTATGGAGAGTCCATTTGCATATCTCCAAACTTCTGGAACCACTGGTAAGCCAAAGCATTTACCAGTTACAGCATCAGGAAGTAAGGACACATCAAAAGGTTCAATGAATACATTGATGGCATTTATGATGGCCGATAATGAGCATCCCAAGATTCTTGATGGCACCATGCTCATTTTTGGAGCGCCAGCAGAATTAGATACTATCAACGGAATCCCTGTTGGTTATGCAACTGGTGTCTTAGGACGAAGACAGAACAAAATCTTTCAAAGATTGATGAAGCCAGGTGAAGAGATATTCAATATAACAGATATGGATGACAAAATGAGAGCGTATGCTAAAATAGCAGCAACTGAGAAGATAACTGCTTTGCAAGGTATTACTACTTTATCTCTTGCGCTCATGAGAAGAATGCAAGAACTCTATGGTCCTTGGTTGCTTGAAGAGCTAAAGGGAACGAAACACGAGTCGAAAATTAGAAGAGCCATGTATAGTGATGGAAAATTAGATGTTGCTGAACTCTGGCCAGATTTGAAACTTTTCTATGCCATGGGTATAGATACAGATCCATATCGAGAATGGATTAGCAAAACATTACCGGACACCATGATTTGGGAAGTATATGGAGGGTCAGAAGGATGTTTTGCTGGTCAGATGTATCCAGATAAAAAAGGAATGCAACTAATCCCCCATCTAACATATTTTGAATTCATTCCAGAAAAGGAATGTGAGAAACCAAATCCAAAAGTAATTCCTCTTTCAGAGGTTAAGAAGGGCTTCAGATATGAGATTGTCTTGACTACAATTGGGGGATACTATAGATACCGAAATGGGGACATGTTGACAATCACTGATACTCAACCATATACTATTCGCTCTGTTGGGAGAAAAGGCAGGGTAGTCAACCTTTCAGGTGAGAAATTATCCGAAGCACATGTTTCAAATGCAATAACATATGCATGCTCTAGAACTAGTGCGGAGCTAATGGATTACAGTGTTGTCGGTGTTGTTAATAATGGACTTCCACAGTACACAATTGCAGCAATGTTCAGAAATTCCGAAGTGGATATCACAGAGTTTGTTTTTGCATTTGAAGACCACTTAAAACAAACAAACGAAGAGTTCCGTGTAGTCAGAGAAACAGGTGCCCTTGGTCCTACAAGTTTGGTTAGAATGGTAAAATCCCACTTCGAAGATATAGTCAAATCAAGTCACATTCAAGCAAAACCAATACCACTAACAACGGATAGAAAAATTTTAGAAAGCTGTACAATTTATGGATAGAAAGTGAAGGACAGCTATGGTAGTATTGAACTGCCATCGCTCTCCACTTTCATTGTCAACAATCAGGTTTGGTCTGTATGACTTTTTCTTCGATACCAAGGATTTGCAAAAGCTAAAGCCGCCAGAATCGTAGCAATTGCATTAACGAGGTTCGCTATCCAACCCAATTCCATCGCACGTAATGAAACACCACCAACTTGCGATATAATAGAAAGAATTAATGACATCATCATTAGTTCACTTCTAACTTCTTTCAAGCGATTAGTTCGCCAAGTAACAAAAAATGTAGCAACGAGCCCAATGATTAATACCAATAAAATAGGAACTAGAAGAATCATGATTAAGGACTCACTTGTACCAATTAGAGTTATGAGAACCCAATAAATAGCAAGAACGAGGAGTATCTTATTGTGATGATGTTGTATCTGAGGAAACCAAATAATCAATATTACAGCAAGCAATGGGAAGGCAGATCCAAATATTACAAGTGATCTGATTCTAAAGAGTAGTAATGTAGCCTCAACCAAACCAAGACCAGGTAATGATTGAATTAGCATATTCAGAAACATTGCAATGAAGGTTATTCCAAATAGAAAAGGAAGGTCGGTGTACATTGAAACATTTTGTTTTCTCCAAAGATAGAATAGATATAATCCAACTATCAAACTTAGTAAAGCCGCACCCAAGGCACTAAATGCGGTAAGTTCTGTGCTAGTTTGCATTTTTTAGTTCCTCCTGAGAAGAGAATCTACTTTTCTTCTTAGATTCGACACATCCTCTATCTGGTATTTAAGAGCTAGGACTATCATAGAACCAAAAGTTATAGCGAACAGCAACAAAGAAATTACCATCAGACCAGGTTCTGTAAATGAAAAATCAGGTCCTTGAACAGTTGGAGAGGGACCAACTTTGAAACACTCATTCATGAAGTTAAAGATAGTATGTGCTGTAATTGTTCCAATTAGTGTTCTTCTATGTGAAAACTTCTCATAATACAATCCAAAGAAAGCTCCAAGGATGCCGGATAGCACAACAACAGAAATCGCTTCTTGAATGAAGGTGCTGCTAGTTGGTCCGTTAATCAATGGCCAGGTAGCATGCCATATGCCAAATATTGCTGCTTGGATGAATAATGCATATTTGAAGTCTAATTTTGTGTTCAGAGCATTCTGAAGAAGTCCACGAAAGAGAATCTCTTCAAATACTGCATTCACAAAGAAGAAAAATAGCATATACCAGAGTAGGTCTGCATGAATTATATTAATTGTGAGGGGATATGTTGGGTCAACAAAGATATTGTACAAAATAGGCGCAAGAAAAACCATTGAAAATATCACTGTGAAGCCCATTAAGATTCCAACTGTGATCTGAACACGGTAATCTTCCTGTGAGAGGCCCAAAATAGATTTAATCTCGGTGGGACGGAATTTCCAAAAGACCAGTAATATGACCAACAAAGGTCCTAATTTGGATGGCAAGATATTCATCGGGGTTTCGCCTAGATTTAAAACAAAGATGTCAACAATCCGCCATATTGTTCCAATTGAGAGCATCAATAAGGCGAGCCACAATAATCCTAGTCTTGATAGCACTGGTTTTTGTTGTTTTTCCTCTTCGACTTGAGTATTAGTTAAACTGGTCATCACATTCACCAGATAAAGTAGTCACAAGTTATGTCTGTTCCAATTATATAAACTCCAATCAATTGGAGTAAAAACACATCACAATAGCATTGATATATCGGTTAGAGAAACTTAGAGTGATTGAGGGTAGTTCATGAAATACTAGAACTATCCATTGGAGTTGTGGTAATGGTCCGTATTGCACATATCTCGGATTCGCATCTAGGAAAAACACTTTTTCAATTGGTAGAACGTAAGGATGATGTTAGGCAATGTCTAAAGAAAGCTATTGACATGGCTATGCGAAAGTCTCCCGATATTTTAGTTCATACAGGAGACCTTTTTGAAAATCCACTGCCATCCATGGAAGATTTGACTTTTGCAATGGACCTTTTCAAGAGTATACAAGATAAGGTAGAAGTGTTCCTAGTTCATGGGAATCATGATATTCCTTATGGCTATCGTCACATCCAAAGCCCAATTTCTGCACTGGAATCAGCTGGTGTTGTGAAGTCAACAGGAAATGATCACTATAAAGCACATAAAATTGATATCGATGGAAGGAAAATTGAGGTTCATCTTTTTTCTTGGACGCGCGACAAATTATTCGAGAGAAAGCTGAATTCAATTGTTCCACAGACTGACCCCGCTTTTCTTTTTGCTCATCACATCCCAGTAAAGAAGGAACGATTACCAATCCATTTCAACTACTATGGTTGTGGACATGCACATAGTTTTTGGTTAGATGAGGAATATGATATTGGACGACCCGGTTCAACATGTTATGTTAATTGGAGTAAGGAAGTTGGCGGTAAAAAGAAACTCATTGTAGTTGACAGTGATTCTCAAGGAAATGAATACTCAACTGAAAATCTCAATGATGTTAGAGAGTTCAAGTTTCCACAAGCAAAAATCACTGGAATGGGACCTGATGAGGCTAATTCATACTTACAGGGAATGATTTCGAAATTATCACCGAAAAAAGATGGAGCTATTGTAATTGTTAGAGTTGACGGAATAATAGATTCCGAAACCGAAAATGGTCTTGATAGAATAAAAATTCTTCAACATGCGGAAAATCAGCTTAATTCACTTTTTGTGCATGTGGAGCCAAACTGGATATGTTATGGACCAAGAGAAATCAAACTCAAACAACCACTCAATATCGAAGCGAGTATCAGAGATTATATTGAACAGACTGATGAAGAAGGTCTTGATGATCTTTTAGATTTGGTCGGTCGTATCACGGGAGAGTGAATGAAATGTTAAAATCGCTTGAACTAAAAAATTTCAAAGTGTTTGCTGATCAACTATTTGAGTTTGACAAAGGCTCTCTTGCTATCGTGGGACCAAATGGTTCAGGGAAAACAACTATTCTTGAAGCAATTGAATTCGCTTTATTCAAGAGGATAACAAGAAAAGACAAGACAATTAGAAAAGTTGACGATCTGATAAAACACCGCCAAAGAAAAAGCAAGGTCAAACTCACATTTATAGCCCCAGTGAATCAGAGAGAATATTCAGTTATTAGGAATATATATCATGGAAGAACGACAGCCGAACTCCGACTTGAGCCAGATCACGCACCAATTGAAAGCACTCCCAGAAAAGTAAATGAAGAGATAGAGAAAATTCTTGGAATGGACCGCCATGCTTTTTCAGCATTGACATATGTAAGACAAGGAGAAATAGACAGTCTTTCACGTTCGACCCCTAGTAAAAGAAGAGCTAATCTATACAACATGATGGGTCTGGGTATATACAACACTACCACTGGAAAAACAAAGAAACTATTCAAAGCTTTAAGAAAAGAACTTCAAGCCATCAAGGAAGCAAGAAAGAATCTCCAAAGCATAAAATCGCTTCTTCCATCTGATGACGAAATACAGGCAGCTAGAAGTACAATCAAAAGAATAAACCAAGATGTTCCAGATTTCGATGTTTCATCTATAGAAACCATATTGGAAAAAGTTAGAATGTCAGTAGAGGATATTGATTCTGAACTGGGAAAACCCAACATTACAGATAGGCCTGATGAGATTTCACATGATATGAAAATATCAAAGCAGCTTCAGAGAATATTGCAAACAATACCAGATATTGCAGAGGTTCAATTACGACCACACATAAGGCAGGAGGCTCGGACCATATTCAAAGAAATCTTTGGTGATAAGTACAGTGATCTTGTCATAGATGATGATTATGATGTGTCGCTCTTCGACCTCAAAGGTAACAAAGTATCCCTAATGGCAGCTTCAGGTGGAGAAGATGTATGTGTGAATTTTGCACTGCGGGTTGGAATGAATACTGCACTACAGAAACACTCCATTGCAAGTCCACCACCAGGACTATTGATTCTGGATGAGCCCGGAGCAGGATTGGATTCTCACAGAAGAAGATGGCTACCAGATGCAGTCCAAGGATTGGACTCTATCAATCAAGTTATTGTGGTTACCCATATGGAGGAATTAAAACAGTCAGTAGATCGTGTAATCACATTAATCCCTCAAGGCAAAGGACGTCAACCTCTTTTGGAGATTTCAGAATAATTCACTGCTCAAACAATTCGCGGTTTGGATCTGATATGATTGTTTTGTTAGCAATCGCTCTCCGCATATTCATTGCCACTTTTCTATCACCTAAGGCTATTCCTCCTACAAAGACATCATCCTTTAGTACAGCTTTGAAATATGTACCACTATCATCATTTGCGCTTACAATAGAACGATATTCTGGAGACCTTACATTAAACAATCCAATAGAGGTCAACTCAATACCTGCGACCTTCAATGTGTTAGAGGGAGTAGTACCTGCGTAGTGAGCAGATCCATGGTCAACAATGTTTTTTGCTGCACATCTAGCAGTTTCCAATGCAACGGGAATGATACCCCAACAAACACCATTCCATTCAGTACAATCTCCTGCAGCGTAGATGTCGCGCACTGATGTCTGCATATACTGATCCACAATAACTCCCAGGTTAACTTTAATTCCCGATTCACTTGCTAGTGAAGTATTGGGTCTCACTCCAGTAGCAATTACTACATTATCTCCCTTGATTTTATCACCAGTTGTTGAAACAACACCAGTTGCCTGATCTGCACCTGAAATCTCACGACACATGAAACCAAGATAGATGGAGATACCCATATCCTCTAAACGATGTATCAGAAAATCGCTTGCACCTGCATCAAGTTGTGCAGGTAATAATTGATGGATATTACTAATAACTATTGGTGAGCCACCAAGCTCTTTCATGGCAGCAGCTAATTCAATTCCAAGGATACCACCACCCACAATTATCTCCCGGCCTGCACCTTTGACATCAGCTCTAACAGAAATAGCATCATCTAATGTCCGTAGAACATGAACTCTCTTCTTTTCAACCCCATGAATAGGAGGGACAAACGGGTGGCTACCATTTGCTAACAATATCTTATGATAGTTGAAGTAAGTATCAGATGCTGTGAGAATTGTCTTAGAATCAGGAATAATTTCAGTCACTGGTTCTGAAAGATGAAGATTTACGTTATTTTCATTATACCATTTGAGATCAAATTGAATGATATCACTTTCTGAAATACTCCCACTTACTATGTCAATTAGTTTGGGTCTCGGGTAATAGGGATATTTCTCATCGGTGAAGACATCAATTGCAATATCGTTTCCTATTTTTCTTATTTCGCGGATTGCTGTAATTGCAGCAATACCATTGCCAACTATCCCGATTCGCTTCATATGATGAGAACCTCTTGGTGACTTACAAATCATTACAATAATTACTTATCGAGTGCGATATCTACCTATAACCTAAGTTTGCCTAATTAACTAAACACGCGAGGAATTGAAAAGAACATGAACGTCAAAGCGATTATCTTTGATTTACACCACACTATCACTCGTACTAAAAAGTCAGCTTTAGCCGTGTTTAAAGAAATAGCAATTTCTGTTGGTATAAACCTTGAAGGAATAACCGATAAGGAGATTAAGGACGCGTTCAGAAAGTCAGATAATTGGCTTTCTGAATACTGCATCCGGGAAAATGTTGAACCACATTGGGGTCATGAGCCATCTGATTGGATAGAAGCAGACAGAATCATATTCAAAGAACTTGGATTTACCAAGATTGAAAAAGACATCATTATCAACCTTGAAAAGAGATTCAAATACGAAACCAGAGAAACGGATTATGAAATGTTGACTGAAGATGCAAAAGAAACTCTGGAGATATTACACAAAGAAGGTTATGCGATTGGCATATGCACAAGAAGGCATGATAATCCCACTTCGTTTCTGAAACGTTCTAACGTCCTTCATCTGATTGATGCTGTAACATGGAGTGGTGTGAAGGGATATGCCAAACCAAATCCATTTACACTATTGCAAGCTGCAGACATCCTAAAAGTAAATCCAAAGTTATGTGCATTTGTAGGTAATTACGTAGACGTTGATGTAAAAGCATCAATCCGTGCAGGGATGATTCCAATTCTTGTCACATGGGCAAATCCAGAGGAGAAAGACAAAGCCCCAGAAGGAACTATTGTCATAAATTCTCCACGGGATCTCTTACCAGTTCTTGGTCTAAACTAGTGCTTATCAGGGAACGAAGCCTCTACATGTTCGCCACATAGCCGCTTCATTGAGAAGATTCTAGTTGCTCGATAGAATAGACGCATAGCATGATTAATATTACCTCGAATTATGTCCACGTCTTTCATCCATTCGAGCTGTGATTCATCACCGGATGTTATCACTAGTGCCCAAAGACCAGTATCTTCATCCCAGTACGGTGGCATATCTCCGGTAATAGGTAGTATATGGCCCGTATCGGATCTTAGTGCTTCCTCGGAATTATATCTGCGAAGCTCAAATCTAGTTTCTAAACCAGCTTCATCAGTAAATGTCGTCGAGGTAGTAATAACAAATTTTTCACCTTTTGTAGCTAGCCATTTACCAGACCACTCTATCTTTCCAAGATATGTCAGCGTTTCCCTTTGGAGCTCAGCCCCATCAGGACCCACAAGTGTTTCTTGAGCTATTCTTTGTGAAGGAAGTCCATTGCCTGGTTCTGGTACTACACGTGAAGTAATATTCTTTCGTTCAGGTGCACATTCCTCTTGTGGAATCACCTGAGTCTCAACTTCATCGGTTACTGTATCAGTAGTAACAACTTCATCACTTGCTACAGAGACCTCACCTTCAGAAACAATTTCCTCAATACCTAGTTCATCACCTTCGTAATGATCCCTTACCGCATCTGGGACTGTTATTAGTCTGATAATTGCCTCAATAGTTCTTCCAATACCAGAATACAATACAGCCTCGTATCTTTCACCTTCTTCTTCAAGATAGCGAGTGTGCGCAAGGGCGGTATCGAGAGTTTCGATTAGTTCATCTCGAATATCCGCATTCATTTTGATCCCAGAGAAATTCTCGTGAAATGCCTATATTATATAATGGTGGGTATATATTTCATGAAGAAAACTCATCAGTTGATTCATCAATATGCATCTCAGTATCAGAATTACTGGTTTCTGAAGTATCAGTACTCTTTTGGAAAGGAAAACGAAGTTTGAGTCGTTCCCAAAATGTTGACAGTAGTCGTAATGGTAGTACAGCGGTGCCAAACAAAATTCTCATGATTTTTTTCTTAATAGTAGCTCGTTCGGGATATCCGATATACGAAAGAGTATGTTCCCTGAGTATGTCGTCCAATGCCACAGCTAGGGCTTCTTTTGCTAGTTCAGAAAGTGCAAGATTTTGAAATACATCAGCTTCAGAATATCCTTTCTTATCAATTACACTTTTCCACTTCAAATATTCAGCTCTCTCAAGCACATCGTTCAGTGCAACAGAAAGTTCACCCAAACACTCAACCAAGGTTTGTTCAACAGATGTCGGGTGTGAAACATTAGACAAAGTTTCAAGTGCTTTCTTAACAGATTTTAACTGAGATGCAGGAGGTCTGAACCAAAGGATATGGAGGAGGCCTTCAATAATTCTTAGTGATTGCTTGTTTTGTTTCTCTATTTTTGGAGTGATCTCATCAACAACTGCTTCTTTAGCGGACTCGAGAAGATTTTGTTTCAAATCTTTCCAAGCACGTTCAAGACGGATTACTGCTTTTGTATATCTGTGAAAGTTAAAATCAAGATTGTTTTCGATATCGGAGTTTGTCAACAAATCAATTTCTTTGTGAATGAAATCCCTACGGCCAACCGCCATTTCCCAGAGTATCTCGATGAGGTACGGGAATTCTCTTTTTCCTTTTGGAATTTCAAGTCTCAATGCATGGTCTCCAGGTTGTGCTACCAAATCACAGGAATTCAATACATCTTGAAAGTCTTTGAACGCGTTTAGGCTGGTTGGAAATAGGTCCATTGCTCCATGACCTGTTGTGGACCAACAAATCATATCCCCAGTTTTTTTATCTATCTCAACTATGACTCGTTCTTTATCACCAAGGTGGTCAAACTTCTGAGTGAGACCCTTACTGTATGCCATGACAGTATAGATTACATAACGCTCTTTTCCATCGTCTAAACCAGGCATACTAAGAATAAGACCAACAGCATCCAACGGTTCTCCGCTAGATAACCAAGCTCCAGTTGCTTGGTCCCACTCCCAACGGTCTCCGAGCTGGTAGAATATTTCTCTAAGACCCCTCAAATCTTTTGCATCACGAGCTTTTCGTAAGGTTTCTGACTCCCATGACTCATATGATTTGCGAATCCGATCCATACTCTTTTCTTCCAGTTGAATCCATTGAGTATCAATTTTGAGTCGTATCTTCATAATGTCCAGCCCATCACCAATCTAATTGATAACATAATTCAATTTATCAAACCAGATATTCTCTCTAGTTGCAACAATATCAATACAACACTTATGCATATCGTTTATCGGATCAGTTCAAGGATACTTTTCACGATTTCACCGAGTTCCTGAAGATCGTCTGTTAGTGAACTTGGGCTTTTTACATATGTTGAGCTTTGAGTGATATCAATACTATTCACATTATTGGTAAAAATGACACTCATTTCTTCAGTAGAGGTTGCTGTATTGATTTTCCAAGAAGGGGTGTTTGACAGGTCTATATTCTGCAAGTAGTCAACGAGTTCTAAGCTACTAGTTTGGATTTGAATTCGTTCTAAATGCTCTTTTGGCAAGCCAACGTAATAAGTGACCTTCAGAGATTCTCTGTCAGGTGAAATTTCTATCTTTAAATCATGCAATAGATTGTAATTTGTCTCTACAATCGCATATACTTGAAATTCCAAACCAGAGCTTAAAGTGATAATTCTTTCAATTTTATTCTTGAGTAGATATTCCAGATATTCAAGCTCCTCTATAATGTAGGTAATATCCACAGTTCTATAGCCGTTTACAAATATGCCTATACATAATACTCCAAGAAAAGGCGAAGGTAGAAAACAAATGAATGGGAGTTCATCAATCACGAGAAGTAAGGTTTGAATCATTGCTAAAACCAAAACTGCAAACCATGCTATATCCATCCAGTCATCATAATCGGTTTCAAGTTTATTTTCAAGATTGGATAGATACCTCTCGAATACCTTAGAAATACTATCTGAGGTAATCGCATAGTCTTGGAATTCTGAAGATTTGATTTCAGTTGTATCAAGTATGTGAATTGTTGCCCTGGTATCACGACCTAGTGTATATGTATATCGAATACCAAAGAATCCTACAGTCACCTGTAGAAAGAGATGAATAAGTAACAGTACTGGATTCTCATCACAAATTAATAGTAGAACGATAGCATACCCCAAAAAAAGGGGAATCCCAATAGCTATGTACTTCAATATTCGTTTCAATATTGAAATTCTATCAAAAAGAATTGGTACATAATTATCTGCAATATCTTCAGTCATATCCTTCCCATTTACAAATTACTAGTGATAAAGCATAAAGATTTGTTGCAATATAATTGTTAGAATATATTTTCAGATTGTCTATATCAGTTTCAATCTACGAAGAATATCTCGCCAATGTTTTCTTCTGCAACAACACGGATATGCATGTCATTTTCCAGTACATGTGTGGCATCTTGAACCTTGATAATCCCTATAGCTTCACGCACATAAGAAAATGAAGCAAAATCACTAATTGACTCGCCAAATTCAGCGATTACAGCTCGTACATTGGAAAACAGATCATCTAAGATTCCAGGATTATCATCTAGATATTTAGCTAAATCATGATGTAGCACAACAATGTGATCTGCTTCCCATTCTGTAGAAAGCTCATCAGGAGATTGGACAATGTACACTCTGCCACTAAATTCTCCACTTTCACCCACAGATTCCCCTTTCAGAATCGGAAAAAGTGGATACACATTCTCATCTTGTTTTTCAGACATAGATATGACGTCCCATTTGCAGTCAATTTATTGATTAACAATGCGAATTATCATCTTTAAGATTTCGGGGGATAAATACTTGAAGTCAAATGAGCAATATTTTGACGTGAATTTACATGACAATATACGAGTTTGAAGGACGAAAACCAAATATTGGAAATAATAGTTATGTTAGCAATTCCGCATCTGTAATTGGAAAAGTAACTGTTGGTTCAGAGTGTTATATTGCGCCAGGAGCTGTTGTAAAGGGAGATTACGGAGAAATACTAATTGGAAATGGAACTAGCGTGCAAGACAATGTTGTAGTCCATGCAAGACCTAATGAGCTTACAACAATAGGAAATAATGTCACTCTTGGACATGGATGTATTATTCATAATGCAACGGTCAAAGATGATGCTGTTATTGGTATGGGTGCAATTGTTTCTGACTATGCGGTGATTGGCGAGTGGGCTGTGGTAGGCGAGGGAGCAGTGGTTAAGCAGCATTTTGAAGTTCCTGCTAGAAAGATAGCTGTTGGTATTCCTGCAAAAATAATCACTGATGTAAAGGAACAACATATGGAAGAGTTAACAAGATTCAAGGAAACCTATAGAGACCTTGCCAAAAGATATCCTGTCGGCTTAAGGAGAATAAAAGAATAAAAGGGGAGAGGGGCTCCCCTCTAGATTTACACAAGCTGGACCATATTGTTTCTATTGAACCTCGAAAAGGCGATTAACCACGTGATGGTCATAAGGGCAATCCCTAGCAACACTGTCAGTAAAACCGAAAGCCATACTGCATTAGGGTCGAGTATCTCATTTTGCATACTGGCAAGTGGGAGAAACATAGGGATTAAGAAAACCAAAATGACTGAGCCACTAGCTTGGTAAGCTTCATAGACTCTTGTCACTTTTCCACTGATAAGAATCATAACTGCAATAACAGCTAATACCATAGGAGGGCCAGCTCCAAATATCAGTACTAAGCCAGCTATATCGGGAATGAGCATCAATGGTTTTTCCAAGAGAAACAATGTCACATTTGCAGCAATCATGGTGGCAAATGTACCTACAATAATCATCACCATGCTGGGAATCAAGGAACTAAGAACTTTTCCCATAAGTAGTTCCTTATCGGTAAGGGGTGTACAAAGCAGTGGTTCCAAAGTTCTCTGTTCTTTTTCTCCTACAAGAGCATTTGCAGCAATTAGACTAGCAGGCATAATCGCAAATAGACCAATCATCGACGATGCATATAATACCATGAGACTCAATAATTCAGGAATTCCCAAAAGCAACGAGCCTACTACCATGATTATAGCCATTACTGGACCAAAGCCTCCAGCTATAACCATACTGTATTTCACATAGCGTACATCAAGAGCCATTTTAAGATCAGTTTTTGCAACGACCATAGATTTCTCTAGACTCATTCTACATCTCCTCCTGTTACAACTTGAAGATAGAGATCTTCCAAAGTAGTTTCTTCTTCAGCAAATTCTATAATTTGAACTCCAGCATCAAGAAGACTCTTCATCAGAACCGAATTGTTCTCTATTGGATTTCTTATCATGACAACAATTGTATCAACCTCTGCTTCCGCAGATTCTACAAAATCTTCCGCTTCAATAATGGATTTGGCATGCTCAATATCGCCCATTATCCGTATACGATATTCTTGTTCAGTCTGTAATGTTGCTCGGAGTTCAGCTGTTGAGCCAGAAATCAAAATCTTTCCTTCATTAATAATAGCAATTTGGTCACAGACTCTCTGCACTTCAGCAAGATTGTGTGAATTGATGAAAAAGGTCTGTCCATAGGTCTTCGAGAGATTAAGAATCAACTCCCTAACTCTCTTAGCGGCTATGGGATCTAGAGATGAAGTAGGTTCATCTAGAAGAACCACTTTTGGTTCATGTAACAGTGCTCGGCATAGTGCAAGTCGCTGACGATTTCCTGTACTTAGTTCACCAGCTTTGTCGTCTTTCCGATCCCAGAGATCCATAAATTGTAGAAGTTCTTCAATCCTCCTGTGAATTTTATCTTCTGGAACATCGTAGAGCTTCGCAAAATATTCTAAATTCTCATATGCACTTAAACTATCATAATGGGTGTGATTTCCTTCTTCAGGTAAGACTCCAGTTATACGTCTAACTGCAACAGGTTCCTCTAGAATATCAAAATAATGCACAGATGCGGTTCCTGAATCTGGATACAATAGTGTAGAGATTAGACGAATAGTTGTACTTTTACCTGCACCATTTGGACCCAAAAGGCCGAAAATAGTACCAGGGGACACATTAAGGTCAAGACTATCAACAGCGACAACGTCACCAAAGGTCTTCCGTAATTTGCTTGATTTTACTGCTTCCAATTTAACCACCTTACCATGGTTTTATTATCAAAATACAATCAAATTATAGCATCATATTTTGACAGCCATGAACCTATCTAGTGTGCTAATAAGTATAGATATTGGGAATATTCACTCAATCATCTTTTCAATAACAGCCGTGGTAGTCTGTTTGATTCCTGGAATAGTATGAATCTTATGGACTGTAATGTCATAGAGTGCTTCTAAGTCAGGAACCTCAATCAGAACAATCACATCAAAGATTCCTGTAGTAATTGACACTCTGATTGCTTCATCAATACTTCGTAATTTGTCAACTACAGAGTCTGTCTTTCCCAGTTCGATATCCATCAGAATGTAAGCTTGTACATTTTTTGTCATTTCATATCCTCCTTTGTTATCTGTGTTCCTTCAAGATTACTAGGGTTTCTACATCGTATACTTCAGGTATTGCTTGAACTTTCTTCAGTATTCCCGTTCTGGTCTTTGCAAGACTTCTACTTTTAACTGTGAGTAGATAATCATAGGTGCCCGCTATAGCCGCTGCTCGCTGAATGCCTTTGATATCATACAGCTCTGATAAAATATCTCCAGTCTGTGGTTTCACTCTAACAAGTACAATAGCTCGAACATCAGATGCTTCTAACGCTACTACACCAATCATCACAAGAATAACGCCAAATATCTTGATAGTCCAAAGGAATGCATCAGCATCGATAGTGCCGAACGCACCAGGTACGAAAAGGTTTCCAATCAAAGTAAGAGGGATGCCAAGCACGACAGAAACGGATGATAGAGAATTAACTACAGCCATTGTACCTCGGCCTAATGCACGTACATACATTACCAAAGCAAAAAACGTCGTCAATGAAGATCCAACCATAAACCAGAAGGTGGAACTGAATGTATCAGCCATTAGACTCCAAGCCCCGATTGGAATGGTCGGAATGGCAAAAATACTGTAAGTGATATTCAGAAACAATAGAGTCCAGAGACGCATATTAATCGAATCAACACGTAGCCCAGGTGATATCTCATACCGTTTTGTCTTTCTCTGGTAAAATGTCACTAGCCCTGAAGAAATATTCATTGGTACAAGAACGATAAACAGAGTAGGTAAATCGAAACCACCAGGAGTCACACCAACTAACAAGACTCCAAGCATAATGGAAATTATACATTGGATTTCAATTACTGTTGGTGTATCTTTTTCTGCAAATAAGTCACCCAGAAGTAGATAGATGATTACAAGTTGCCCATACGGTAGCATTGTAGATGCATCACTTGCACCCACCAGTAGATAGTACGAATATGTAGAGATCCCTGCAAAAATTCCAGCGAGTATAATATACAACATCGGTTTCCGAGGTAATAGCGAAATTCTACCGAAATCGGGGTCAACGGAGAAGCCCAAGGATCGCTTTTTGCCATTTACTTTTTTGGGGAAACTCAAAACCAGAACTAGAAAGAATGTGACTAAGATACTAACCCATTGTGATACAAATCCAAAGGCAAGGGGGTCTGAAAACATAGTATTAAGGGCTACCACATCAAAGGCAACAGAAAATGTTCTCATGACGCCTGACCCGATAGCCAAAATGTAAAAAATACGAAAAGCAGACCTTTTACTTACAGGTCTCTCTCTCACACTACTCAAAAATATGACCCCCTAGAAAAGAGAGTGTGAGGTCAAAATGACCTCATTTACTCTTCTTCATCGTCGTCGGAACTCTTACCCTTCTTCTTATCATCCGTCGCTGCACGTTGTGCTAAAATAAACTCATCAAATGTGAGTCGTTTGCCAGCCTCAAGTTTTTCAAGAGCAGCATCACGGCGTTCTTGTTCCTGAATCTTCTGTTTTCTTCGGCGGCCTCGCCGGTCATGGTGACCAACTGCATCTTGTTTGCGAAGCTTTCCATAGATTTCATCAATCTTACCACGAATTTCTTTGAGTTGAGCTTCTCCAGCTTTAACTTTCTTAAGCCATTCAACAAAGTTCTGATGTGCAGTGTCTGCGGATTTCTTATATTGTTCTAGCTGGGGTCGGATTCTCACAACTTCTTGATGATGAATTTGGGATTGCTCCGACAAGTCTAGTACTTTCTGATGGGCCTCACTAGCTTCATCCTTTAATCGTCGGGCTAACCTGCGCAATTCACTGATTCGGTCTTGTTTTTCTTTTTCTTGACCAATCTTGACTAATTTTGCTTCAATTCTAGCAATTTCCTCTACAATAGATCTTTCTTCGTCAATCGTAAGCTGCTCAGTCTGTTGTTTCCATTCGAGTTCATCAACCCTACGCATCAGTTTTCGCTGGTCTGTCGAAGGACTACCAACAAGATTGCTTCTCAATTCACGAATCTCATCATAGACACTTTTAAGCTGGGAATGAATTGCTGTTCTCTTACCCTTAGCTTCACTTATTTCTTCATTTATTCGATCTCGTTCTTCTCGCTCTGCTTTTACAGATTCGATTAAACTTCGAACTTCTTTATTATGCTCATCGCGAATACCCTTGTATTCACGCATTTTATCTCTGTCACGACGAAGCTGTTCCAATTCTTCACGAGCTTGGGATTTTAATTCCCGTAGCTGGGCCCGAAGGAACTCAATATCTTCTGACGTGGTTTCAGCCGCTTCTGTCAATAATATGTACCTCAGAACTTGTTTTGCTGGCACTATCTACTAGTGCGGGTTCCGTTATGCTCGCATTTCAGTTTTTGCGAGTCCGACTTGAATCAGTCGCCTTTGCACCCTCTTAAATCTTTTTGGATAAGAGCGTAGTTAATTGTTCGAAAAGTCTAAAAAAGTGTTGAAAAATGCATATTTTCGTGCTAAAGCTTAACTTACCATAATTTCTTGAGTGAAAGGGATAATATGACAGAAGTTTTCGATATCAAAACAGAGTGGTTATCAAAGGACTTTGGGAAAGTTCAAGCTGTCAAAGATTTAGAATTAAAGGTAAAAAAAGGGACTACATTTGGTTATCTCGGACCTAATGGTGCAGGAAAAACAACGACTGTAAGAATGTTAGCAGGGCTGTTGCTACCAACGAATGGACGAGCGAAAGTATGTGGATTCGATGTATATACTCAGCGAGAGGAGATCAAAAGAGTCACAGGTCTATTACCTGAATCTCCGGGTCTTTACTCTAAACTCTCAGCGGTAGAATTTCTTGAGTTTATTGGAGCCCTCAATGATTTTGTTGGAGAAAGATTGTTAAAACGGATTGAAAAACTCTTGTTGTTACTAGGTCTTGAAGGTAGACAGCATGACCTGCTTGAGAGTTATAGTTCTGGTATGAAACAGAAAGTATTGGTTGCTTCAACAATTTTGCATGATCCGCAGCTGGTCTTTTTGGATGAACCGACTTCAAGATTAGACCCAGCAGCAAGTGCTTTAGTAAAAGAGATCATTCGAGCCATGGCAGAAAAAACAGACACTACCTTTTTCATATGCACACATATGACAGATTTAGCAGAAGATATCTGTGATGTTATTGGAATTATATCAAATGGTACTCTTACAACCTATGGAACACCTCAAGAAGTGGTAGATAAAGTGGGAGGAGATAATCTTCAAGATGCATATCTAAAAATTGTTGGAAGTAAGGTAAACAAAGAAGATTTGCTTCGTTGGAGGAGTTAGTGATGGCAAGCAATTGGCAAGCAATTGCAAAAGCAGAGTTTCTAGTCCAAACCTCAAAATTTAGAGGATTTAGAAAACCATTGGTTGGATTTATTTCCATCTTTGCTATTTTTTGGGCATTTCAAATTGTTCCCTATATTGAATCGATAATTATTCTACTACTACCTGGAAATGTAGAAGGACTGTTAATGATTGCATTTCCAGGAGCTATGAGGTCAGTGATATTCCTACTCTGGATGATGCTTCTAGTCTATCCAATCATATATGCAGTCAGAAACATCAAAATCGGACAATGGGAAATTATGCTTAGCAACAATGTTACCACAAGAGAAATATTATTGGGTACGTTTATTGGAAAAGTACCTAGTTACCTTATACTTACTTTAATGATTGCACCAATCTTTCTATCACCATTCATACTAGTATATCATGTCACATTCATTGGAAGTCTAATGATATATCTGACAATCTTCTTTTTTGCAATGACCACCCTTTGGTTAGCAGTAGTCATCAGCACCGCAATTCAATCAAAACTAGGAAATTCTGAACGTGGAGATGATATAGCAAAAGCATTCAGTATGATTTTTGTTTTACTTTTCCTTTTGCCGTTATATGGACTCATGTATTTTGCACCACAAATGGCAGCTATAATGGGACTGGACATCTTTTTGGTTTTGCCAGCTACATGGGGAGCTGATGTAATAACAGGTCTAACATTATTCTTCTCTGGATTACCAATAAACGATCCACTCATCATTTCTGTGAGTAACATGATACAGTCAACAATTCTGCCTAGTCTCATCTTGTTTGGTATATATTTTATTGTGTCAGTATTTGGAGGGGTAATGAGTGCTGATCGGATATTTAGACTTGAATCGGATTTGACATCAGAATCAATTGTAACAGTTGGAAAAGAGAATATCTTCATCAAGACGATTAGAAGAATTTATCCAAGTGCAGGTGGTATATTGTTAGTTACAGCGCTCAAAGATTTTGGTAGAAAAGCGCATAATATATCTCGACTTCTTTACGGAATGTTCATTGCAATCCTACTGCCATTTCTTCTAAATATGGAATTCTTTTCTGAAATGGAATTTCAGAATTCTATTGTTATTATATTGGCAATGACAGTAAATATGTCATTAGCAATGATATCTGCAATAACAATTGGTGGGGTCGGTTTCATTGAGTCTAAAGATCATCTTTGGATTCTAAAATCATCACCAAATGGTTCAAAGAAATTTATCAGGGCAAGAAGCATCGGAGCAATAATCATAATGATACCTGTTTCATTACTACCAGGGATAATCACATCATTGTTATTTGGTTTTTCATTTATTGTATCAGTTCTGGTTTGTATCAATATCTTCGTTACAGCCACTGGAGGAACGATTTTAGGAATTGGAATTACAGCATTGAATCCAACCTATGAGAATCAACAGAGTTCATCTTTCAAATTGAATTCATTGATGTCACTTTTCCTAAACATGTTAGGAATCACAGGTGCTATTATTATAGCTTCATACATAGAATTAGTCTATTCTAATTTAGCCCTTTCATTGTTGGTTAGTATGTGGGCACTTCCGATTTTTGGTATTTGTATGCTTTGGCTAGGAGCTGATAAACTTTCTAAACGTGAATGATTGTAATTAGACAGATTGGTCTACTAGCCATTCAGCAATACACTCAGATATGTTGAGGTTTGTAACCTTCTGAATACCAGTCCATCCTGGAGTAGCATTCACTTCTAACACCCAAGGGTTACCATCTTCATCAGGAATGATATCAACTCCGACAAACGACCCTTTGACCGATTTTGCCGCAGTAATAGCAAGATCAGATACATCTACCGTATTTGGACGAGGGGTACCTCCTGCATGAATGTTTGTGACAATCCCACCAGTACTAACGCGCTGCATTGTAGCAATTACTTCCGAATCGAGTACTAATGCCCGGATATCAAATCCAGGACCTCTAACATATTCCTGTAGAATATAAGCTCCTTTGCCAAACATCTGAGAATGAAATTTCAGATAATCATAGACATGCTCTAAGTCAAAATCTCGTTCGATTAATTGGACTCCTAAACCACCGAATCCCGTAATTGGTTTAAGCACACATGGAAAATTTTCTCTAACAAATCTAGCAGCGTCATCAATCGATTCCGTAATCAGAGTTTTTGGAACAGGGAGTTTTGCAGAAATCAACTTTCTCATGGACTCTGATTTATTTCTCATTAGAAGTATTGATGAAACAGAATTAATTATTCGCACACCCATCTCGGTAAGGGCAGATAGTAATCCAATCCGATTGAAAAATGCACCAATATCATTCGCCCCCAAGTCGAGAACGAACATTGTATCGAGTGTGGAAAGATCTACACCTCCAGAATGAATCAGATGGTGTTTTGTGGATCCAACTCTTGCAACTTTCCAAGGGATAACATGAATAATCTCAACTGCCAAATTTGAAAGAGCTTGCGAAAGTGTTTCGACACGTTTTGACCACGGATCCGACGAGAAAAGCCCAATACGAGAACGAGTCATTATTTTGCCTCAGATACACAACATATCATTCACTTTTATTCATAGCGTGCTATTTCATACACCTTTTAACATTAGAACGATGATTCTTCAGGAGGATTCTATGACTTTATTCACTGATAATGAAATTTCTCGAATTATTGAAGCTCTCTCAAAAGCTAGAGAGAATATTTTGATTACATTTAGGCAGAAGTATGGGCCGACAAAACTCAAAAAATTATGGATTGCCCTTCTTACCCAAAACAGTATAACTACCGACTGCGTGAATTGGTGGTCAAGTGCAGGTACTATTGGACTATTGGAATGTCATTCAAACGATGGTGTGTCCATCTATGGACAGTGGGCACTTGCGGACCATAATGAGCTGCTTGGTATTTTCGAAATGTCTAACGAAGACATAGTAGACATCCGAGAAGGATTTGACTCCGGAAATGTTACAGACCCCGCTATGAGAGCTATTCGTATTGGTGAAACTGGAGACCAGGATTAGTCAACTGTCAAGGTTTTTGATAGATTTCTTGGAAGATCTGGATTTATTCCTAAATCCACTGAAAGATAGTAGCTCAATAATTGAAGAGGAATCACGTCAAGTATTGGATTTAGTACAAGAGGAGCTTTTGGCACCTCAAGATAATCCATCGGAGAAGAAAGGTATGCTTCTACTTTTTCTTCCCTCTCTCCTACAGCTATAATTCTTCCATGTCTTGCTTTGACTTCGTTTATGTGATTAATTACCATCCAAGAATCTTCGGGAGTGGTTACAAAAATCACAGGGTAATTTTCAGTGACAATACTCAATGGACCATGCTTGAATTCTGACGAATACATCCCTTCACAATGATTATAACAAATCTCCTTGATTTTCAGTGCACCTTCTCTTGCAACACCATCAGTAAATCCGTATCCCAGACAATAGAGGTCTTTTACATCCATCAATGTCCTAGCTAAATTCTTTGCAAGTATATCAGTTCTATCAATTGTGGTTTGGGTGTATTTTGGTAAGTCTTCGCTGAGATGTTTTAGGATAGTCTTTGCTTCACTCTTATCCAGATTTCCATTTCGCTCCCCTAACTTTGCCGCTAGATAAGCGAAGATAATTGTCTGGGAGAAGTATGTTTTTGTTGCAGGCACACTAATCTCATATCCGCAAGCCATGGGGATATAGGAGTCAGCATTGAACATGAGGGTACTACCAATGACGTTTACTATACCAAGAGTATTTCCAAAATTATTCTCTTCGACGAGATTGAGTACATTCATAATATCCTTTGTTTCACCACTTTGGGATACCAGTATACAGAGGCTGTCTTCATCCAATGTATTCGAATACATAGGTAGAAATTGCCCTCCTATTGCCGGAATAAGAGGTATTCCAGCATAATGATTAAAATAATATGTACCTACAATTCCAGCATTGTGTGAAGAACCACATGCTACTAAATATTGTCGTGAAGATTCTTCAATTAACTTCAGCCAGTCTTCGCATTCTTTTCCTTCAAGGACTCCAACAACATCTTGAGCTACCATGGGTTGTTCATGGATTTCTTTTAGCATGAAATGGGGATATCCTCCCTTTTCTGCTGCTCTTTCATCTATGTCCGTTGTTTCTGTTGGGCGATCAAGTTTTTTCCCATCCTCAATACGAAAAACATCAACCTCAGACGGCCTTAGACGGACCATCTCACCGTCTCGAAGGTATATAACTTGATTAGTAATTGGAAGGATAGATGGTAAATCACTAGAAACAATGGTTTCTTCAGAACTAATTCCAGCTACTAATGAAGAACCCATCTTTACTGCGTAAATCTCTTGTTCATCAGCACGCCCGATAGCAAAGGCAAATGCACCTTGAAGGTCATTAATTGATTTTCGCACGGCTTCAAACATATCACCAGTTTGCTCGAAGTATTTGTCTACTGCATGAACACATAATTCACCATCATTTTCAGAACGTACAATATGTCCAGCATCGATGAGCTCTTGACGATATTCTGCATAATTATGGATATTTCCGTTATGTGCACCGTAGAAAATTGGTTCGCAACCAAAATGGGGTTGAGCATTTATTTTTGTGGGAGCTCCATATGTTGCCCATCTGAGTTGAGCAATACCTCGATCCCCTTGCATCTCAGATAATTTCAATCGTGCATCAACGTCATCAATCGTGCCAACATCTTTTCTAAGATGAACTGTATTATCCAAAACTGCCGCAACCCCGACTGAATCGTAACCGCGGTAGGTAAGTTTTCTACTACATTTCACCAATAATTCTCCGATGTTTTCACTATTCTTTGTAACAATACCAGTTATTCCGCACATAGTCGCTCCCATTTTGAAATTTACAAATTCTTCATGGTATAGTTCAAAATAAAGAGTTCTGTTGGCCAGTACTTGTACCAAGTCGAAGACCTTTTATCATTGAAATCACTCATGAAGAATAGCGAGCTTTGAGGAGAAATAATATGGGAAGGCAAAAACGCCTAGCTTTACTTCTTCATCCCTTTCGGAGAGACCTTTACACGGTTCTTTGTGAGAATCCAGGTACATATCTTCTCGAACTCGTAGATTTGTTGGAATCACCACTAGGAACACTAACATGGCATCTTAGAATTTTAGAAAAAGAAGGTCTAATAAACTCGATAAAATTTGCTGGCAAAAGAATATATTTTCCGAAAATGTTACGTTCACAAGAAGCTGAAAAAGCGTATTTATCACTTCGCAGTGATACAGCAAAGCAGATATTTTCTTTTATTGTGAACAATCCCGGATGTTACCAAGAACAAATGGCAGACAATATAGGGGTTCATCATGATACTGTACGCTGGCATGTAACACGAATGGAAAAAGTTGGTCTTGTTCGTGTTGAAAGAGAAGGAAGGAAGAAAAAGCACTATTTAGCAGAGATGGGTGAGTCAATTTTAGAAGGAAGTCTAAACACTATCACCCGATCTTATGTTATTTTTCTAATGGAAAAACTTGAGGATGGATGTCTAAACCCCGAAATTAAAGAGTCCACATCTGACCATGTCACTATAAGGATTGACTGCCCAGATAAGGGTGAAGATTGCTACATTACAATCAATCTGAAAGACTGGGATTTTGAATTTATCGAGAATGATGATTCCGATCAAGAAATAAGTTCTGATGAAACAAAGGCGCAAAAAGCAAGTGCCGAGAACTAATATTCACTGTAGTCTCTAATAACACTCAAAACGTTAGTACATATCTCATCAGGATTCTGACCCCTACAAAGAATACATACCAATCTTGTTTCATCGAGTCTTGCAATTAGTAAGGTCATATTTGTTGTATGAACCGTGATGTTAGATGTGTCAGGAGAAAATGTTAGACCGTTTGCGAAAACAGAACTGACAAGAGCCGCAACTTCAATATCTTCATCGAATCCAACAGAACCAAGTGGCAGTCCTTCCTGAGTGAGTAGCATAGCTTGAGTAATATCTGGAACTTGTTCTACAATTCTACCAAGAATTGTCTGTTCTCCAAAAATTACTGCAGATTGCATTAGCAATTCAATTCGTGTTGCTAAAGATTGAAATTCGGAGATATGAGCTTTTAGAGTAAACGATTTATCATGAAGTAAAACAACAGCAAGGTTATAGTTAGGTTGAACAAATGTAATGATTTCCTGATTAGTTGTAACATGAGAAATATAGAAAGGTTTCACTTGACCAAGTTGGACAAGAGTAGTACTTCCACCCCATACCAGAGCGGCAGTAACAGTAGCTATAACATTTGGGTCAGCATTCTCTTTTCGCGAAACAGCGGCAACTACCACACCCTCCTTAGTGCTAAGAACAACGTGTTCAACTGAATGATGAACTGCTAAGGCTTCTTCAAGTAATGCTGCTACCTCGCTAAGAGTTTCCTCTGCCATATATACCAACTCAGTTGTTATTTTCTCTCATTACCAATGGCGTATATAAGAACATATCTACACCATAATATGTTAGAAACCAACCCACTACCTATATCTTTTGTCAATTGAAACCAATTTTTCGCGGAGCAACAAGTTTAAATCTGTGGTAATAGGCTTCGGATTTATTGACCCTGGAGGAAGCATAGTGAGCTCGAAATCGACTCTCGTGACATCCTTAGTGATCGTCGTAATAGTATTTGCAGGAGTTGGCGCCACTTTATTCATCGCCAATCCATATGAACCATCTCGTGTTGCCATTGTAACAATGGAGCCGGGATTAAACGACCTAAGTATGGCGAATCAAGTACAAGAAGGATTAGAAAATCTGTCATTTGACGTTTCAGTAACATACGAACCATTCAATACCACATTAGATGATGCTGAAGATACTCTCGATAACCTTGCATCAAGTGGAAGGTTTCTGCTTATTCTAGTTGTAGGAAACTTCTTTGAATCTGCACTAGAAACTGTCGCGGAAAGACATCCTAACCAGTATTTTGCAATAATCAATGGACAAGTTTCCGGTGATAACATTGTAAGTGCAGACTTTCTAATGAACGAAGGAGCATATCTTGGTGGTATCATTGCTGCATTCTTAGCATCAGAACGAGCTGGAAACGAATCAGTTGGAGTACTAGCTGCAGTAAATGATAATGAAAAAATTACACAACTTGTTAATGGATTCATCGAAGGAGTTATTGAAGCGAATGAAACATATAATTTGAACATCACGCTCATTCCAACCAGATATATTGATTCCTTCTATGATGATGATACAGCAGAAGACATGATTTATGATTTCTTTATTGAAGATAATGCAACAGTTGTATTTACACCTGTTAGATCTAGTATGAGAGGAATCCGTGCTGGTCTTGAAGCTGTAAATCAAACTTGGTACTTGGATCCAAATGTTAATCACCTTCAGAGGAGACCAATCATAGTTGCTGCAGAATACGATTTGAATTACTATGGAACAGCTAATCCAGATATTCCAGTTGACCCCAGTTGGGTTGCAACAAGTGTAGTTGCACGTACTGACAGAGCAACATACAACATTCTTTATGAAACACTATGGAATAGATTCTCTGGTATCCAATCAAACGTAACTGGCCTTCAAGGAGGATGGGTCAATATCACTGGCTTCGAGTACAGCTCAACGTATATCAGCAATTATACAATAGCAGCTGTCAAGTATTACAATGAGTACTATTTGGCAAATGAAACATGGCCAGCTTACTTGTAGCACGAGTTTTTGGATATAGGGAGGAACATCCTCCCTTTCCCATCTCTTTTTGGTGATTTTTTGATTGCTTCTGAAATAATCCAAGCAGTTTTTTCTTTTGAAAGACTAAAGCACTTGAAAAGAACAGGTTGGGTTATGGCAGGAATACCTGACTCTTTCAGAGAGTCAATTGCAGATCACACTACTGGAACAGCAGTTCTCTCATTGCTAATTGCAGAAGCATTAATCAGAGAGAAAAGAATGATAGATTTAGAAAAAGCTGTCACTATGGCGGTTATCCATGATATCGGTGAATCAATTATATCTGACATTCCAAAGAAAGCAACTGAGTTTGATAGCAAGTTTTTGGAGTTGAAACATGAAGCGGAAAAGAAAGCTCTAGAAGAACTCTTTGGAAAAGAAAATACAAGTTGTACAATCTCTTTGTTTCATGAGTTTCTAAAACAAGAAACAACGGAATCCCACGTTGTGAAAGCAGCTGATAGGATTGATATGTATGTCCATGCATTAACAATAGTAAGAGCAGGAGTTCCTACTGAACGAGTTCATTCTTTTCTTGAAAACATTGACGATTTCATTGAGGAATATGAATCTTACAATATTATTGCTGAAATCGGGATAGAATTGAAAAAGCTATATCAGAAATATTGTATTGCCAATAAATCATAATAAATCTCGTTGAATAGCGCTAGCGATTAATCGAGCCATTCTCACTGGTTCAGGAATTCTACCATCTATTGTAAACGCGTTAATGAGATTTACTGCACTCATTTTAGAAAAGCCAATGTATCGAATGAAGACACGATATCCATGACGAAGATTAATAGCCTCTCTCTCAGGACCCCTATGAAAGACTTCTAATCTCTCTTTCCAATCTTTAGGAAAATATTGTTTAATGTACTGGTCAATTCCATCAGAGGGGTTATAAGAAACTGCTACGACTGGTATCCCACTCTCTTCGTACAATGAAACGATATCCACAATATTGAACCAAGATATAGCAGTACCGCCAAGAATCCATGCTCGGATATCATCTCTTTCTAACTTTGAATACATCTTAAGAAGATTTTTCGATACATCCATACCACCAACTTCAGGTCTACAGAACCCAAAACCATCAACTCTTCTATCACCTCTCATAATTACACCTACAACGGTGCTTTTCTCTTGTTCCTTTGAGAAGCTCTCAGAAATACCTAACACCCGAACGCCTTTTTTCCATTGTATTATCTCTTCTTTGGATTCTACTTGCAAATCTACTGTTTTTTTCAAATCGATCGTATCCGTATATCTATAATATCCAACACCAAACCTACTTGATAATTCCTATAAAACATTAGATACTTCCCAATTGGAAACCAACCCAGTTAAATATAGTTAATTGTATGTGGTACATGATCACAATGAAATCAAAACAGATAGTAAAAGACCTATACTGGGTCGGAGCAGTTGATTACAATGTTAGACATTTTCATGGGTTCAGTTATACAGTGCATCACGGTACAACGTACAACGCATACTTATTGGTGGATGAGAAAATTGCATTGATTGATGCTGTTTTTGGACCATTTAGTAATGAGATGTTTAGAAGAATAAAATCTGTAATCAATCCGGAAAAAATAGACTATGTTGTTTCTAATCACACTGAAATGGACCATTCGGGATCAATACCAGAAGTATTAGAAATGGTGCCTAATGCCACATTAGTCTGTACAGAAAAAGCAGTTGGGCCATTAAAGAAGCATTATCCTGATGGATGGAATATCCACACAGTGGAAACTGGTGATGAGCTTGATTTAGGTCAAAAGACATTGAAATTCTTTGAAGCTCCCATGTTACATTGGCCGGAAACAATGTTCACCTATTATGTCGAAGAACAAGTTCTTCTGCCAAATGATGCATTTGGTCAACATCTCGCAACAGCAAAAAGATTTGCTGATGAAGTAGACCAGACAACTTTGTGGCGTGAGGCAGAAAAGTACTATGCAAATATACTCTGGCCATTGAGTAGAATGGTCAAAAAGAAAATTGAAGAGGTCTTAGAAATGAAACTTCCGATAAAAATCATTGCACCTTCTCATGGTGTCATCTGGCGAAAGAACCCTCTTGAGATAGTCCAGAAGTACCTAGGATGGGCAAAAGGAGAACTCATGGAAGATAAAATCATAATTGCTTGGGATACTATGTGGGAAAGCACAACAAAAATTGCTTTAGCAATAGCTGAGGGAATTGATGATGAAGGATTAGAACCGCTTCTACGATTGATACCACATAGTGATCGAGGAGACATAATGGCAGATTTACTAGAAGCAAAAGGAATTCTAGTTGGAAGTTCTACTTTACACAATGAAATTCTTCCAACGGTGGCACCATTGCTGTCCGACTTTGAAGCCTTGAAACCAGTCGACAAAAAAGCTGCAGCCTTTGGGTCTTATGGATGGGCAGGTGGAGCAGTTGAAAAGATTCAAGAAAGTATGAAGAAAGGGAAGATGGATATTGTCGAAGAGCCATTCACTGTAAAGTGGGTCCCAACCGAAGAAGAATTAGAGGAAGCTCGAAACTACGGAAGAAGGTTTGCAAGAAAAGTAAAATAATGACTTAATCACAGGTGACTTCAACTAATCAAAGTTTATTAATGTGGAATATCACAAGAAGGATAGATAACTGCCGTAATGAGAGTGGCTATTATGTTTGACCCGAACTTTGAACAGTTACAAGAAAAGCTAAGGCAGATTATGGAAGAGGCCACGTCACTTGCAACGGGCATAAGAGCATGGATGCTTCTTTCAAAGGAGGGTCTTCCAATCGCCTCAGCGGTACCACAAGGTCTTGAGGAGGCGGAAATCGCAGCTATGGCAGCATCAATCCTTGGAGTCGCGGATTTGGCTGCAGAAAGAATGGATCAAGGCATGCTAGAAGAAATTCTACTCACCAATCAGCAAGGTCAAATGATTATGAAGAGTGCAGGAGAAAAAGCTATTCTTGTACTAGCAGCTAATAAAGGATTGAAATCAGGTCTTCTTGTATATGCAGCGAAAGCTGCCTGTGAGAATATTGCACCCATTCTTTAGATGATTCCTAACAACCAGTAAATAGACTGATATGCTAATTGGATATTTTGATTTGACTGATAAAATCCCTCAAGTGCATAGTTATCCATGAAGAAATTGCTACCTGATACGACAATTCTACCAGATACAGATGTATTGTAAGTTGAAATGAGATTCATTTGTTCAGTTATGGTTCCATTATCTGTTGAAGTAATCACCTCAGCAGTAGCAAGAACATCTGCCTGTGATGGAACTTCTAATGGGCAGCCATTAAAGTCAAAGGAATTTATACCATCCATAATGGGATGTGGACTTAATGAATCAACCAAATAGGTTGAAGGAACACCATTAAGAAATGTGGTGACTAGTGGAATTGAAATGTTAATGAATGAATAGTCAAAAGAATTCAAGAGTAAATTTGCTGATTGAATATCTGAATACTCTGGAGAGAGTCCTAGAATCATTAGATTTCCACTATTGTTCCAATAATTAAAATATGTTGCAATTTCGTTTTCAGTGAATTGGATTGATTCATTTAATGAAAGAGAATTACCAATTCCGGATATAGACCAAGAACACGGATTAAATACAATGACTCCATCAAATCGTTGAAGATTACTAATTGTAATATCACCTCGATTTTGAATAGATTCTACCGAAATATTCAGGATAGACAATGCAGTATAGAGATTTCTAAATTGACCATAAATCGAATCCATTTTCCAAGAGGTATGGGTGAAATCAAAAGCAACAGATGCCCGTTGAACATATGCATCAAATTGAAACTGTGACCAAACATTCCGATAATTATCTTCTGAGAAGTAAACTACTCCTTGAAGGTTGAGTAGTTTCTTAGTGGAGTTCACATAAAGCTGGATTTCAACAGTGCCTGATTGATTTATAGCAATTTCCGATGGTCCTATAATATAGTCCTTTGCAGAACCAGCATATTCTATACCAAATTCACCGTATCCTGAACAAAAAAGGGATATAGTAAGATAAATAGTGGTATTAACATACCACCTCTCGAACTCAAATGGATTGAGTCTGGGGGTTGCATAAGCAATCATGGGCAATCCATCCATTTTGGAAACACTTTCAACAAATCGTAGTGAATACTCTAAATCAACCAAGCCAGCTCCAGTTTCCCAAGGTTCATAATGCGATTGCTTTGCCCCTTGCATAAGTACAGCTTTTACCATTCCAGGAGTCCATTTCAGCTCGTTTATTTTACAATATCTAATGATTTCTGCTGCAGCTGCAGTCACACGTGGTGTAGCAAAGCTCGTACCAAAAACGATACCATCATTACTGTTATACACTCCAACTGCACAAATATCTGGTTTTATTGTACGATCACTAAGCGGACCTCTAGCAGAGAACTCGTATAAATCTCCCTCTTCATCAACTGCACCTACACAAATTACTTCAGGATAGAGAGATGGTGATTCAATTGATGTACCTACAATCCCTCCACGCCCGTTATTGCCAGCTGCTGCTACAATAACAACACCCTTCCGAAATGCCCATCTTATTATCTCACGAAAAGAATCAGATGATACAATTGCACTTCCTAGGCTTAGATTAATTATTTCACAATCAGCCTCCTCTACCGACCATTCTATTGCATTGACTATACCTGCCACAGTTGCAAGATTCCGAGAAGTGACAACTTTTGCATTTACTATGGCAACATTTTCCGCATTTTCTGTTAGAATTTTTGCAATGATGGTCCCATGTTGTATACTATCAGGATTGCTATCTTCAGTAGTTGGATCAGTTGACGAATATCCATAGGATTCATTTATGAAACTTTTCTCGGCTACCATAGCCATCCCAAGATTTGAGATATCATTAATTCCAGAATCAATTACAGCTATTCGAACAGAAGAACCGACTATTTTCAATCCACGTGGAACAATCACGATTGCTGCAATTCCAGATACTACGATTATTGTAGCAATTAGAATAGCTGTCCCACGTCTAGGATTCATTGGAGCATCAAAATTTTCCAAATGGATTTCACCTGAATTTAGTATAGATACATCTTAGATATTATTCGCAAATATTGTTTTAGATTCTACTAATGCAGCAAATTAACAACTTAGAACTAAAGGCTTATCTTAGACTTAGTGAAGGACGATAAGAGGTACCTCAAAATGGTAATGGATGATCCCGACCGTTTGGAAATGGAAGAAGCTGATTCAAGCATAGGGATCTTTGAACCAGGTACGTGGTTGGAACGTGACATCGATTGGGATAGAATGTTCAAGATATTACTGAAAACAGGGGCAGCTTTTGCTCTGGGAATGGCGGTAACTGCAGTAACAACCTTGATAGCCATAGTAACGGGTCTAATAACGATTTCATCGAGTTTATCCATTATCTTTGAGCCTTGGGCGTTTATTTTCATCAGTATTGGCCAGTTTGGTTTCATTATAATTCCTATTAGATATGTGAAAAATAAAGGATTACATCTTGGAGCAATTGGAATCAAGGCAAAAAAACCTGCAATAGAAATTGGAATTGGAATTATTGCAGGAATTGGGATGCTGGCTCTAAGTATTATTCTAACACTCATTACTGTTGAAACCACTGGGGAACCCCTCTATCAAGACCAGATGCTAATTGCGCATGATCCCCTTGAATTAGTAGGTTGGGCAGTGTGTATGATCTTTGTAATAGGAGTCACTGAAGAGATACTATTCAGAGGTTTTCTACAAAGAAGGTTTGAAATATACTTTAGCTCATCAAAAGAAAAATACAAAGATTGGGCAGTAGTAGTTACTTCATTGATTTTTGCAGTTTTACATCTGGATATCCTCGGGGTTCCAACTCGATTCCTTCTTGGAGTTATCCTTGGATTACTAGCACAATGGAGGAATTATTCATTAGTAAGTCCAATAATTGCACATGGAATTAATAATTTCGGACTGGTTTTCTGGAATACATATTATCTTCTTCCGTTTTAGGAGAATCCAGGGGAATCATCAACGGAGAAGTTCCAAACACAGAACAGACTTCTGTTAGCATTCTGATAGCTATCTTTCTCCAGTCGACAGAATCCATTGGTTCAGTAAAAGAGAGAGACTTCAAGGTTTTTCTAAACCGTTTTGCTCGCCTTCGAATGATTATTCTAGATAGCATTCGAACGATTAGTTCTTTGTCAGTTGCATCAGATATCTCATATAACACAAGTAATCTTTGAACCGCATTTTTTGTACCCAAAGTACATAATAGTTGAATTGCAAGATACCATTCATCTAATTCTCCCGATTCTAGGAGTGTATCACAGACAAGTAATATCTTTGAATCTGCTCTTATAGCCAATTCCAATAGGGGATTCTCACGTAGTATAAGCAATATAGAAGAGTCAGATGCAATCTTCCAAAGATTTGTGCTATCGATATCTGAATATGGACGTTCGCCATTTTCGGATGTAGCACCTGTAAACATAGATGGATATCGGTCCCTCATGTAATATCATATTTCAGCGTGCTATTAAGGCACCACTAATAATTCTATATCCAAAAAAATGAGGGAGTATCATTGGATACTCCAATAACGATATTATTCTTCGTATTTGAAAGCCACTCTAACATTCGCACGGAAAGCAGTAATTTTGCCTTCTTTGACCTTTGCTGTGAAGTGATCAACATCAATACCAACAATGTTTCTTATGGTCTTGTTTGCAACAGCTAGTGCATTCTTTGTGGCTTCTTCCCAGCTCGTGGGACTCTCTCCGATTAGTTCAATTACTTTTACAACACTCAATGAATTCAATTCCTTTAATGAAGTGTTTAGTACTATACATCCATACCTTAAGACTATTACACATGAATTAAGAATTAGGCGAGACTTTGCCGTCGTGAAAATATAATCCAAGCAACGAGAATGAGACAAAGAGAGAAAACCAAAATAATGCCAATCTCACTCATGAAGTTTGATAGGAGTATTCCTTTGAAAGCACAATCAATAATCATTACTCTTCCCAGATTGAGTGGAAAAACTTCATCTACAATTCCAACGGGTACAAAACCAGTCCCAAATATCACTGAAGCAAATAATAGAAAGAGAAAAGATTGATTTGCTTGTAAGCGCGTAGTTACTAGTGTAGATATTACTACACCAAGAGCGGACCCTGAAAGGGACATCAGGCCAAGTATTGCATTCAAAGTCAAATAATCAGTATTTGGCACAATTTGAAACAATCCCATCCATAATATCAGAAGAAACTGTGTCTGTATTACACCCACGATAAAATATGCAGCTGTTTTTGCAAGTATTGCCTCCATTTTTGTTGCAGGTGTAAGTAGCATTCTATTTAGTGGAATATCACCAACAATAGCTTGTGCCGCAGTTGCAGAAGTTGCAATGAAAACTGCAAAAACCAGCATAAAAACACCAAAAGTTGCGGCAGTATAATTACCAGTTGGTTCAAATTCTCTGACTCGTTCAGTAGCAATTTCTCCTTTTATCCAACCATGATCATAGCGAAAGTCCTGAACAACTTCACTAAAGAAAGAGAATACATCAGCTTGGCTTTCGAAATCAGTACTGCTGATATGAACATCCACAAATGCAGGAATGTCACCAGTGATGTTTCCCTCAAAGCCATAGGGAATAACAGCGTATGCATTAACTTCATCCCGATATAATGCGTCACGAGCAGCCGCTTCATCTTCATATAATATGACTATGAAATTTGGACTGTTTTGTAAATACCAAGTGAAATTTTGAGATAGATCTTCTCCAGGAAAAGTATCTGTAGGGTCTCTATCAACTAATCCCAAAGTGAGTGCATCTTCAGATTTGCCACTATCATCAACAGGAGCAAAAGCCTGATTCTGATTGATAGCAACATACATGGTGCCCATAATCATGGCAGGTAAAACAAATACCAGTAATAGAGCGAATTTGTCATTGGAAATCAATCTGAGCTCCTTCAAAAACATGGAATAGATTCGCCAAAGTTTTGAGTTCTTCTTTGATTTCGACAAATGATTCACACTCTAGTTTGATAATTCTTCATGGTCTAGTCTTTTATTCCTTTTCTAACGAGACAAATCTCCAAGAAGTCCCAATACATCTGCACACATAAGCAAATACAAGACCATAGGGCCGGATTCACCCCATTTTGATGATATTTCTATTACTTTTTGCTTTTTTATGCGTATGCCGTTGTTATAGATTCGGCCTAACAGATTTTGTATCCCAAGGTCTCCATACGGAAATTGTGAAAAATCTCCCACTCCAGCAATTAATAACGCTTGAATTGTCCAATCACCAATTCCTTTGATAGGTCTCAAGATTTTACTGATTTCATGGTATGAACTGTCTTTCAAAGTTTCTAAATTTAACTCACCGGATCTTATTTTTTCAGAGATCTGCAATATATATGGAGATTTGAATCCAATACCTAGCTCTCTAAGACCATTCTCTCCAAGCTTTAGAAGTTGAGTATATTTTGGAAATCCAAACAAATCTTGACTATGAAAGGTTATCGGACTTGCGACGAACTCAACTAATCGTTTTGTCAAAACATTTGCTGCTCTATATGAAACCTGCTGTTGAATTATTGATTTCACTAATGCTTCATATAGTGTATCTGAGAGGTACGGCCTAATTCCGGAAATTTCCTCTTCAAGCTTATCAAATTCAAATTCCTCAGATATGATATCTAGGGATGGTCGGATGTCATAATTTAGCGACAAGATAGACTCTATTTTTTCTATGATTTTTTGCTTAGGTACCTCAGATTCAATACAATGGATTTCTAAATCCTCACCAGGGGATTGTTGGGATATGTACAAAGGAACTTCTGATTCATCAAATGTAAACAATCTACCAAACCACTGTTCACCAGTTCTTTCTGGAACTGGTTGAATATCTGGATAGATCCAAGCATGGATGGAGGATAGTAGGTTATACCTTCTAGGGACTGATATTGAAAATTTTATGACAAACACCAACCAAAAAAAGATGATGCCTGCGTGATAACAGGCAAATAATTGGGAGGTGATTACTCCTCTTTTTCCTCTTTTTTATAGGGATTTCCTTTGAAAGGATTTTTGGGTTTAGAGATTTTAACACCAAATACTTTCTTTAATTTCTCGGACATTGATTCTTTCTCTTCTGACAATTTTTTTCGCCTCTCTTTCCACGCTACAAAATAATGAACGTGCAGATATATCATCTAATGAGTAACAAAGCTATATGAATTATCCTGATATTTGGGGGGGATTTTAAACAAAAGACTATACTATTATATCCATAAATAGGTAGGTAGCTCTGAAAAAGATGTCAACCGATTATACTAGAAAAAATATTCCAAGGTCAAAGATTGTTTCGATGATTTTCTCACAAATCCTTCTTAATATCGGATTATTTTTCATATTGTTCTACTTCACACCAATAATAGCTGGTCTAGTAGGTGGATACTTCCTGGCTTCAAGAAACAAAGGCATACAAGTATCATTCATCAGCTCATTAGTAACATACACCTTAATTTTCGCGATAACTGAAGTTATGACAGGTCAATATCTAGATATTGTCACGTTATTATTTGCAGCTCTTATGATGAGTGGTCTCTCAATGATAGGAGGTTTCATAGGAGGTGTGATTGGTGAGAGGTCATTTCACCAGAGTAGACAAGTTGTTATCAATTAAGTGTCAACTAATAGCCTACCCGGTGTATAATCTGCATCCGGACCAACAGTTGTACGACGTAGAGGATTTCCATATAACACCCACTCAACAACAGATAAAGCAGTGTCATCGGTGATTTCATGGGAATCACTTCTTCGAATTGCTTCAATTTGTAACTTTGCAGGCTGAGATAGTCTAGAAAATAGTTCTCTATCAACCTGTGTTTTGACTTGACCAATTAGATCATAAGAGTCTAACAAGTCCAAGAATCCAAATTTCCACCCATCCGCATAAGGACAATCTTTCCAGTCATCATACTCGTCGATGTTATTCATGGTGTCGAGAGTGGATCCAATGTAACATGCACCACCATTAAGAAAGGCACTAAGTAAAGGTCCCTCCTGGGCAGTACTACAAGCCTCTGAGAATATCACAGGATATCCTTTGAAGACAATACTCTCTGCTTGAGTATGCGACAATATTACTGAATTATGAGATGCCCATCGGTCTGGTGTGCCATGAATTCGTTTTGTATACATTCCATCCGAAAATTGTAGTATGAATTCACTAGCACCCATGAGTTCATTATCGTCATCATGAAATCTTTCAAGCACCTCAACATCAAATCCAAGCGCAGCTAGACCTTCCACGTGACGCATAGACCTACCTGGTTCTGAGTCAAAAACAACTGCAATATCACTATCAATTATTGTCGGATCCATATGGAAAAGGACGGTTTCAGATGGACCATATACACGACCTATCGGGATATCAGGTAGACCATCACCTTCTATATCTTGAAGAAACCAGTCTGTAAATGCATACGAGTCTTGATAACCAATTCTTGTAGACGGTAGTTCTTTTGCGGTTCCAATAAGTAAGACACCTTCATGAAAGTCAGGTTGATAATTATCACGGATAGTTCTATGAGTAAAAACCCATGACCCAGAATCTTCAACTAAAAAGTCTGCACCTAATGCTTTGGCCTTTTTCCTATAAATGTCGCTATTATCTTTCCCAACTCGGCCACAAATAACTAACATTTTCTCCAGAATATCACGAGGCATACGACCAACATCAAAAGATAAGTCACGTTCCTTTCTGTCCTGTTGGAATCTTTTTTTGACTTGATTTATTGAACCAAATCCTTTCTTTTGTTTTCTGATAATATTCATGGCGAAATCAATATTGTATATTCCAAAAGGGATAATATTGTTTCCCCTGCTAACCTTCGATGTCGGTAACATGAGAGGAATGTTGAGATATGGCGATAAATATCAAAGTAATTGCTTTTGATCTTGATGGGGTATTATATGATGGTCCAAGTGCAGTATTTCCAGTTGCACATGCCTTAGGATTGGGAGAGAAATTCATTGCTATAATGAAAGAAAATCAAACAAAAAGATTAACTCTAGAACAATCGATAATCAAAGGCTCTAAGATATGGGAGGGAATTCCGGTTGATGGCACATTAAACCCGATTGTTGAATCAATACCTCTTATGGAAGGTTCAGTAGAAACAATTCATGAATTAAAAGAAAGAGGCTATATCGTAGGGTGCATATCTAGTGGAGTAAGTCAGTTCTTTTTGGAACCTTTTCAACGCAGATTAGGACTTGATTTTGCTTACTCCAATGTGCTTGGTGAATTAGATGGAAAGCATGATGGCAAGGTACACTATGTGATGGGGGGTCCACAGAAGGCTCAGAAGGCAAAGGAAGTACTTGAAGAAAGAGGATTATCACAGGAAAATCTTGCTTGCATAGGCGATGGAGAGAATGACATTGAACTCTTCAGATTTGCGAAATTCAGTATTGCATTCAATCCTGAGAATGATAGAGTGAGCGAAGCTGCAAGTGTAACAGTTCGCTCAAAGAATCTTCGAGATGTTCTACAATATTTCTCATAATCAACAGAAGATGTCTTGAATAGCTGTTAGAATTTGTTTACGCTCATCCTCATTGATACTTGCATGAGAAGGAATTTGGAAATGTTGATTTCCAATTCTTTCAGAATTCGGTAACTGTAATTTTGAATAGTCAGGGTAATCAACAAATTTTGCCCATCGCCAAGAAGAGATATTGAGATATGTATCCTGCTTGTGACAAGGAAGTGTATAAACACTCCGAGCACCAATATCATGGTTTCTGAATTTGTCGATGACATCATCACGAGTTAAATAATCAGAGTCTAGAACAGGTGCGTAAACATGATAGGCAGATTTCATTCCATCAAGTTCTTTTTGAGGGGTAAGGACATCAATTTCATTCACTACTTTGGAGAATTCTTCAGCATTCTTTCGTTGAGCACGGATTACATCCGGAAGCCGTTCTAGCTGAACAATACCAAGGGCAGAAACTATATCGAGCATCCTGAAATTATAACCTATCTGGAAATGACTATATCCTCCCTTCTTTCCTCTACCATGATTTTTCACCATAGTAGCATTATCATAAAGCTCCTCGTTATTTGTGGTAATCATTCCACCTTCGCCAGTCATCATATTTTTTGTTGCATAAAATGAGAAAGCTGCAGCATCACCAAATGAACCAACTTTACGCCCCCCAATTTCAGCCCCATGTGCTTGACATGCATCCTCCAAAACAAGTAAATCGTGTTTTTCAGCAATCTCCATGATTTGTTTCATATCAGCTGGCATTCCAAAAATATGAACTGGCATGATTGCTTTCGTTTTTGGTGTAATTGCTGCTTCAATCAACTCCGGGTCGATATTATAAGTGAAAGGATCAATATCCACGAATATAGGAATAGCACCAATCATTGCAATTGTATTTGCTGAGGCAATGAAAGTAAATGGAGAAGTAATCACTTCATCGCCAGGTTGTATATTCATGGCTTCAAGTGCAGTATGCAATGCAGTTGTTCCATTACTCGTCACGGTGGAATATTTAACACCGATATATTCCGAGTATTTTTTCTCAAACTCTCTCGATACTTTGCCTTCAGCTAACATCCCAGATTTCAGAACTTCCTTAACTGCTTGAATCTCTTCAGATTCTACGATTGGTTTTGCAACATAAATCAATGCGACTCACAAGAGTTTCGACAGGTTTTATGATAAAATCTTTTACTATACTTCAAAATTGTACCTATTCTAGGATTTCAGGTTCTTGGAACTGCGTTTTCTCAGAGTTCGACTTCATCCTGTTTTCAAGAATACTAACAATACCAATTGATGCACTCATTACAGCTAAGGCTGCCAGCATGAAGAAAAGATTAGCAAGAAGGAAAACGATAGCTAACCCCAACCCACTCAAAAAACCAGTTGAAGCACGGATCAAATTAGTTGTTTTTCTTGGGGTTAATCTTTGACTCATCCAGTCTACAACTGTTGCATGACCAAACACAAGAGCTACAAGAAACCAAAGCCAGTCTGGAGTTAATTGAATATTCAGCATGACTAGTCCAAGAATTCCCAATCCAAGCCCACCATAAATTCCCGTACACCGACCACAAAAATAGATTGACCGACCTAATACCTGTACTCGGAGACAATGACTATAGAGTGAAGGAGGGTGATGAGAAATAAACATATGAATGGACTCTTTTAGACTATCGGCCTTTGACCATTCACTCAATTCAACTTCTAACTCATCTGGACGCTCTTCGGTAGTATCATGTGATGCCATTTAGCTCACTCTGGAAATCTATCAAGCTCTTATCACTGTTATTATGGCTCTAATAAAAAAGATATACCATAGATGAAATAATTCGGCAAATGTCGAATCTTTATCAGTTCATAGCAAAACAACTAAAACCTCCAATGCAAGGTTTGGCATTCACAAGGTGATACCATAATGAGCCAAGAACTTCTTGAATTAATGAGAGAAAGAATAACTATCGGACTGGAACGAGAGGAAACAATCAAAGCTATCGATGGTTGGGAACGAGTAGCATTACTCACTCTCAAAAGTGGGGAGAAATTCCACTTCACTGTCAAAGATAATACTATAATGGTGGATGAAGGTCCAATAGACAACCCAGATATGCGAATTAAAAGTGATGAAAAAACAATTAGAAAGCTATTCCTTGAAGAGATGAGTGCAGCTTCAGCATTACTTCGACGAAAGCTTAAGGTCAAGGGATCCGCCAGCGATTTAATGAAGATTCGTCACATTTTCTAGGTAAAAGGAGGTTTCCATGTGGATGGAAAAGTTATTTCGGAGTTAATCGAGATAGTAGGAACAGATTATGTTTCAACACGTCCCGATGTTCTGCTTACATATTCAGCTTCTGCATCAACAGGATATGACTCGGTATTACCAGATGCAGTTGTGAGACCAGCGAATACTGAACAAGTAGCAGCTATACTAAAACTTGCAAATAGACACAAAATACCAGTGGTTGCAAGGTCAGGAGGTTCAAGCCTTCAAGGTGAAGTTATACCAAAGAAAGGCAGCATTGTTGTAGAGCTAATGAGATTGGATGATATCGAGCTATTTGAAGATCTTAGGTCCATTAAGGTCGGAGCTGGAGTGACCTTTGGAATGCTTGATAAATATCTAAACAAACACAACTTGTGGTTGCCAGTTTATCCTGAATCGTCATTAGTATGTACTATAGTTGGAAATGTTGCAGTAAATGGAGCTGGTCCGGGCTCTTCATCAGAAGGATGTATTGCTGAACTTGTTCTTGGATTAGAAGTTGTATTGCCAGACGGAACAATAATTCAGACAGGCTCAGAAGCAAACCCAGATGCACCAGGTCCCTTTCTTAGATATGCTTTTGGGCCAGATGTGACTGGACTCTTCATCGGTTCTTTGGGTAGCCTAGGTATAATAACAAATGTATCAATGAAAATCAAGAGACGTATGAAACATTTTCACTATGAAACATATGGTTTTGATTCATCTGAACAAGCTGAAAAGTTTCTCATCGAATTGAAAGAGAACGATGTTAATACAGTATTTGCGTCAATATATGAAGGCAGAATTCTGAACTTTTTCATGGATATGTTGGGAGAGGAATATGAAATTCCTGAGCATGAATGGCCTGCTTATACAGTATCAATGACCATTGGAAGAATTAGAAAAGACCAATTGGAATCAGATGTTGTCATAGCCTCAAAAATCTGTAAAGAGCTGGAAGGGCATGTTATTGGAATATCTCAACTACCTAGAGGTGAATGGGATGATAGAATGCGTACATTTGCCAGATCATCATATGCTCACGGATGGCACTGGAGAATACTATACCATCATCAAACTCCATCAAATTGGCATGCCTCAATTAAAGCAATTTGGGAAGTAATGGATGAATACGGACTCTTAGGTCATACTGCTGGTTTCCAAACAGGCCATGCCAGTTACAATTTCTATCCGCATCTCTATTTTGATCCAACAGATAAAGAAGAAGAGGAGAAAGTGAAGAAAGCTCATGTGGAATTGTCAAAGAGGTTATTCAAAACTGGTGCAGTACCATTCAAATTGGCACCATATTGGATTGAGGGTGTTGAAGAGATGAAGGATTACTTGAAGTTTATTGAGTCTTTGAAGAGAACACTTGATCCAAATGGAATAATGAATCCTGGAGTATTAGGAGGTCTTTGAGATGACTGAGATAGACCTAGAATATCTTAAGGAAGAACTTTTGCAATGCAGAAGATGTGGTATTTGCAGAAATGCAGTGTATGAGGCTAAAGGATTTGATGGTATTTGTCCGGTTTGGAAGAATTCCAGCGGATTTGAAACCAGTTTTATGCGTGGCAAAATTCAGGTGGCCCTTGCTCTATTGAATGGTGAGCTTGATAAGACTCCTGAAAATGCGGAATCATTGTTTCAATGCACACTTTGTGGGAACTGCACTCAGATTTGTGCTGCTGAATTCAATCCTGCTGAGAGTCTAGAACAGGTCAGACAGGTGCTAAGTGACATCCCAAACGAAATCCGTGATAGCCTAACTGAAAAAATCCTCATTAATGATAATCCATATTCTGAGGATAATTCAGAAAAAAGAAGATGGATTGAAGAATTAGGATTTAGTGTTCCTAAAACTGGAAAGATTCTCTATTACGTCGGTTGTACAGCAGGAATGCGCTTGCCAGCAGCAGCTAGACATACAGCTACCATCCTTAAAGCTAGTAACGTAGATTTTGCAATACTAGAGGATGAACCTTGTTGTGGCTCGGTTATGATCAGAACTGGAAAAGTTGATGAAGCAAAGAGAAACGCAGAGAAAGTAGAACAATCAATTAAAGAATCAGGAGCTGAAAAAATCATTGTTTCCTGTGCAGGGTGTTTGAAAACGCTTCGCAAAGATTACCCGGAACGATTTGATATTGAACTCCCTGAAACCTTGCATATTTTGGAATACGCAGAAGAATTAATCAAAACAGGGAAATTGCAACCAAAAGAGATTGAGAATGTGACAGTTACATATCACGACCCGTGTCACATGGGTAGAGAACTTGGTGTTTATGATAGTCCAAGAGAAGTTCTCAAAGCTATACCTGGCGTTGAGCTTGTTGAGATGGACACAATTCGTGAAACTGCTATTTGCTGTGGAGCAGGTGGAGGCCTACGTTCATACGATTCAGAACTCTCGAAAAAAATAGGTGCGGATAGAATACGTTCAGCAGAAGACACTGGTGCATCCATCATTGCGACAGCTTGTCCTTTTTGTGAAAATAACCTACTTTCTGGGAAGAAGATGGCCGAAAGCAGCATTGGTGTTGTCGATGTGGTTGACCTTTTAGCCAAGAGTCTAGAATAGAAGAAACGATGCACTGTATTTTCGGTGCATCATATATCATTTTTTAGAAATTGCATTTCAACAAAAAGAGGACGCAGGCAATCCCACAAACTTGGTAGTCCATTTATGGACTTGAGGTCCACCCTCATTATGAACGTAAAGGCTCGTTACCAACTTGCTGCCATCCTTCTCTGAACCATCAGGTGAGAGGTAAATCTCCATCCAGGACATTCACATAGACTTCTGCAAATCGGTCATATCATTCATTGAACGATATGAAGAGCAACGGGATCATCCGTGCGTCCATGTATAGTATGGAATCATATCTCTATAAGTGTTAGCTATCCACAATCAATTAGCTAAAAATATCAATTAACCAGTACAACATATTCAATGATATTAGCTCATACAAGAATTCTACAGTTGACGGTGTAATTGGAGATTACTTGATAACTCGACTATTCTATGGTCATAAAACTTTAAAAGATGTGCCATCGTCAATTTGTTAGATTCCTCTATCATAAAAGAGGTTATACAATTGAACGGAATAAAGGTAGCATTATTTGGTATAGGAAATTGCGCTAGCGCTCTCATCCAGGGAGTGGAATACTATAAGAACACACGAGCGGGAGACGACAGTATAGGACTTAATCACCCAGATTTTGCAGGATATCATGTTGAAGATATCAAGTTCGTTGCTGCCTTTGACGTTGTTGAAGGCAAAGTTGGAGTAGATTTATCTGAAGCAATCTTTGCAGACCCCAACAATGTAATGCGTTTTGCAAAAATTGGAAAGATGGGATTGAAGGTTTCAAAGGGTCCAATCAAAGATGGAGTTGATGAGAAGCTTCAGGTCTTAGCTAAGGTCTCAAAAGAATCTGAGGAGGATGTAGGTAAAATTCTGAAAGATTCTGGTGCAGAAATGGGAATTTGTCTTCTTCCAGGTTCTGCAGAGGAAGCAACAAAATTCTATGCACAAGCATGTCTTGATGCAGGTATAGCTTTCATAAATGGAGTGCCAATTAGAATTGCTTCTGACCCAGAATGGGCAAAGAAATTTGAAGAAAAAGGAATCCCATTGGTCGGAGATGATATTCAGGACCAACTTGGATCAACTGTTCTTCACAGAAATATTCTGCAGTTACTAGTTGCACGCGGGGTAAAAGTTGACAAAAGTTACCAGTTGGATGTTGGAGGTGGAGCAGAATCGCTGGACTCACATTATCGAGGGCGAATGAGAAAAAGGGGTGTAAAGAGTGGGGCGATAAGCCAGGATCTTCCTTATGATGCACCACTGGTAGCAGGATCATCTGACTTTGTACCGTTCATGGACAATGCAAGAGATTCGTATTTCTACATTCATGGAAGACAATTTGGTGGAGCGCCAATAAAAATTGATATTCGAATGGAGGTCACTGATGGTCCTAACGCTGGACCAATCCTCATGGATGCCATTCGTGGAACTAAACTAGCCCTAAAAAGAGGGATAGGAGGTGCATTAGAATCGATATCAGCTTACGGATTCAAAATGCCTCCAACACCCACTACAATGTACCGTGCAGAGAGATGGGTTGAAGAATTCCTATTGGGAAAGAGAAAACTCTGAGATCACATATACAACTTAGCATAATTAGTGATAAGTGATTTCAATTTCTTGAGGTCGCTTATCACTTTAAATTCTGTCTCAGCTCCTACTTCTACGAAAATCTCATTGAAGCTAATTATACTTTCATAACTCCTCATGATATTATCAATATCTGCTTTATTCTTCAAATGAGGGTCAAATAGAACAATTAGATTCTGAGGTTCGAAATTTATCACAAAGCTGCGATCAAGATACATGACTTTTTTGCACTTTGGACACTGCACCCGATTCGCTTTTCCGGATTTTATTTTTCTGATGAGTTCGCGATCTTCTGAAAGGTCAATGTGGTCAATGACTTCTGTTTCATAAACTCGTTTGCATTTGACACAAGTGACTTCAGTTGTGCTAGTTCCAGTCATAAAACACCATCTGAGGAAATGAATCTTGTAAGGTTCTTAAGAGTTACGAACCGTGAACATTTCTTGTTTTCATTCATATTCCAAATCTTGTTTGGAATCTTTAGACTGAGGTTGTGTCGCAGATTCAACGTAATCTTGCAACATGTCTGATTCTTCATCTTCAGTTTTCCGTTTGAATAGAATACCAGTAATAAGAGCGGTCAATGCAATCGATGCGATTACAATTGGAGCTGATTCGAAATATGAACCAATTGAATACCCAATTAATGCTCCTGCAAGTGTTACTGCCACTTTTCCTACAAAATAACTAATTAGGAATTTTCCGAAATTATATTTGGTGAGACCAACATAAACGATTAGTGGATCATCGGGAACTGGAGAAGCAGCAGCGATGAATAGAGCTAAAGCTCCATATTTTTCAACCCGTTCCTTCTCTTTCTCCAACATCTGAACTCTCTCTTCTGAGAGAACCATTCGAGAACCACGTACTACATAATAATGAATAGATTTTGCAATAGTCGCAGAGATTGCAACAATTATACCAATAGGAACCCAATGCATTGAAGGAACTAATAACGAAGCAACACCAGCGAGAACCATATTGGAGGGGGATAGGAAAGGTATCATGTTAATGATAAAACAAGCAATAAACAGACCAAGATAACCCTGATAAATAAGATCTGTAATAATTTGCACAATCTCTTGCATATCCGAATCCTCTGTTATTCTTCTTAGTGAACGATAGTATGAATCCCTTGGAATTTTCAGAGGTGGTTTTTAGAAATATCTTTCGACATGCTGAAGAAGAAAGATAGGGGCGAATATCGCCCGCAGACTTTCCTTCAAAATAAGGTACTAGAGCTTATACTGGAACATCCTCAATGATGATATTTTTGACTCCACTAAGACCTTCAAGTTTCTGTCTTAAACTGTCAATATCAGTACTAAGCTGTTTTGGGTTGAAGTAACACTCGTAAAAACATCTAGTGCCACGCAAACACACACCAGTCGAGAATAGTAAATCTACAAGACCACTCTCTTTGAAAATCTTTGAGAGTGTTGTTAAGAAATCATTAGTTAGTTTGCCAATCTCAAGAGAGAGGAATTTTACATCTTCGGTCTCGAGAGGGAAGAGTTTGATTAAGCGATCTTTATACACGAGAACCATAAGACCTCTTTCAGTTCCCATTGCTTCCTTGAACTTCTTTGGAAAGGTCACGGTTTCGCTATCATCGTACACAAGTACTCGTCCCGCAGTGGCTCCTTCATAGTCAGTATCAGACATTATTATTTCACCTGTTCGGTTCCCCTTTGACTCCTTGAGGAAGTCTGCTATTCTATGAATTCTCTTTAGTCTCATATAAATAAAGCTCTCTCGTTTCTCCCCCCTGGAAAGCAATTAAAAATCGACAATAAGAAGAAAAAGTGATGGAGACTTAAACTCATGCGTCAGCGCGAAAAAATAATCTGGGCATTTTATGACTTTGCATCAACACCTGTTGCATTTGCAATAAATGCGTTATATTTGCCTTTGATGATTATTGGTGCAGGGGGAACTAATACACTGGTTGGTGTATTACCTTTGGTTACTGGGTCAATCGCTGCGTTGTGGACACCTATAGTTGGTTTGCTAATAGATAGAGCTCCTTCAGATTCTTTTTGCAGAAGAATACTGATTTTGATTTCTGTGCTTGTTGCAGGTCTATCAATAATAATGATGACGCGATTGAACACTTCTCTTTCGGGTCTTGTCCTGTTGTTCACTCTGATGTCAATAGGAATCCAGACTGGTTGGACTGCAGTAAATTCATACCTAGCATCTGAAGGAGAAGAGAAAAATATGGGGGCGCTCTCAGGAATTGGTATAGTATTCGGATATATTGGTGGTGCAATTGGCGCGGGAGGAGCAGTCATAATAGAAAGATTGGCATCAAGAAATCATGCATTGATTTTCATTGGATTATTTCTTATCCTATTTGCACTAATTCCAGCAGTGTTATTGAAAGATTTACCGAAGGAAGCCCAAATAGAAAATCCAAACTTGGCAGAGATTCTTCATGAGATTAAGGATAACACATCAATCAAAATGTACTTGCTAGGTTCAATTCTATGGGGGGATGCTATTTCAACTATTATGACTTTTGCATCATTGATTGCAAATCAGGTACTATTAATTCCATTGGACAATATTGCTTTTGTCGTAGGATTAGCATTACCTTTTGCAATAATTGGGGGATACGCTCAAGGACATTTAGGAGATAAATATGGAATAGTTAGAATTCAAGGGATTAACTTAGGAGTGTGGGCAGTTGGATTTGCTAGCATTGTTATTTTTGGTGCGCTAATGCCAATTATCGCGGTTACATGCGTTGCTGGTTTTGCACTAGGTGGGAATGTTACTCTTACTAGAGCACTCTATGCGAAAATAATTCCGGTTGGAATGGAAGGGAGACTATTTGGTATCTCAGCTATTTTTACCTTCTTTGGTGGGGCAGTTGGGCCAGTACTAACTGGATTCTTTGCAGATTTGCCAGGATGGAATTTGCAGTTAGCTTTAGTTGTTCCACTAATATTCGTAATTCTGAGCATTCCAACTCTCAAATATATCAACGAAAATAGTAGTGTACCTTTTCAAGGGATATCCACACAAAAAGAAGGTGCAAGTTCGTGAATAAAACAGATCGAAAAGGAATATCTTCATTTAGAAATGTATCCGATCTTAGGATTCAATTCTATTGTGAATACCGTTTGTTTCTTAAACAATTACACGGTGGAACTTCATCGGAAGCAAGTCGTGGAGGAACACGTTTACACAGTAAAATTGCTGTAGAAGTATCAAAATCAGCTGCAAACAGGACGATTCTCATACTGCTATTGGTCATCATTATTATTTCTGCAATATTTTGGATTTGGATGTGATTACTTGTCGTCTGCATTGTTCCTTGGATTATTTATTATATGCACTATCATTCTTATAATTCTGATTTCAGGAGGTATCCCAGGTTCGGTTAAATCCATTATGTTCCGAGCTAGACCAGCACGTATAGATCTCAATTCATTTCTCAAACAAACACCCTCCAAGGTCAGGGATAAGCAATATTTTTTGTTTAGTGAAGAATCAGTAATTTCAATTGGCCATAGATACAAAGGTAGATTTGACCAGGCCGTTCTTCATTTTGAAGAGGCACCAATTCTTGACCTGATGATAGAAAGAAAGTTTCCAATCAAATACCTACCAAGAGAAGCTCGAAAAGAAGACATGTTCCAAGCTGCATTATATGCTCAAGCGATTCAAGAAAGCGGCGCCTCCTGCTCGAAAACAAAACTAGTAATAATATATTGTTTGCAACAGCATGCCGCTCGTTGTGAAAACAATAGAAATACAACAGATTGTATATCATGTGATTTTGGAGAAGCTTTCACCCAGAAGTATGACCAAAAATGGATACTGAGAGAACTGAAACGCTTGGATGAGATTTGGTTTGGTTCTAGAAAACCAATAGCAGAACCAGGCGAAAAGTGCAGACCGTGCCCATATTCTAAAAACGGAATTTGCCAATATTCAATCTATTAGCAAAAGAATAATGTCTTTGTATGCAGAGGTAATACCATGCGCGAATTGAGGAGCTTCCAAAACCAAGTATTACTAGTAAAACGAGACCTCAAGTATGTATACTATTCTTCTCGTAGTGCTGATAAGAAAGCTGATGCAAAGCAATTAGTGGTAAATACAATATCAATACAAAGAGGTATTGAAGAATTAATAGAATTAGCTTCAAAAAGCAGACTTGCGAGAAAATTGCTAAAAGATAGAAAAGCTGAATTGCTTCTAAAAAAGTGGGAAAAAGGATTACCAAAACGAGTTGATGATTATAGATCAAAGTCTGGAAAATTACGTTCAGAACATCTACATAGATTCTATGATGCACTTAGCCAATACATGGAAACTATTCTTGAAGAAATTACTAAATGGTCTGAAGATATTAAGACTCTGAAGGACATCCCAAAGGTACCAAAAGATAGGTAGTGTTACCATCTCAATTTTGCAGCTATACCACCAAAGGATTTCAATTGGGCACCAGACTCAGTTTGAGGGGAGAATATCATAATTTCAGACCCGTAATTTTCTACCTCATCTATTAATTCATCAATTCGTGGGTCTCCTTCCAATATCAGAATTGTATCAATACGTCCTTGATGTAATGCATCCATGACTTCCTTTTCACCGTATGCAGCTGTAGAATGGCCTTTCATCAAATCTTGCATGAAACTTTCCCACATCTCACGTTCTGCATAAATCTCCGTTTCTCGTAAGAGCCTTGATGCTTCTTTCATTGCTTGATAAAGGCCAGTTTCGTCAATGACACTCACTGGAATAATATTCTCTACAACCTTTTCTCGAAGACGATAGTCAAGATCACCTCGTTCAAGAAACTCTTGAGCTCGAATTGTATTTCCTCCCAAAACGATAGCATCCACATTGTCAACATTATCAACAAGTAATTCATTGAGTGTCTTAGCTACATGCTTGAAGAACGCATCCATACGTTCCTCTCTTAAACGAAGATATCTCTTTGCACTCTGACCTCCAGCACGAGTTTTCCCAATGATATAGAAATCATCATCCCGAATTAGCTCGATACTCTTTCCACGAAGATATCCAATCGTCATCTTTCCACCTTCAATAAGAACAATAACTACCAGACTTTTTGGTTGAGCCATATCTTCGAGTTCTTCCGTGATGAACTCTTTACCACATAGATAGATAAACTGAGAAATTGGGGCTGGAGGGACTACGATTTCACGAATCTCTTCAGTTGTTCCGCCTTCTTCGATAATACCAAAAAAGAAAGCAATCCCATTTTCAGGAAGGTCGGAGATAGTGGTAAGTTCAGTAAGAATAGCATTCAAATTATCTTGAACGTTTTTGCGATTTGCTTTGCTTTTGATATTCTCAGCGCCAGCCAATTCATCACGAACAAAACTGATTACATCAATCAAATTTTTGGATGGTGGAATATACAATGTGGTAAATGAACTATGTCGACCTTTGTACGCCTTTAGTTTCGCAATTTTGCGTTTCAGTTGATGTCGTTGTATATTCAGTATGTTTCACCTTTCTAATCAAAGCTGTAGGACGGATAACGTCAAGAATAAGAGGTCTCCGACTGTAATCGGATTAGAAGCTTCTGGGACGGTATTTTAACATTATGTCTTATACAATTAGCGATTGCACCGCTACAAAGACCTAGCAGTATCTAATATCTTCAGAAGAATTTTACCAATATTCCAGGCATCATCCTGTCCTCGATGATGAGTTCCCTCCAAAGAGATACCTAATTCATCCAAAGCTCTTTTCATTCCTACTTCACGTGATTTTTTGGTTAATAAAGCATAAAGATTCTTCACGTTAATATGATTTGAACCAAATGGATAGGGGATACCAAAAGATTTGCATTGACGTTCGAATTGCAGCCGATCGTAAGCCCCATAGCTCGCCCATGTTCGTTTCTTAGTATGGTATTTCTCAATTAGTATTTCACACGCTTCTTTGAAGGATATTCCTTTATCTACTTGTTTTTGCGTTAGTGTTGTTAGCTTAGTACAGAAATCGCTAACGCTGGACATGATTGGTTTAACTAAGATGCCACATTTCTCAGAAAGCGAAAGACTATCCAAGTCTAGTAAACATAGTCCAATTTCTATAATTTCGCTTTGTTGATCTTGGGGTGCCTTACCTTCCCAACAAGTCGCTTCTACATCCACGACAACGATAGCATCCAACAGTTTAACCATGTGTCAACCTCAGAGTTTTCTTTATCCCTTTTCAAAATATGATTAATTCTTCTATGTACGTGAAAACCTACCTTGTAAGAAGATTTTAAAAGGAAACATATTTGATTCCATTTAACAGGTGAAGAAGGGATGTACCGCCAATTTACATCACTCTAGTAAGTGATTCTTTCTATCCAGTTGATAAACCGTTAATGGCTATTCCCCATCACCATTATAGAGTAACAGGAGTTTTGAGTGATATATGAATGAGCAGCTGACAGAAGGAGAGAGGTCGGTTCTAACTCAACTAACTGAGATAAGTAAAAGAATCGAGGCTTCAAAACTGGCTGAACATCTTGGACAAAAAGAAGAACGCATCGTATCGATTCTTAATTCACTTGCTCAAAGAGAACTTGTGGAATTGGAAATCATTGAGATAGTATCTTACTCACTGACAGATGAAGGAAGAACATACGCAGAGAAAGGACTTCCTGAAGTTCGTCTCTTCAAGGCCGTTAAGGAACTTGGAGGGCAGGCAACCATGGATGAAGCAGTTTCAAGAGCAGGAATATCTCAAAAAGAGAAAGGAATCGCAATAAGCTGGTCAAGAAAAAATGGTTGGCTAAAAATTACAAAGTCTGATGGGAAAACCCTCTTTCAAACAAATACTGATGAAGCAAATTCAGATGTCGAAGCAATATTGACAAAGCTGAGTTCAAAAGAAGAAATCCCAAAGTCACTCGCAAAAGGCATTAAAACTGCCGAGGATAGAAAGCTCATCTTGTCTAGTATTACCAAGAAATTTGAAACAGAAATCATCAAAGATAAAGAAGAAGAAATCTCCGATCTTCTTGAAGATACAATTGATGGCATTGCGGACCTGTCTGCAGAGATTCTTAAAACAGGAAAATGGAAAGGAAAGGATTTCAAACCATTTAATGTAGAAATTCAACCACCTCACATCAATTATGGAAGAAAACACCCCTATGCGGAATTCAATGACTGGCTTCGAGAAATTCTCATTGGTCTTGGATTCACAGAGTGGTTTGGACCGTATGTGGAAACAGAATTCTGGAATAACGATGTTCTTTTTGTACCACAAGATCATGTTGCAAGAGAAGAACAGGACCAATTCAGAGTGCACAAACCCTATGACCATGGTTCCATCATCGACGAGAAACATTACAAACAGGTGAAGAAAGTTCACGAAGACGGAGGAGATACAGGTTCTATTGGTTGGGAGGCCCCATTCAGTAAAGAAGTAACTACTAGACTCTGTCTTCGTTCACACACAACTCCAGTTTCTCTCAGATATTTATCAGAACATAGAGAGTCACCTCAGAAGATGTTCATTATTGAACGAAATTTCAGATCTGAGACCCTTAGTGCACGACATGCACAGGAATTCAATCAATGTGAAGGTATTATAATGGATAAGGGACTCACTCTTCGAGACCTAATGGGATATATCAGAGAAATTTGTACCCGTGTAGGAATTAAGAAGTTGAAATTCAAACCAGGTCAATTTCCTTTCACAGAGCCAAGCATAGAAGGATTTGCAAAACACGATAAACTTGGATGGATTGAAGTTGCACCTGGAGGAATTTTCAGGCCAGAAGTAACATATCCTCTGGGAATCAAAGATTCAGTTCTTGCGTGGGGAATTGGATCAGGTAGATTATACATGGCAGCTATGGGAATAGATGATATTAGAGAACTCTACTCCCGAGACCTGAGTTGGATAAGAAGGAAATATTTCATACCATAGGTGAGCGATATGATTGTAGAATGTAGATTAGATAGTCTCCTTGACCTAATTGGAAAAAAACTATCAATAGAAGAATTAGAAGATACGTTATTCTTGATAAAAGCAGAGATAGAAAAAATAGACGGGAATAATATAGAGATAGAAGTCAATCCAGATAGACAGGATATGCTTTCTGCAGAGGGTATTGCAAGAGCAGTAAAATCTTTCATGGGAATCCAGAAAGGACTCCCTAAAATGAAAGTAACAAAGTCAGGAAAGGAGATAGTTGTAGGTGAGGGGTTAGAGAAGATTCGTCCATATATTGCATGTAGTATCATCAAAGGTGCTATAATTGATGAAGAACTTGTAAAGGAGTATATGCACCTGCAAGAGAGTTTGACTGCAACTCATGGAAGAAACAGAAAGAAAGCTAGTATTGGTTTGTATGTGTACGAAGATATCAAGTTCCCAATTCATTACCGGCTTGAAAGTCCAAAGAAAATCCAATTCGTGCCATTAGGTCATGAAAAAGTAATGAACGGTCCGACTATCATGAAAGAACATGATAAAGGAATAATATTTGGTCCAATTATTTCTGATTTCAAGAAATGGCCACTCCTCATCGATTCTGATGATGGGATTCTTAGTTTACCCCCAGTAATCAATAGTAATGACTTAGGTAGGATTACAGAAACAACCCAAGATATCTTTGTAGAAGTAACAGGAACCCATATACCAACCGTTAATCAAGCATTGAATATCATCACTGCTGCTATTGCAGAAAGAGGTGGAAAAGTACAATCCGTAACCATCAGATATCCTGATGGTGATATATGGGAAACCCCCGATCTTTCACCTAAGATTAGAGAGATTCATCGGGATCAAGTAAGAGATTTACTGGGTTTAGATTTGAAATCAACTCAAATTGTCAAAGCACTCAAAAGAATGTGTTATGGTGCAAAATCAATTGGAAATGGATCTGTTGAAGTAAAGGTACCAGCATATAGAACGGATATCCTTCATGACGTAGATATCATTGAGGATATTGCTATTGGTTATGGATTCAATAATATTGAGCCAACAATGCCAGAAACAATGACAACTGGAAAACTCCTTCCCATATCTCGACTAAAAAATAAAACACGAGACTTAATGATTGGAATCGGATATCAAGAGATTCTCAGTTTCATTATGAGTTCTCCTGAGATTATGAACGAAAAGATGAATCGTGATAGAGCCTTGGTGAAAACTTCAAATCCAAAAAGCAGAGACTATTCCATCTTACGGAATTCCTTGCTTCCAGTTCTACTAGATTTCACATCACAAAATCAACATGCAGATTATCCACAGAAAGTCTTCGAAGTGGGAGATATAGTAATTCCTGACCAAAGAGCAGAAACAAGATGTCAACAGATTCCTGCAATATGTGGTATTACTAGTGACACCACTGTGAATGTAACAGATTTGATTAATGAGGTGGGTTTCCTATTGAGAAATCTCGGTCTTCGGGGCCACTTTGAATTCAAGAGAAAAGAAGACCCCTCATTTATTGCTGGTAGATGTGCTGAAATTATAATCAAGGAGAAATCAAGAGGTATTATTGGAGAAATCGCACCCGAAGTTCTCCAAGCATTTAAAATTGGAATGCCTGTCGTCGGATTTGAATTGAATCTGCCAAGAAATAATCAATGGTAATACTATTGGGGAGAGAGACTCTCTCCCACGTATACTTTTTAGGGTTAAGAAAGATACTAAGGAATAGAAACTGCCACAAATAGTCAAAACTAAAAAAAATATATAGAACGCTTTTGACTAACCGTAAGATAGGGAGATATACTCGTGTCGGACAATGATAGAACCTCAAGTAAAGGTGTTTCATACGGGGAAGGATTTGATGGATATAAGTTTCGAGTAGTTCTATTAGGAGAAGCATCTGTTGGAAAAACAGCATTAATCCGACGTTACACTGAAAATGTATTTGATGAGGAATATAAACAAACAATTGGAACAACCTTTGCCACAAATGATGAAGTAGTAATAGCCGATGACGGTGAGAAAAGAAACGTACGACTTGTATTGTGGGATATGGGCGGACAGGCAACATATAGAGAATTAAGACGTCAATTCATGAATGGTGCAGCAGGAGCAGTTATAGTATATGATGTAACACGTCCGGAAACCTTCATGGCGATGAATAACTGGTTTGAATCATTTCGGGAAGCATGTCCTGAGGCCGACGTATGTATTTGTGCAAATAAGATTGATTTGAAAGATAGTAGAATGGTTCCGGTTGAGCCAGGTATAATGTTGCGAGACTGGTTCCAAGCTAGTTATTATGAAACTTCAGCAAAGTCCGGTGAATCTGTAGATTCTGTGTTCAAAACACTTGCTGAAAAAATTTTGAAGAGAACACTAATTGAAAAGTCGCGAACCGAGTTATAATAACGATATCATAATCAAGATCCATTGGAGAATGATCAATGAAAGTCCAAGATTTCATGACCGAAATTATCATCACTGCAGAAGTGGATACACCAGTTGTGAAAGCTGCAAAATTAATGGCTGCTGAGGATATTGGCAGTCTGGTTGTTACTAAGAATGAGGTTGTAACGGGAATAGTAACACAACGTGATATTATAGCAGCACAATTACTCTCAGATGACGTTTATCACTCTTTGAATCTAGAAGATATAATGAGCTCACCGGTTGTATCGATTGGGCCCGATGCGGACTTGGGCCAAGTGGTTTTGTTGATGAATAATACTGGAAATAAACACATCCCAGTAATTGATGGAGAAGTAATGGTAGGGATTGTAACTGCAGGAGACCTCCTTCGTGTTCTAGCTACCATGAAAATGATAGCTGATGGAGCCTCGGAGGCCTTCGAACCTTCCGAGGACTCTGAGGAATAGATAAGAGTACATTATGGGATAAATTGACTACGGACGATATTTCTTAATTTCCTCACGGAGCTCTTTCTTTATAGCCAATACATCTCTAGCTTTAACTTCATGTCTTTTGCTATAACTACTGACGATGCCAGCCCACTTGTCAATTTTCACGGTAATTGGATCGCTTTCAACAAGCTTCTGGATTTCCCCCTTGGTTTCATTCATGAGTTCTAATACTTCTCCTGCAACACAGCCCATCTTCAATGATCCAATAATATCATCAAGTAAATCAGCAATTTTCATTGCTTTATCTGGCGGAGTACTAACGCCAGCTGGAGTTTGTGCTGGGATGCTGCTTGCCTCAGAAGTAACAGTAGGGGCAGGAGCGGGAGTAGGTAGATTGTCTATTTCTTCCATTATCTCCTCCTTCATACTCTTGATAGAAGTTTCAATGAATGTGTAAAGTTCTTCGAATTCACCCTTCACAGTTTGTGCTATATCTTCACTACTGATGGTTTCGGTAGATGGAGGGGGAGTAACACTAGTAGCACTAGAATTTATTGCGTCAATAATCTCAGTTTTTGCAACTCTTAATTCAGACTTGACCTCTGTAACAGTAGTAAGGATTGTTACCATTCTTTTCAGCGTTTCTCCAAGCCCTTGGATACTCTTTTCAATTTCAGTTAAACGACCCAGAAATTCTTCAGCCATAATTCATCACCAATAATACCTATACTCAAGATGAGGTAGCAAACCGTCAAGAAAAGCCTTTGGTGCTTTAACTCTCAAATTCGCTCAAACAGTGTAATTCATTAGCAATTGCAATAGTTATGCACAAGCAATGAATATTCATATATCATTTATACATTATCCAGAATGATTAAATGTTGGTTGCAACTCTAATAACTTGAACCAGTCTAGGATGAATCTGCCGTGTCAACAGAACAAATCTCCCACATGTTCAAACTAGTAGCTCTTGGAGATGGTGCTGTAGGCAAGACATCCTGTATCAAGCGATATACAGAAGATAGTTTCAGTGAACGGTACATTATGACCATCGGAACCACTTTTGCTGTAAAGAATGTAGATGTTGAAATGCCCGATGGAAGCAGAGTGTCTGCTAGAATTGTTCTCTGGGATCTCGCTGGTCAACCCACCTATAATGAATTGCGTAGAAGGTATATGGCTGGTGCAACAATGGCAATAATTGTCTATGATGTAACTCGGCCCCAAACTTTTCTTGATTTGGGAGAATGGTATACAAAGTTTATTACAGTCTGTCCCAATGCTGCTGTATCAGTTGTAGCTAATAAGATAGATAGGTCAGACAGATTAGTGCCACCAGAAGCCGGAGAAATGATTAGTAATTGGCTTGGCGTTAAACATTATGAAACATCAGCAAAAACGGGAGAAAACATTACAGAACTTTTCACTGATTTGGTAAGTAGAACCATTGAAAAACAGAAACAGCTTGGTATTGATTCTAGAAGTTCTTCATCAAAACCCTTTAAGATGACATGAATGAAAGCCAGCAGGGATTGAATCAAATGGCTACTACAAATCAGATACTGAAAGGATTTCTAGGACATATTACTCTTTTTTTCATCAATTTTTGCGTATTAGTAGGGGTTATAGAGAGTCTCCAAGTTCCGTTTGATAACATTCCCTTTCTTAATCTATTCATCCTTGGATACATGATTGGGCACACTCTAATTCTTCTCTCAGTTCAACTAGGAATACAGATATTGGAATTGATAAGAATAAGAATGCCGACATTTCTACCATATTACTACTTTCGGATTGACGATGAAGATGCAATACCAATTCCATTGTTAGATCCAACAAAGAGCAAATTGGCAGTGATTATATTGCTTCTTGTAATTGGAGGTGGGCCTCTCATTTATCCAATCTTTGCAATATATGGATTCTTTGCAGTATATGCACATCTCATCGCAGTAGTACTTACTCCACAGATAATTACTCAATATTTTGGAATCTTTCTGAACTGGATGCCACCCTTCATTGGAATCATTCTTTTGTTTATCATAATATCAATCGTTATTATGGAGTTCAGGCATATTTAGGAAGATAATCATCATTGAGGATTACAGTCTCACTACGATCAGGGCCATACGAAATAATCCCAATGGTGGTTTCTGTATACTTCTCAATGAAGGTTATGTATCTTTGAGTTTCTTTAGGAAGCATACTGATACCATGTGATTTCATCAAGTCCCAATCATCAGTTTTCATTGGCCCCCAACCAGAGAACTCACGATAGATGGGTCTAACCTTTTGTAATTGATAAGTGCTTGCTGGAAATGTGTCTAATTCACACCCATCAATTTCATATCCAACACATAGTTTGAGTGTGTCAATTTCAGATAGAACATCAATCTTAGTCAAAGCGAGAAATTCAGTGCCATTGATTCGAATAGCATATTTTAATGCAACCAAGTCAAGCCAACCACACCGTCTTGCCCGACCTGTTACTGTACCATATTCACCACCACGTTCAAGCATAGTTATTCCTATTTCATCATCAAGTTCAGACGGGAAGGGGCCTGCACCAACCCTAGTAGTATATGCTTTGCAAATTCCTAGCGCGAATCCCAGTGACTTGTACGATATGCCACTGCCAATTGCAGCAGCAGCAGATATACAATTGGAACTGGTTACAAAAGGATAAGTTCCATGGTCAATATCAAGTAGTGTACCTTGAGCACCTTCAAAAAGAATGCTCTTTCCGGAGGTCAATGCTTCAGATATAAAATGACCCGTGTCACATACATATGATGCGTATTTTTCCATAAGTAATTTTAAAGATTCAAATGCATCTTCTTGAGAAACTGAAAGATCAGATGATGAAAAGCTCTTCAAGCGATGCTTTGTGTGCTTGATAAAACGTTCCCAAGTATTAGTTTCGGTTGCATCCAAAAGGTCCTGTACACGAATACCAGTTCGAGATATTTTATCAGAATATGTAGGACCAATTCCACGCTTAGTAGTACCAACCTTGTCAGAACCCTTCAATTCTTCTTGCAAAGCATCAATCTGAATGTGATAAGGCGTAATTATATGTGCTCTATTACTGATACGGAGGTCAGGTGTAATTCCAGCTCCTCTAAGACTATCGAATTCTTTGTCTAATACCTCTAAATCAAGTACTACTCCATTACCAATGACAGCTTTCTTTCCCCTAACAGCACCAGTAGGCATAAGACGAAATTTGAAGACTTCATCACCAACTATGACAGTATGTCCAGCATTACTGCCACCTTGGAAGCGTGCAACAATATCAAAACGGTCAGATAAAAAATCAACAATCTTACCTTTTCCTTCATCGCCCCATTGGAGACCTGTTACTACTAACGAGTTCATACAATCACAACATCAGCCAAATTAGTTCATTGATAATAGTTGCGACTGGAAAGACACACCAAACTACACTTGAGTTTATATTGGAGAAGTTCAATCAAAGATTGACCCACCTTGAAAAAAGCCGATGTAGTTGTAATTGGAGCAGGATCAGCAGGATCAGTTACTGCAAGAAGATGTGCAGAAATGGGATTAAGAACAGTTCTCATGGACAGAAAGCCCAGATTTTTGGTAGGGCAAAAAGTATGTGGGGATGAGATAAGTAAATCACATTTCGATGCGACTGGTATAGATTACCCAGAATTGGATGAGATTTCATCAAGTATTGATGGTGCAGACGTATATCCTCCAAGCCTTGACAACGAACTAAGAGTAAGAGGGTGGACTGATTTTGATGGTTGGACTGTTCATCGTTTAAATTTTGGACAAAGACTACTAAATGATGCCATGCGAGCAGGTGTAGAGTTTCTTTCCGACTGTCACGCAACAATGCCAATGATGCGAGGTGACCAAGTTGTTGGCATAGAGTACAAGGAACTCGATGAAAAAGAGGAGAAGAAAATAGACTGTAAATTAGTTATCGATGCTAGTGGATTTGCAGGTGTCATCAAGAGAAAAATCGACTCAGACCTCATAGAGAAGAAAATCGAGAAATCTGATGTAGCTCTATGTTACCGTGAAATTGTCAAACTCAAATCACCTATGGATGAACCTGAAATTGCAGGTGTATTTCTTGGAGGCAAATATGCTCCCTCTGGATATGCGTGGGTATTCCCAAAGGGGTTGCAGGAAGTAAATGTTGGAGTTGGTATTACTGGCGGAGAAGGAAAAGGGTCTCCAAAACCATACTACTTCAGATTCAAGGATGAATATCCACTCCTAGCTGATTGTGAAGTACTTGAAGCAGGAGGTGGAGCAGTACCTGTTCGTAGACCACTAAAGAGTCTTGTTGCAAATGGAATTGCTTTTGTTGGGGATAGTGCTCTACAGGTTAATCCAATTCATGGAGGCGGAATTGGAGCTGGTATGAGAGCAGGGATTATTCTTGGGGAAGTAGCAAAACGTGCGATTGCCAGACGAGAACTCACTGCAAAGGGTCTTTGGCATTACAACCTAAGATTTCAATCAGGCTTTGGACAGAGACTTGCTTCTCTAGAAATATTCAAGAGACTATTACAAGATGTATCAGACGAAGAGATGAATTTTGGTTTTGAGAAAAGACTCTTAGAGGCTGATGATCTCATGGCTGCCAATCGTGGTGACGGTTTGTCTTTTAGTATGTTCGAAAAATTGAAGAGAGTAAAAAGAGGAATTGGTAATATTAGACTTCTTAGAAAATTGCAGCGAGCAGCTTCACTGATGAAAGAAATGTCTAAGGTTTACAGAGAATATCCTTCGAATCCAGAAGGTCTAGAACAGTGGAATAACCGAGTATTAGAAATAGTTCAATCTGCTGATTTCAAATAAAAAGAAGACTGAGCCGGGTTGATTCCCGGTCAATCAATCTTATACGTCACGTATTCCTTCTTTGAGGATTGAGAATACTGCCTCTCCTTCTGGGAGATTTGGTGAATCAACTAAACGACATATTCTGCGTTCGCCTTTTGATTTTCTCAAATAACAACGAGTCTGTGGAACATGTGCTAATACATGACCGCCAACAGGAGCAGTAGGGTCTCCAAAGAATGCATCTGGTTTGGACATTACCTGATTAGTAATATATACTGCAAGATTGTTGATTTCTGCACCTCTTTGCAGATGGTGTAGATGCTTATTCAATTTCTGTTGTCTAGCAGCAAGTGTTCCTCTTCCAGTATATTCTGCTCGGAAATGGCTCATGACAGAGTCCACGACCAGAAGTTTAGCATTTCTTTCGGGAGCCATCTCCATTGCCTGATCACATAGTAAAATCTGATGGTCTGAATTATAGGCTCGAGCATAGATTACATTTTTCAATACTTTTGCCACATCCATACCAACAGCTTCAGCCATATCCACAAGACGTTCAGGTCGAAATGTACCTTCAGTGTCAACATAAATCGCAGTTGCTCCTAATCCACCATCTTCTGGAGGACGTTGCACATTGAGGGCTAATTGATGAGCAAGCTGAGTCTTTCCAGATCGAAATGATCCATACATCTCAGTAATGCATTGAGTTTCGATACCACCACCTAATAAGTCATCAAGGGACTTTGCACCAGTAGAAATTCTTCCTGCGTTCCTTCGTCTATCTAATAGGAGGTCTGCAGTTTCGAATCCAATATCGAGCATCTCACGAGCTGCTTTGATAATTTTAGTTGCAGTAGTTTCTCCAATTGACCCTGCTGCAGCCAGCTCACCAGGGGATGCGACGGCAACAGCTTCAACTGTCTTGAATCCTGCTTCACTAAGGCGTTTTCCTATAGCTGGACCAACACCAGGCAAATCAGTTATTTCGAAATCTGGTAGTTCTTCTTCCTCATCTTCCTCTTCTTCTTCTTCAAAATCCTCATAATCAACTTCATCGTCGGATTCATCTTTTTTCGGTGAAATCTTCAAGACCTCCCTCTTTGCATGGATTATCGCTCACTTCTTACCATGCCTAAGGCATATTTTAGTGATATTCAAAGATATAAAAATGACACTAAGGAAGAATCCGAGTGTTTTGATGATATAGTTATCTATCTCCAGCTACTATCAAGACAAATCCTTTTCCTGAAAGATGATTACTGATAGTATGAATGATACCAGAGAAATAATCAACAACAAAGCAACAGATCCTTCAACTGACCAATCAGGGATTGAATAGACATAAGGAAGCAAATCTTCTCCTACGAGAAAAATGTGTCCACTGAGTGAAAATAAACCCCCTCCAAAGAATGAAAAAATAACACCCAACAATTGTTCGTATAATGTTATAACTACCCCCCAAAATAGAGGCTTTTCTAGAGCGACTCCCAACAAAGAGAAGATTGCACAATAAACAGCACTACATATCAATGAAAGCAACCAGCTTCCTGGAAGTAAATGTAATCCCCAGTTACTATGTAAACTTCCATCTGGAAGGACACAACTACCAGTAGCAACGAAAAGGAAACTTAGGGAAATAATTGCAACTAGCAAACTTGCGATGACGGTAGAAAAATATCTCCAGAAGACTAGTTCAAATCTGCGAATAGGGCGGCTTACCAGTTGAACAATCGTATGAGATTCAATCTCTTCCGATAAGGCTGCTGTCCCCAATAATAATCCGAACAACGGTAATAGTAGCGCGATATACAATGTTTGTACAGTATCTGTAAAGAAAATAGCAGCAACGTAATAACTAGGAAAACTGATATCCATTAATATTAGAAGAATCGATGGTGCGATTCCCAATAAGATAAGAATTTGACTCTTCCGATCTTTCATAAAGCTCTTCATGAATGTGAAAACCAAAATGAATCCCCTAGCAATGACTTGTTTCCCCTTATCAATGAAAGACTGGTTTTCTATAAAACTTGTATCTGATTCGACCAATATTCTTCCTCCACTAAGAAACAAGAAATTCAAAGAGCTTTTCTACACTTTCGGATTCAGTATCAATTGACAGTATTGGAGCTTTCAACTCAACAGCGATTCTAATTAATTCATCATAGAATTCTTCTGGATTTGATGTGATAACTTTGCACTCCATTATATCATCTTCTAATCGGTTCAACGACATCGTTCTAACTATGTCAGATTTCGTAATAACTTGACTATTTATCTCACTCATATCTGATTCCTTAGCTGAATACGTAATTTCATGAGGGTAAGAGAAAATAAAACTACGAATCTGATCGGGTGCTCCTTCTGCTAAAGCTTGTCCTCTATGAATTAAAGTTAGACGATTCACAAAATATTCTAGCTCCTCAAGAACATGGCTTGAAACCAGAATAGAAACTTGCTCGTCTTTGTTCAAACGTTTAAGTAAATCCATTACAGTTTTCCTACCCAAAGGATCAAGACCACCCATTGGTTCATCAAGAACTAAGAGTTCTGGATGATGGACTAGGGCAGCTGCAATTTTTACTCTTTGCCGCATTCCTTTTGATAGCTGTGAAACGGGACGTTCTTTGAATTTGTGCATTCCAACGGCAGATATTGCCCAATCAATGTCTGAAGAAATCTCCCTTTTCAAAGGTTGTGACAAGCGAGCTAGAAGACTAACAGATTCTTTAACTCTAGCCCAAGGATAGAGGTCATCATGTTCTGAAACAAAACCAATACGCGATTTCACACCAGGATTATCATATGGATCCTCTCCAAAGATTCTTATCGTACCTTCGTCTGGTCGCGCTAATCCGGTTATGATTCGAATCGTTGTGGACTTCCCTGCACCGTTGGGTCCCACAAAGCCAGTAATAGAGCCAGATTTTACCCTCATAGTAAACCTACTAATAGCGACTATCTCACCGTAAGCTTTTGAAACATCTTCAAGTTCTATTACATTCATCAGTTATCCTCCCTGAACAAGAAGTTGATAATAATCAGTAGACTAACACAAATAACCAAAGATATACTAATTACTGCTAAAATTGCTTCAAATCCATTTCCATCAAAAAGTGCAATAGTTCTATTATTTACCAATACAGAATCAAATCCAAGGACAACAAGAGATAGAATTGCAAGACACCCGACGAAATCCAAAGCTAAGAATACCGAGGTTGTAGAAATGGCACCACCTAATGCAGTGGGAAGAATCGACATTGATAGGGTGAAGATAAAAGTGGCTAGACTAGCAAAGTTTCTTCTCGTCGTAAGACTTGATATAGAAAGAACGAATAAGCTTAGAAAAATAGCTGCACTGATTGTAAATCCTAAAGCCCAACCTAGCAGGTCCAAGTGAGGGAGTAAATTGAGTCCTAATCCACCTCCTAACAAAAAGAATTGAATTAAAGCTGGTAACACTACAATCAAAGCCGAAAAAATTACTAAACTACCTAATTTCCCAATAATATATTCTAATCTTGAAATCCTTGACAAATACATCTCGGTTGTCATATACAACCGGTCATCAGCAATTAAGCCACCTCCAATCTGAGCAAGAAGAAGTAACCAGATGAAGCTAGTTGTCACAGTGGTAAGAGAGGTAAAGAAGCCAAGGGCACTTGTCAATGGACTTGTAACTCGATTGGTCAACGAAACCATCCCTAAAACCGAATCGATGTAACCACCACGAAACAATTCTTCAATAGTCAGTTCTCCAAATAGTCCGAAAGGAAGAAATGAACTGAATAGAATGAGTATAACATCTTGAATGAGTAATGAGAAAAACATGAAAATCAATAGCATTTTGGTAAAACCCGAACGCTTAATGGCTTCAATCAGATTGAACCATGATACAGAAAATACCCTGTAAATTCGGTTCTGCCTAATTCCAGAAAAGCGTCTGAATCCGAATTTGCGAACATAAGTTTCTTCGCCATGGTCATCTTGAGTCATTCCATATCACTTCTCCCATCTACAATTGATACAAAAACATCCTCCAAAGACTTACTCTTTCGACCCATATATCGGATACTTATCTCAGGATCTTTGTGAATCTCTTCAAGTACAATCATCTCTACATTTTCCACTCTAGTAATGTCGACAAATGAATTCTCAATTGTAACTTCTAGATTTCTAGATCTAAGGTGTTCAGCAAAAAGCTTAATGTCGCCTTTGACTCGAATTCGTAAAACTTCCGAGTCAGCTAACAAAAGGTCGGAAATATTCCCCGCTGATATTAATTTTCCCTGGCCCAAAACCAAAACATAATCACAAACCTTCTCAACATCAAAAAGAAGGTGTGATGAAACCATGATGCTCTTTTCTTCCTCGGTGTAAAGACGCTTAATCAGATTGAGCATCTGCTTTCTCCCCTTAGGATCAAGTCCATCAGTTGGTTCATCGAGAATGATGAAATCAGGATCATGAACAAGAGCAGCTGCTAGTTTGCATTTTTGCATCATACCTGTGCTAAATTCACGCAGAGGTCTGTATCGTTCTTCTCCCAAACCAACATAATGAAGTGTATCATGAGCTCGTTGTGAAGCCTCAACTCCACGAAGTCCTGAAAGACGACCCATAAACGCAACATATTTCATTGCACTTACATCTGGAATCATAGGAGAGAATTCAGGGGAATAACCGACTCGGTCTCTAATCTCATTCATAGAATCCTTTGCATCAAGACCTAATACGTTGAATGATCCGGATGAGGGGGTAATAATTCCTAATAAGATACGAATTAAAGTTGTTTTTCCTGCTCCATTAGGCCCTAGAAGACCAACAGAACGCAATGGTGCCTCAGTATCAATATCATCTAATGCAGTCGTAAGTCCATATCGTTTACTAAGTCCTGCTGTAGAGAAGGCAATATCGACCAAATATCATCCCCATAAGAAATGATGCGAAGATTCTCTATAAATATTGAGGAGTTTGGAGATGGCTATTGGAAATGCCATTTCTATACAATCTATGCATGTGCCATTGTTACCAAAATATACTCTGGTTGGGGAGCAATACGTATTCTCCCTTGAGTTGTTTGCACATCAATAAATTGCATGTCCGCTCCTTCTTTAACCTGGAAAATAATTTCCTTTGTTTTTCCAATTAAAGAACTTAGCAGTGCTGATACTTCTTCAGCTCGTTCCATTGACAAACCCCAGCTGTTAATTGGGAATCCTTCGGGGCTAATGAATAAAGCAGCATAAACGTCAGGATATTTACTTGTGATATTCTGAATAATCTGTTCGAAGATCTCTCTTTTTGGCATCGCTGGCATGTTTTTGCACATCCCCAAGGGTTCTATTGTAAACCCCGTCTATTCAGAACACTGGTGAAAGGATAAAAAAAGGTTTGCTGTAACAAACACCTACTACGAAATGTAGATATTTTAAACAAATAGTAGAGTCAAATAATAAGATACTACACCACTTTAATCAGGATTGAGAATTATATGCAGTATAATGACCAAATAATCGGTCTAGAAGGAGAACATATTCAAGCAGCTCGAATAATCTCAAGATTAACTCCTGCTCCATTAATCAATCTTTATGTAGGAATTATTATTGCTTATACATCACCCATAGGATTAGGACCAATCCTCGACCCGAGCGGGAGTATTATAATTTGCTTAGTGTTCATGGTTATCTTGCCAGTTTCCCCAATCATCTTTTCAGCAATGCGTGGTAGTACAGACTTGGACGTTTCAGAAAGGGTAAATCGTCACGGATTTTTCATATTTGCTATACTTTGTTATGTTTTATCATATGTAGTATACGCAATCTTTCAATGCGATGTTATGCGGATTCTTTCAGCAGCCTACATAACTGTAACAACTGGTGTTCTTCTATCAAATACAATATCGAAAATATCAGTTCATGGAGCTGGGGTAGGAGGTCCTGGTACAGCACTCATATTCTATTATGGATTAATTGCCTTACCTGTCATTGTTCTTTGGATACTAGTAGTCTGGTCGCGGGTAAAACTCAAACAGCACTCGCTCCCTCAAGCGATTGGAGGAGTAGCTTTAGGAATGATAATCACAACAGCCACATATGTAACTCTTTATGTTCCAATTGTGCATTTGTAAAGTGAGCTCATGTAATTATACTAAATTTGTTCATATACAGAACCTTCAAGCTCTAAATAGAACTGAAGCAGGTCATATTATGCCTTCATCAATACTGTGTCCAGAATGTGGTCAAAAAATAGGAAAAGGATCAACGTTTTGCATAAAATGTGGTGCAAGAATTCCAGAAGATGTTGAATCTCATGATAGTGACGAGAAAGGTGAACCCGACCTCTCAACTGACGAAATGGGATTTGATGAGCGTGATGAGGAGTTAATGGCCGATGCATTATTGCTTTTAGATGATGATACTGAACCGCTTTCAGAAAAAGAAGAACCTGAAGAAATTCTACCGGATATTCCAGAGGACTTGCTAACGGTAGAAGACGAACCAGTTCTCCCCGAAGATAAACCATTGGACGAACCTACCATACCCGCTTCTGCTGAAGAGTTGAAATGGGAAGTCGATGAGGTGGAAGGAGAAATGGGAGGTCTTAAAGAGATCGAACCTCCAAAGGTTTCTGACACACCTCCAGATTTTGTTGTAAAAGAATATGACCATGCAGAAGAGGATTTGACATGGGAATCTGTTGAATCAGAACCCAAAGAAGGTATGCCATTCAAAGAAGTAGAACCACCAAAAGTAGTAGATACACCCGAATCATTGCCCAGTCATCTATTCACAGATAAACGTGAAGAGGACGAAACACGAGACGCTGTTGCACATCTATTCCCAGAGGGAAGAGGAGTAAGTAGAGATTTCATCGATGTCGTAGTAGGAAAACCTGAAAGAGTCAAAATTGAGGATCCCATGCGAGAGCTTGATACCCCTTCATGTCCAAATTGTGGCATTTCTTTAACTGGTGATGAATTTGTCTATCCACCGTATGTATACGAAGCAATGGGAAAAGCTAGAATCGAAGCTGGAGAAAAATTCCTAGAAGAAAGAGAATTCGAAGCTGGAATAGAATCGTTTGAAAAAGCTATGAAGCTCTATGAAAGAGCCGAGAACGAAAAAATGGTAGAAGAATGTAGATATCTTATAGATAAAGGATATAGTGAGATGGCTCAGGACCATTATGATCTTGCTGAGAGACATAAAAAATCAGATGAATATGAATGGGCGGTAATACAATATAGAAAAGCTCGGGAAATATTCATGTTTACTACCGATGCCAAAAAGAGAGCCAAATGCGCAGAGAAAATTCGAGAAAGCTACAAAGATTGGGGCAAATTACTTGAATCAGAGGGCGATGATTTTGCTAAGAAAGGTGAAAGTAGAGCAGCTCTGAAAAAATATAAAGAGGCTGCAAAGAAATATAAACTGGGTGGCGAGGAAAAGAGAATCGGTAAGCTCGACAAGAAAATAATGGAAGCTTAGCTATTTTGCTAGCTCGAAATCTGTAAGTCGAAGGATATTTTCTTTGAATATAAGTGAAACATCATCCTCCGAATAACATAATTGTGGACAGAGGGATTTAACTGCCTTGTATTGTTCTTCTAATATATTGTATCTGAATCCTCTTGGAAAGAATGAGGAATCTGTTCCAAATATTACTCTACAAGCAGCTCCCGCCCGAAGAGCTTTTTCAAATATTTTCTGTATTGAGAGATCGTAAGGTAGGTATTTCATCCAGCTATTGCTACCACTACTATCCATGACTACATTTTCAGTTTGATACATTAACATCAGTGTTTCACGAAAGAAACCAGCACCAAAATGTGCAATCATGAAGTTTAGCTCTGGAAAATCCAGTGCAGGCTTCTGGATGTCTAGAGGATTTCCATACCGAAGATTTGCCTCATTCCCGATGGTAATTCCAAAATGGATAACTACTAGGAGATTATGTTTCCTAGCTTCTTCATAAATTGGATAGAATAACAGCTTATCATAGACATGATGACTACCAGAACTAGGATAAAGTTTGATTCCTTGAAATCCATCTCTTCCAGCTCGTTTCACGGTTTCAACAGGATTATCTTCAGGATCAACGTGAGCATAACCCAGAAATCGTCCTGGGAATCGGTTCCTTGCTTCATTGAATTCATCCCATGCTTGAGGGCTAATCATCATTCCCATGGCGGATATGCCGTATTTATCCATTTCATCAATCCACATTTTTCCAGTATCCCACGGTTCTTCAGGAAACTCAAAAGTACCTACATCAGTTTGGTATTTAACACGAGCCTTCATACGCTCAAGATTTTCCGGATCTGAAAACCATTCTTTTAGCATAGAGTGTGTAAAAAAGTGTGCATGCGCATCAATAACTTCAAGATTATCCAAATCTTTAACAGGCATATATCCAACCTCATTTCACAATAGTTTAACAATATCACCATTCCTTATCATAGTATCTCAATAGGAAATTATTGCCTGCAATAGATAGAGTATAAAAAAAGAAAATTGGACTGGTTCTAAATCCAGTCCCCAGTTTCTAGTTTTGTTGGGATATATTCATCTGTTAGAAAGCTGAATGAGTGGCTTGCAAAAGCTTGTATTTCTGCCTTTTCTTTAATTTTAAGCATCAGTTTCAGGTCTTTAACCCATTCTTTGTTCGCCTTTACAAATGGTTCATCAATCATATCCTTGACTCGTTTAATGTCAGTCTGCTCCATTGGTATTCGAACCGCTTTTGGAATATCGTATTCATCAAGATCTCTAGAGAGTACACCAAGTAATTTTAGCTCTGGTGTGGCAATAAATGGCGATTCGTAACTCAGTCGTTTGCTTCCTCGCAGAAATACAGAGTAAATATAATGCCCATACGGATCCGAGTCTACTAACGCAAAAGCAGGAATTTCAAGTTCCTTAACCAGTTTCTTAAGAAAGGCTCTTGTTGCTATATCTCCTGAACCCTTCCCAGTAAGAACAATACATGGTTCTCGATTCCAGTATTTAGCTTCTGCAAGACGCATTACAGCTGCGTCCTTCTCTGAAAGAAGAATGTATTCAGCATCGCTTTCGATAATTTCCACCTGGTCTAGAAATGGTGTGATTGCCCAACCACCCGTACCCATCTTAGTAAGGTCGATACGGTCACCTCCATCTCGAATTACAACACGACCCATTGCAGAACCTCTAGCAGATGCTACAACATGGATACTATCACGAGTAGTATGCAACATTGATGCAACATCCTCAAGTATGCGGTCACTATATTTCTGGTCGCGGAAGAGATTTACGTCACTATAGAAAACCTCACGTTTTGTGGCATGCAAATTCGATTCAAGCAGTTGATAGATGATTTCCATCACTCTTGCAGTACGTGTAGCATCCACTACACTTCCAAGAGAATGATATGGTCTCGAAACTGTATCCATACCTAACAAAAGCAAATCTCGAATTTCATCCCATACAATATTGCTAGAAGACCTCTTAGGAATTTCAAAAGCAGGACGGCCGGTCACCATAGTTTCTTGGAGTATCTCTCTAGCTACATCAACTACTTTATCCTTGGTTTCGTTACGAGTTAAATCTAGAACTTCTATGGTTTCTTCAATTTCATTCATTTCTTCTTCAGATAATTCTCCAGCCTGATATGCCGCTTCACGAGCATCGGCAGCGTCCCATTTCGCCTTCATTTCTTTTGTAAGGGCAATAATGGTTTTCGGGACGGGTAATCCAGATTTCTTCTTGACAATTTTCGCTCTTTTTTCTTCTAGAATTTGTTGTGGAGTTTTAGTAGTCTTCTTTTTCTTTCTAGATCGCTTCTTAGTCTTCTTTTTTGGTGTCACTTTGGATTTATCACTCTCTTTTTCTTTTGTCTTCTTTGTCTTCGTGGTTTTCTTAGTTTTCTGTGACTTTGGTTTCTTCTTCTCTTCCTTCTTAGCTGGTTCAGTATCTTCAGATTCTGATATTTCTTCTTTCTCAGTAATATCCGGCCTATCAATTTCTCGTATCTGTTGTGCTTTGACCATCTCTTTTGCAACACCAATAATTTCACTAGCTTTCGATGTGCTTATCCCACTGACTCTTTTAGCAATTGAATCAGGAGTTGAACGAGCAACCCGTGCTACTGAATCATAACCAGCTTCTTCCATTTTTTCAGCTGTTTTCTTTCCAATACCCGGTAAATCTTTCAAACGAAGCTCATCACCGGATACAGTAGTAGGTTTAGGTTTCTTTTTACGAGTCTTTGGTTGCTTCTTTTTTGTGAGTTTCTTAGCTTCACCAATTGCATCTTTTGCAGTCTTCTTCCCAACACCATCTACTTCTTTGGCAAGTGTAGCCGGTTTTGCAGATGCAATTTTAGATAGAGAGTCATAACCAGCTGCGATAAGTTTCTCCTTCGTGCTTGGTCCGATACCAGGTAACTCGTCCAATCCAATTGATACTTCTTCTGCAGAAGGTGTTCTCTTCGTAGGTTTGCTCTTCTTTCGTGTCTTCTTTGGTGTACTTGCTTTTACCATCTTTTTTGCAGCTTCAACAATTGTTTCAGCAGTGGATTCACCAACCCCATCGACCTTCTTGGAGATTGCAGTAGGTTTTGTTTTTGCTATCTTCTCAACCGTTTCAAATCCAGCTTCAATCAAGCTATCTCTGGTCTTAGCTCCGACTCCTGGTAACTCCTTCATATCAAGCTTAGATGAGGATTCTGTTGATTTCTTCTTCCGAGATTTCTTTGGCTTGCTAGCTTGTACCATCTTTTTCGCAGCTTCAACAATTGTTTCAGCAGTGGATTCACCAATCCCATCGACCTTCTTGGAAATTGCAGTAGGTTTAGATTTAGCTATCTTCTCCACTGTCTTGAATCCAGCTTCGATCAAGCTATCTCTGGTCTTAGCTCCGACTCCTGGCAAGTCCTTCATGTCAAGCTTGGATGAGGATTTCGTTGATCTTGTTGATTTCTTTCGTTTTGTCGTTTTTTTCCCCTTCTTTGAAATGGTTTTAGACTCGGCCTCTACCAAGTCGCCAAGCGTTGATTGAATAGTTGTTGATTCCCGTTTCCTGGCCATTATTTGCTAGCCTCCTAATCAGAATCATCTCCAACAAGCTCTTTTTCTTCTTCCTCTTCTTCATCCTCTTCATCTTCAGGATGACTATCATACCCAGCAATTGAACTTCTAAGTCTACTAGCCACAACCTCAGCATCATATTTCGATTTTGGATCAGCTGCATTCACAATGGACACTAAGCTTTCAGCAAACTGGTCAGCATACATTGAAAGAACTCCAGCCCGTTTTGCTTTTCGTTTAGCGCGTTCTCGTTTTGTAATAAACCGACGGAACTTTCTACCAGCTTGTTCCAAAGCTAATTTAATTTCTTTTAGGAGTACCTCATCTTCAGCCAAAGCTTGTTTGCTTTGTCCTTTAAACATAACATGCACATAGGCACCACATACGTGAATGAATACCATTATTGGACCACGAGGTATTCCATTATCAAAAGTCTTCACTTTGTAATTTCGCCAATTAACCATTGCCGAAGCTTTCCAAGTAGCACAATCACTATTATCACGTAATTTTGGTACTCTGTTTACAAATCGCCACAGGACCATTGTAGCAGAAGTCGCAGGTTTGATATCGCCCCCATAGGCAATACAAACTTCAACCGCAAACGAAAGGCCTTTTCCAGATGTTGGTTTTCGTGTAACAGCACAAACAAATTCAGGATTATAGGCCATCTGAATTGTCTGTTCAAAGACCTCTTCACCTACAGGAACAACCGTGTCTGTTGGAGGCGCAATATAATCTTCACTTGAGAAATTCTTGTAAAGTAGTTCGACCTCAAGTTTTGACAGCGATTCTGTTGGCGTACGGGTAGATATTGTATCTTTATGTCGTTTTCGTAACTCCTTATTTGTTGCCTTGATAATCGATTTTGCTTTCGCAGCACTCAGTCTGGTAAATGCACGAGTGAGAAAACCGTACAAGGAATCTTCAGTTGTTTCTCGCAGTAAATCTTGAAATTCTCCTATTCGAATGCTTGCAGGATGTGGTTGTGCATATTTTGGTTCTTCAGGGAATTTGTTGACTCTACGAGGATAGATGTACACATCGCCATAAGGATCAATGAAGACAATTGTAACATGTGAGTTCAACAATGATGCCATCTCGGCGTATGTATCTGCATAACCTCTCCGATATTGGATATTCAGATAATTCAAACGAATATACGTCCCATGTTTAAACGGCAATTCCATTTGAATAGGTCCGGCCACGTAATCCTTTGTGTTAGAGGTAGTAGTGTAAAAGTCAGCTACAGTTGCTTTCTTAGCGGTAAATCTTTGTGAAATTGTGAAAATCGGTTTTCCTGTTGTATTCTGAGCATCACTAAAAGCAGATGGTGAACCAAATCCCTGACTACCACGTGTCTGACGGAGTTTCTCAGATTTGCTTGATGCAAGATATATACCAAATTTTTCGAGATCAGAAGGAACCATTCCTACCCCATTATCAAAGCAAGTAAATTCGTATACCTTGAAACCTTCTTCGTCATCAAGTGGAACAAGGTCAGGCATGAAAACTTCAGTAAGTTGCATCACCACAAGGGGTTCACGTCGATTTATCAATCCTCTAAAAGGTACAAGGAATTTCCTAAATCTAGTTACTCTATCGTCAAGGGATTCTTTTTTCCTAACGGGTATATCAACAGGTTTTCCCGCACGAACTTTTTTCTCTAATTTCTTACTTAGAGAAATAGAATCATATACATCATCCTTTATTTTTTCGCGAATCTCTTCTATGTATTTCTCATCTAGTTGGTCAGGTAATCGCGGTTTCTTCTTGGTTTTCCACCACCAACTCTCTAATGCATCAATTGCATTATCCAAAAACTCAATTGCATACTGTGTATGTTTGTTTAGACCCGTTTCAAAACCTACTAACTGAGTCCTTTTTCTCATAAATTTGGCAATGGTTCCCTGTTTGATATCGCCTGATCCGCTCAATGTTTTACACTCCAATTATGGGTAGCAAGTATATATCTAGACTAGTGTTTATAGTTCCAGAGTTTTTTGTATAATGCGCAACATATAGTATTGCAATCAAAGATTGAATAGCTATCTTATTTAGTATTTCCCGTGCGATTAGGTATTTGCGCGTAATAATTCATTGCTTTATAAGTAAAAAAGCCATGTTGGTAAGTATAGGTGCCGTAAAATGAGTCGTGGTGAAGACAATCAACAGGGAATTGAGGTAATATCAGTTCAAAATTATCCTCTCACGACAGAAACGAATTCAATTGAAGATAATATCATGTGTGCATTAGCAGATTCTGACATCCGTCTAGAAGATGGAGATATCTTGGTCATTGCTCACAAAATAGTATCAAAATCAGAAGGGAGAGTTATTGATGGAAAATCAATCAAGGTTACTCCACAAGCAATCGAAATTGCAAAAAGAAACGACTTCGATCCAGTACAAGTGGAATTAGCTATACAAGAGAGCAAAGAAATTCTTAGAGATGAAAGAGTTCTTATCACAATCACAAAGACGGGCCTTATTTGCAATTTCTCAGGAGTAGATAAATCAAATGTTCAAAAAGGACACTATGTATTGCTTCCAGAAGACCCTGATAAAAGTGCTAGAAGAATTCTAGAAACAATATCTGAAGCCACTGGGAAAAAAATTGCTGTGGTTATTACAGACACTCAGGGGAGACCTTGGAGAAGAGGAGGCGTAAATATTGCCATTGGTTGTGCAGGAATTGATGTTTTCAAATATAATATAGGAAAACGAGACCTATATGGTAGAAAATTGGAGAGATCAACAATTTGTCAGATTGATGAGATTGCTTCTGCTGCAGAGCCAATGATGGGACAAGGTGCCGAGGGAACACCCATCGTGCTTGTTCGCGGATATGTGTTTACTGCAAATCACGATGAATCATCTTTGGATATTTTTCGTACTGACGATGAAGATTTATTTCGATGACCAGATTGCCAGTTAGCTTATATCATGAAGTAGAGCTATGCAATCTGAGGCAAAATGCGAATTATTACCTTGACAGATTTTCATGGTACGTATCCTGTAGTTCCAAAAATAGCAAGGATAGCACAGCAAGAGCAAGTTGATGCTATAGTGATTGCTGGCGATATTACTAATTTTGGTCCTATCTCTACTGCATCCCAAATTATTAGGGGATTATTAGTCGTAGGTGTGCCTACATACTGGATTCCCGGAAATTGCGATTTAAAGGAAATGAATGACCACAGCAGTATGCCTCCAAAATCTATCCATTTCGCCATAACAGAAATGGATGACTATGTTTTTGTTGGATTCGGAGGATCAACACCGACACCATTCCCAGGAATGTACGAATTCTCAGAGTCTTACTATCTAGAAAAAGCTCATTCGCTATTAGGTCAAGTTAACAAATCTAAGCAACTCGTAATTGTGTCACATGTGCCTCCATTTGGGACTAGTACTGATAGGCTCTATACGGGTGATCAGGTGGGAAGTAAGACCATGAGAGAAATAATTGAAATCTATAATCCTGTAGCTTTCCTCTGCGGACATATCCACGAGAGTAGAAACTCAGATTATATTCAAGACACTTTGATTGTAAATCCTGGTCCGGCAATGAATGGATATTACGGTATAATTGAAGAAAGAGAGGAGAGGTGGAGAAGTAATCTTAGCTCCATCGAGTAAGATTACTCTCCGAAATGGCTAGTTGAGGTCCAGCGAATTACTCCGCTGGAACCTCTTTGGAGATAAGAGTTGTTTCTGTTTCGTTTTCAATAAGCGGCTTTGGATGGCTTAATCCATCTCTCACAAGAACGACCCCAATTAGGGATATCATACTAACTAGTGCGAGAGTTATGGGAAAGCCCACCACTGAAATCAACCACCCGAAGAGTGCTATCTGCGGAATTGCAATGATTGTCGCAATGGTGCACAGAACAGTGCCTGAGTAAGTATCTCAGCGATTCCACCAAATAATCCTGTGAATACGAAGGTCATTGTCATGAATAAAATTGGTAGAACATTTGAAGCAGGTAACTCAAGAAATACAATCTGAGTAAAAGGAATTATGAGTTGAAGCATAATACCAGTATTTGTTGGTGGTAGAACCAACATGATAATTGCAAAGGCCATATAGAATATGAAACCTCCAGACTGAAGTGCTCTGAAGCGTGGAATCCACTTCTTTGGTTCAAAGCGTTTTGCCCAAACCCCTGAACGTTCTGCAGTTGCTACACCAGGGAGGAATAGAACTGTTCTAAAGCTAGAAACTGCTACATCAGTAAGGAGATAGCTGAAGTATATGGGGAACAAGATTAGTTGACCCCAAACCATGGCAGTAGACATTAGTATGCAACCACCGATGACTAAATGTTTGACAAATTTACTGCTGAATAGAAAGTTCACACCCGAACCGAGTAGTTTAGTATATTCACTCATTGATGGGCGTTTTGTTCGCATTGCTTCAACTTCTGGGAAGTCTTTAACAACAATCATAACAACTACTGCGATTACAACACTGAGAATTGCTTGAAGTTGAAAGACCCAAGGACGACCTAATACAACCGCAAGAACTCCACCAGGAATCAACGAAGCTGTAGCAACTACCTGGAATAGCATGCCTACCTTTCCCCAAAATACGCCGTATTGCTTACGGTCAGTATCACCAGGCATAGCAACCCGATAATTATTGTCAAACCAAGCGTTGAAAGAGCCACTCATTTGAGAGTTTCCAAAACCCATGAGAACATAGATCAGAACGAGATAGAGAAAGGGAGTGGTTGTGGTT
>WJMJ01000078.1 GCA_014728035.1 Promethearchaeota archaeon | reverse complement strand
GAGTGGCAGTGGGAGGGGGCCAAATGACCATCGAATACAGGTTGGTCAATGCGGTATGGTCTGGGAATTTAAGAAAACGAATCGACCTGGACGAGATAGCAGCGTCATTCCCATCCAGAGCTACCTTCGAGGTTGAAAAGTTTCCAGGGATGAGATGGAAAGACAAGGACGACAAGAACTCCCTACTTGTCTTTGCATCGGGAAAGTTCATTGTGAATCTGTATGTGGAGATTGAAAAAGTAGAGTCTGTGCTTCAAGACTTCATTAAGTACTACAACTCACTCTACTTCATCCGTAGGGAGTCACACCTCTCCATGCCTGATGTCGAGCTGCAGAACTTGGTGGCAACGGGTAAGATTGAGAAGAGTCTGAATCTGGAACTCCTATCCCTAGAGTTAGAGAACACTGTTTACGAACCAGAACAGTATCCGGGAATGGTGTGGCGGATTCGGAGATACAATGTCACAGTTATTCTGTTCGGGTCTGGTGGGTTTACCATCACGGGAGCAGAGTCAGAGTCCATTATCAGACAGACACTTGAGCTCATTGAAGAAGTGGGGGGGTTCCTCATGACCTATGAACGGAACAAGCAGTACAAGGCTGACCTTCTTCCGGTCATCGAACAGCACCTATCCCTGATTCGAGAGAGCGGTCTGTTTGATGACCATCCTGATGGACTAGATTACAAGACGCTCTCAAGATGTGTTCATGAGATATTGAAAAGTCATAATTTTGGGGTTCGCGTGTTTCCAAGTCTAGCAAATTCCTCAGCGATGTTGGTCTATGAATGCATCCTACGCCATACCTCTATCAAGTTCAGACCCCCAAAGAACCGAATCACGGAGATATTGGACAGCTCTCTCTCCAAGAAGGTACTTGCAAATCATTTTCGGATGCCCCATCGTCTTCTGTTCAGTGAGATTCCCCCTCTTCGTGATGATGATGACGATTCTCCACGTGAGTTGATCATCGCAATCAAAGACAGTTTGGATGAGCTGACCGAGTTCAAGATGAGTGACTATCTCTCAGAGGTCGAGTGTCTGGCTCTGCGTATCAATTCGCTTGTTCCTGAGAATGATTTCCAGTCCACGATACTTGCCTGTGCCTGTATGTATCTTGCTCACAGGTACAGGATTGGAAAGGAGCTACTGCATCTACCTCAGAAGATACTGCTAGCCTTCTTCAGATACCATTCAGGTATCAGCAAGGAGGTACGGTTCATCGAAGAGAAGGTGGATATCATGTCACTTCGCAGTCTTGGTCATGAAGCATTCAATTGTGGATGAGTCTATCCAAATTCCCCGTGTATTTTGGTGCAGGGATAAGGTGGCGACGGAGCCGACATTCGTGGTAGGAGGGGGAGTTTCGTAATTGAGGGCATGTAACGAAAACTAGCCCATGCACCTTGCTACCAATGACCTTGAGATTCCGGCCTCCTAATAAGTTGTACTACACCATCTGTTATTGTTTTATCTCCTCCAATCGAAGTTTGATTACCTCTACCATTGCTCTTTTGAGTTTGGGTTCAAGTTCCTTGTTTGGAATGGACCTCAACATTTCGGTCACATTTTTTCTGACTGAAGGAGATGTATGTCCTTCTTCATCACAGGAACTTGCTTCTTCAAAGATTGTGTCTTCCCACCCAATATATCACTCCCTCCATAATAGCCACCGAAATATCAGTCGTTTGTTTCATGAATCTGCAGGATCCAATAATCGTCGTTCTACATCCAACTTATATTGATTACCGTGTCTGAGGCATTGCTTCTACTGGACCGACAGGATAGAATTCTATATCTTCTCCATCGATATTGATATTCTACCAAATCTCATCCTGTAACATACTTGTAAGATGCCAATAAAATCATATCAAATAGAATCAGATGGATGTTTTACGAGCACAGTACTACTCGAGAAGTTTCCTAAATAGTTCAGAATCATGCTTCTGTGGTGCTATAGATGATTTCATCATATCTTCCTTATAGATTCCAATACTTCCTAAATATATTTCATCATTATCAGTATATCCTTTTTCGGCATCATGAGTTTCTCTACTTGAGTCTGTGTATCATCGATATTGAATGAACGTATCCCTAATTTCGTATCTGAACTCATTACCAGCAGCCCATTGTAAATCAAGTTCTTGTGGCGGTACCATAATCACTGAAACAGTACCTTGACCGAACTGGTCTATATACTTGTCAAACTTTGAGAGTTGTTCTTTGCTAGACCATCCCATTGGAATTCCAATCCTTGGTTGTAGATCAATACACAAGCTCACCGCATCCTTTACAGGAAATACTCCCTGATTACCGACTGGTGTGATTAGAACATCAGCTTCCATTGATCCAAAACCACCTCGAACAATAGTATCCCCAAGATAACTAACTCGCATTTGTCCCATCTCTATGTAGAGGCCCAGATTATCAACTCGTTCAGTTTCTCCCTCTTCATTTGTAATAGTACGATGAAGTTGGAATGGAGTTAATTTCAGACCGGGAATCTCATACGGAACCTCGTATTTTAATGGATGAAGAAGCCATGGTTTTCCACCTTTAGCTTTTACTCTTGCAATGGTCTGTTCATTTCCTAGAATCCATGATTTTGCTGTATTGGAAATCTCTACAGCATTTCCTATTGTTTCATCTAGGTGATTCGTTATTGCAATCAGTCTCACATCTAAGTCATCAGGAACTACAGGCTCCTCATTGACTAGAACTGGATTGACCAAGAGTGAAGTCTTTTCGGTTTCAAATATGAATGCGCTATGTCCCAAGAATTTTATCTTTAACAAACTTCAACCACTTCTCCTTTTCGTATACGGTCACTAACGAGCCGGAATACTTGCTGTTGAAAAACCGTTAGTTTCGTTCCTTAAAAGGAAATTGCAAACTAACTCAAAAACATGCTTTTATCCCATAAAAGGCGCTTGTTTATTATCTCTGCGATTCCGAGTGTTATGTTTTTATGACCCAGAAAGTACTAGCATCTTGAGAGTGAACTTTAAACATCAAGTTCCATCTCAGCGAGGGGTTCTATGCTCGAAAAGATTCTTACCGATAAGTTCAGGAAGAAGCTCAAATTGCTTTTCACTGATATTAAAAATCAACAGGATAAACGTGACCAAGAAGAATTTGCAAAGGATGAGCAAAGAATAAAAACTCAGTTATTATCTGCTGTTGAACCCTACCCTGCTGATGTTGTTTTAGATGAGGATTTCCTGGTTGCTGCAGTTGATGGGTCTGGAACTGATAATCTGATGTTATTGGATGATGTTAGAGTTCATCTTTTCAGCACAGCAAGCGTTCTTGTAAGTACCAACACTCAAGCCGAACAAGTATTCCAACCAGTTAGAACCGACCTCATTGAACAAGAATTGGGGGACCAACCCCATCTTGATACACACTGGCATTCTGGTGTTCGATTTGATGCTACAAAGAAATTAGCTGAAACTCTCGCAGAAGTGTATCCAGTTAAGGATATGGCAAATCTTGTTTTACCTTTCTTTCAAGATCATTCAAATGGATCGATTTCATGTTACTCTGATTTTTCGGGTACTGAATATGAGCGACGAATTTCCAAACTAAAAGACATGGAATCTCTAATATCACGTGAACGGATACTCACTAATCCAATTGTCCACGAAGAAATTAGAAAGGTATCCGAATATGCGGCAGCACATCAAATACTATCAAGTAGATTTATGCCAAAATACCTGCTTCTTGATGGTGCGATGTCAGTCTTCATGCATCATGTTTACAAATACCCCTCTATGCCAAGTGGGTTCATGCTTAGGGAGCTTGCATCTCTTGCAAGAAAAGAGAATGTCATCTTGTGTGCTGTCAGTAAAAATCATACTATTCCATTTGCCCATAAAATTGCAAAAATGGCACGTGATGTTTTTGGTGATGGGGCAAAGTGGTTTTGTCATCTACCTTGTCGTGACGACCCCGGTGGTGGATTGCATATCTATGAAGACCGTACCTATATTCCCCCACGCCTTGCTGTTCCATATCTTTTTAGCTTCTCTCGTGATAATCGTCCTTCTCGCATCGACTTCGATAGAGTATGGTGGTTGAAGAAGATATTTGTCAAGGATGATCCAGTTGCTACACGCAATAACGAAAAAGCTCTATTTCGAGAGCTTGAATTCATGTCGCGTGATGCTCGGTGGTATGGATATCCTGTTGCCTTAGCTTTAGCACATGAACAATGTAAGCTCGGTTATGAAGACTTGAGATTAGCTCGTGAGATATGTAGGGATGTTAGAATTGAAATGAAATTAGATTCGGTAAAGACTGAACCTTATCGTGCAGATTATAATTTATGATAGGAGGAATACCAATGAGAATTGATAGAGATACACTTGGAGAACTTTACGGACGTGTTGGTGTAGGAAACCAGACAATGCTTGACATCATGGGGAATAACCGAGATGTAAGTGTTGGAGAAATATTCATGATATACTCGCAACGTGATGGACAGGAGCGAGTCTTCTTCTTTAGAGTACTTGGTCTAGAGAATTATCTTCGTCAAGTAGATGATATGGCTCGTGTTGCAGGCACTCTAATGGTTGAAGGGGATGCATACCTCTCAGGAATCGAACGAAATATGCTCCTATCTGTTGGAGGGAAAATGCTCGGTTACGCTGAAAAGATTGGGGATGAATGGAAATTCCGTTCTCCACGAAGACTACCTGACCATCTAGCTCATGTATACCGCCCAATTGCTGGTACATCTGATGAGGTGGTCCAAGAAATGTTGGGAAGTCAGACTGATGGTGAGGTGTATGTAGGAGACCTCCAAATTGGTGAGGGCACATTGGATGTTCCGATTATGATTCCTAGCAAATTTCTTGGAATGCATGTGGGAATATTCGGGTCAACAGGTGCAGGTAAGAGCAATCTCATGATGGTATTGATTAAATCACTTCTCGACACAAATCTTACTGCTGTAGAAGATCCAGGTGCTGAACATCCAAAAATATCTGCTTTTTGTATCGACCCTCACGATGAATTTGCTAAAGGTGTGGACAATTATGGAATTCAGAATATTATCGAGTCTATGGACCCGAAAACGCGTAAATCCCTGATTGGTGATTTCTATTACCTTACTACTCACTTGTCAGCCACACAAAAGGAAATCCGAAGATATGGACGAGATATCCGAATTCTCTGGAATGAGATTCAGCCTCGGGATTTGTTTTCTATCATGGAGTTCTCTTCGGAAATGTACGCTTTCATTGAACAAGTTTACTCTATTCATCACGAAAACTGGATAGACACAATTCTTGCTCTGGATGAGGAGCATGATGATATTGGTACTACAAAAGGCACTCTACGAGCTGTTAAACGTCGTCTCAATTTTGTAAAACGGTCTCCTATTTTCATAGAAAAAGGAAATTCTGTTCTTGGAGATATTTATCGTTCTATGGAATCTGGGCGGGTACTTGTTGTAAATACGAGCTTGATGAGTGATATGGAACAATTTCTTCTTACAACAATAGTTACCCGTACACTCTCTGATCTTAGAAGAGCTCTAAAGAGCAGCGGAAATCTTAGTGACTTTGAGAAACAGGCAAAAAGTAGACTCCCAAATACTTTTTTCTCAACAATTAAGACGAGCGCAAGATCATTTTATGGGGCTGGTGGTGTTGCAGATGATAGTCCTGTTAGAGATCCACGAAATCTTCCTGTTATTCAGATTACTGTCGAGGAGGCACCCTCAATTCTAAATCCTCGCTTGATGCGTGGTCAATCTGTATTCAAAGATATTTCTCGTCAAGGCCGAAAATTTAACATTGGCTTGCTTGTTGTAAGTCAGCAAGTGAGTGTACTAGACAATGTGATTCTTAGTCAAATGAACACAGAGATCAATTTACGATTGGGAAATGAACGAGAAATCAAGGCATGTATTGAGAATGCAAGCGTCAATATCACTGGCTTTGAAAACGAGTTTCGAGTCATGTCTCGAGGTGAGGCTCTTCTTACTGCATCTTATCGTGAGCTTCCTCTTCCTGTCAAAATACCCCTCTTTGATGATGTATTTGAACGCGATATAGATAGATACAAGACCAAGTCTTCAACGAAGAAAGTAAAACATGAACTGTGAGGTTATGAATGTGACTGCACGAATCGTCCACATATCCGATACACATCTTGGAACCAAATTCAGGCAAGGTGTCAAGCACAATGTATGGGGTATAGAGATGCGTTCGCGACTGCTTGAACATGATTTCTATGAACGGTTTGAAGAATTGTTCCAGTTGATTGCAAAAGAAGACCCTCCTGTCGATGCAGTTATTCATTCTGGAGACCTCTACAATTCTCCTTGGGAGAATAATCCAACTCATCCTCCTGCGATGGCGGAACAGACTGTGATTCGAGTAATTAAAGAATTCATAGAAAAGACCAATATTCCAGTCTTGATTCTAGAAGGTAATCACGGTATTTGGCGTTCGCTTAATGTTTCCCTACTTGACACGTTAGAGATGTCTGTTCCAGGTCTTGATGTGGCAACCCAAGACGACTTCAAGCGTGCATTAGCTAACGAAGAACCCCTGAAATATTCTTATGATAATTTGGATGTATTCTGTTTTCCTTTCGTTGAATACAACGTTCTTGAGTCATCCGACTTGTTAGCTGAATTCAATGATTGGATTACTACTCATCAACGACCAGACAATAATCGTCCATCTGTAGCTGTTGCTCATGGGATGGACCTTGATAGGACCCTCTTTCCATCAATGTTTAGTATGGATTATGATTACATTGCTCTTGGTCATGACCATAAACAGCATTCTTATTCCAAGAAGGCATGGTATGCAGGATGCCCTGAGCGTTGGAGGTTTGATGAAGTAAAGCATGAGAAAGGATATTTGCTCGTTGAGATTGAATCTGGAAAAGAACCTATTGTGGTCCCCAAAACACTTACTTTTAGGCGACTTGTTCTGAACGAGCGAATTAAGATTGAATCAGATGATACCGTTGATACCGTTATTGAAAAGATAAAAGCACTATTGAAAAAAGCAGGTGTTAAGACTGAGTGGAACAGTAAAACAGCTGCAAGAGTTCGTATCGTTTTTGAAGGCGAATCTCCTCGTTTTGGTAGTCTTGATCTAGGAATGGCTATGGAGTCATTGAGGCTTAATCTTCTAGCATCTGATTCGGAATATAATCTTGTACAACTCGTCTGGTCAATCAAACAGAGTGATACGGAATTCGTGTCACCTGCATATCCAGAGATAGAATCTGAATATCTCATTGAAGACCCCGAGGCTGACTTTCGTGCATATCTCGAAACACTTGAAATTGATGAGAAATTCGACCCGACAGAGCTGACGAAAATTGCAGTACGAGCATTGAAGATTGCTGCAGGTCAGAGCGATGAGCGTCTTACGCTTGATACACTACCCGAGGAGGAATAAAATGTGAAGATTCTAAGTGTCGAGATTCAGAACTTCAAACCGTTTAGAAGTCTTCGATTACCTGATGATGGAAGTTATCTTCCTGATGGACTGGTTATCATTAAAGGCCCAAATTCAACTGGAAAGTCTTCATTATTTGAAGCGATTCTTTGGGCACTATGGGGTTCTAGTGCAGTTCAGCTCAAGAATGAAGAACTCATTAGCTTCTCTTCTTCGTTTTGTAAGGTTATCCTTATCTTTGAGGTTGCAGGAAATCGGTACAAGATTGACCGTTCGTATGACCCAGCTAATGGGATGTCTGTTGTACTATATATTCGTAAGAAAAACTCATGGAAAAGAATTGCAGATAAGAGTCAAACAGTTTCCGATACAATGGAAGACATCCTCAATATTGATCGAAAACAAGCTGAGAGTACTTTGATGGTCAATCAAGGTGAAGTTGCGGAGATTGCTAATGCCACCCCAACCACTTTAAGAAATCTCATTGTGAAGGTCTACAATATTGAATTATTAGACCAGATGACCGGTCAACTATCTGGATTAGAGAAGGATTTGGACATCCGAATCAAAGCGTTGGAATCTGATTATACAAATCCAGAACGAATCGAGAAGGAAATCGACCTAGCCACATCACGAGTAAAGAAATCTCAAGAACGTCTAAAAGAACGTACTGCAGAAATAAAGAAGACTGAGAAGCTTCTCAAATCCTTGCCCAAATCTTCGGATTTGTCTTCTGTATCTGAGGTAGTTAAAAAGATAGATCGATTGGAACGTGATTACGAACAGAGTAAACAAAGACGGAACAAAGATTTAGAATCTGCGGGAATTCCCGATGCGGACTCTAAAGTAATCGATGCTCGGCTACGGTCTCTTGAAAAACGCATCAAGAAAGATGAAGATGAAAAAGAAGAGAAACAGAAGAAACTTTCAGAAATAGATTTTGAGATTGGTGCTGTTAAAGGTAAGGAAAGCGACCTTAAACGGAAAATTAGAACACTTAGGGAAGCTGCTAAGACTAATCCTGAATCTACAGAGTGTCCTACTTGTTCCAATCCCCTCTCTCCTGAGGAAAGAACTAGAATTGTGAGGGAATACTCGGAAACAATCGAAGTAGGTATTGAGAAGATCAAGGGGCTTAATGAAGAAAGAACTGAAATCAAGTCTGAGATTCAAGATATTGACCAGCGCCTTCGTGTATCAAATAAAGCACTCGATGCTGTAAGTAGGGTTAAGCAGCAAGATGAAGAAATAGAAGGATTGAAAGATAAACTAGAAGCAACGAGAAAGGAATTCTCGGAATTATGCAAAAAATTAGGTATAGAAAGTGTCGAGGCTCTACTTGAAAAGCATGGAGCTAAGAGCATATCCGATTTGGATCAAAAAATTGCTGTACTAAGTACTACATTGAAATCAGCCAAGGATGATTGTGACTCAATCAGTGAAAATATCGAACAGGAATATTCTAGAATTGAAGAACTGAAAGAAGAAATCATTCGTATGGAGAAACTTGGCGCTGAGATTGAATCATTGAAACAACTTCTAGCACATACAAAATATGTCAGAAGAAAGTTAGTTAATGGGTTCATTGCCGACTATGCGGTCCAAAAGAGACTGATTGGTATTATCCGAGGGGCCACAAACCCGTATGTTCGTGCTTTCACGAATGACCAATATACCAGTATTGATTTAGATTCAACACCTGCAACTGGTCGGTCTGGGGCGGGTCTTGCTTTGAAGATTTGGGATGAACGCGATAAAGCAAGCAAGAAAACATTGCAGCTAAGTTATGGTGATCGTACTGCAGTAAGTCTTGGATTACGACTCGGAATCAGTAAAACAATGAGTAGAATTCGTCCGTTAAAAGAGAGTCCTGCAGTATCTCCTCGAGTTAGGTGTGTTATGTTGGATGAACCCCTTGGTGGACTCGATAAAGACAGACGCCATTCAGTAGTGTCTAGCTTGGAAAACGATCAAAGCTTCGATCAAATTCTCTTAATCACTCACACTGATGTGCAAGATTGGAGTGGCGTACCTACAATCGAAATCAGAAAATCTGGATCGGGTAGTACAGCAATTCTTAATCGTGGTGACGCATAAAGTATTAATCAATAGTCCACTTCCAAAATGATATGGCACTTTCCAGATATCTTCGATATGTTATTCGTTTCATCATCGAATATGGGACATTTATTGTTATATTAGCAATCGGGGTTGTAATATATCGAATTGTATTTCTAGAAGCTGTTGAACAATATCTGGAAAGGTCTCTATGGATATTTAGATATGTCTGGTTGGGAAATGGAGAGATATCATTATTTGATTACACACTTACGTACCAATTCGAAGGCTACTCTGATTATAGCTTCTATTATGTTCACTGGGGCCAGAATATGCTTGATGGAGTTATGCCTTACACATCCGACTTTGGATATCGTGAGATTGGATGGTATGTAAACGAGAATGGTCTGTATATTTTCCCGCCACTTACAGCTATTTTTTACGCAATTGGAATCATGCTTCCTGTTGATAACTGGGGAATTGGATTCCTTCTAGCAGCCTTCTCATATCTCACCGTTTTTCCTGTTTACGGTCTCGGACGGGAATTATCCAATAATCGATATGTGGGGGAGGCAGCTGCTCTTACCTATCTACTAAGTCCTTGTGTACTTTATCACTCGATTTTTCTTTGGATGAACCCTGCTCCATTTGTGTTTTTCTTTTTTATGGGCTTCTATATGCTTGTCCGTGGAAACAAGCTAACTGGAGTCTTGCTGATCGTGGTTTCAGCCCTTTTCAAACAAACTGCATGGTTTTTTGCATTTCCACTTGTTACCTACCTTCTCATTCGTGGGAAATCCGAATCACATAAAGAAATAGACCAACCTGAAACAGAGATAGAAGACGAAGAAGAAGAGGAGGAGCCTTCTGCGACGATAATTGATCGAATAAATGCCACAATTGATATTTCTGGTTTTCTAAAATACACAATTATAGTACTAGTTTTTGCTGCAGCAATATTGTTTCCGTTTTTGATATCTCAACCACATATGTTCGACCATTGGCGTTTAGCAATGGGGGGCTTTCCATTAGAACCACCATATACTGATCCCCCTGGTTATGGTACTCCAATTACGTTACCTTATCTTCCTGTTATGGCTGGATTACCTCTAGTAGCAGAAATAATGAATAATATCGTGAGTTATGGCTTCTTACTCTATTTTGGAGTTATCTTATTTGCAGGGGTCATGTTACTAGAACCACGAGATAACTCTGAAATCAAGGTATATCTCAGACGTTTACTATTTCTTACATTCCTTCTTATGATGTGGGTTTATTTGACCGGACCCCGTGGTGTATTCAAATACTATTTTGTTCTAATGGCACCATTCTTCTCAATTTTCTCCTCATCAAAGATGGTGACAAGTAAAGATGAACATGTTTCATTCTCGTTTTCCATGCTTTGGTTGCCACTCGCTCTAAGCTTAGTCATTCTAATACCTCCCCGAGAAATATACCTCTTCGGAATTATCTTAATATCTCTCGGATATGCTATGGGGCAAAAAGTAGGTCTCTTCTGGAGAACTCTTACAGCTCCAATCAGGTGGGTGATTAAACAGTTAAGAAACAGGACCGAATCTTATTTCCAAGGATTTGTGGTTGTTAAGCGAAGAGTTGAATATGCAATATATCCTGAGCGTTTCGAAGAATCGAGATGATTATTCTTCTGCGAATTCTTCTAAACTCTTCTGTTTCGAATCTAATCTTTTCTGTAGATTTTCGATTCGCGCATTGAGCTTCTCTACTTGTTCTTCGTAAACATCCCGTTTCATAGCTCCAGAAGAGTGACGTTCTTCAACATGGTCTCGTAGCTGTTTTACAGATCTAATTTCTCTTTCAAGTGATTTGATATCTGATTCAAGGTCTGCTACTTCTTTTTCCTCTACAGTTTTAAATTGCTTAGATGGGATTATTATTCCTAATTGTTTTTGCGTCTTTTCTGCAAAATCTTGAAATTGATCTCTTAGCATTTCTATATTGGATTCTACTTTATCGATTTTTTCAGTCGCTTTTGCAATGTCTTTTTGAAGGTCAAATACCGCATTTACAAGGCGTCGTAGGGTTTTCTCTACTTCTTCTGACATAGCAGGTACATGTGTTGGCTCCTTTTCTTCAGTATCTGATTGTGACGCTGCCACTTTGCTTGGTTTTGCAAGCTTGGTTTCTCCTGCTAACCACCGAAATGCATTCAGGGCGAAAGTTTGGTTTCCTTCGTTCTTTAGGCCGCCACCTCTCCTAAACACCTCATAGCTTCCAATACAAAGAACTCTTCCTTTACCTTTCTCCACGGCAGCAATGATTGGTGCTGCAGATGGTTCCGCCATATCTGAGGTCCTTGCAATGACCTTGGCTTTTTCAGAAACACTTAGGCTACACCCTGAAGGGTAGATGATCTCCTGGACATCTTCTGTAAGTATATGTGGTTCAATATCTCTAATGATAGGCATAGTGGGAATACCAGCATTATTTCTCTCATCTTTGATTGCTGTATTCTCAAAGGTGATCCCATATTCCTTTGAAATCTGACTCATGTTATTCATTAGTCCCCTATCTCCTCCTGATAGAGATAGAAGCATGAGTCCACCTCCATTTTGTACAAATTTCTTAAGAGCGTCAATTTCAGCAGGTCTCAGCTTCGAGCTATTAGGACACCCAAAAACAACAACATCTGCTTCTTCAATTTTTTTCGCAAGTATCATGAATTCTGTATAAGGTTCTACGTCAAAGTCATTATCTCGAAGAATTGTTCCGAGTTCAGAGTATGTAGTATCAAGTCTGCCACGTTCGTTTTGTGTGGTGTCAAAGTATATCAAGCGTCTTCTACCGCTCATAGATAATCACCTGCTGTGTTTGCCTGTTTTCCTTAATGTGAAGTTCTCTAAAGAGCATTATGGCTCTCTCGAATTGTTTATTTTCTTGATTTTCCATCTCCTTCATATGACAAATAATGAAGAATGCTTGTTTTGTAAGATTATTCAGGGAGAAATTCCCTCAACTAAAGTGTTTGAAGACGATAAGGTTTTGGCGTTTATGGATATTTACCCTGTCAGTGAAGGTCACTGTCTACTAATTCCCAAAGACCATTATGCAAACATGTTTGATGTTGATAAGGATGTTCTAGCTCATCTCTCCAAACGTCTAGCAGACTTGACAAGAATGGTGAATCGTGCCTTTAAGCCTGATGGAGTTCTAAATACAGTTGCAAATGGGCCTGGTGCTGGACAGGAAATTCCTCATCTGCACTTTCATGTAATTCCTAGAAATAAAGGGGATGAGTTTGGATTTCGTTTTCCTGATGGTTATCGAGAAAAAATGGCAAGTCAAGAAGACCTGAAAAAGATTGCTTCAAAAATAACTGAAGCAATCTAGTTCTTAGCTATAGGTTCAATAAGTTCAAACCAGTTTGGGCATCTTTCGCACGAGAAAATGTGTCTTCGGTTTCAATGATGATTACTTCAATTGTGACTGAAACTTTAGTTCCTGTCATGAGATGTCCTCCATAACATTTTCCATCTTCATTTGCAACTATCATATGTGCATGGATTATGATACCTTCTGGATGATTTGCAATGTTCCCCATGCAGGAAACCACTTCAAGATCTTCGTCCAGTTGAAATGATTTGTAGGTTTTATCTTCTGTGTCAAAATATCCCAAATGAGCACTTCCAACAGCCCCTATCAGTGTGAGTTGACCTGAAGTAACTTCATTTTCCACCGCAAGTTTGGTAACTGTATCAAGTACATCTTCTCCTGGGCTTAATCTGGCAACAATAATGCGTTTCGGTTTTGTAATAATAGATTTGACCATATTTACACCACAATACCTGTAAGTGAATCGTATCAGATTATGTATTTTGGGAAGTGCTTATCAAGAGTTTTCTATTACTACAATTTGTGAGTGGATTTGGCAAAAGATAAAGAACCCGATGATTCTCAAGCAACTCTTGACACCTTTTTCGAAACCGATTTGAAAGGGCCCTCACTTGACTCAAAGAAGAAAAGGGTTGAAGAGCATAAACCATCTGCTGAAGAAAAACGGAAGAAAGCGAAGACAACTGTTGTAATTCTTGACGAAGAGGACGAAGAAACACTTCAAGAAATGGAATTTGATGAAACAAGTTTAGACTTCACAATTGGAAATCGCGATACACCACAAAATCTCCCCCCCTCGATTCTATTATCGGTTGATTATGCTGGACCTGAAAAGAAAGCTTTTGCCCGTCTTTACGACCCCTCAACAAAAAAATTGTATTTTTGGTTCGATAATACAGGTCACCAACCATATTGTTACACTGATTATCCGAGTCAAGTGGTTGACTATAAACTTCAGGGATTTCGAGGACCATATCGCACCCGATCGGTAACGGTAACTGATCTACTTCGTGATGAAGAAAAGCAAATGACGAAAGTGATTGCAGAAGACCCGTTGAGTATTGGTGGGCATGCTGGATCAATTCGTGAGATGCTCGTTGACAATGCACCCGACGGAACAGTAATCAGTCATGCATGGGAGGCAAACATTCGATATCGGAACTGTTATTCATATGACTGCGATTTAGTACCCGGATTACCATACACGATAGACTCGGGTAAATTGACTCCGTCACCCCCTGAAGTTGATTCTGATATACTTAAGAAATTCAAATCAATGTTTGCAGGGGAGGAGATGTTCAAGGACATCCTTGACACCTATGCCCCCATGTTCTTCACAGAAGTCCCTGATATCCGTCGGATTGCTTTGGATATTGAAGTATATACTCCACATGAAAATAGAGTTCCTGATGCGAGTACTGCTCCTTATGAAGTGACTGCAATTGGTTTGTCAGATAATGAAGGCTTGAATAAATGCTTCATCTTGAAGCGGGATAATATTTCTCTGGGTGAAAAAGGCCCTAACTATCCTGATAATCTTGAGCCAGAAGTATTTGAGAGTGAGAAGCAAATGCTTCTTGAAACCTTTCGTATCATCGACAATTATCCTGTTGTGTTGACTTTTGTTGGTGATGCTTTCGACCTTAACTATCTCTATCATCGTGCTGAACGTCTAAAAATCAACATGAGGAAGCATTGTCCCATCTATTTGGGTCGTGATATTGCTCTCCTTCAGAGAGGTATTCATATAGATCTTTATCGGTTTTTGAAAAACCCATCGATTCGACTCTATGCGCTTTCAGGTGCGTACGAGCAAAACAATCTTGACAGCATTGCGAAAGGACTACTAGATATCGGAAAGCTTGAACTTAGTACGGAGATATCAAAACTCCCCTATTATGAACTTGCACACTATTGTTGGCTTGATGCAAATATCACACTACAAATAACTCAGTATGACGAGAATCTAGTTCTTCGCTTAATCATTCTTCTTATGCGTATATCTCGTCTTTCTATGGAAGATGTCACTCGTTTCGGCATATCTTCTTGGATTCAATCACTATTTCGTCAAGTCCATCGATCTAATGATTATCTTATCCCTCGCCAGCAGGATATAGAGAGTGTGAAAGCTACTGAGGCTCAGACGGAGGCCATGATTAAAGATAAACGGTTCAAAGGAGCTATTGTCATCGAACCTATTGCTGGTGTACACTTCAATGCTACAGTGCTTGACTTTGCAAGTCTGTATCCTACCATCATGAAGCGTCACAATATCAGCTATGAAACAGTTGACTGTTCTCATGAGTCATGCAAGAACCGTGATGACAATCGAGTACCTGAAACTAATCATTGGGTGTGCAGAGAACGAACTGGGATGATCAGTCAAACAATTGGTTTCTTCAGAGATACTCGTGTCAATTGGTTCAAATCTAAAAGCAAAGATTCAACTCTCGACTCAAAGATACGAAATTGGTATAAAGTGGTTGAAAAGGCACTAAAAGTGTATGTTAACGCATGTCTGCCCTATGAAGAACAAGTAATCGTTTGCAATCAAGACGGTAACGTATCTAAAGTACCTGTTGGCTCATTAAGGGAGAGCTGGAAAAATCTTCAGATTCTTAGTATTGACAAAGATTGGGACTCGCCAACATTTGGTAAGTCTGTCTTTGTACCTATCAAGGGGTTTAGGCGGAGCGGAAAATCGAAAATTCTTACTATCCGCCTTCGGGACGGTCGGACTATTCGTTGTACACCTAATCATGTAATACCAAAACTGTCATCTAAACGAATTAGAAAAAAGCAAGAGTGTATCACTAAGGAGTCTTTGAAGCTCAGCTATGTGGCAGCAGAGGATTTACGAAATAATGACGAAATACTAATTCATACAAAGATTCCTCTTACAAGCAATCCGCCAGAAAAACTCTTTGTTCCTGACTTCATTGAAACTGATACCCTTTTTGTTGGAATCAAGAAACAAGATTATTGCAAGTATTCCTCTCAAAAGACACAGTACTGTGATCAAACAATAATCAAGGTAATTGATAATGAGTTTGAATATTCTGAGGAAAACAAATGGTACAGCGCTAAGTGGGACAGTCTTTCAGACTATGCAAAAGAAACACTCTCTGCAGATACTTCCAAGTCTATTCCTCTTTATGGCAAGCTGATTATCAACCAAGAAATGTGGGAAGAAGCTGATGAATGGCACTACCTACAAATTGACCTTAATGATGACTTCTTCAAACTTTTGGGATGGTATCTCTCAGAGGAAAGCATTGGTGTAAATCACGTTAGTATATCACAATATTCAGAAGTCAATCCCGCCTGTATCCGTGGGTCTGGCCCATTACTTACCAGAATGGAGCCGCCATTTGCAATATACCACGAGAAAGATTATGCTAGTTACTCTAAAGTTCTGGTTACCTTACTTAAGTCGATATGCGGCTCCAGGTCCGAAAACAAGAGAATTCCATTTGAACTACTTGATTCTCAAAGAGCACAGATATTACTAGACACGTTTTCTAAGGCTGATGGCAATTTCAATGATTTTAGAGCCCGTCGCTACTCAACATCCAGTCAAAGTTTAGCTAGTGACCTGTTAGTACTAATTGGCTCCTTGGGAGTCAATGCCTCTATTCATAATGAGGAAAACATGTTCGTTGTTGTAGAGCGAAAGGAATCGAAGTCTACAAATCCGAATCTCGCTTCCGTTGATTTTCATGGGACATTTCCCGTTCGTATTAGATCCATTGAAATGAGTTCTCATGAGGTAGAAACATTCGACTTGGAAACTGAAAATGGCTTATTTGTTGCTACACATGGCATTGTGGTTCATAATAGCTATGGGGTTACAGGAGCCCAACATTTTGAGCTGTTCTGTATGCCTGCTGCTGAGAGTGTAACCGCATATGGACGAGATGCTATAGTCAAGACGAAACAAAAAGCCGAATCCATGGGTGTTCGAGTATTATACGGCGACAGTGTTTTACCAAACACTCCTGTTATGATAAAACGAGATGGAGTTCTACAGGTTGTTCCAATAGAAGATTTACATTGGAGCAAATCAAATACAAATGCAAGACGAGAAATTAAAGAAGATATCGAGGTCTGGACCGAAGAAGGGTGGAGTAGAGTTGTTTATTCATATCGCCACAAAGTCAAGAAAAAAGGATTTCGAATACTGACCGATAAAGGGTACGTTGAAACTACAGAAGACCATTCCCTAGTTGTTGGCGGAAAAGAGGTCAGTCCAAAGAATTTGAGTGTTGGTGATGAAATTGAAAGGTACGAACCCTGTCTTGATGGACAGAACGTTGTCAATTTGGATCTTGCTTGGATATTAGGTTTCTATGCAGCAGATGGCACATCTGGTAGATATGGTGAGGGTGTAAAAAGAAAAAAGAGTTGGAGAATCGCAAATCAGGATAGAACCTTATTGGAGAAGGGTCAAAATATTTTATGGCAATTTGGTTTTCCATCGGCTATTATTGATGCTTCAGATGGTATGAGCTATCTCACAGCTAAATGTGATTTTGAAAGAATTATCACTTTCTTTGAATGTTGTCATTCAAAGCATTCTCGCGAGAAAATAGTTCCGTCATTTATCCTAGATGCATGTAAAGAATCTCAGGAATCATTTTTGAAAGGTTACCTTGCAGGTGATGGTCATGAAACTCAAGGTGGTTCTATCAGTTTTGGCTCCATCGATTTTTCTCTTCTTCAAGGACTAACAATGATTCTTACTCGACTAGATTATGATTATTATCTATCAACACGACCTGATAAAACCAATTTCATTAGAGTACGTATAAGAAAATCTAACCCACGAAAGAGAACTCCACTTAGAATAATTGCGATTGAAGAATTTGATATCGATGGGTTTGTTCATGATTTGGAAACTGCCAATCATCACTTTTGTGGTGGTCTTGGTGGAATTCTACTTCATAACACAGACTCTGTTTTCTTAGACGCCCCTACTAAAGAACAGCAAGCAGAACTGATAGAATGGTCACGTACAGTTCTAGGCATCGATTTAGAAGTTGAGAAGACATACAAATATGTTGCATTGTCTGATCGGAAAAAGAACTACATTGGAGTATATCAATCTGGGTATGTTGAAGTGAAAGGGCTCAGTGGTAAGAAGCGAAACACCCCTGATTTTGTTCAGGATGCATTTCGTGACATGTTGGAGATTTTGAGCGAGGTTGATTCTCCTACTGGCTTTGAAACCGCAAAGGAATATATCCGTGAAGTTGTAAACGCTGTTCTAGACCGTTTAGAAGGAAAGACCGAACCTTACTCACCAAGTGATCTTGCTTTTCGAGTGCAAATGACAAAAGATGTTTCACAATATGGGAAGGTAAAACCCCAACATGTTAAGGCAGCGATGATGTTAGAGGAAGCTGGATACCCTGTTCCAGCTGGCACCATAATTGAGTACATCAAGACCAAAGACAATGAAGGTGTGCTACCAGTTCAAATGGCAGAGCAGAAAGCCTACTGGCTTGACAAGGATAAATATATGGACACTTTGAAATCTGTATTTGGGCAGGTTCTTGAATCAGTAGGAATTGACTTTGAAGAACTTCTAGGATTCACCACACTTGATCAGTTCTTCTAGCTATTGAATAGATTCACCTATCTCCATGCTCATACTATTCGACTAAATGAATAGGAAACTCTGTAAGAAATAAATATCACGGCATATTTATGAAAGCATGTCAGAACTATTTGAAAAACTTGTGCGAAAGGATTCGATTTACTTTGAGCTAGATGTGAAAGATCTAGAGCGTGCAAAGGAATTCTACCACCGTGTACTCGGCCTCGAAGTTACTTGGGATGGCGGTGATGAGGTTGGCTGGTGTCAGCTTGATTTACCTGTTCCAGGCACTCGACTCGGTCTTAATCTCCTTCGTGAAGGTGAGGTGACTCCAGGCTCAGGGATAATTTATTTTGATACACTTGATTTAGACAAGACCGAAAGGTATCTGCTAGAGCATAAGGTGAAGACAGAACCAATTAATGATATCCCGAACATGGTTTCCATCCTAATTGCACACGACCCTGATGGAAATCGGATAGGTTTTATCTCAGAACCACGTGTAAAAACTAAAAAAACCTGAAAATTACCTGTATCAGCTAACAATCCATAAATACGGGCTCGTTCCTTTGGTAAATAGCTGATAATAGATTCGAAAAATAAAAAGGGGTTTCAAACATGACAAACTGGCGCGAGTTCTTTATGAAAAAGCTCAATATCTTATTCAAGCCTGAGGATGTAGAGATGGGTGCAAAGGAATTCCTATCGACATACGCCTCATATTGTACAGAGATTGGTCTTGTTGGAAAACGGCCTAATGGCTACACAATCTATCCAAGCCGAACAGCACCTGTTGAGGATACATTCACAGGGTTCTTTGAGGAATGGATTAACCTTACAGATGCTCTTGATATTAAGACTGTTGTAAGTATGGATTTCTATACTGATGGATGGTTTGCGAAGGATCCCAAATATCAGACTATGACTCCAAAAGGAAAAACCATGGCTCATCAAATCTGTCCTAACCGTGAAGAATATTGGCAATATGGTGCAGAGATAGTAAAAGAGCTGGGCTCGTATCCAATTGATGAGATTCTCGTATTTGGTTCTGGATTCATTCGTGAGAAGTTTTGTTTTTGTGAACGATGTAGAAATGAATTCGCACCTTTGGTAGGACAGGAACCAGATAGATTGACATTTGAATATATTATCGAAAATGATGATTATCGAAAGAAGTGGCATGAATGGCGTCAGGATAAGGTCATTTCAGGATTAGGATATCTCAAAGAAGCTGCGCAGGATGTTGATGCTCAAATGGGCCGCGAAGAACCCCTTAGGATTACTGCAGAGGTCCTTCTTGATGCAGAAACTGGCTTCTCAGAGGGTGCAAAAGCTGAATATGGATATGATTACCAACGGATAAATCAAACTACTGGAAGTATTGCTATCAATCTATATCCTTGGTCTCCTTTGCTACCTTCAAAAGGGAGTAAAGAGTACAATGAATTGATCGAATCTCTGTATTTCACCAATGAATTCAAACGAAGGGGTGGTTCGGTATCTTTGTTTCGATGGGGCATTTCCACTATCGATCAGTTTGATGAGCTAGCTGCCCTCGGAAAAGAAGCTGGTGTTACTAGATTTATCTCAACTTTCAGCTATCCCACAGATTACTCCATTCGCCGTGAGGCGGCTATTGGTAATTACTAGATTTTTCAGCTTACTGTGAGCCTCTATCTTAAGGCTCCACAGTAAGGGCATTCTCTTTTCCCTGCTTTGATAGTTCTACCACATGAGAAACAGAATCTTGTTGTATCTTCTTTCGAATCTTCGCTGAATGGACTTAGTTCGCCTCGCATAAATAATGAACCTAAACCTTCAACCTCCTCCTCTTCTGGGCAACTACAAGATGCACCTCTTGGTAAATGGACTGAAGATTTTCGTTCATCCGCAAGGTATCCTTCTTCATCTACATCTGTGAATGGATTTTGTTGTTCACGTTTGGGATACTGAGGGTTATGTTCTCTTTGCCGGGATTGGGGTGCATGAGCTTCCGAGGTCCATTTTCTTCTACTATCTCGTTGTTTTGATCGCTCCTGAATCATTCGCTCAATAGCATCAAAACCCTCACGATAATCATCTCTACCATATCCTCGATCAACTGCTGGTTGATTTGCTGATCTTCTTGGTTGGTCGTAGTGAGAATCTCTCGTTTTTACCAAACCTTTTGCTACTTCGATATAATGATGATGAGTGTCATCCTTTATTCTTGCATAATCTTCTTTTGTGAGGCCTAACATTTCTAGTGCTCGATTTCGTTGAGCACACCTTTTTGAAAGAGGGCAGCAGTATGCTAGACTACCATGACACAAAGATGCCATTGCGCGCTCTTGGCTCGATTTGAATATTGGTGTGATCCTTCTTCTTCCTAATACTAGGGAGTCGCCATCCGATTTGATTTCTGCATATCCACTCTGAGCTAGAGCTTCAACTATTTCTCTTGCTGGATATGTCCGCCCTTCAATGACAATATGACCTTCAGTCTTGTCAAGTCTCACTGGACGTGCACTTCGTTTATCTTCTCCATATGATGGATATCTCATGATGACTACCTCAATCCTAGTATTCTCTATAGATTCTCTATCACACACTAATACCAATCTGTGTATTACCTAGATAGGACTTATAGATGAAAACGGCATTTGTCGAAATCGTTTTCTAATTCATCGGTAAGTATTTACCTTATCTTCTTCATTAACAAAGTAGTCGAGGACTTGGGTTATGGACATAATTGTCCTATTTCACCTAACTACCTCACTAGGAACGAGGAAACATGGGTTGTAAAGCAGAAGGAGCTGCACAAGGTTATACACTTCTTGGTGGAATTGTATTGATCATATTTGCTCTTAACGATATTATCAATGGATTAAACCAGATACTTAACGGAATTTTTGACGGAGTTGTAACATTAGTTTTAGGAATTGCACTCTTAGTGATGGCAATTCTTGCGTTTGATGCCTGTGGTTTTGTCTATTGGATGATACACAGAAATGGATTACTACTGACAATAATTGGATTTGTTGCAATTATCTTAGTTGGTCGTGGATTGTCCTTTGACATAATTGGTTGGCTTATGAATGTAGGAACTCTTGCAGGGCTAATGATTCTAATAGCAGGGCTTCTAATTATAACCAAGTCTTAGACGCATATTGAAACGTAGAAAAACGAGGAAACAATAATGGCAAAATCTGACATTAAAAAACTGGCAAATCTACTAGTATTGCTTGGTGGAATTCTTGGAGTAGTTTGGGGTATTCTTGCTCTCCTTAATATGCCTTTTACTTTTGGATTACCGGGTATTGACCTGAGCGTTTTGGGTATTTTTACTGCAATAATTCTCATTATCTTATCTTTTGCTGTACTTGCTACGAGTGGTGTAGTTAGCATTCCAATGCTCAAGTTCGATAACAACTGGGTGATTATTCTCATCCTTGGTATACTTGTTTACATCTTTGGTGGCGGCCTTCCTGGAATTCTCATCATTATTGGTGCCATCTTGATGGTATTAGCTTAACCTTTGAAATAGTGGGGCCGCAAAGAGCGGTCCTTCTTACCTCTTTTTGAATATGAATTAGACTCTTTGAGAAAAAGACGCCTGCATCACAAATTAGATAATAGAGAATTATCCCGAACAGACTTGCCTATACGGATTGTGACAGCTATGGACGATAAGCACATACAAATTCTCAAAGATTTGGGATTTGATATAGATCCAAAAAATATGACCAACGACTATTGGAAGCAGAGAGCATCAGAAGCTCTTGCACTAACTACACAAGACCGTGCTGTATATGGTTGCCTTGACCATACACGTGGTGAAGGAGTTAGAATTTTCGATGTTGAGGGCACGGAATATCTTGATGTAACTGGTGGGGTTGCGGTTCGGGCTCTTGGTCTGAGGTACAAACCTTACTTGGAATTCGAAGAAAAGATTAACGATGTGATTAAGGAACTACCAGGAATGGATTTTGATGCAATTCCCCAGACTTTGCTTGCAGAAAAGGTTGCAACTCTTACTCCTGGCGATCACAAAAAGCGCGTTGTATTTACCACTTCAGGTGGGCGTGCAGTTGAAGGATGTATGAAATCTGCAATGGACCTTTCAGGCAAACGTAGATTTGTAGCATTTCGTCCTGCATTTCATGGACGAACTGGGTATGCCCTTGCACTGACCTCTTCCAATTCTAAACACAAATCAGGATTTCCACAAGGGGTGGATGTAGTTCGGGTCTTCTATCCCTATTGCTATCGTTGTCCCTATGGCACTAATGAGGAAGATTGTAGTCTAGAATGTGTAGAAGCTTTACGATACGCTCTCCAGGTGGAAGGAAATGATATTGCTGCTACAGTCATGGAGCCTCTTTGTGGTGAGGGTGGACTAATTGTACCTCCTTCTAAAGCAGTACAAGGATTCTACGACGTAACAAAGGAAATTGATGCGTATTTCATGTCAGATGAAGTTCAAGCTGGGATGGGCAGAACTGGCAAATGGTGTGCAATGGAAAATCATGGTGTCGTTCCAGATTATGTTTCAATGGCTAAAGCTCTTGGTGGCGGGTATCCAATGGGTGCTTCTATTGGGCCTTCACCTATGTATACAGAAGGATCTCGTCACTCTGAAACATTCTCTGCAGAACCAAAGATGTCTCTTTTATCACTCTGGACAATAAAACAGATTGAAGACGGTGACTATCTCAAGAAGAATACTGAAAACGGTGCTTATCTCATAAAACGTCTAAATGAGCTTAAAGACAAGTACGAGGTCATTGGGGATGTTCGTGGTCTTGGCTTGATGGTTGGTGTAGAATTTGTTAAAGACAAGAAGTCAAAGGAAAAGGCACCAAAGCTTCGTGATAAAATTGTTAAGACTGCTGTGCAAAAGCATCAACTTTGGATTTTAGGTGCTGGGCAAAATTGCATCCGTTTCACACCCAGTTATGTAATCACAAAAGCAGATATTGATGATGCGGTTGAACGTCTTGACAAAGCCATCGCAGACTCGATTTGATGTAAATTTGGGGAAGAGGAAAACTCTTCCCTCTTCTATTATTATCCTCTTACTTTTTCTAGTAATCTTCTGAATTTTGATTTACGTTTCTTCTTCCTTTGAAGCTCTTCTGGAAGTTCGATTCCATATTTTTTAGCTAATACCATAACCGTCATTTTTGCAGCTATATTGAATTTCGCATAGTTTACAAGAAATTTGTTCAATGCCGTTTCGATATCTTCTGTAAGCCAGTCAGTAGTATTATCGTCTAGCAATGCAACACCGGATGTCAAACAAATTTCTCCCATCTTTTCCCGTCCATATATTCCGAGTCCTCTCGCAACAAGAGTGCTAATCATATCCTCAATCTGTTTGATTGTCACTGCCATATTCCCACCTCCAAGTTTCTGAGAGTTTCGACCGCTTGGTCGATTTGCTCTTTTGGAATGATTGATCCATGTTGCGGACAAATCATCTCGAGTTCCAGTCCTTCTATCTTTCTTAGAAAATTATGTACATGTCTTTGGTCTGATAGATATGGTTGAGAAAAGACTTTCATTGCCTCAAGATAATACTCGTTAGCATATAGTGACCAATCAATGGAAAATCCTGCGAATATATCTGAGGAGAACAGAATCTTTTCTTTTGTGTCATACGTGACCATTGCTCCAGGAAAATGCAGATACGGTGTGGTAATGAAGAATAGCTCGCGTCCCTCTTCTCCAATCTCAATACTTTCACCATCCGAAACAGCAGTAACTTCTGTCTTCACTCCGTAGTATGGTACGAAGAGTGCAGATCTCTCGGTAGTTACAATCTCGAAATTATTCACGCCTACAATTTCTTCTACAAGTGGTATTGCAGCACATAGGTCTGGATCTTGATGATGCACAATTACCATTGTAATTTTCTCAATCGGTATGATCGATTCGATTTTTGTTTTCACCCAATTCCAATGAATATCCAGACGTGAACCTGGATCGAGAAGTATTGCTTCTTCTCCTTCGAGAATTAAGTATGGATTATTGGAAAAGCCCGCTTCATGGTCTGGCCATCCGACCCACCAAACCCCGGGTTTAACTTCAACAGCTTTTTCAGGATTAATTTCAGGCATTTGGACACCTCTCTGATAGTCCCCAGCAAATTGTTACAATATGAAAGAGGATATAATTTTCATTGTGATATACTGTTTGCCCGATTATTGTTCTAGATGTGCTTCTAGACTAAATGAAAACTCGACCACACCTTCAAGCTCATCCGATGCATATCTGTCAAAAAACTCGATTTGTAGTGTGGAAACAAGTTCTTCAATATATTTCGATTTCTTCTTGTTTGGCAACTCTTTTACATATTGTTTTAGAAGCTTTAACCATATTGCGTGGATTTCCATCACTCTTTTGGGTGTTAATCCATCATACACCAAGAATCCGTAGTCAATTTTCCACTCATTGTCTTCCACTAGATGTACTTGCGTAATTATCTCTGGTTCTTCAATGTGGTCAAGTGCTCTTTCAAGAGATAATCTTGCCTCCTGTTTAGAGTATACATCTTCAGCTACATCAAGACATCTCTCAAGTAATTCTTTAGCTAGTAGAATTCGTTTCTTTTCTGCTGATAATATCTCTAGGGCTCTCTTACTTAGTAGAAAATCTAATAGCTCATAGAGGTGATTTGGCTGACCTTGAAGTATTTGGTCTATGGTGGATTTTCCATCAAAATGTTGAATGACTCTTGGAAGAATCTGTACTAACTTTGAGGAAAATTGTTTCAATTCCTCTCGCTCTTGAGTGTGTGATTGAATATATCTGAAAAGCTTCTGAGTTGGAATTACAATATCACAACGCTCTAAGGTATTTTTGAATCCAATATCGCCATTGGCCCAAAGCCTTGATATTTCCATCAATACTTCATCATCGTTAGATTCACATCTCTTGAGTATCTCTCCAATTGCCAGTTCGCCATTTATATGGTCTTGAACATGCACTGCCTGTTCTGTTGAAACATCATTTGTCTTAAAGTATGGAATCCAATCCAATGAAACATTTTGCAAGCCCAATCTTTCAATGATTCTCGGCTTAAAATCATCATAGATTTGATCCCCACCATGCATCTCAATCCCAAGATACCAGTCCCTCTCAAATTCATCAAGAAGATCAGTTACAATGGGGGTGACTTCATCACTCCATCCTCCTGAGTTAATAGCTACAACCATTGCACTCTCCCCAACAATGACTGTGAATAGTTTTTTCCCATAGTTTATCTGAAACTCGGTTGAGCCTTTTTCCATTACTTCTGCAGAGAAAGCTTGAATTGCAAATAGAAATCCGGATACTAACGCGGGATCAATCTCAATTACTCTAGGGTCCAGCTTTTGAAGAAGTAATGGTAAACCTGAGCCTCTTTCAATTATTAGAATTGCTTCAATATTTGTGCTGACCAAATCATTCAACTCATATTCTCTATAACTCATCTAAATCGAGATTTTCAGTTTCATCTGTTTGTACGATTTGCTTAGATGAAAATCTCTTATCAGAGTTATTAGTGTAGACCTGTAAGCTGGAATCAACAAGTTTTTTACAGGTTGAACATTGATTGAATATCGTAAGCAAAAGGAGGTACAAAATCTTTGGCAACAATTCTTAGGTGGGATCGTGTTTGCCAGGCGCTCATTCTTAGCACTACCTCCGTCTGCAAAGTTTCTGTATGTTCTTCTCAAGAATAGACATCGCTTGTCTAGGCAAGATCTAATTGATCTTACTTTTCTACCGCCAAGAACTGTAAATTATGGCTTGAGCCGACTGCGCGATTTGGGACTTATTCGAGAAGAAGAGAGTGATGATGACAGACGAGAGCGTGTATATGAATTAGTGTCGGCTCCTATGTAATTCAAAATCAATAGTAGGTTCTGTATCTCAGAAACGGAACCTACACCAGTTTATTTTCTTGGTATACTAATCCTAAATGAAACTGGTTCTCCTTCATCTAATGTGATTGACCAACCATGTGCTTCAATGATTCTTCTTACAATCTGCATACCTAAGCTTTCAGATGTCCTAAGAAAGTAGTCTCCTCGAAATATCTGTTTTCTGATTTTATCAGGGATTGATTCTCCATCATTTCTTATAACAATCTGTAATTCACTTTCTAATTCCTGAGAAAATACCACGATTGTCTTTGCTTTTCCATGTTGAATAGCGTTGGTCAAGATATTATGAAGTACCTGTTCTATTTTCTCTCTATCACATTTCACAATTGGTAAGTTTTTATGTTCAACTGTAACATTCTCTGGAATTACACGATAAGCTACTTCATCAACTAATTTTGCCATATCTGTCTGTTGCATTTTGCCAATAACCAATCCAGCATCAGCTAGTTCCACAGACCTGTCAAGCACTTTTCTCATTTGTCGCGCGTTCTCGCGAATTCTATCAATTAACTTGAAGTCCATATTATCCTTGATCAGCTCACTAAATGCTTCAATATTTTGTAATCCCGCCACTAAATCATGACGCATGTGATGAGCTAGCTCACTCAATCTCTCTCGTTCTCTTCGGTACTTCTCTTTCGATTCACTTAATTTTTCAATCATATCCTTTTGCTTACTGATATCTCGTATGATTATCCAGTAACCAATTATCTCATCATTCTGGTCAATATTTGTCCAAATATTTAGTGAAACTGGAATTCTTGTCCCATTCTTGTGATAATATTCATATTTCAAGCTTCTAATCTGTGTATCGATTCTCATTTCTGAAAGTGTTCTAAAGAAATCTTCATGATATTCTTGAACGGTGAACTCGGAGATGTTCTTACCAATTAGCTCATTATGTTCGTATCCAAGCATATCCAGAATTGCGGAATTAGCCTGCTTCAATATTCCACTAGTATCACATAGAGCGACGCCATTGATAGACGCAGCAAATAAACGGTCAAATTGTGTTAGGGACTCCTCTAGAGCTTTTTGAGTTTTTTTCCACTCGGTGATATCTTGAGCTATACCTCCAAATTGTCGAACTCCTTTCTCTTTCCCGAGGATAAAAAATCCTTTTGCCCAGATCCATTTCAATTCTCCTTGGCCTGTCAAGATTCGATATTGAAGATTATAGTCTATTTGCTCTCTCACAAAATCAGCAATAGCTGTTTCAACTCTTGCTTTATCTTCTGGATGGATGGATTCTGTGAAAACTTCTGGGTTCTGGAGTGCGTGTTCTACTGGAACTTCCCAGATCTGTTCAAATCCTGGATTGAGGTAGATTATTTTAGAAGGATTGGATGGACTGCTAAGCCAAATTGCACTATCAATGTTATTGGCTAGTGACCGAAGTCTTTCCTCACTTATGCGAATCTCTTCCTCAATTGCGTTTCTCCTAGTTATATCTCTTACAACTGCCAGTATCCCTACAGGTTCACCGTGGCTATTTTTCAAACTAGTTGAATGTGCCTCTACAGTTATTGGTTCTCCATTCTCTAGTGTGAACTTGTATTCACGCTGACTCAATGCTTCTCCTCTTACAAGTTTCTCAAATTCAATATTCGCTGTCTTTGCTTGTTTCCCTACTAACCAGTATCGATAGTCTTTACCAATTATCTCCTCAATATTCTCTATTCCAAGTAATCTTTTCGCCTGCTGATTCAATCGTAATATTTTTCCTTCAAGATTGAAAACGAAGACCGCATCAGGTGAAGCTTCAACTAGGCTTCTATACAGTTCCTCACTTTCTCTAAGTGCTCTTTCCGTTCTGTCATGTTCCACAGCTCTTCTTATGAGATGAACTAGTTCAGTATACAATGTCTTGGGGTTTCCAGTTTTTGTGAGGTAATTTGTTGCTCCTAAATTCAATGCTTGAATAGCTATCTGCTCGTGACTGTGGCCAGTAAACATGATGAATGGGATCTGGTTTTGCTGTTCTCGAATGGTCTTCAATACATCAAGTCCGTTCATCTTTTCCATTTGAAAATCGCATACAACTACATCAAAATACATGCTAGCTAAAATTTCAAGTCCTCTTTTCCCCGAGTTAACTGTAGTAATCTCAATAGTGTCATCTATTTTATTAACGAACCTCTTTGAAATTTCTAGTAAATCATCATCATCGTCAATTATAAGAACATGAATGGTTGTCATTTTTGATGGTCCCATCATTTTTCCGGTAGTAGTTTAGGCACCAGTTTGCTATGGCTTTTTGACAGATAAGTTGACTGTTGACGAATAACTTGTTGATAATCCAAAAGCCTCTTAATGTAATCAAATCGTGTAAAAGTTTAGTTCCGAGGCAATTACTATGGACTTCTACACAAATGCAGGTGTTGTGCCTATTGGAGACATGCGCAGAACACATTTCACATCCGAGATTAATCCCGACAATATTGGCGAAAAAGTCACATTGATGGGTTGGGTTCACATTCTTAGAGATAAAGGAAAGCTCAAGTTTCTCATTCTTAGAGACGAACGTAGTACATGCCAGATTTTCATACATCAGAAGAAGGTTCCTGCAGAGCTGTTTCAGATAGCAGAACAACTCAAACCTGAATATGCAGTTTCCGTAGCTGGGGAAGTTGTGGAAGCAAAACAAGTCGCTGCTGGAGCTGAGGTTATCCCTACTTCTATTCGCATTCTCAATACTGCTGAAAGGTTACCTATTGATGTGGTAGAAGGAAAGGTGGATATTGACCTTGATACACGTTTGAACTTTCGAATTCTTGACCTGAGAAAGCCTACCATAAATGCAATCTTTCGGATACAACATTCGCTTGTACGTTTTGCACGAGAATATCTGGAGAAGCATGAGTTTGTAGAGATTCATACACCTAAAATTGTCGCAGAGGCTACTGAGGGTGGAGCAAACCTCTTTGAAGTCAAGTATTTTGACAGACCTGCGTATCTAGCCCAGAGTCCACAATTTTACAAACAATTGATGCTTCTTGCTGGCTTTGGTAGAGTCTTTGAGATTGCACCTGTTTTCCGAGCTGAGAAGCATAACACCCGTCGTCACATAAATGAGTACACTTCCTTTGACTTTGAGATGTCTTGGATTAGTGGTGTTGAAGATGTAATGCGGATGGAGGAAAACATGCTCCATTATACATTTATGAAGACCAAAGAATTACTAGCTTCTGCCTTGGAAACCTTGGGTGTAAATCTTGAAGTCCCTGATGTGCCCTTCAAACGGATAAAATATGCTGAGGCTATCGATTTGGTGAATCAGGAAGGGAAAGACCTAAGCATTACTGATGACCTTGACCCTGAGAGTGAGAAGATTCTTGGAGAAGTATTTCCCGAAAAATTCGGAACTGATATGGTATTCATAACCCATTATCCCCTAGAGTTACGACCCGCCTACACAATGCCTAGTACTACTGATGAGGGCATGACAGAAAGCTTTGATTTAACCTACAAGGGAATGGAAATTACAACTGGAGGTCAACGAATTCATCTCTATGATTTACTAGTGGACCGATTCAAGGCTAAAGGATACAATGTTGATAATTTTGGCTTTTATCTGGAACCTTTCAAATATGGGGCACCACCTCATGGTGGATTAGGTCTTGGTGTAGAACGACTTACCATGCAGTTGTTAGGAATTGATAATATTCGTGAAGCAACACTACTCCCCCGTGATAGAGATAGAATCACTCCATAGCTTTCAAAAAAGAAATGAAATCGGGGGATGCACCCCGATTCTCAAAATTTTATGTGTCCCAACCAGAGATGGCATCCATCAAAGTTGAAGCTGGATAATAGTTTGAATCGTGTGCATCACAGATGGCTATTGTGGCAGCTTCAAGTGCAGCAAACCCGATACCTGCAACAAGTCTGACCCATGCTTCTGAACCGGCTGTGAGAATTACAACAACGATTTCTAATGCAATAATTGCAATGAAAGCTGCCCATTCACCAGCAGTCATTCTGTCAGTCCATGTTTTCAGACAATTCACTGATGTATCTAACCAGTCGGTTGCCATATCGCCCCAACCACCATAGATACCATTCACTGCTTGTCCAAGTGTACCAATACCATAGTCGTTCACATAATTGAAGACTTGCACAAGTTTACTGGATTGCATTGTAATTCCTGCACACTCAATTGTTACTGCTTCGATTAGTTTGTCTTTTGCTACCTCGATTCCAAAACCAATCAGTGCAAAAACACAACCTAAAACAAAGACTCTAATCGCATTGAGTTTTTCTCGTGTGCTAAATACGGGTTCAGGTGTACCTCCACCAGTAGGATCACCTGGATCCAGCATAGATAGCCCCATCCAAAGAATCTCTCGTTCTCCGGTGAATTTGCTTGTAAGAACTTCTCTGAATGTGTTGAATGTGTCTATAGCTGATTCAATCTGTCCATAGAATAGTTTGATTCGAATGACCGCATCATATGCAGCTAGCTCTGCATCTACCATGTAGTTATATCCATGTGTTCTACCCGACTTATCCATTGATGCAATTTCATCTGAATCACAGGCTAGAAGAAATATTTGAGGTGCCGCTGTAGTCTGAATTTCAGTCTGCATCTGCTCTGCTGATACAACTCCAGCTTTATCCTCGATTCCATTGTCATTTCCATGCCCAATAAAGACCATTGGTCCAATGGATCGCATTTTCATTAGGTTATATTGGATGCTTCCATATTCTACAGTTATTGCATTAGATATTTCTCCTTGGAATGTATCCAATGCAGCTCTCTCCGCATGTGTGTCTTGAAAAGTAACAACAATAGGATTTGCAATCGGCGTAGCAAACGCCGTCACAAACCCTGGCGCGGCAAGAGCAAGACAGATAGAGATTACCATAATTTGGTATCGACTATACATATCATATCCTCCAACACTATTTCTAGTGTTTTTCTCTCATCTTGACTTTGTAACTCGTCAAAATTATGCGTGCAGTTTATTCCATACCTATAAATGTTTTCTAGAGTTTCGTGCATTATCCAATATTTATTTCTCGAACCGGATCAGATGGGAAATATCCAATTCTTCAGATATCTACTTGACTAACATTTCCCCTTCCAAATATTATTCAGACTGCTCTACAGGGGTTGCGGGCGTTGTAAACGGTTTCAAATCCTGCCGAATCAGACACTAGAGCAATGTTTGAAGCATTCGCATTCCAACTTAATACAGCCTCGAAAGGAGCTGGGAATATAATGAAATCGAAGAAAGAAGAAATCCTTTCCATCATATCGGACTACTTTGGAGATGAGAATAGCTGATTTGTTATTATTGGAGGTGTTGCAGTCATGTTTCATGGAGTACCACAGATGACTTTCGATATTTGATTTTGGTATAACTGGTGGACATACTGAAACAAGTTTGTTATTACTTTTGATTGGTTATGTGGACTGGTTGTATTGTTACTGACTGATGATTCTATCAGAACGAAAATAAAATGAGGGGATATGTCAGGCTCAATATGTATAGCGAAGGACAAATTTAGGACCTTCAATATAGTCTCAATTTGTGACAATTAACGCCATACCAAAGAAGCAATGTGGATTATTCCGAATTGGATTCGAGTTGAGAGAATGAGCAATAGGAATGAGATTAAATCATGGTTATGAGTTGCGCGCAGTCTATATGCTTTTCCACGTTCAATTTCCGGCGCAGATGATAGTCTAGGAATTAAAGACTATCAAGAGTATAATACTTGGTCTTAAAGGCTCATTTTACCTGTGAAACTTATCTGACGAGTGAATAGTATACTCTCTATGGACGGATAATGGCTAATGCAGAATCGACTTCAATCTGAGCTATACGCCTCAATAGCAACACTCGACCAACTCAAAAAGATGTTCGATCATGGCGTTGTCGACATCAGGTCATATCAGAGAGAGTCAGAAGCACTCGTTTACGAAGTTCGGAATTACATAAAAGAGCTTAGACAATTTGGAGTTGACATTCAATCATTTCTTGATGGTGAAATGCTCTCTCGAGATTTTCCAGAGGCTCTAAGAATGCTTAACGTATCCTCTATTCAGAGTACCTTGCCCGAAGGAATGTCGGAAGAAGAATACTATGATTTTATTGGACTTGCTGTATTAGATGTTGCAACTGCAAATTCATCAAAAGGTCTAATGGGGCTCGCTGAGCTTATTGTTGAAGTCGTTCGAAAGATTCCTCAGTTGAAATCAGTTTCATACAATGATGTAATTCAAGCTGTGAATATGGTTGCTGAACATGGTCTTATTCCTGGAATCCGTACATTGAGATGTGGAGTGAAAGTTGTAGAGCTTAGGCCGCTTGAATTACGAAGAGACCAATCGGACGTGATAAACCTAGCTGCTTCTAAAGGATTCACATCAATTGAAGAAGTTATGATGCGTCTAAAGTGGTCAGAAGACCATGCTAGACAAGTACTTGGCAGTTTAGTTGAAGCCGGGATGGCCGTAGCCGATCGAAGATTTTCCACAGGTGGGCGATATTGGTTCCCTGGATTACGAGCTCGTGATGAATCTGAGAGTGGTCAGAATCCCATGTAAACTAGTTAAATCAGGTTGACTTTGATAGCCCCTCTTTTCTTATCTACCCATTCTGCAAATTCTTTTTCGACCATCAGTTCCATGACTATATACAGGTCTTTCTCAGGCAGAGAAGCAAAATCTTGATCCGCGTTTTGAATGATTAATGATTTGACATCTAATCGGATTTGCCCAGTTTCCAGAGCCCATTGATAAATGATATCCGCCCACTCCTCTAATGGCCTCCAATAGATTCGAAGTTGCCTTTTCTTTCTACTTGTCCAATCTGCCATTTCCTTTTCTACTAGTGCATCTCCAATCATTTTGAAAGCATCAGATTTTCCTAGAATTTCGTTAAAGGGTGATTCCTTGAGGAACATAGTAACTGAAATTATGTGTACGACTTTATCCTGTGTCCATTCAAGAAGAAAATCCGCCCACTCCTGTGCCCACATTTTCTTGTCATCACCTCTATCTGGAATGTGATACATCCACTCACTCTCTTCTCGGTTTCCCCATAATGGAAGTAGAGGTTGAATGGAATCGGTGACTTGAGTAGTTTTTCCCGATTCTAAGCTACTGTGTTGGGTGGTTTTTTCAGCTGTTCGTCCTATAACAGATTTGGCGACTTCTCTAGGTGTTCTCTCGTTCTCTCCAGATTCGGTCTTCTTATCAATAGACTCTGACTTTTTCTCTGTAGTTCTTGATTTGGTCTTCTCTTTCTTCTCCCGTGTTCGTTCTCTTGTGCTCACGATTTAAGAGCCCTCCGCCCAATCAATATACTTCTTGATATCCTCTGGAGATGTTGCTGGTCGAATGTTGTCTATTGCTTGGAGAAAATCATTTCTAGAAACTGGTCTAAGTGATAGAATTTCACCTTCGTCATCCATTCTCCCAGTCTTCTGAAGATCCCTAATGGGCTCCATTGCGGCTTCTCGACAGACTACGCTGATATCTCTTCCACTGTATCCCTCACTTAAATCTGCGAGTTCTTTGAAATCGACATCTGTATCAATATCGATATCTTCCATATGAATTTTGAAAATTTCCGTTCGTGCCTCTTTATTAGGCAATGGCACATGAATTCTCTTTTCAAACCGTGAACGTAAAGCAAAATCAATCTCCCAAGGTAAGTTAGTTGCACCTATGACTGTAATTCGTTCATCTTGTTTACTAGATAGTCCTTGGAGTTCAGTTAGCAATTGTGTTTTTAGTCTTCGTTCTCCCCCAACGTCATCACCAGACCTTGCCACTCCCACCGAATCTAGTTCATCCATGAAGATGATTGCTGGTTGATTCTTTCTAGCAAGATCAAACAAGGTCATAATCAATCTTTCAGATTCCCCAAGCCACTTGCTGACAATATTAGCGGCTGACACGTTGAAAAAGGTGGCATTAACTTCAGCTGCTACCGCTTTAGCAATTAGGGTCTTCCCACAACCAGCTGGTCCATAAAACAAGATACCTCTCCAAGGTTGGCGTGATTTCCCTTTGAATAACTCTGGGTGTTTTGCTGGAGCAATAATTGCATCTTGGATTGCTTGTTTTGCTTCGTCAAGTCCTGCAATTTCAGACATCTTGATGTTTGGCCGTTCTGTAATTATTGTGTCAGCAATCATGTCTTTGAGCCTTTGTGCATCCGTATCTTCTTCTCTCTCTGCATCTTTGGATTCTTTCTCAGCAGTTTCTTCAGGTAATGGATGTCTCTTTGGTATCGTACTAAGTCCTTCAGTTGGGCCCTTTGATTTCTTCTTTATTCCTGAAAGGTATCGAACTCGATCAACACACTCTTGAGCTCGATCAAAATAGTGTTTGCGGATGGATGGAAGTGATGCGGAATTTGAAAGTTTGAGTAGAATCTTACTTGATTTGAGATAATATTCGCATGCTTCTTTGTTCATTCCTCGTTTATCAAGGTCTATTGCCTTGTCAAGGAGTGCTTTTAGACCTTTATCTACTCGATCGCCACCATTTCCTGACATGATTACTCACTACTTGAAAGCTCTGAACATGTTAAAACCTTCCGTGTTATGAGTGTAATTGCTTCATTATACTTTCCTTTCTGCGAAGATTTAAACGGATAGCATCATACCTTGAGTTGGAATATTCTTTTCCATTGGTGATATTGTTGGACGCACTGAAAAAGGCATTTTCATGGGGCAAGAAGAAACCCGATATAGCAGAGGTAACTAGTCAGCTTCGTATTATGACGAAACAACTTGAGCGCCAACGTAACAAATTGGAGAAAGAAGAACGTGATGTCAAAGCTCGAGCTATAAGAGCAAGAAAAGAAAACCGGAATGAAGCTTATCGTATGTACGCAACTGAAATGGTCCGGTTTAGGCGATACGCTCTATCAATAGATAAGTCAAGATTACAGCTTTTGAAAATTCTTGCACATATCACTCGGGCTCAAACTACTGCGCAAGCAACAAAAATCGTAGAACGAGTTTCCAAGATTCTGGGTCTTCTCGGAGATGCTACTGATACTACAAAAGTAGTTGAGAATATTGATGATATCTCTAGACGACTTGAAGAATTTGAAATTGAGAGTAGTATAACTGAAGAAGCATTTGATTCAACAGGTGATAGCAGAGTCACCTCAGAAGACCTTGCATCTGCAATGGCAGAAATCGACCGAGAAGCAGGAATTGGAGAAGCACCTACACCTTCAGGACCAGTATCGGAAACCGAAGAGCTGGAAGACGAGATCAAGTCGCTTGAAAAAGAACTTGGAATGTAGTCTACCATCTATATTTTTGGTGGTCTCGTGACATTTCATTAATTCGTTTCTTGGTGAAATAGGAATCTCTCACTAAACGCTTGTATCTTCTAATAAACTCTTCAGGGATCAGTCTTCCGTTTCTCAGTAGATGGATGGCGTCACGCATTGCAAACTCTAAATCTTGAAGACTTTTTTCTAATCCATGAATCTCTGATTTTTCTGGATATGAATATCTCTCATGAGAACGTTGTTCTATTGTTCTCTCGAGGTGTTCTCGAAATCCTTTCTCATCATCGTATTGGCTTGGATTAACAACTCTTCTTCTATCTAAATGAGGGCGAATATATCTTTGTTTCTCTCGATAGTCTGTTTCTTTTTCTCGTCTGGTGGGAGCTAAGAGTGAATAAACGAGATTCTCTATTTTCATTCGGACTTCACTGATATTGAGGTCTGCTTGTTCAAGCTTTCTCACCCTTTGGAGGTCTGTTTGGATATACTTGTCAAATTTTCTAGCAATCTCAATGTAATCTGGTAATACGCTTTCTGTTTGTTCACAGCACGTGATTTTGATTTCTCCCTGTTTGAATTTCAATACAACTCGTTTTCTTATTCTTCCATCTTCTCCAATTGAATTCAAATAGATTAATGGGTAGTCGAAGACCACATCTGTTTTCTTTCTTACAAGACCAGTTTCAGCAATGAATACGACTCTCTTGTTAGTGAAGAATAGGGTTCCAGTAGATTTGTCTGCTTTCACAAAGTCACTACCAGTTAATTTAACATCAGGAAATGCAGATACTGGTAGTTCATTTACCGATAGCTCTGCAAACTCATAAAAACTGGCAAACTCATTTCGATAGTAATTCAAGCCCTCAAGCTGGGTATCGAGCTCATCTAGCTTAAGTTGAATCTGCTGAAGTGAATCCTCCACCTCTCTCTTGTATTGCTTTCCTAATTCATTCACTCGATTGGTGACACCCTCAATGAATGGAAATTGTGCTGGTTCCCAGTCATTGTAATCAATCAGACCTTTAGTTTCAGCAGCCATTTGTCTTGCAACTATCTCAGCTTGGTTGGCAATTCTTGTCTTGATTGCAGGAATTTCATCATGGATTTCTTCCATCTTGGTTTCTAACCAATGATAGTGGAGAAAATTCGCCATGCGCAGTGATACCAACAAATGTTTCGCACTCGTAAATTTGCTTTGGAACTCTCTCAGTTTTGAATGTCCATATGACAAGCTCTGGATGGCATGACGGATATTCTGGGTCAGATGACGTTTCTTTTCTTCTAGCAAAACGGTCTTTGTGGAATGGCAACGAGGACAAATATTCTCGACCCGTTTTCCTTCACCCAGATTTTCTGAATCACAGTCAGGACAATTAGTAAATGTTTCGCCAGGTTTTGGTGTTCCTAGAACATGATGACACTCATTGCAAACATAGAATATACTAGACTTTGTTCCTTGACACTCAAGACAAAGAAGTTCTCCACATCCTTCACAGAGATGCGAAGCTTTTGTATCGTTACATATATTGCATGTTTGCCTAGCCATATCTTGTGTCATCTGCTATTCCTCTGAGTGCAACTATATTGAGAACATATTAGAAGAATAACCCTAGTATCATCCCAGTTATACACTATTTCATTCAAAACCCATAAGAAATTCATTGAAAAATTCGCCTAAATCGAATTGATTAAAACACCCAGTTCTTGGGTTTGTATAAGCTATAGGCGATTTCCATGGAAGATTTAGCAAACATTGCTGTGAATGCTGCATTACAAGCAGGAGCTTCTTTCGCTGACATTCGAATCGAAAGTTCTATCTCTACGATTATCGAGATGACCGACGGAATAACAAAACGCGCACTCTCATCGCATCTAAAAGGTGCTGGAATTAGAGCTTTTGTAGGTGGTGCGTGGGCGTTCGCACAAACAACCGATCTATCTCCATCCGCATTAAGAGAAACTGGAGAATCTGTTGCTAAATTAGCCTTGGCAACTAAACCACGAGTGAAAGAATCTTTTGATATTCATGGAAAAACTTACTGTGACAAAGTGTATTTTAAACCGAAAAAGGATTTTCGAGATGTTGCCTTTGAAGATAAAATCGAATTTGCTAAGATGATTGATGAACAAGCAAGATCATATGATGAACGCATCCAGAATACAAGAACTGTTTACGGTGAGCTTTGGACCGATCTCTACGTCTTGAACTCTTTTGGCACTTCGGTGTATCGAGAAAACTCCCTTCCTCGTATTGTTAGTGTAACTACAGCTAAAGATGGCACTAATAGACAAAGGGCATCTCGCTCTTATGGTGTAGTTGGTGGATTCGAGAAGATTGAATTAGAGCGACCACAAAATATTGGGACCGAGTCCGCAAGAATAGCTATCGAGCTTCTGGACTCTGTGGCCGCAACCGGCGGTATCTATGATGTAGTAATCGATCCTGTGTTAAATGGTGTGATGGTCCATGAAGCTTTTGGGCATGCTTGTGAGGCTGATGGATTTCTTGCACAAGCAACAATACTCGAAGACAAAATTGGTGAGCAAGTGGGTCCTGACCATCTTAATATCAGTGATGATCCAACGTTACCTGAAATGCGCGGTTCATTTGAGTATGATTGGGAAGGTACTAAAACGAAAAAACGAGAATTAGTAAAAGATGGTGTTCTCACCGAGCTTTTACACTCATTAGAAACCTCATCCCGCCTTGAAATGTTCGCTAATGGATCTGCACGGGCTCAGTCCTTCATGGATGTTCCTATTCCAAGGATGAGTAACACTTTCATGGAAAAGGGGACATGGGATGCTGACGAAATTATCTCTGAAACTAAGAATGGAATTCTCCTTTGTGACTTCAATTATGGATACACCGAGACTGCAAAGGGCCAGTTTGTATTTCAAGCGAGTCATGGATATATTATTGAAGATGGAGAACTAGATGAAATGGTTAGAGATGTTTCACTCGCTGGACAAATACTTGATATTCTGGATAAAATAGATGCTGTTGGGAGTGATTTCGAGTTAGCTGCGGGATCATGTGGCAAAAATGGCCAATCCGTTCCTGAAATGTCCGGAGGACCACATGTGAGAATACGTCAGATTCCCGTTGGAGGCATGTAGGTTGACAGAAGAATTACTCGAAATAGCTGAAAAGGCTGTAAGGAAAGCCGAGAGCCATGGTGCAGAACAAGCAGAAGCATATATTGGATCATCTAAATCCTTCTCTATCGAAGTAGAAAATAATACAATCAAGACTGCGTCTGAGATTCGAGATGCTGGATGTGGAATAAGAGCAATTGTCAACAAGGCTATCGGATTCGCATATGTGACTACTATACAAGATTCAGACATATTGGAAATTGCAGAAAGAGCAGTAAAAATTGCGAAAGCTGCTATTCCTGATCCTGAGTTTGTTAGTTTGCCATCCTACTCTGGTAAATATCCTGTTGTTGATGGTTTGTTTGACTCCGAAATCCGTGATATTGAGCCCGATTATGCAGCGGATATAATCATGCGTACAGTGGATTCATCAATTCAAGCAGCAGGAAAAGCAGATATTGCGGTTGAATCCACTCTAAATGCGTCTCATTCTCAAAGGGCTGTTGCTAATTCTATTGGAATCGCACAATTCACAGCTTCAACATCATTCTATGTCTATAGTTATCCTACTGTAAAAATGAATGATGACCAAACATCAAGTTATGAATATCAAATCACTCGAAAATTGAGTGAGATTGATCCCGAACGTGTTGGTTCAAAAGCTACAAATCAAGCTCTTGCGGGTTTAGGTGGAAAAATAATAGAGGGTGGAGAATTACCTGTCATTCTTACCCCTTTGGCAGTTGCAACTGTTCTTGGTTCCGGATTTGCATCAGCGATAAATGCTGAAGAAGTGCAATATGGTCGGTCATATATTCAGGATCATCTTGGTGATGAGATTGCATCTGATAAATTGAATATAGTTGACAATGCAATACTAAATCAAGGAATCGGATCACGTCCTTATGACGCTGAAGGATATCCCTCTCAAAAAACAACTATCCTCGAAAATGGTGTGCTGAAGAGCTTATTACACAACTCATACACTGCTTACAAAGGCTCGGTTGAAAACACTGGAAATGCTGCGCGTCCATCCTATTCTGGAACTCCCTTCATCTCTTCTTCAAACTTCATTGTTTCTCCTGGTCGTGGCACACTTGATGACTTAGTTTCTGAAATAGACCGTGGAGTTATATGTCAATACACTGCTGACAGTCCTAATCTAACAACTGGAGAACTTAGTGCAATGATTATGGAGGGGTTTTACATTGAAAATGGTGAAATAGTCCACCCAGTCAAAAACACATTGATTGGAATCAATATGATTGACCTACTCAAAAGAGTTCATAGAATAGGAGCTGACGTACGTAAGGCATCATCTATTGTAAGTCCATCTCTAGTAATAGAATCTGCAAGAGTGACATCTGGTTAGGGATTTCTATTACATTCGTTCGATAATGGGGATTCCCAATAACGTTAAACAATTGGACATAACAGTTCGAAATACTCGAACCAACTCAAGTCTGGCTGCCATCATCTCTGGTTTTGCCTTGAGGACTGGGCATGAATCGTAGAATTTACTAAATAATGTTGCAAGATTATAGCAATAGCTCGTTATCCTGTTTGATGTGAATCCTGTTCCCCATACATTCTTCTTCATTCCTCTTGCAACTTCAAGAATTTCCTCTGGAAGTTTTGCGATAGCTTTAATCAGCTCATACTCTTGTAAAGCAGTTAGGAGTGAGCAGTCCGGTTCAGGTATTTCTTTATTTTCAGCTTTCTCAAGAATTCGTGTTGCTCGAGCATAGGAGTATTGCAGATATGGTGCTGCATCTCCATTGAAATCAAGTGCATCTTTCCAGCGAAAGGTGATCTTTCTGTCTGGTGAAGCATTTAGCATGAAATATCTTAGTGCTCCTACAGCTACCTGTTCAGCAACCTTGCTAATTTGTTCAGTATTCCACTCTTTATTTCTCTTTGAAACCTCGTCTTTAGCCAATTCTTTGGCTTTATCTAGTACCGCATCGCAACTATATCCTATCCATGTTCCTTTTCTTCCTGAGAAATCTTCATCTTCTAGACCTACAAGCTCGTATGCTATATGATGGGAATTTTTACTTTCCTTCTCATAGCCTAGTAAATCCAAGATTGAGTAGACTAATTTTTGTGGATGTGCTTGTGCAGCTCCAATAACATTGAATACAACATCTACTTTTCCTATTCCTCCTTTCGCTCCCTCTAACGAAGTTCGTAGAACATTTTCTCCGTTCGGTTGCGTTTCAAATATTTGATATCTAAAGGGATCCTCAAAGACACCGAACTTCCAAAGCTGTAGTGCTATATCCGCTCCTGTGTACGTTCTTGTTCCATCAGATCTGAATAACACTTTGTTTGGATCTTTCATTCCCTTGAATTCGTCCATAGAGTCCAGCTTTGCAACAACGCATCCTGCTTTTTCTCCTTCTTGAAGTTTGACGACATTTCCACACTGCAACATCATCTCTTTTGCTATTTTCAGAAGCCCACTATGTGCTATAGGGCTTTCCCAGACCTGATAATCATGATATATTCCTAGTCTATATGCTGTCTGATATTGAGCTCTTACACACTTTGTTACCATCTCAATACTTTGTTTTGATTCAGGACTGGAGAGATCTTCCAGTTTCCTTGCAACTTCTCTAACTTCTCTCTCAATATTATCAAACTTTTCAAAGGCCTTTTGAACATCAACATAGATTTTTCCGATGAAATGGTCGTACTTTTCTTCAATACTATTGGGTTCTCCGTCCATCATTAACTTCCATGTAATCTGTGCGATTTGGAGTCCCAGGTCATTGATATAATCCAGTCGAATAACCTCATAACCGACCGCATCAAGAATTTTTCCCAATGTGTCCCCAATCACTGCATTTCGAGTATGCCCAATGTGCCATGGCTTTGAAGGATTAACCGCAGGGAATTCGATTAATGCTCTTAATCCCTTATATTCATCGGATTTTCCATAGTCTGATTTGAAATGCTCTACACATGAGACCACAAATGAAGAAACCCATCCTTTGTCAAAGAAGATATTGATGTAGGGCCCTTTCGATTCAATATGGTCGATGAAGCCACTCTTTTCCGACTCTTCTTCAAGATATTGAACTATTTCTCCAGCAATGACCGCAGGGTTCCTCTTTTGGATTTTAGCTAGTTGAAATGAAACGGTTGTTGCAAGGTCTCCAAGATTTGAATCGGGTGGAACTTCGAGACTATCTAGAATCTCGCTTTTTTCTAGTTCTGTTTTTTCAGATATTATTTCAGCAACATAATTGATCATAGCTTTCCATGGGTTGTTACTGGTTCCACCTTTCATTTTGATCACACATCATAATGGTTCTATCCGACTAGATAAATTAGATGGCTTCTCCTTGTAGAAAAGTGCATAGATAATCATAATTTCAAATATTACGGTTTGTAACAAACCATCAAAAAAGAACGGTTTATTACAAAATACATTTAATTATATAAACGAGCATTGTTGTTAAACGCTCATATGTTATCTTTACTATCTAAATAGAATAATCATAAACTTAGTATTTTAATAAAAAACGTGCAAACGCTTATTTATGTTTTATGAGTTCCGTAATTTAGTTCTCTTTACGAGAACGGTTCCCCAAACATCCGTGCACCATATAGTGTCCACTTACGCCAAGAAGGACACCCAAAGGAACATGACAGCTCTGATAACGGCTACAAACCCCCCGTTGTAGCTGAGGGAGATGATTGGACTGGCCAGCAGACAATCGAAATCAAAAACAACCAATGAGCGCACTAGCGCTGCGGCTTACGTCTGTTCAGTCTGTAGTTCTACTGATGTACACATTGATACTACTCGTGGTGAGGTCACCTGTTCCCAATGCGGACTAGTTCTTTCTGACCACTCAATCGATATGGGTCCGGAGTGGCGAGCTTTTACTGCTGATGAAAAGAAATCACGTCAGCGTGTAGGAGGTCCAGCCGACTGGAGTAAATTCGATCAAGGTCTTACAACAATTATTGGTAGACAGAATGTTGACGCATCCGGAAGAAAGCTTTCTTCAACACGACGAGCTCAAATACATCGACTACGGAAATGGCAGATACGCACAAAAGTGCACTCTTCTGACAAACGCAACCTTGCGGTTGCGATGACAGAGCTCCATCGAATTTCTTCACAATTGAGTATTCCATACTCGATTCGTGAGACATCCGCTGTGCTATACAGAAAGGCCCTTCGTAAACGATTGACTCGTGGACGAACTATACTCGGTATGATTGCTGCATCTCTATATCTTGCATGTAGAGTGCATAAAGTACCCCGACCTTTGGAGGAGGTTTGCGACCAAATTCATATTACTCGAAAAGAATTGAGTTTGTGTGTGCGACTTATTCTGAGATATCTCAATCTTAAGATTCCACACTCAAGCCCCATTGACTTCGTGCATCGATTTGGAAGCGATTTGGACCTTCCAGGTAAAGCGAAAAAGAAAGCAATTGACATTCTTGAGATGGCAAAAGCTGAACGCTTGACCATTGGAAAAGATCCAAAAGGTATGGCTGCCGCTGCTATTTATGTTGCCAGTATTCTCACTGGTTCGCGACGTACTCAGCTAGAAATAGCAAAGACCGCTCGTGTCACCGAGGTTACTGTGCGGAATAGATACAAAGAAATGGTGGCTAAGCTAGATTTAAGCACTACATGATGTGGAGTACCTAACTCAAGTGCAGATAGGTGGGGAATTAAAACTCCTCACCTTTTGTTCTATTTGTTAATATTCCAAAGAGTGATTACACAATATATATCCTTATTATTGTTCAAGATGATTTGCAAATGGAGCTTGAGGTAAATAATGTCCAGTAAGCGCTCTGTCCAAGGCGTCTGGCTAATAGAGAAGACGACTGGTAGAAATCTTATTGCAAGAGCTTATACTGACATTGAGATTGATATGGATCTGATTGCTCCATTTCTATCTGCCACACACACATTTATTGACAAGGCATCAAATGAGAGTCTCAAGACGATAGACACTGAGAAAAGCAGGTATGTTTGGTCTGCAAACGAGCATTTGTTGTTCGTCATGGTGGTATCGAAACGAGCACGATTACCTCATATGCGATTCATTCTTGATTTTGCATTGAACGAGTTCATGCGGAAAGTTGTGCCAAAAGATGAAACAGTTGAATCGTTGCTAAACCAATGGCAAGGTGTATCTACAACTTTTAATGACTTTGCTTATTTTGTTGACGAGTTAGTTGAGCAGTACGAAGAAACTGATGAATGCCTTGTAGCGGGAAAGTCAATGGATTGTTTGGAGGTATACAGTCATCTAATTCGAGCTATACTTCGAGTTGATATCAGTCAAAATGAACGTAAAGAAATTGCATCAAAGCTTAAAAAACGACTAGAATCAACTATTGAGTCATATCAGTTCCTACAATCAATTCCTATCGATGAATATGGTATTGAGATTCTTTCTGTGGATGTATATAATGTTTCATATCGTCATTTGAGGAATGGTTTGGAGGAATTATTGAAGATCTTAGCTGACGTTATTCGAAGTAATGTAAGCAAGGCAAAATACCGTGAGATGTTATTTGAATACGCTATGCCGTATGTCAAACGGGATATTGATAGATTGCAGACCTATGCAATTTTGGATGATGTCATTCGGTACCTTTTCTAAATCTCTTGCGATATTATACTTTGATAAGCATGATCAATTCGCGTTGAACCAATTGTCCCATCTTCCTTTCAGGAAGCCGATCACGATTCGGATTGATTACTATTCGGCTATCTCTGGCTAGTGATTTATCTAACATTGAATCTGGCAATAACAAACCGATTTCAAAGTCAGTTCCCAGTAGTATCCGGGATATATCGATTGAATGGATGTCCTTGGTGCTTTTAATTAGCGGTAAGGTCATTCCCACCCTTCCTCTTGGTTTTAGCACTTCTGAGAGACCTCTAAGTACAGTGTTGTATAATTCAGTAAGGTCTTCTATTATCTCGTCTGCTGTTTTGGCATCTGGTTTCTCTTCTAGAACCGGGCCCAAGTGGGGTTCAAAAGCAACTGAATCTACAGGTTCATGGAGAATATCCACAACCTGACGAGAATCTCCTCTAATTAGTTCAAAATCTACATGTTCACCAAGGTCTCTACTTAGCCACATTATATTCTGGTGGGCACCCTGTAAAACATCCGGGTCCACATCAATTCCGATTGCTCTAATTCCAAGCATGATCGCCTCCATGAGCAAAGTTCCTGTTCCACAGAATGGGTCTAGAACTGTTTCACCTGGTCGAGCTCCTGCAAAATTTAGTAGAGTTCTACATATTTTTGGACTTGTACTTATTTCAGCTGAAACATAAGGTCTCGATTCATCTCTGTATTTCTGCAATTGTGAATCATAAACTACAACAGTCTTTGAAAGATACAACTTAGAATCAGTAAAGGTTGCTAGAATCTCAGCATTTGGTGGAACCAGCAATCCATGTCTTGCAATTGTGTGAGGCCAAAGAGCGACACTAGCTCTTCTTTTATCCCTTCTGTCTGGTTCGTCATAGATGAAAAAGGAAGCCTTTCGAATTCCATCTGCCAAGAGTTTGTTCTTAATCCATTGATTTAATCCATAGGTGAATTTTCTAAGATCCACATCTGGTTTTCTATCAATCATAGGATATGTACTTACACCAAATTTGACTTTGTTATATCGTCTATTCTTCCAGATTTTCTCAGTCCAATCACATCGCTGCATCGTTTTTCTGGCGGATTTATCTGGCTTTCCTTTCCTTGGGAACGCATCCGTCACGAGGTCTTTTTCATATGTCGTAATTACTTCGCCAAGTTTGAAACACCCACCAAGGGCACTTTGAATCTCAACAATCTGTTCCAAGTCGAGTCGTTGATTCATTTCTATTATAGCGACATTTCTGGAGTGGTCTCTGACTTTAACAATCAAATCACGATCTTGCAAATATAATATGAGTTCCGCTAATGATAAGAGCCAATTTTTTCCTAAAATGAATGCGTAATCGGTCATTGTTGTGCTTTCTCCAATTCTTCGAATAGATACTTGGTATACAGAGCGCCTTTTAGAGAATCTGGTGTTTCAGATATGAATGTGGGCTTGTAGCCAACTTCTCTAATAACCTCTACAAGCGGAAGGATGTCCGGTCCCCATTTGCCATCCAAAGGGCGATGGGCCTTCTCACCTGCTTTGGTGAAAATTATCCCACTTACATGGAAGTGCATGTTCTTTGTGAATTTTTCTCCCAGCCTACCTTCAAACACTTCCAAGATATCAAGATAGTCCTTTTTCGTTGCAATTCCCCCTTGCCTTCTAGCATACATATGTGCCCAATCAATTGTAGGAATGCAACCTTCTACATTCTCACAAATTCTGATTATTTCATCAACCGAACCAAATGCTTTGAGCTTTCCTGCAATCTCTGGAGCCAGAAGAGCTCCGTTTCCATGGTGTCCGGCTGTTGACCACACTTCCTGCAAACTATCAAGTATCAGTTGATAAGCTTCATTGGGGTCTCTTCCACTGTATCCTCCTGCATGGAATACAATCCTTTTCACTCCCATAAGTGGTGCAAATTTCAAGGCTTTGATGAGCCTATTTCGAGATCGTTCTCTAACATCGTCTTTCTTTGATGCCAGACTAATATAGTAAGGAGCATGCATACTCATAGTTATGTTGGCAGATTTAGCTGCTTTTCCAATTGAGATTGCCTTCTTTTCTCCCATTCGTAGACCGTATACTGCTGCATATTCAAGTGCATCTAATTCCACATCAGATAATATCTGGAACACTCGTTTGACGCTATTCTTCGCTTCTGCTGGATATCCCGCTGGCCCAAATTTCAAATCTGCCAGGACATCATTCCTCCAAGGTGAACTCCCATGCACAATAATAATCCTCTGGATGGGGGTCCGGTGGGCATGATATACAACGTGTTTTGATTCTTGGGTCAATAGTCTTTGCGAACTCTTCGTATTCGATTTCTCCTACTTGTTTGCAAGGGAAATCAGGTAATCCTTTTCTATTCCGAGCAACTTGAACTCGACATTCATGCATTTTGAAAACCAATGTCTTGTCATCTTTTCTGGTGCATGACTGAGTATTTAGTCGTGCGTATACTCGATATCCAAGGGCTTTCTCTAATGCTTCGAGACCTCCATTTTGTGCCACATCAAATTCTCGCATAATTCGCTTTGCTTCTATTGGCGAGAAGATTCGCCAAGCCTCCTTATCCATCTCGATGGCTACATCCATACCATATTTCTTCTCAAGAGCTAGAAAATATGCTCCGTCCATTGCTTGCCATGCTTTTGCATAGGCATCAACAATTTTCAGTAATTCTTCTTTACTTAGGTCTTCGAAATTCATTTTCCCCACATGTTTAGAATCCTTATCCACAATATGAGTTATTGGGTTGCGATTTTTCTTTTTTGAGTGGTTTTCAAAAAGTCTTTTATCTATCAGAATTTCCCCCTTTGTGTAGAGGAGAGCTAGATGTCTGATACAACAGAACAGAAGAGAAAGACTGATCCAAAAGCGTTCTTATCTATTATTAGGCCTCAAAATTGTATCATTGGAGGTCTCACGGTTCTTGCTGGAATTGCAATTGCTCATCAAGTGACAAACGTATGGAGCTCATTAGGTGCAAATTGGCTTGTCTTTTTGTATGGATATATCACATATTTCTTTGTAGCCGCTGGTGGGAATGTTGTTAACGACATCTTTGACATAGAAATTGATAAGATAAATAGACCGCATAGGGCACTTCCAAGCGGTAGAATAAGCGTTACCCAAGCTTGGATATATGTTATCATTCTGAGTTTGCTCGGTGTGTTTTTTGCATGGTTGAACGGAATTATTGGTGCAATCATTGTTATTGTATTTTTAGTAGTAGGATATGCTTATGCAGCAAAAGTGAAGGAGCTAGGATTAGCTGGTAATTTCATGGTTGCATTTTCTTTTGCATTTGGTGTTATTTACGGTTCTATTATCTATGCTGAACAAGTTGGAGTCTGGGTAATTCCTGTTCCCTCTTGGTTATTCTTTCTGACTGCTTTCATGATATTACAAGCCCGGGAAACCATTAAGGGCTCTGAAGATGTGGAAGGTGATGCATTACGAGATGTCAGAACTATTGCACGAGTTTATGGCTATCGCGCAGCTGCAGGAGTACAAGCTGTATTGAACCTTGTTGGGGTAATTTGTTATTCATTGATTTGGTTACTTGGCTTTGCAAGCTGGGATCTGTGGCTTTTGTTGTTATTAGGTGATGGTGTTGTTCTGGGAGCAGCTATAGCACCGTTAATGGGACCCAGTGAAAAGAAGAAACTCTTGATTGGTAGCACTCTAGATAAGATTGGAGCTCTTATCGGTCTAATTGCATTTGTGATTATCCCACTATACGGAGTAGTATTCTAATCGTTAATGCATTTGCCAGAAAGTCCAAATAAGAACAATAATACATGCTATAGATATTACTGCAGCCCATTGGGTGGATGTATTATGTGCCTCTCTAATTCCAAATATGAGTAGGAATCCCGTCCACAGAAATGCTCCTGTCGTCAAATAATCAATCGTTGTCCAAACTGATGAATTGTATATTTGTGTTATCACGGTGGCGGCATTTGTTTCAGCTGTGCCTATTGCAATTGTTGGCACTGTAGTAAAAATAAGCAGAATTGCAATAAGACGCACAAGCAGAACAGGCATCATGCTATACCCGACAATCGATATCGTTTGCCCGCGCTTTCCACTTCCTCCAAGAATCTTGATTGCGATGTGTGCAAAAGCACTTCCAACAATCAAGAAGATCATTCCTATCAGAATATTGGGTACCATGGTTCCTAGTCCTACCATCCAGAATGATATGGCTTGTGGCCCAGTAAGCACGCTAACTTGAGTGGGGACCGTTGCATTGGCAATCGGGTCGAATAATTGTACAGTTGTCGTAAATCTGGAAGTCATCAGTAACATAAGAACTCCCATTATCAACGCATTGATCATGACTATGAAAAATGGCCCTGCACTGTCAGGACGTTGACCAATATCTCTATATGTTGGTGCAGGTCGTCTGATCGTTCCCCACATCCGTTGGATAATCCCAATCCTCTGAACTTCTGGTTCATCCGGTCTTTTCAACAATGGCAGAAGTCTTTCCAGTGTTTCTTCTGCAATTTCTTCTTTACAGACTGGACAAACCACAGCATCGGCAGCTACTGGGGAGTCACAGAACTCGCATCTTCTCAATGTTTGTTCCCTTCACAAGTTTATCTATATCTGTTATCCTCTGATAACATATAGAGATTACTGGGCTACAACGGTTTGTGATGAAAAGGTCCCTCCTAAACCACGCGACCAGTTAGTAGGGCTTAGATTTCACCACATTCTGTAATTCTCAAATACACCCGTTTTGTGTACTATTAGGTATGGGAATATTGTATCCCAAACACTCTGGAGAATGTTAAGCAGTATAACTGTAATAATAATATACTCTGGAGTTAGGTCTGGTACAAATAAGGGTACAATTTGAAGGTTCATTGGAATCATAAATGCCAGTCTAAGTAGCAATCCAAAGAACATCAAAACCGATAGCTTCCCTAAATGCGAGAGATTAGAACCGTCATCTGCTTGTTTTATAACGAGTAGTCCAAGATATGGAACAAGAATCATTGGATAGGTTGCTGCAAACTTGAAAACTGGGCCAATACCTGTTGGATCAAATATGAAGAGCCCTAGGGTACCAGCGATAGCTGTAGTCGAACCAATCCAAAATCCTCCTATTAAAAATGAAACAATCCAGATTATTGATACCGGATCAAAATATGCGATTCCCCATCCAGGATGTCGTGGAAGATATTCAGCAATGAATGAAAATGCAATTGATAGCGCTGCAAAAACCCCCGCAATTGCTACTTTCTTGCTGTCGATACCTGGTTTTACGCTGTCGAACCATTCCATCTGGTCTTCAGAGTCATTGTCCGTTTCAATTTTCTGAACTGTTTCATTCATTCCAATTTTTCTCCAGACTGTCATTCAAGAACATGATATAGTGGTTATCAAGCTCCTTATGAATGTTACTCAATGCAAGTACATTACTCATAACTGAGTATATTTTTACTCCATATCTGATAAGCGGCGTTGTATTTTCTCGTGAATGACCGCCTCAGATGTATGTATTCTTGGTCTACTCAACATTTGAACTAATTTTCTAGTTGGTTCTAACCAGTCCGGATTGATTCTCCATTCTGCCCAGTCTATCCCTGAATTCATAGAAGTTCTACTAAGAATAAGTCGTGACGATACTAGTTCGTTCAGACCAGTTAATATGGTTCCGACTGTAACTGCTCCCATGATTGACCTCACCTGTCTACCAGCTTTTAGAAGGTCTGTAGTGGTGACCCATCCTCCATCATCTATTAGGAGTCGCAGCAATTTTGATCTCACCGGGTCTGACTCTAGAACGCCTTTTAGTGGTGCGATATTAATGGACTGAAGATGCCTACCTCCACGTTCTGGATTTTCCCAAGGGGTTGTACCATGTCCATCTCTAAATGCATCGAAGTTCATTTGTAGCACCTATTTCATTGAATGCATTCTTGGCTTTTGAAGGGCTGTATTATGTTATGGAATGTGCATGTCACTTGCACAATCCTTAATTTGTATGGGGCGAAAATATCTGTGATGAACTATGACTCGTGACCCTCTATCGGGACTTTTTGAGAAACGATTCGAGAGGCCCTCTGATTTGTTATGTTGTGCATATGATTTGAAAAGTACAGAATTAGATGCATACTTTGCTCTGTTATCTGGTCCTAAAACTGTTGAAGCTATTGCAGACCTTATTGGCAAGGATCGTAGCACAGTACAACGATTCATTGTAAGATTGAAAAAGAAGAATCTTGTCAAGAGGGAAGCAAAATTCTTTGATCGTGGTGGTAGATACTATGTGTATCATGCAATCTCAAGCGAAGAGGTTCGAGACGAGATTCTTAGAAAACTGAAAGAATTCTACGAGAAGACCAGAGACTTCTTGTTGAATAACTGGCCGGAGCAGTCACAAGAATACTCGACTGCTTGAGGAAAACAAAATGAGTATATATCCTTTAGAAAAGAATACATCTGGAATTGTCACTTTGGCATTTCTAGGTGCCCTTGGTATTGTAGTTAGATTATTTATTAGAATTCCAATAATTCCTGGTCTTCTAGAGCTGACACCTGGTTTTCTCTTTTCTGAACTTGGTGGCGTTGTCGGAGGAATTCCTGGAGGACTTCTCGTTGGAGCAATTGTGGGAATAGGCGGAGCTATAGCTGGAGGAGAGATTCCTCTTCTTCCGCTTATTGGTAATATGGCTCTCGGATTTGGAACTGGTTATGCCGTTCACATAACAAAGAATCGAGATGGATTGAAATATGCCCTACTTGCAATTTTAGGTGGTGGACTTATTGGCGGATTTATACCAAGCATGACCCTGTTTGCTGGTGTTGGAGTTCCTTTTGAAACTACCTTCCTTTATGCTCTAATGGACATGATACAGGCACTTTTCTGGGCAGTTATTGCAGTTGTACTAGAACGAAAAATAATTCGTCCCATCTTAGGCCACTATCTCTATCCTAATATGCAGGAATCAGAACTACTACTTGAGGCATCAGAAGATGACAGATAAGACCTTATCCATTGATATCCGAAAAGATTTGTTTGGAGCGAATGAAGATGCCGCTTCATTCAATGCTGCTTTATTCAAAAAACATGGAATTATTGCAATTGATATAATGGGATCTGTTGGAACTGGCAAAACGCAGTTGATTGAGGCTCTCTGTGAGAAAATATCACAGAAATACAAGATTTTGATGTTTGCTGGAGACCTTGCTACGACTATTGATGCTGATCGTGTTGCATCTCATGGTGTTGATACGGTTCAAATCAATACTGGTACAGCTTGCCATTTGGATGCACGAATGATTCGTGTTGCACTTGATGAAGTAGACCTTACAAAATATCAAGTAGTGTTTATTGAAAACGTTGGAAACCTAATCTGTCCAGCTGGTTACAGTTTGGGTGTTGATAAAAAGATAGTTGTAGTCAGCGTAACTGAGGGTCCATATATGGTGAAGAAACATCCATTGACAATAAAGCGAAGTGATATGGTTGTTATCAATAAGGTAGACCTTGCTGAAGCAATTGGGTTTGATATTGCCTCATTAATTGAAGATGTTCGTGAAGTTGATGCGACTATTCCAGTCTTTAGTGTCAGTTCAAAAACGGGCGAAGGCATTGATAAGCTGTTAGAAGCTCTGGGTCTCTAAGCTGCGGCATCAGAACTGAGTTTTTTACGCAGTGCTCGCTTCACGCCTTCAATATGGCCTGCTCCAAGCACTGCCACTATTTTCCCCTCTACATCATTGAGAATTGTATGAAGTGCAGTAGCTACGTATTCATCTCTTTGATCTATAAGAGCTTCTGCCAGCTTTGGAAGTTCTTTTCTGAATTCTATGAGCAACTCATCTACAGTTTCTTTATCTTTTAGCATAGATAGAAACCCTTGAGCTCCCATGTTTTGGAGGTCCTCATTAGCATCTGGAACAGAGTAAGTGATTTTGTATATCTCATCCAAAGGAACCTGTGAAACAGCATAAATCGTTTCTTGGATTGGTCTATCCACAAGGGCAATCTTAGAACCAATTGAGCGTCCTTCCTCAATAGCTGCGAGCATCTCTTGACCTACACCAGCTCCTGTCTGCTGACCAAAGCTTCTCAGTAGTAAAGCTATCTGATTCATCATATTTTGTGTAGGGTCTCCAAACATTTCAGTAGGCATGTCATGTTCTTCTAGGTCTTGGTTCATCAATTGGTTATACCTTTCTTTATCCAATTCTACAGCTACTACATCAGGTTTGACATCTCTGACAGTCTGTCTGGCTCTTTCGATACTTTCGGTATCGGTATGAATAACAGGGACAAATACGATTCGTTTTAGGTCATGAATTGGCATTGATACTCAATATCTGAGAACTACAAGTGCTTTTCATCTTTATTGAATGATTGTTCTTCGAGTAACACTGGCTTTCTTATCACAGTTTGCAGAAGCTATTCTTGTACAGTGTCAATCTAGTCTGAGTCAATTGCAAAACTGTGTATCCACTCATTCTTTGTGGATACGAAGGTTTTTCATATACCAAATGTCTATTGTCACAAAGTCTGGAGGAAGGATGCCACAGATATGAAAGATGAATTGGAGCTTGCATTTGCAAAGCTAAAGAACCCTCGAATGAGTGCCGGAATTCATGTACTATACAGCTTGTTAGAACCTCTGAAGGGGGAGCCAATTGCTCCAAAAGATGTTCGTAAAATGGTGAATAAACTGGTAGGTGAGAGGAAACTATCCAAGCAGTCTGTTACTAACGCAGCAAGAAGACTTGAAGAAGCTGAATTGATAGACCGTGAGGATGGCTATGCTGTGAACTTTGGAAGGCTTATTTCTGTCATGTTAGAAACGATGCTCGATTTGGTTGAAAAAGTATCTGATCTAGAAGAAGAAATAGAAGACCTTCGTTCAAACCTAAGTGCCTCCTCTTAGTCAGCTGGAATTGTTGTTGACACCTGATCTAGATCATTGAAAAATGCATTCAATGCTCCCACAGTCACATGAGGCATTAATACCAGTCTCATAGTATGTGGTTTGGGCGAAGTTGCCATTCGCCAACCTCTTTTCTCCATATTTTCCACTATGTATTCTAGTGGTAATTCATTACTTTTTATCCCAATGATATTCATTACTGGTTTAATAGCTGGTTTCAATAGTGGATTATCCTCAAGTCTATTGAGCGCAATTTGTGTGTTTTCAATACACTGTAGAACCATTTGCCTATACCCTTCCTTTCCAAGTCGTTTCATAACTGCCCAAGTTGCGAGGATAGCTCCTGCTGGGCGTGTGCCCAGAATTGTCGATTGTGTAGCACTTGCACCCTGAAGATATGGTATCTTCTTGGTTATCTTTTTCAAAAATTTTTTCGAACGAAAAATAAGACTACCAGCTGGGATTGGGGCAAGTCCCATTTTATGTGGATCTGAACTAACACTTGTCACTCCCTCTACTTCAAATGCAAATTGATGGTGACTAATACCTAAATCCCTAAGAAATGGTATTACAAAACCTCCAAAAGCCGCATCAACGTGAAGGTGTAATCTATTATCTTGTGCGATTTTTCCAATCTTATCAATCGGGTCTATTTGTCCAAGGTATGTTGTACCAGCTGTTGTGAAAATACCGATAGTGTTCTCGTTAATTTTTTTCTGTATTGCTTTTGGTTTAGCTTTGAATTCCTTATCTATCGGTGTTTTTACCAGCTTAATTCCAAGCAGCCACGCTGCTTTATCGACAGAGGAGTGAACTGTTCGAGGCGCAATTATCTCTGGTTCCTGTATTTTTTTATTTGATTCTCGCGCACAGAGCATTGCTAAGATATTTGATTCAGTACCTCCTGAGGTGGTTGAACCAACTGGATTTTCTAAATTCAGTAGTTCCCCAATCATAGCAATGACTTCACATTCAACTTGCGCAGACCCTTTGAATGTATGAAGACGTCCTGCATTTTTTTCCATAGTCTTGTAGAACACTTCTGAACCAATCGAGTGAGGAATGGTTGACATCGAGGCAACAGGATGTCCACTTCTATATGTCGCATCGTTTTCTAGAAGGCTGTTCAGTCTGGAAAGAACCTGCTCCTCACTTAGTCCTTGCTCATTTAACATTCTTATCCCTCATTTTCGGGAGTACTGTTGTTTTTTAGTAGGTATGTATAATCATTGTGGATTGAAACATATTGTAGCATTTCATCTATTCTTTCATTCGTTTTGCCAAGTCTGCTGCAAACCATCTGAGGCGAATTTCAAACTCTTTTCTTGTGTCATATTCAGACATACAATAGATTAGCTTATTGTAGCCAATATCAGTATTCACTGTATTCTCAGTTGCACATGGCTCTCCAGGATTCAACTTATTACCAACAACAAATAGCGGTTTTTCCACCATATCTTCCTTAATGGAAAGTAGAGCTTGTTTGAGTTCCTTATAGGTTCCTGCTGATGTTGCATCATAGACTCCAATCATGCCATCGAATTTTGAAAAATTCATTTTTTCTTCATTAAGTGGTGTGTGAATTTTGTGAAGTACAAGATGAATATTCGCTTCGACTTCCGACAAGATAACTATCTTCTCTGCTTGCATTTCATCTTTAATTTCTGGAAACAGCTTTGTCTTTCCAGCTCCTTTTGGTCCAATTATTGCAATGTTGAATTCCAGTATTCTATATGTCATGAGTAACACCTTGTCATTTCTTTATGTAAAAATTCTGATATCGTTTTTTATTTCAGTTGAATCGCAATTTTCTGGATAATCCAAATAATCATCAAGATGAATACAACTGCAAAGGTAGAATAGAGCAGGATCCACTTTATGCTTGTTACTACACTAGATATTGCAATGACTTCTATAGATAGATTTGGATATACTCCAATCTGCGATGCTATCAATGCGTTTTCTAAATAATCAAATAAAGCTGCAATCAATGGAAACAGTGTCAATACTCTAAGTGTTTCTTTCTCTGGATATGTTGCACGAAGTCCTAACCCCAGACCAAATACTAAAGCAAAAGAATATCCGATTGGGAAAATTGTATCCAGAAGATGTACTTGTGACCAGATTTGAAGTCCTTGAGCTCCTAGTATGTTGAAAGCCTCAAGAATTTCATCGTACGTATAGGTGAATTGTGTATCTGGCATAGATGCTTCACCATAGACATCATAGACCAATGTCTGAGTAAGAAAACCCATCATTATTACACTTACTGCACTAATAACAATCATCAGGACCAAATTTCGCCACGTTGACCACTTATCGATTGTAGTAAATGGATTCTTCACTTCTTTTTCCTCTTGCCTGTGTTATATTTACTTCTAAATAAGGGACTCTCTTCAAGTAGATTTTTCCTCTCTACATAGATAATCTAATAAGTCCAAACTGCTCGACTCCTTTCACCAAGCAGTACAATTTTCATAGCTGCTTTCCTAACTCATTAATCTATGGCCCGAGTGGGGTAGCGGTAACCTTGGAGACTGTGGATCTCTAGCTGCGGGTTCGATTCCCGCCTCGGGCCCCATTATTCTAATTCTTCTGTACTCATACATCTCATGAAAGTATATTCTTTTCCTCTTTGCATATTCTATATGTGGACAAAGAAAAACTAGCCCATGCCTTTTTTGCAAATGAAACATTTTCACCATTGATATATATCAGTATGCAGCTCCAAGATATAGTTCTTCTAATAATGGAGGATATTGATTTGTCTGAAACTGAAACACAAAAGGTTCCTACCGATAAAAAGGAGCAGATAGGATGGTACCTCTATGACTTGGCTAATACTAGCTTTACAGTCCTCATAGTCACTGCTCTTTTCCCCTTGTATTTCCGATTGCTGGTTGGAAATGAAACCCTCGGTGATGCGATGTGGGGATATGCAGGTAGCATCACAATGATAATTATTGCACTAAGTTCCCCAATTCTTGGTGCAATTGCTGACTTTGGTGGTTCGAAAAAGAAATTTATGGCATTCTATACTGCGGTGTGCGTCGCTTTCACAGCATCAATGTTGTTCCTTCCGGATATTTTGCCTTCTGAAGAAGGTCCTTTTTCATTCCTACCATTTCTCGGTGTTGATTTATGGCTATGGGCTTGGATCATCTTCATCATTGCAAACGTTGGATTTCAGGGCGCACTCCCATTTTACAATGCATGGTTACCAGAGATTTCCACAGAAGATAATATCGGCAGAATTGGAGGATATGGATTTGCTGCTGGATATGTAGGGGCAATGGCAACTATTGTCATTGCACTTGTTGTATTTGCAATGAACTTGCCTTACACTCTTGCATTCTTCTTGAGCGCAATATTCTTCCTTGTTTTCTCAATACCAAGCTTCATCATGTTGAAAAACCGTCCTGCGAAAAAATTGCCTGGCGAAGAGAATGTAAGTCTCATTACTGTGGGATTCCGTCGTGTAAAGAACACTATTAAACAAATTCGAAACTATGAAGGTCTACCTCTGTATTTAGTTGCATACTTCTTATTCAGTGATGCCATCACCACTGTGATATATTATGCGGCCATCTTCGGACAGGTTGTTTATGGCTTTAGTACCACTATGATTCTCATCTTCTTTGCAGTAACACAACTTGCAGCAATTCCTGGCGCTTTTATCTTTGGCTGGATAGCAGATAGGATTGGTACAAAGAATACATTGATCAGTACACTCTTCATATGGATTGGTGCACTTCTAATAGCATACTTCCTCACACCCTTCGGTCAAATTGTATGGTGGATTGTGGGTCTTATCGCTGGAGTTGGGATGGGCTCATCACAAAGCACAGCTCGAAGTATGTATGGTCAATTCATTCCAGAAGAAAAGAAAACAGAGATGTTTGGCTTCTACGCTCTGACTGGCAAATTTGCAGCTATCCTTGGCCCATTTGTCTATGCTAGTGTATTGCTTCTTGTTAATCCTCTGCAGCTTCCCTCTTTAGTTGTGGATGCACATCTCACTGCGATTCTCGCGGTGCTTCTGTTCTTTGTTGTAGCTGTATTGTTACTTATGAAAGTTCGACAACCAGTGAAAGGTGAAGCAAAAGTCTATCTTGAGGATGATATTGTTCCTGGAGAAATTGTCTAACTGAATAGGGCCTTGTGCCCTATCCTCTCTTTTTACTTTTTGATGCAAATTCTATTTTACAGAGTCAGTATAGGATATTACCTTCTCAGAATATTACCTTCAGTATTGATTCTGAGACCAGTCCAATTCTAATCTTGTTCATGTTGGAGTACATGGGGCCCCTTTGCTAGACTCCAATCTCGTAATTTCCAGATCTTTTGGATATTTTCCAATTTGTCTAGCTCCTTCAAACGGTCATAAATCAGCTGCCATGCACAATCTGTATCTGCATCTCGTTCACATTTCCCATCCATTGAACCACCACATGGTCCATTCATAATACCCTTTGAACAGCGTGTCAATGGACATATTCCTCCTGTAAGATGTAGGATGCAATCTCCGCAGAGGGAACATTTCTCATTATGATGAAATCTTTTTGGCATATCTCCAAGAAATTTGGAGTCTGCAGCTGGAAATGACTGAAGTGATGGAAGTAATGCAGTGAGTGTCTGGGTAGCAACACCACAAGCTTGCACTAAAATTGCATCCGCCTGATTAATTACTTCCTGATAGCTCTCAATTTCTTCCTTTAGTGCTCTATGGTCACATATTCCACCTTCGACAAGGATTTTGGCGAGAATTTCCTTTCCATGTTCTTTAAGAAAATCTTCCATGTCCTCTAGCTGTAACCAACCCCCAACATCGCACATTTGAGCACAACCAGTATCTCCAAAAAGCACAACTTTCTGATGGTCTACTAGCATCTTTAGAATCTCTTCTTTGGATTTGAGTTCCATAACTATCATTAGACACACCACAAAATCAGGCTAAGTTGTGAAAGACAGGTAATAGGTTTTATCAAGTGACGATTACATCCTACTCTAGTAGCGAGAAAGTTCCCTGAGGAAGAGTCTTGGCTAATTTTCGAGCAATATCAATGGGAAGATAAGCTTCAACATGTATTGTTCCAGTTTGGTATTCTTCGATTTCAACATCACCTACTTCATGTAACCAAGAGATAAGAGACATACTATCATCCCCATAATCTAGTTTGATCTCGTACAAAGAAAGTGGAGGTAGTTCCGCTTCAATTGCCTGCACAAGCACATCAAGATCAATCTCCTCTTTTGCTGAAATTGGTATGATTTGACTATATTCTGGAGAGAGAATATCTATTTTATTAGCGATATCCTCTTTGTCAATCAAGTCAATCTTATTGAGAGCTACAATCAGTGGAATACCATTGATGCCAATCTCTTTGAAGGTGTCTCGAGAGGCATTAGCCTTTCTAATCATTTCTTGTACTGAATCGGATGCATCAAGAACTAGTACAATAACATCAGCATCTCCTATCTCCATCAATGTTGTATGAAATGCATCTAGGAGTGATGATGGAAGATTGCTGATGAACCCAACTGAATCTGAAAGCACCACCTGTCTACCTGGGATATCAATTTCAGCTGTCTTTGTTGATAGTGTAGTAAATAGTTTATCGGCAATCTCTACTGTAGAACCAGTCAATGCTTTATGCAGTGTACTCTTTCCAGCATTAGTATAACCAGCTAAGGTAATCTCAAGAAATCCCTTATTCACTCGTTTTTGTTTTTTGATCTCTTGAACTTGTGCGATTTTTTCTAATTTTTTCTGAATCTTTGCAATTCGCCTTCTAATCTCTTTTATTCGCATATTCAGTAGATCTTCACCAGCTCCGATTTGTTCTGCAACTGGTCGATCTCCAGTGTGTTCTTTCTGTAATCTCTTGCGAATTTGATGGCGTTCAAATGGCAGTTCATAACTTAGTCGAGCTTGTTCTATCTGTAATTTAGCTTGCTGAGTCTGAGCATGACGGTCAAATATTTCTAAAATTATTTGATTGCGGTCTCTAACCTCTGTATCCCAAGCTTCCATCAAGCGGTATATTTGACTTGAAGAAAGCATTGGTGTAAAAAGAACAAATTCTGGTTGGTTTATTTCAATCCACGTGGCAATCTCTTCTACCTTACCACTACCGATACCAAATCTTGCGGATGGTGGAGATACCACATCGAAAGCACCTATCACAGAATAACCTGCTGTTTTAGCAATAGCCTCGAATTCATCAAGTAAATCTGGTTCGTCATATTTTCGACGTTGGACTAGTAGTGCAGTTGGATTATACATCAATATTGAGTCAAAATCTTCTTTCTTAAACAGTTTGGATTGAACATAGACTATAGCAAAAGGTTCTTTGAGGCTTGCCTGAACAATTCGATGGGATTAGCGATGAGTCTATTCGAAATTCGTGCAAAAGATGGAATGGCACGGTTGGGCATCTATACAACAAAACATGGCAAGGTACATACTCCTCTGCTTATGCCAGTTATTCATCCAGCCAAATCATCTATTACACCTGCCCAATTGAGAGAGGAATTCGGCTTTCAAATGGTGATAACAAATTCTTACATCATCAAATCTAAGGACAAGTTCCGAGAGAAAGCACTCTCTGAGGGTGTTCATGGACTCATTAATTTTGACGGCCCTATTATGACTGATTCTGGGACGTTTCAAATGTATTTTCACAATCTTCCTGAGGAAGAGATTGACCCACTGGAAATTGTTGACTTCCAAAAATCAATTGGTTCAGATATTGGAACTATACTTGACGCCTTTTCAGAACCAAATGTTGGAAGACAACAGGTAGAACATGACGTGAAAAAATCATTAGAACGCGCAAAGATTTCTGTAGGCAGAAAAGAGGATATGCTTCTTGCAGGTACTATACAAGGTGGTATCTTTCCTGATTTACGAGAACATTCTGCCAAAATGATGGCTACTATGGATTTCGATGTTCATCCTATTGGAGGTGTAGTCCCTCTTATGGAGAGCTATCGATATTCGGACATTGTTCGTATTACCTTAGCATCAAAAAGACATCTTCCATTCAATAGACCAGTTCATCTCTTCGGTTGTGGCCATCCAATGCTGCTTGCACAAGCTGCTTTTCTTGGATGTGATTTCTTTGATTCTGCTTTATACGCCAAATTTGCCGAATCGGATCGTTATGTAACTCCTACTGGTACCTTACATCTTGGTAATCTGCGAGAATTGCCTTGTGAGTGTGTAGTTTGTAATTCATTCACAGCTGATGATATGAATCAGATGAAAAGAGATGAACGCGTACTCCATTTGATGCGTCATAACCTGTATGTTACTATCGGTGAAATGAAACGGGTACGACAAGCTATTGTAGATGGTAAACTCTTTGAGCTTGTTGCAGCTAGGGCAAGAAGTCATCCAAATCTATTCAATGCATTACAGACTATGCTTCACTATGTAGAACAAATTGAGAAGGAATATCCTGTAGCGAATAGCACCTCAATACTTTATACTGGAATCGAGAACGCAAGACATCCAGTAGCTTATCGTTTCCATTCAAGAGTCAAGAATCGATATCCCTATTCACATACCAGACAAATGTTGTTGTTTCCTGATATAGGTGGAAGGCCCTTTTATGAAACTGCACCTCTTCCAATACAAGAAGTCAGAAAAACAGAAGCAGAGGAAATGCTCATCTTGTTTGTAACGCCCATGGGTGTTATTCCCTGGGAGTTGGAGCATGTCTATCCCGCACAACAGTGTATCTATCCAGAGTATTTAGATACTGAGTCGATTATCTCTGTGGGGCAAAAACTTCAGGAAGTCTTGGATTTAATATCTGCTGAGAAGATTATTTGGCTATCCCGGAATGATCCAATGAACAAGGTACATGAATTAATCAATACGCAATCTGCTATTGTTCACACACAAACTGTTTCCGAAGTTATTGAAGAGTTAGACATTCAAGCAACGACAGAAAAGCATTGGATGTTAAGAAAACTTCGTGCAATAATGGCGCATCAATGGAATCTTCGTGTTAATTTTGATGTCATTAAAAAATGGGAAATCTCTATTTCAAAAGGCACAGGGAAGATGCGTCATGTGAAGAATGAAGATGATATTCTATTCACTATTGTTCCAACAACTGGAACTTTAGCACCTACCTATGCAGGTGGATTGGTTCTACAAGATATCGGCATTTCTGATGATTATCTGGTGACAATTGATGATGAGGTTTCAGAATATATCATCAAAGGAAAATCTGCACTTGCCAAGTTCGTACGATTTGCAAGTCCCAATCTACGCCCAGGTGAAGAGGTTCTCATAGCGGACAGTGCAAAGAGACTTCTCGGAACTGGGAGGGCATTGCTAAGTGGTCCTGAAATGCTGGCTATGAATCGTGGAGTTGCAGTCACAACCAGACATTCAAAAGACTAATCTTGTGAATACAACGGATGCCCAGGTATTTTTCGTAGAGCGTCAACACCACCCAATGGGAGAATCATCACATCAGAACGAGGTGCATAGAGTTCAATTTTTTCTCCCTCACTTACTTTCACATCTGGTGATAACAAGGCTACTGCAGAGGTTTCTCCAACATGGAAGAATACTTCAACATTACTACCAATGTAAACAACTTGGAAGACATCTCCAGAGATTTCGTTGTTTTTTGGATCTGTTGATTCTAAGAACAAATCCTCAGGACGTACAGCACATCGTACAGATTCGCCTTCTTCAAATGGGTATCCTTCAATGGGCGTTCTACCGCTAACTTTCTGCCCGTCAGTTAATTCAACGGTGAGGTAGTCTTGGCCAATTGAATGAATTATTCCGTCGAAGAAAGTACATTTTCCAATGAAATCGGCTACGAAAAGTGTCTGTGGCTTAGCATAAATCTCTCTAGGTGGCCCATATTGTTGGATATATCCTTTTTCCATTACTGCAACCATATCTGAAATACTCAAGGCCTCGACTTGATCGTGTGTAACGTATACTGTAGTTATTCCTAATTCACCTTGAATTCTGAGTATTTCTTCTCTCATTTCATTTCTCAGTTTCGCGTCCAGATTTGATAGTGGCTCATCAAGCAATAATACATCTGGTTCGATTACAAGAGCTCTAGCAAGAGCAACTCTTTGCTGTTGACCTCCACTTAGCTGATGAGGTGTTCGATCGCCAAGTCCCTGCATTCTTACCAGCTCCAATGCATCCTTGACTCTTCGTTTAATTGCAGCCTGAGTGTATTTCATTCCATCAACACGTTTCATTTTTAGTCCATATGCAATGTTATCAAACACAGTCATATGAGGCCAAAGAGCATAGTTCTGGAAACACATTCCTGTATTCCGCTTATTTGGTGGAATATCTGTTACATCAAGGTCGTCAAAGTAAATGCGCCCATAATCCGGTTCATAAAAACCAGCAATGAGTCGTAATAGTGTAGTCTTCCCGCATCCTGAAGGGCCGAGAAGAGTGGATAGTTTTCCATCTTGAAGGTCCATGTTCACGTCATCTGTAGCAACGACTTCACCAAATGTTTTACGGACCTTTTCTATGTGTATTGTTACCATGTTTTTCACTTCCTAGATTCCTGTCATCGCTGAAGCCCGTGTCTTCAGTATTGCATTTGTTATAGTTATCACAGCCATTTGCATAAGCATCATTATAACTCCCAGAGCGGCTGCAGGACCTGCTCCATAATCTGGAGGCAAACCCTCATAGACTTCCTTAATCCAATATGTAAACGGTGCTTGACCGTAATTTGCACCACCCAGTATTAATGCTGTACTAACCTCACTAACCGAATAGATGAACGAAAGCAGTCCACCTGCTAGCACACTCACCCCAATTAGTGGTACGACTATCCGAGCAAAGGTTGCATTTTTACTTGCCCCCATGTTCAAAGACGCCTCCTCCAAAGCTACTGGGGTCTGTTGAAGTCCTGCAAACGCAGCCCTTACGGTAAATGGAAATTTCCTAACGGTAAATGACATGATTATGAGAAACATCGGCCAGTCGGCTGGAAATATAGGAGTTGTATAATAGAGATTGAAATATCCAGCAGCTATAACTATTCCTGGTAAAGCAATGGGTGATGTTACTAACATGTCTAGAGCAGTTTTTCCAGGGATATCTTTTCGCGATATTATATAAGCTGCAAACACTCCTAGGATAACACAGAATAGCGTAGCAATACCTGCGTAACCCAAAGTTCGTGTAATTGCACCTTGGATATCTACATCACCGAGTACCATGTAGTGATTAAGACTCATGGGTGGAAAGAGTTCACCCCGATATTGAGCTAGTGAAAGCCAAATGACACTGATCTGTGGAATGAGGGCAAAGAATAGTAAAGGAATGACAATAATATAAAGAAGAATTGTTGCTTGTGGACTAATGGTTCTGGTTCTGGGGTTCCATTGTCCTCCCTTGCTTCCTGCTGTATAGCTTCTCAAAGAGGCATACTTTCGTATTGCCAAGAATCCAGCCATTGAAAGAACTAGAAGCATAACACCTATTGCAGGACCAATAGGACTGATTGTTCCACTTTCTGCAGTAATATTGTCAAATACTTGAAAGGCGAGCAAATTGCGAACTTGGTTTTGTTCGGCGAAAACAATGGGTGTCCCTAAATCTTCAATGCTTAGAATAAATGTAAGAATTGCACCCGCTTGTATTCCAGGGACTGCAAGAGGCAACGTTACTGAACGAAATAGCTGAAATCCGGTTGCGCCTAGATTTTCAGCTTGTTCTTCCAAGGATGGATCTATACTCATGAAGGATGAATAAGCATTCAGGTAAACTAATGAGAATAATGATAGGCCTTGAACAACAATGATGGCGGCAAGTCCACTGAATTCAATTTTTGTCCAGCCAAGGCCAAAAATGCCAAAGAATGCACCAGCTAATTGATTGAGATAACCATCTCCAGCCATGAAATATTTGATTCCAATTGCACCAATAAATGGTGTAGAAAGCATAGGAAAGAGAAGTAACGTACGAAGAATGGATTTTCCGGGGAATTCATATCTGGCTACTAGGAATGCGAAGAATGTTCCCAACAAGACGGATATTATAGTTGTTGCAATTCCAACAAATATTGAGTTTAGAATTGCTCCCATATCAATGCCAGATATTTCCAATGTTTGTGTACTCTCATTAAAATAAAGAAAATCGAAATCCAAAGGAAAGGAAGGAATAAATGATCTACTTGAAAAGATATTTTCAAAATATTCCAATGTGAATCCATATTCATTGAAAAATGAACTCCATACCACACTTAGAAGAGGTGCTACCAGAAACAATCCAAAAACGGTAACCACTATAACAAGTTGAATTCCTACGAGATAGTCGATTTCACGACGTAATTTGTCATAAACTGCCTCTAATCTCTCAAGTGGGTTTTTAATAAACGCAATAATTCCTTTGAAGAAGTTGAATATCCATCGTCCCGCTCCTTTGATTGCACGACCGATGGATTTGAAGAATCCAATAAAAGCTCCAAAAATAGAAAGAAGGATGCCAACGAGTGGATTGGGAACTTCCTCAAACTCCTCATTGGCAAGTTGTTTTTGTTCGGAAACTTGATCCACATCGTTCACATCCTATTAGTTCTTTTATGATGTTAGGAAGTTATTCAGCTCTGTCAGTATAGCATCATACTGGGACACTGCTGCATTTGTCCATAGATTTTGCATGCTTGAATAGAATGATGGACTACTTGCCATATCGTCATTGATCTCTTTACAGAACTCAATGGTGACTTTTCGGTTCTCTCCTTCGTATTCGATAGTGACTGGGTCACCAATCTTATTGGAAAAATACTCGAACATACTCTCATTAAGCTGAGAGTTATCGTATGCTTCCACTATAGCTTGCCAAACATCTACAAGGTCGTCATGGGGATCATTAAAGACAGCTTCAAAATAAGCAGTGAATGCTGAATTAATTTCAAGTGATAGAGAGTCATTGAAATCAATGCCTTGATTCTCTAAGGTTTGATTAAATAGACTGTAGAGGTCTGTGTTTTCTTGTCCTGTTTCAGTTAGAAATGCCTCCTCTAGGACTGGCATTCTGTTTATCCCTTCAGAGAACCAGATTGCCTGACCTTCTGGAGATAGAACATAGTCTAGAAATGCTTCAGCTTGTGCCATCTTTGGAGTGTCTTTTACAATTGCAATTGGGTCTCCATTCACAATGGTCTCATTCTCAGGAAGAATATATTCACAATATGGGTTCTGTTTTTGTGTGGAATATCCATAAAAGTCAATTGACATTGAAACCCCTACTTCTCCACTTTCTGCGGCAGCTTGTGTTTCAACTGAACCCTGATAGAGGTTTGAACTACCTACCATTCGAGCCATGGTCTGCCAACCTGCATCCCATCCCATTCCTTGAGTTATAATCTCATAGATTCGTGTATTAGAGGTGGTTTTAGGTGCATTACCCATCGCGATGGTTGCAGTTGGTAGAATTGAACCCCAAATTGGTTGAGCTAGATGAGTCCAGTTGTTTGGTGTCGGTAGACCATATGTATCAAGGAAGTTATGATTTACAGTAAAACCAAAAGAAGATATAGCTGCAGCAACCCATACCACGTCTCCATTATCATTGGTTCTTTTCATGCTTGCTCCTGCAATCTCATCAGGAATTCTTTCTACTATTGTCGATACGTTCTCGCTTGTAAGGGGCTCCAGATTGTCATTACGGACCTGTTGATCGAATATAGTGGGTCCGCCTCCCCAAAGAACATCTATGCCTCCAGCATCTATGACTGTATCCCAAAATTGTGCTTGTTGTGTTTTCCATACAATGTCTTCAATGCCAGCTTCTTGCGCCTGTTCAGAAGCAAGAAATGCAGTTTCATATGCTTGATGAATCGCAGTGTCATGACGCGTCAAAATTGTCAAGGTGCTGTAATCTACCTGATTAGGTGTAGAAAACATCACAATAGCAATTCCCGCAATGCCAATCACTGCAATAACTGCAACAGCTGCAAAAATCTTTGTCATATCTCGTCCAGATTCGAACTCTGACGCCATTTTTTTCACCACTCTTGTTAGATCACACCAGATTCCATTGGTGAAACCAAATCAAGATTAACTAGGTCAAAAAATAAACAGTACTAAATATTAATACTTTGGAAAGTCAAGTCTTGCACTTGATACATTTCCGAATTATATGATGGTGTTATAAGGAACTATAATTGTATTAGTATCATCGTTAGGTACTCGTTACATAATCTATCCCAAAGGTCTAAATACTTGGATGGATTTTGTTTAGATATCCCTCTCGATGTCCGGAGGACTAACGAGGAGAAAGAAACAATGAGAGTAGGAAACAATTCACGCAAATTTGCCTCGATACTTGTTATCATGGCATTATTTGCTCCATATGTGTTAATTGGTTTCACTCCAACCCATGTACAGGCCCAATCCACTTCAGGGACTATTGTCTTTGATATGAGCCATGGGCAGTACAGTGACTTTATTTTTACAGGTCAAGATGCAGAATTGCAATTCTGGCTTGAAGCTAAAGGCTATGAAGTTATTTGGGCTTTTGGAGGAATCAATGACACGATACTTGCAAGTGCTGAAGGATTGATTATTGGATCCATCTATGGTGATGAATATACATTTTCCGATGCAGAGGTTCAAGCAATCTCTGATTGGTTCAATCCTGGTAACAAATTCCTTTGGATTGGTGCTGATTCTGACTTTTCTGGTGCATACATAAATGCCAATATGTCAAAGATTCTGACTGCTGTCGGATCACATGTATATCCAGAACAATGCTCAGTTGAGGATCCAGTTTCAAACTGTGAGGCACCTTACCGTCCAGTTGCAACAGGTTACAGTGACGCAGAGTTTGTAGAAAATATTACTGCTGATGTAAATGCTACACTCTTTCATGGTCCAACTTGTCTCTATGGTGCAACAGGTGGCGCAGAAGGGGCTGGCCCAGTTGATCTTCGAACTACAAGTATACCAAATGTCTACATAGTATCTCAATACAGCGAAAATGCTAAGATTGTTAATCCTGATGATGTCCCTCCAGTAGCTCACACTGTTGACACAACAGGTGACTTTGTAGCAATGACTGTTGAAGTCATGGCTGGATCTCATCAAGCAGGTATCATCGCTGTTTCTGGAGCATCTCCATATGGCGATTATCAGCCAATGTTCAATAGCGAGTACTACAATGTCACTCTAAATGGATTCAAATTGGTTAGACAGGCCATTGATTGGGGAATGCAATTAGCTCCAACATACGAACCTGTACCACCACTTAATTTGATACCTATTATTGGTATTATTGGTGCTGTAGTGGTTATTGTAATAATGATTGGATTTATTATGAAGAAGTAGTATACTTCTTCATTTCCCCTTTTTTTTCTCACAAAACCAACTGTTTATGAGATAGTTCTCCGTCTATTAGTTACAGAAGGTTGTGAATTATGATTTCAAAAAAGATACTCCTAGCTGGATTTTTTTTCTCTTTTCTGATTTTGGCTCCATTAGCTTATCCCTCTCAAAATCTCAATCCGTCCTATAAGGATGTAACAACACCATCTCAAACCTTTGTTAGCACGACTATTTTAATCGACGAGTCACACACCGACGCTGGGAGCGCGTTATGGACTCCTGCAAATGCATCTTTGTTTAGCTCACTATTGGAAACAAATGGATACAGTTCCGATACGAATTTCAATAAAACAATTGATTCATCTCTTCTTGCAACTTATGATGTACTTGTTTTATTCTTTCCACAAATTGCATTGGATACGAATGAAGTAACGGCGGTTCATGATTTTGTAGACAATGGTGGGGGATTGCTATTAGTGGGAATTGAGGAAGAGAGTAGCTCTTGGCAATATTCTCCTCAAAATCTCAATCCTATTTCTGAGCAATATGGAATTTTATTCCAACTAGATAAATGGACTGGAACTGCAACTGATTTGGAAGATCATCATGTTACTCATAATATGACATCGATTCATTCTAACTCGGGTCAACATGCAGGTTGTACACTTTCTGTATCTGGTTCTGCTACTTCTATCATTCAAGATGAAGGTGACTCTATTGTTGCAGTTTCAACATCTGGCTCTGGCCGAATTGTTGCTGTAGGTTCACTTGCCCCATTTCTAATGTATTATGAGAAAACAAATCTGTTAGAGTCGCACTATGATCACCATCAGTTTTCAGTAAATGTTATCGATTGGCTCAGTAATAATCCTGAACGAGCAGCCACTATTCCCGAAAGAAACGTTATCTACGCTGGTAGTGGTCCCGACTTGTCGCCAGCAGAGGTCGAGTCGTATGAATTGTTCACTGGAATTTATCATGAACATACTACACATAGTGATGGTCAACATGCACCCGCTGATGTACTCTACTCGGCAATGATTTATTCTATTGATTTCATTATACCAACTGATCACTCCTATGATAGTCCAACTGAAACAGATGGTATCACAGGTGCTGAGGAAATTAGAGAGATTGCCCAGGAAAATGGTCTTGACATAAAAGTGGTTCTGGGTGCAGAGCTATCACGAGGAATTCATTCTGCTGCTTTTCCATTGACTGAAAATGTGTATACAGCAAGTCAACAACAAATGGTAAATGGTGCTCATAGTCAAAGTGCCATTATTGGTCTATGTCATCCAACAATTGCAGCAACTTATGCGGTCGTCTATGAGGATTATGATACTTATGGATATGATTTCATAGAAGTTGACAATTCTGGCTTCTTCTATGGTGCTGGAGAGGATGGCTTTACTAAGCCTTTCATGGGTGCAGCAGACTTTCATAGCAGATGGGATATGGACCAAATTATGAATGCCATATTTGTTGAAACCCCTTCAGGCCCTAACGGTACTCTAAGTGACGCTGACATTGTTGATGCTGTAGTAAACAGTCGTGTTGTAATAATTGATAAAATCAATTCGATGATTTACGGGAAGAAAGTATGGGTTGATAGATGGTTAGCACTTGAGGAAGAAGCAGAATCCAGTATTGAATCTGCCACTAGCACAATCGAACAAGAGGAATCGAATGGTGCGTCTCTAGGACTAGCTCGATTATATCTCTCTTGGGCAGAACAAGCTTATTCCATGATGAGTATCTCACGCTCTCTTCAATTCAGTATGACTGCACAATCTTCTGATGCGTTGGGAGTTAATCTTGAGGTCACAGAACCATCCAGTTTTGTGTTTGAAGAGGATGCCACTTTTGACCTAGTTCTTTCGTTTACAAACAACTTGGATTCCAGCCTTTCTCTTGAAACCTCTGTTTTGAGAAAAAGCCATATGACCATAACATCAGACCCTATTGAAACTACTATTCCTGTTTCATCAAGTTCCGATGTAACCCGCACAGCGGAGATAACCGGAAATGGATATACTGAATTAGTAGTTAGTATCTATAATTTTACTGACTTTGGTAACCTCACTCCAGTCCTTCTCAGATTAGGGGGATATGTTGATGCTATCGAATTCTCAGAAAGTGTGGATTTGTTTGGAACATCTGTCGCTATTTCAGTACCTGCTAGCAGAAGAGACTATAATTTGATTCGTCAAGCTGTTCTAAGGTACACTGATGGAGGAGGCATTGAACAATCTGTTAATCTTAAAATCAATCCTGACTATCTTGTGGGCCAAATTGATGGACTGATTACTGGTGCTCAACTTGAGATATCTGTGGATATAACGGATTATATGGGCAGAATATACACACTAACTACAACTTACACTGTACAGCAAGGATTGCCGGTACCTCCTATATTACTAATTGTCGTAGGAATAGGTGCTGTTGCAGTAGTAGTTGTTGTAGTGATTTATCTCAAACACATGAAAAAGTAATATGAAAAAGGTGCAGTTTTCTGCACCTCATCTCTTCTTTTTAACAAATTATTTAATTGTCTGGCTGTATAAGAAACCACATGAAACGTTCCTCCATTATCATCATCCTACTTACAGTGCCCCTGTTTATTGGAGTTGGCGTACTTGGACCAACTCCTGCTGCGGCTTGGGGACATGATACTCATAGATTCATCCTTTCCGAATCTTTGAATGATATCTCTAACAGTACATGGAGAAATGTTTTCGAGTTTTATGCCCCAGAACTGCTCAGTGGTTGTGTATTGCCAGATGTTGCATGGCAGGACTGGGATAATCATCTATATTATCCTGAAACAGGTGAGTATACCGCCCCTGATGCGGCTAAGACATATTTTGATTACACTGTTGCGAATTTTTCTATGGATAACTGGGTTGATGGATTTGTTGCATTGGGCGTAATGACTCACTATTTTAGTGATCCCTGCATTCCAGTCCATACGGGGGATTATTGGGATGGACATAGTGGTTATGAAACTGATATCAACAATCATCTTGATGATTTTATCCTTGAAGAAACAAGCGAGGTGGAAATTCAGAATATTTCACAACTAGTAGTAGATTGTGCAACATATTCTCATCAATACTATGATGAAATTGTTTCTGCATACCCATCTGAAGAATCAACCGCTATAATGACAAATCCCTCCATAAAATCCATCACTGAAGATTGCTTATCCATGGCAATCAATGGATGTGTTTCCTTATTCTATACTATAATCCAAGATTTTGAGCCTCCTGATATCTCAACTGAAATCACTCATGTTGCACTTGTTGATTATGCTCATAATAATGACTATATTGATGTTGCAGGTCAAGACCAGCTTTCGACACTAAATCTAACATTATTCAGAAATGGATTTGAATTGAGAAAGCAGACATCCGCTATCTCTGCAATGGATTTGATTGGAGTTGATTTACTTATTATTACATGTGCTTTGGAGGCATATTCATCATCTGAATTATCTGCTATTTCAACATGGGCACAATCTGGAAACAACACACTCATTATTACTGGACGTGGTGACTATTCTACCTATGTTGATATAGCAAGGACAAATAGTGTATTGGAAGCGCTTGGTTCTGATATTCGAGTTAATGATGACAATGTATACATGGATGGAACCTACCAACCATTCTATAATGACTTAACCAATATTCTGCAGAGTGAAGATAGTAATGGGCTTACAGAAAATGTTGAATCTTTAACATTCTTTTCGCCATCTAGTCTATATTTTATCAACGACTCAGCGCCTATGCCCATAATTTATGCTGATAAAACTGCTTATCAAACTGATCAAAACTCACCTGAGATTTCAGTCGTCTATGACGATGTACAAGATGGTAAATTTGGCAATCAGATTATTCTAGCTGCTATTGAAGAGATTGGAAATCTTCGACTTATCGTCACAGGTACTACTTTCTTTAGCAATTTCGACTATGAGAAAAGTGCAGAATTTGATAATATCGTTTTTCTGGAGAACATTCTGGATTGGGGAAAATGTAATCGTATATTACGGAATGTTCAACTCGTAGATGAAGTTGGTCCCAGAATTGGAATGCTAACAACAACAGCGACAGAACCTATTTCCGAAGGGTCTGCAACTTTTTCAGTGACTATTTCCGACCCTAGTGGAGTGCTTAATGCAAGCCTAGAATACGACCTAAATGGTCGAACATATTCTTATCTTATGACACTAGATAACAATCAATATACTGTTACCATGCCCAACCCAGGAGCAGAAGTCAATATTAGGGTAATATCTTTCGATGTAGAGAATAACAAAGCAATTAGAGGAGAATATGTTTTCAATTGGTCAGCTTCGATGCCTATCGAGTTCATATTTATTTTGCTTGGTATAATTGCTGTAGCTGGAATTACTGTTGCCCTCCTATTCATTAAAACTCGCTAATCAAAACCAACTAATATTTTGGAGCTGTGTTATAATATTATATATTATATTATGATATTTTCGAGCATTCTGCGTAGATTCATATGCAAATTCTTCCTACTATTTAGTGCCACTGCCTAGGGGTCCTGCAGTATTGACCGATGTCATGGACAGAAGCGAGCAAGAAATAGAAAGAGCTATAATTCGTTCTTTTGGATACTCCGTTATCGAATTTGAACCAGTATTATTTCACAAATTTCTCATAGTAGCAGGTGCACATTCGGTTATTACTCCTGAAATATTCAGGGCATTTCTAAGAAAGATGCATTCTAAAGGATATATTAGCCCTTTGGACTTTCAAGGGAAGAGATCTTGGCGGAAACTAGTTGTCGAAGATCAAATCTTTGATGAATCTGAAGGTAAGAGAATAGAAACGAGTAGAAGTATTGATTCATATCGACAAATACAAGCATCAAAAGAAAAAGTAGTAACGGAATCAAAGACGCTCGCAGAAGATATGCTTAGAACAATTGAAGCAAAACTTCGACAGGAAGGTGCAAGAAACGCTCAACTTAAAGCTCTTGCTTCGGAGCACGTCCAGAATATGCGTAGAGCCCTCAGCAGGTCTGAAGAGTCATTCTATCAGTATGTTGAAAACATGCTACCAACACTGTATAAAAGTTTCAAAGCTCTTCTTAAGGCAAAAGGGACTGATATTCTCTTACCCGCACTCAGGTATTTAGAATGTAGTCTTTGAGTGTTGGTATTCCATTTACTGAACCTGATGTATATATCAACAAACAGATTTTTTCAAACTACATTCAATAATAATAGGTAGAACGAACTCTAGTTGATATGTGAAGCGAAGTCGAATCATTTCTATTTCAACTTCGCTTGAAACGAAAACATCTCAATATGTTCGTTGGACTAGAAAGTTAGACAGTGTCAATAAGAAGTCCTTAGACTTTGGACGGAGAGGTGGGTTTGCTTTATCGAGAGCTTTCTGACCTTGTTCTAGAAGTGAATCCATTTTTTCTTTTGCTGCTTCCAAAGCTCCAGATTCCTTGAATACCGTACGAACTTTATCGACATCTTTATCGGACATATCTGGGTTACCCAGCAGTTTGTCGAGTACTGCTTTTTGTTCGACAGAACTTCTACGATATGCTTCAAGCACAAGCATGGTCTTTTTGCCCTCTCTAATATCGCCGTCTGCTGGCTTCCCTGTAACTTCTTCATCACCAAATGTACCCAATATGTCATCCTGAATCTGGAATGCTTGACCAACTTTTATCCCAAACTCACTAAGTGAAGAGAGTTGTGAATCAGAAGCTTCAGCAATTGCTGCACCTATCAATAAGGATTTTTCAAATAGGACTGCAGTCTTCATGCGAATCATTTCAAGATAGGTTTCAGGAGTGGGATTCTCCTCATAAACCATCATCATTTCAAGTAAAACTCCGTCAACAAGGTCCTGAAACGCATCTTCATATAACTTCAGACATTTCACAGTTATTTTCGGATCCATGTGTGATTCACTTATCGCCTGTGCACCAAGATTGATCAGCGAATCGCCTCCAAGAATGGCCATGGTCATACCAAAGTCTGCAGCACGTTTTTCGTCATCGTCAATCTCTTTTTTGTGCCACTCTCGATATAGTGCATGCACTGTAGGTCCGCCACGTCTTGTTTCGTCATGGTCAATTAAATCATCATGAAGAAGTGATCCATTGTGGAGAATTTCAACAGAGCAAGCTGCTCTGTACAGATGTTTCTCTGTTAAACGTTTTTGGATTGCCTTGTACCCAGTAGCTACTAGTACCGGACGAAGCCGTTTTCCACCTCGCATTATGTATTCTTTTACATTTTCATAGTATTGAACATGTATTTTACTTAATTTCCTTACCTGCTCAATTTTCATATCCAAAAATTCATTCAATGCCATATTGACGAATTTTGCTTCTCTTGTCCAAACATCTTCAAAATCTGTCACAGGAGCTCCCTCTGCTAGATGTTAACAAATCGAAAGATTCCAGCTCCTTTTTAGAGTTTGTGAATTTGTCGAAATCAATTTCATGAAATAACGAATGTGTTTCAAAAATAATAGAATGATGTGTAGATTTTACACATCATTGATTTTCTATTGTCCAATAACTTCTGTGCCAAGAAAGCCAATTGTAGGAAGTACGCATCGATTCTGAACCTGAATATCGTTTGCTGTAAGTATCTCTTTTTTCAGACATTCGTATAAATTTCCAATAAACAGCGCATGCTTCACTTTCTTTGTGCGCTCACCATTTTCAATGAGTTGAGCATTTCGGATCTCATTGGAGAAACTTCCTGTCATTGGATTGACTTGTGGCCAAGCAAAGTGCTCAATGAAAATACCCTTGTCAATTTCAGATATCAAGTCTTCAACAGATTTTGAACTTCCACGGATCTCAAGATTGCTCACACTGCATGAACCTGAAAAACGAAATGCGCCATGTGCATCACGTGCATTGTGTCTTGTAAGGTTGCCAGTTGGCTCCATGTCAAGCTGGTATGCGTTATACGAGTCATAGAAATATGACTTTAGCACTCCTTTTGAAATGAGATGCGTTTTTTGTCTAGGCATTCCTTCATCATCTATGCTGCCACTCATCAGACCTCTTTCTGACAATCCGTTATCGGTAATGTTGAAACTATCATGTGCGACTATATCACCAATCCGATCTTTCCAAGGACTTGAACCTGCATTTACTTGATTTGCTGATGCTGCCGTGCCAATAAGACTATAGATCATCTCTGAAGCTTCGCTAGGTGCTAGAACCGCAACAATATCCTGTAATTTTGTATCTAAAGGCTCTGACTTCAGAACATCCATCGCTTGAGAATTGAGCTTCTTGCCAATCATCTCAAAATCTATGTCAAAGAGACTTCTAGACCAACATCGTTGAACTCCCTCTCCGACTTTGTTTCCATCTTGAGATTTTGCAGTAAAGAATCCGAATACCAAAGTTGATTCAGATCCTTCGGACACACCCAGTGAATTACAGACTGAGGTTTCCAGTACACTTGCTCTGAGAACACCATTAGGCACACTTACAAAATCTGAAACCGCTGCATCCACAAGTTGCATTGATTTCTCGACAAGAGTATCAACATCTGCCTTAGCTGTTGGTTTGTCGCTGAACTTGTCTCGCTTACCAGATACTTTCTTGGGAGTTGGAAGTGAAGTGAATTTTTCATCTTCCGTGCTAATCTTAGCCATGGATTTAGCCCTTTCAACAAGCGAGTCGATGGATTCAGAAACTAATGTTGAGCAAGTAAATCCTAATTTTTTATCAATGATAAATTTGAGACCTACACCAGACTCAACTTTATTATCCAACACCTTAGGAATGCTATCATCGATATAGATACTTACTGTCTTTGCCCTGACTGTAAAAGCTTCAGCTTGACTGGCTTGTGCTTCCTCTGCTTTTTTGACTACACCACTTGCAATTTCATAAAGGTCCATTCTTAACCACCTCCAACGATTATTTCAGCACGCATATGCGGACCTCCGCTGGATACTGAAACCCAGTCTTCTTCACCTTTTCCACAGGTTCCACCTGAGAATTCTAAGATATCACCAACAGCATCAACACTTTGTAGAATATCCAATACTTTGCCAGCTAAAGACATACTTCGAACTAGTTGGGTCAACTCTCCATTTTTGATTATGTAGCCTTTCAATGCACTTGCTTGAACACCTCCACCAACTACATCTTCCATCCCTGATGTTGCTCGAATTACATAGAGTCCATCCTTTGTATCTTCAATAATCTCTTCGTTCTTCCAGTCTCCTTTGTCAAAGAAGGTATTTGTCATTCTTGCAAAGATTCGTCTATTGTAATCCTGAGCGCGTCCATTTCCAGTAGGATTCACACCCATAAGGATTGCTGATTCCAATGTGTGCATATACCCTGAAAACACACCATTCTCAATTATGGTTGTACGTGATGAAGGTGTGCCTTCACAGTCAAAAGGTATCCTTCCTTGTGGTCCTTCTAGAGTGCCATCATCAATCATTGTTACCATATCTGTAGCAATCTTCTTACCAACCATTCCAGTGAGGAATGAACGCTCTTTTACAACTTCATCAGCTTCACTTGCATGTCCACACACTTCGTGAGCTATTAATCCTGAAACATCTCCATCCATTATGACCTTCATCTTGCCCGATGGTGGCTTTTCTGCAGATAGTAGTTTTAGAGCTGAATGTGCACAGGTCCCACCAAATTCCACTGGATCAATTTCCCGAATAACTTCGTATCCAGCTGAGCCGGATTTCACATCATAATCATAATGGACTTGTGATTCATCCCTAACAACAGGTTGGACTACTACTGATGTCCGTATCTCATCCCATGCAAGACGTGATCCTGCTGTATTAACTAGATGATATACTCTTTTACTGTCTTGGTACACACTGTTAGTATTGACAACTTTGTCATCGACTTTTTGAGCTTCATCCAATTCCATTACAAGTTCTAATTTTTCCTCAGAGCTTACTGAGAGTGGATCTTCCTTGACCCTCTGCCAGACTGTTTCTTCAATTGGCTTAACACTAGAAAGGTCAATTTCTTTTCGGGTATGTTTTGATCCAACCTTTGCCATTTTCATGGCAGTCTCTAGTAATTCCTTAAGGCGCTCTTTTGTCACTTCCCGTGTCATAGATGCCTGCCCCCAACACTCACCAATAAGAACTCGTGCAACTGTGCCGGTAGAGGAGGGTTGAGTGAATCCTCTTAGACGCCCATTTTGAACAAACATTCTGGATCTTGTAAGAACCTCATGACGGATATCTGCAAATACAGACTGTTTTGAAAATTCTTCTATAACTTGTCCCATCTTTTCTAACATGAGATGTCACTGCTTTTCATGCAGTCCGTTGCGAGATAAAGTTATTCGCTAAAGCAGTTTAAACAAAGAGTTTGCCTTGAAAGATGATTACAGCTGTTCCCCCAACTCGGATCTGAGATATCTTGTTCTGTTCTCCTGTTACCTCTACGAAAACTCTTCCAGGTCTACCAACATAGTGGCCTTGCTCAACAACAATACTTGTCACTGGCACTGATATATCCATCAAACCATATCTAAGAATATATCCCGCCATAGCACCAGCACCAGACCCACTTACAGGATCCTCATCAACTCCTAGTTGCGGGGCAAAATGACGGGCTTGAAAATCAGATGTAACATCTCGTACCTCATCAGTAAAAACCTGAAGCGAAACATAATCTGCGTCTTCACCAAGTTCCTGCAATTTTATCCAATCCGGTCGAATATTTTCCAATGCTCGTTGAGTGGATACAGGAATCATTAGATGGGGTGTTCCCGTACTCACAGTCTGAATTGGATTTATGGATGAGAAATCAGCTAATGTGAGACCTAAAGCTTCAGCGTAATCTTTTGGATCATATGTCTGCAAAAAAACTGGGGCCTGATGATATATCTGAATTTCGTGATTGCCAGTTGTATCATTTCGTACTATTTCAATATCTAAGATTCCATTTGATGTTTCTAAAGTAAACTGATTTATATCCTGCACAACCTCAACCAATCCCTCTTCAATCAATGCACGAAAGCCAGCAATAGTTGGGTGACCTGAAAATCCCAATTCTCTTGTTGGTGTCATATAACGGAACTTGAAATCTGCACTACGCGACCGTGACACAAACACCGTTTCTCGTACATTTAATTCTCTTGCTATCTTCTGCAGTGTTTCCTTTGAGATATGTTCTGCATCCAATACGACCGTTGCTGGATTACCGCCAAATGGTGTATCGGTGAATGCATCCAAGTGCATGACTCTCAGCTCTCTTTGACCTCTCATTTTTACCAACCTGAACACACACTCATTCTTCCTATTAAGGTCTCATTTCATCAAAAAGAGGCTGGAGAAGAAGGTGGCAGGCTCATGGAAATCGTGGTAGGAGGGGGGAGTTTCGTAATTGAGGGCATGTAACGAAAAACTAGCCATGAACCCGCCTTGCTTATGCATTTATTTATAGGATACCGCTCAATTTAGTCACGATGTGACTGTATGTTACTTGGATTTAATTCTTTTAATTATTTCGGTCATTAATGGAAAAAAAGCGAGGTAGCTGGTGGTTGAAAGTAGATACTTGGGAAGTATCAAGTACCTCTTGATAAGAAAGAAGAAGAGAGGATGCAAGGCATCCTCAAAACAACTAATCCTCAGCAACAAAAGGTTTGCTTATAGATTCCTCTTCGACCTTGTCTGGTTTCCGACGTTCTCTCCATTCTTCTATTGGAATGCTGAACTGCTCTTCTGCTCTGGCACGATGAATAGTATTCATAGTACAGAACGGAATGATTCTGCCGTCGGGAAGTGAATAATTGATGTCGCAGTGTTGGACTCGCTCAAGATCAAAATTATATGCGTCTTGGAAATGCATCATGCCTACCATTATGACTCGTTCCATAAATTTGGACAGAGAATCGTAGTCACCGCGGTCGAGAAATGCGCCAATGAGGTCCTTGATGAGGCCCTTTCTCTTGATATGCCGGACACCAGCAGCCAATTTAGCCTTTGCACGTTTGCTGGCTGCACGTTTACCATCAGCATATAGGTTTGCGATATCTTCAAGGAGTTCAATGAATTTGTCAACATCAATAATATTGGTGATGGGTTCATAAGAGCCATCATCATTGATGTAAAGGAAAGTGGACATTCCACAAGCGAAGTGTGAGCTAAGTTCGAGTTGAGGAGTACCTTTCATCAGACCTAGTGCACGACCAACAGGCATCATAGCAGGAACTGGATACCACTCAGATGCAGGAATCTTACCGCCAGTCTGTTCTTCAATGAGTTTTATACAGTCTGGAATAGTGATTCTCATCTCTTGACGTTGTTCATAGTCGATACGGCCAGTGATACTAACTGGTTGGAAATTAACGCAACGGATGACATCGGAGTTTTCAACAGCAAATTCTACAATATCTCCCAATTGATCATGATTGACACCACGAACTACAGTAGGAACAAGAACTAGTGAATCAAGACCTGCTTCACGACAATTCTCAATTGCTTGTTGCTTTACAGGAAGGAGGTTACTGCCACGAGCTTCGATATAGGGTTCAGGAGTTACTCCATCAAACTGCATATATATGGTTGAAAGGCCGGCTTCTCTGAGTTCTTTTGTATAATCAAGGCTCTTTCCAATTCTAATGGCGTTACTTGCAATCTGGGTGTGTCTGAAACCAAGCTCTTTTGCCCACTTGATGTACTGTGGTAAATGCTTACTAACGGTTGGTTCTCCGCCTGCAAATTGAATAGCAGGAGCAGGAACTGGAAGGTTACTTCGTAAATTCTTGAGCATCTCGAATACTTCTTCTGGAGTTGGTTCATATACGGTTCCAGATTCAGCGGCATGTGCAAAACAGATAGGACATCTCAGGTTACAACGATTGGTTACATCGAGCAATGCAAGTGCAGTGTGTGATTTGTGTTCAGGACACTGACCACAGTCTTCTGGACATCCTTTGACAGTATCGGTTCTTGGATTATCAAGTCCAACGGTCTTGTACCACCAAGACTGGGCCTTGTTGAACATATCAACGTCGCCCCAGTAAATGTCTTTGAAATCTCCATGTGTTTCGCAAGTTTTCTTGTACATGACTTTGCCATCTTCCTCATATAGAGTGGCGTCTATAACATGTACTTTATTGTCAGTCAACAGACATTCAGGACAAATGGATTGGGTGTCATAAGGTAATTCCCTCATCTCATGTTTTTCAACATGATAGCGAGATATGTCCTTATCACCATCAGTGTGTTTGATAGGTTCTGCTGGGACTGGGTCTACTTTTTCGCTTTCCATTGTAATCGCGCTCCGTAGGGCGATAGTACCACCACTAATCAGGGTGGTATTCTAGACCTTGGTCATCAAAAAGAGAATATAACCTTTATCCGAAGTTTCAGAGTATGAAAGCTAGTACCAAAGGTTTCGACAAAATCGAGGTGCCAATGATTATTATACGCGGTACGATATGATTCATTATGCAACTTGATTTATTCACTACAGCCCTTACTGCGATTGTGATTTTTCTATCCGCATTTGTTCATGGTATAGCGGGTTTTGGAGCTGCACAGGTTGCAATGGGGCTTCTTCCACTCTTTCGAGACCCAGCTACAGGATCTATCATTTTTACTTTCATTGCAATAGTACTAAACTTCAGAGTATGGTGGAGTGTTCGTGAAGACTTCGATTGGAAAGATTGGCTCATTCCCGTTAGTGGTTTAATATTAGGACTCCCTACTGGAATCTTTCTCTTTCAAGGACTTGATGAAACAGCTCTGAGGATTGTAATTGGAATAACCCTAGTCATCGGAGTCATACTCATAATCATGATGCGTATGACAGATGTAGGAAAAAGCTGGATGAGAGAATCTTCACTTAAGTTAGGTTGGAAAACAGGTATATTGGCTGGTTTCTTTGCTGGTGTCCTAGGTGGTTCGGTGGCAATCCCTGGACCTCCAATGATATTGTATGGAACATATCTATTAGCAACCGAAGAATGGGAAGGGAGCCATACGAAAGCCGTCTTTACAGCATTCTTTGGAACGCTGATGACCTATAGATTAGCTTCATTGTCCTTTGTCGGCGCGATTACGGTTGATTTGATATTGGAGGCAATAGTTGTCATGCCGGCACTCTTCATTGGTTCAGCAGTCGGCATCTTTCTCTATAATCGAATAGATGAAACAAAATTCAAGTGGATCGTACTGACTGGTTTGGCCTTGAATGCTTTGATTCTTATCTTAACAGCTATCCCAGAGTTCTAGACAATCAGATATATTAATCATATTTACTATAGTTTAGTAATGAGTGTCAATCTATGTTCGATAGTAGAGATTTAACATTGCTTCAAATAAATGACAGTCATGCCTACCTTGAACCGCACAATGAATATTTCTGGAATGGTGAAGAAATTGTAATCAGAGAAGCTGGAGGGTATGCTAGAATTGCGGGCTTGGTAAAAAGCATCCGTGATGAAAAGGAAAACGAGGTTCTATTCCTAGACAATGGTGATACAATTCATGGAACATACCCAGCAGTAACAACTCAAGGAATTCCTGAAAAGTACGGGGCTGAACGAAGGGATCTAGATATTAATGCAATCGATGCATTGATAGAGCTACTAGAGGACACAGACCGAATAGATTCAAGTCTTCGGAATACTATTGTTGCAATATAATATCGGTCATTCCAGACCTTCAAGATCCAGAACGAGATGGGCAGAAAAACCACCTCGTTCATCATGTTTTCTTTTTCGCATGATTTCGATTTGCTGCTTGGATATCTCTCTATGTTCCAATAGAGCATAGATGGCCTCAAGTATATCAGCGATCTCAAGTGTGTCACCAGACTCATGGAGTTCTAGAGATTCTTCCAGAATCTTATCTCGGAGGAGCTTGTCTAATTCATCGGGAGATGCTGTGCGAACCCTCGGATTCAATCCCTTTTCTTGAATAATGGTAGGTATCTTATCCCGAACCAGTTTTTCTTTTCCCACAAGCACTCACCATAGACTGACTTCTACCTAATAGCCAGAGATACCTCAATTTGATCCTTGGCTGCATCTTTGAAGTCATCAATAGCTGCTTGTAAAGCCTCTGGAATGTCGGTAGTCCAGGGCGCTTTTGCTCCTCGCGGAACACCATCTTTCATTTCTTCAAAGGGAAGAAAGGAGGGTTCCATCTGGTCGTTAAAGGAAATTGTACCAATCCATTTTCCAGCCTCATGTACTTCATATAGAGGAAGTAAATCATCCATCTCATCAGGAACAATGGCGTCCCAGAAGATGGTCATGCCATTGAATTGCCCTGCTTCTCCTAATCCTATCGCATAGGTGTCTAATGTTGCCTTAGCAGAACGAATCGTATACAGTAATCCAATACGACAATTCAAACATTGATTGAATTCCAGACCATCGCCATTAGGTTGCGGATATGCAATTCCATTGGTTTCTTTGTTAGAATCATTGCAATGAGGACATAGATCCATACCCCATCTAACTTCAAGATGCTCTTCAAAGGGTCCTTCTATAAACCGCTTCTTAGAGGTTGTAAAGGCATCTTTTACGGCTTCAGCTCCTTCTTCATCCATCTTTTTCCGGATAGCAGACCAGACAGCTAATAGGTTCTGAGCACGTACACCATAGATTATATCTGTCAGTTTATCAAGTGGTTTTTCTTCAAACCCGCTCATAATGTGTCATCCTACATGAACCTCTGTCTTGATACAATTAAGTTTTGACCAGATGCAGATAATGGTCAATAGTCGTTAGCCTAAGATTTTTAACAGCTATCTTGGATTTCCAACAAAGAGCCCTTATAGGTGAATAGGATGGATTGCCAAATTAAACAGCATTGGCTTCTTTGAAATCTCAGTCCATCTTGAGTTTACACCATTACGAACTAATTATAACGGGGCTCGAATTGATTCCAAATCAAATCTCAATCAATACAAGAGGAGTCCATAATGAGCCCCCTAGCAAAGCGCTATGACCCAATAACCCTTGAAGAAGAGATACTCAAATACTGGGAGAAAAATGAAACATTTAGGAAGACAGTTGAGTCTAGAGAGTCCGGTCCACGTTGGAACTTTCTAGAAGGCCCACCGACAACAAACGGCTTCATGCATGTTGGCCATGCAAGAGGTCGTGCTATGAAAGATGTTCAAATCCGATACATGACCATGAAAGGATACAATGTCTGGCGTCGAGGTGGCTGGGATATGCAAGGACTTCCAGTTGAGCTAGAAGTTGAGAAAAAAGAAGGTCTTGCAGAAAAGGGCGAGATTGAATCAGAGATGGGAATGGATCAATTTGTGGAGAAATGCAAAGATCTAGTAGACTTCTATCTTGAGCGATGGGTAAACGACTCAGTTCGATTAGGTCTCTGGCTTGACTTTGATACTGCTTACCAAACTCGACGTGACGACTACATTGAACATGTTTGGTATTTCTTGAAATTGGCAAGTGAAAAAGGCTTGCTTGGTAGAGGTTATCGAGTCAATCCGATTTGTCCAAGATGTGTTACAGCACTTTCTGGACATGAAGTATCTCAAGGCTACATGACTAAGAGAGACCCATCAATCTATGTTAAGTTTAGACGTAAAGAAAAAGACAACGAGTATTTGGTCATCTGGACTACTACTCCATTCACACTAATCTCCAATGAGATGGTTTCGGTTCATCCAGATATGACCTATGTCAAAGTTGAGGTTGAAGGTGAATATTGGTGGTTAGTAGAAGATCTTGTGAAAACGGTCATGGAAAAAGCAAATGTGGAAAACTACAAAGTAGTTGAAAAGCTCAAAGGAAAGAAGATGCTAGGATGGAAATATGAGCATCCATTCAAGGAGGAAGTACCATTTCATCAAGAACACGACGAAATGTATATGCACGCAGTAGTAACTGGAACTCATGTTACTGTTGAAGATGGTACCGGACTTGTTCATACAGCACCAGGATTTGGTCCTGACGACTTTGAAGTTGGAAAGGAATTTGAAGTGCCAGTTCTAGCACCTGTAACAAACAAGGGTAGGTTTACTGATGAAGTACCTATATTTGAAGGAAAATATGTATTCGATACAAACAAGGATGTTCCCGAGCTATTGAAAGAGAAGGGACTTCTATTGCATCAAGAAACTCTTGACCACGAATATCCTCATTGTTGGCGTTGTGATACTCCTCTCATATATCTTGCAGATAAGACTCAATGGTTCTTGAAGATGGAAGGTGTGCGAGAAAAATTAGTAAAACAAAACAAGAGAGTAGACTGGACTCCGGATTGGGCCGGCAGTGGAAGATTTGGAGACTGGGTTGCTAATGCTGATGATTGGTGTATATCGAGGTCTCGGATCTGGGGCTCTCCATTACCAGTTTGGGTTTGCGATGACTGTCAGGAAGAAACCGTTATCGGGTCACGAGATGAGCTAAAAGAAAAAGCAATAGAGTTTCCGGATGAGTTTGAGCTACATCGCCCATGGGTGGATGAGGTGGTTTTGAAATGCAGTACATGTGGAGGAAAAATGCATAGAGAACCTTTTGTAACTGACTGTTGGTTAGATTCGGGAATGGCTCATACAGCTAGTGTCCATTATCTTAAAGACCCAACACTGTTTGAAGAGGTCTTTCCATACGATTTCATCACTGAAGCTGTTGACCAATCTCGTGGCTGGTTTTACAGCCTATTATACACATCCGTTGTCATGCATGGCTCTGTCGCATACCAAGCATGTGTGAGCCAGGAACATGTACTTGATGAAGATGGAGGGAAAATGAGCAAATCGCGTGGAAATGTTGTTTGGGCGGAGGATGCGTTTAAAGAGATTGGTGCTGACCCTTACAGAATTCACGTAGTTACCAAGTCTGCATCGTGGTCTAGGATGAATTACGTAAAGCGAGAGATTGCACTTACTCGAAAGAAGTTGGACATTCTATGGAATGTAGTGCTTTTTGCTGATACGTATATGGAGCTTGACAAGTTTACATTTGATGAGAGGCGAATGAAAAAGGCCCTTGATGGTGCAGACCTAGAAGATAGGTGGTTAGTATCACGAGTTCAGAGCGTTCTAACCGCATTCCATGATTATATGGACAAGTATCTCTGGCATCACGCAGGCAGAGTTCTACTTGAATTCATAACTGAAGACCTTAGCAGAATCTACCTACCTCTTGTCAAAAAACGTGTATGGCTCGATAGCGAGAATCCAAAGAAAGTGATGGCCTATGATGTTCTGTATTATGTACTCCAAACAGTTCTCAGATGTATGAATATCTTTACACCTTTCTTAGCTGAAAAGCTCCATCAAGACTTTCTGACAAAGTATTCAGAAGAGCTTCCAGAATCAATAAACCTTACAGATATGCCAGAAGTGGACAAGAATGTTCTGGACGTAGAAATTGAAGATACTTTCGAGGTTCTTGAAGAACTTAGGTCAGCTTCAAGTCATGCAAGAAATAAGAGAGGCGTCAAACTCAGACATCCTGTAGCGAAAGTTGTATTCATTGCTGATTCCGAAGAGATAGCAAAACGTGCGGAGAGTCTCACTGATCTATTACTGAATGATTTGAATACTCGTGAATTTGAGGTGAAACGGACTGATGTTATGGCTGAATTCACTCAATTGACGGTAAAACCGAACTTCAAAACATTAGGTCCACGATACAAAGACAAAATGAAGGCGTTAGTAGGAGCTCTACAAAAAGCAGATGGCAAGAAACTACGAGAAGATCTTGAATCAGGAAAAGCTTTCGTTAAAGTCGGAAAAGAGAAACTGGAGATAGTTCCAGGAGATGTTGAGTTCGAAGAAACCCTTCCAGACCATCTCAGTCAAGCTGAGAGCAAGATTGGAAAAGTGTATGTAGATGTTTCCCGTACAAAAGAACTCGAGGCTGAAGGCCTAATTAGAGATGTAACACGAAGAATTCAGGTAATGCGAAAAGAGCAGGATCTCAATGTTGAGCAAGAGATAGACCTAACGGTACGATTCTCTGATATGGAATCTCTTGAACTTGCAAAGATGTTTGAAGATTATCTGGCTAATGAAACCAGAGCTGATAGTTTGAAACTTGTTGGACCTAAAGCTAGACCAAAATGGAAAAGTTTCGAATACGCTAAAGAGTGGGAGATAGACGACCTGAAGATAAAGGTCGGCATGACTCCCAAATAGATAGTATTACCGTTTAGTCTCTGCTAAGTCTTTCAACAAGGGTGTAAAAGAATCTGGCATCTTCACTGAGAGACTTCAGAGATACCCATTCATTTGGTCCATGGAGGTTTTCACCTCGTGGGCCAAAGTCAAAAAGGTCAGAGCCATGACCAGCAAAATAGCGAGAGTCTGAAGCACCATATCCTTCTATGAGTTTGTATCGAATATTTTCTTTTTGTAGAGCCCATTCTGCAGCCTGAATCAATTTAGAATCAGGACGAGAGTCAACAAATCCGATTCCAGTATGCACCTTTACAGATGCATCATCTACCTTCCCTTCAAGAGCTCGTTCAAAAGCAGTTTGAACAGCATCACCATCATTGGTCATTGCACGGATGTCAAGATAGAATGACCAAGTGTCATCTTTTAGACTTGCAAGATTTGGAGATACAATAGTACCTAGATCAGAATGCTCGGTGTGATAAGGAGCTGCTGTAATAGCCAATAAGGAGTGAATTAGACCAGTGAGATTTGCGTCATACTCAATCAATTCACCGCTTTCCTCAGGATGAACTACATCAAGTTCAACCCAATCCGGAATAACATTGGATTTCACAAATCCCCCTCGGATTGCACATACCTTCGTGTAACCCTTGAGGTCAAGGTATTTTGATGCAGCTAGCATAGCGTGCCTGTCAACACCCAGCCGTTGATAAGCAGAGTGGCGAGATTCGCTACCAAAGATATCGGTTTTAAATCGGATAGTTTCTGGAGTGCCCTTAATTTTGAGAGGCTTGGATTGTGCTTTGATGTAGGTTGGAAGAATATTCCTCCTCCGGTGAATTATGACTTGATTTATTCCATCTGCAATCACAATATAATCCGGGAATAAATCGTGCTTTTTCAAATATTCTTTCAGATATCCAGCCCCATTTGCCCCTCCAATTTCTTCATCACCAGATGCTGCCAACATAACTCTCGCAGGAATAGGCGATTTTTGTAGTGTTTCCGCCAATAATATCATGGAAACAATATTTCCCTTGTTATCACATGTACCCCTCCCATATGCCTTATCTTCCTCAACATGAAGCTTGAAAGGATCGCTATTCCAGCCTTCTCCAGGAGGTACAACATCAAAGTGAGCTAAAAAGAGAATTTTCGGTCCACTATCCCCATTGATTCCAAATGCGGTATGATATCCTTTTGACTCCAATAATTCAGTTTCGCAACCAAACTCGGATAGTCTTTGATTTATGTACCGTGCACAATCCGGATCTGCTTTCTTCCCAATGGTGGAATCATTAGTGGTATCAAAGGCTACGAGAGTTTCCAATTCTGTCTTGACATCAATTGGCATAATATTTCATAACAAATAACATCAGACTAGCAAATAACTGCTTTGAGAAAAAGAAATGAAAAAGTGACGGGATTCCGTCACTTATTGATTCATTTTAGGTTCGTTTGTATACCCATCGGCTCCAAGAACCAAGGTTGGGTAGTTCCTCAGGCATACCTTTCCGTGCTCTAATTTCAAGCACTTTGGGTTCTTGCATGTTTGAGGGCAGTGGTTCAAAGCCACGGAATTCGTATCCAAAGAAGCTTCTTCCAGCTGTTGCACTTCGGAACTCATCAGCAATACCAATTGTTTCAGCGGTTGGAAGAGTACCTTTCACGGTTACAGAATCCTCCTCGCCTTCAATGGTTACAATCTGGCCACGATGACCCGTTAGTACTTTGATGACCTGACCTTGAGTATCAGTAGGGGTCTTGATATCAGCATTGAGAACTGGTTCGTAAAGCTGTGGTTTTGCTGTTAAGAATGATAGATTGAGACCAGCGCTAGTCATGGTAGCAACTTCATTATATCCTGTGTGAGCAGGATCACTGTGAACAGTTGCATCAGTCAAGACGACCTTTACACCCATAATTGGTTCGTGAGCGAGTGGTCCTTCATCAACAAACTCTCTGAAAGTAGTTTCGAGATACGAGTAGATTCTATCAAATCTCTGCACTCCACTCATAGCATCAACAAGCATACATGATTCATAGATATCAAGAATCTTTCTTGCTTCTTTTGCATCCCAGCCTGCTTCGTCACGAAGTATTCTTGCACGTTCGCGAGCGTTCTGTTCAGCCTTGATCTTATTCTTCTTTATCAGCTCAACAGTTTTCTCATCAAGTGGTTCTATGTATAGTCGTAGACGGTTGTGACCATTAGGTGACTTTGTGTGGAATTCGTCACCACGTTCATGAATTTTCTCACGGTATACAATAATCGGCTCAGAAACATGAATCTTCACCTGTTCGTGTACACGTTTTGTAAGAATCTCAATCTGAAGTGGATCGATTCCATCAAGTCGATATTCACCAGACTCCTTGTCATGGACAAATCGTGCTGTAGGATCTGCCATAATCCATTTTGAAACCACTTCACCAAGCTTGGCAATATCCTGTGGGTCAACTGGCTTAATGCTTCTACTCACGACAGGTTCGCTAACATACTCAATCTGTTCAAATCCTTGCATTTCGGAGTCGGGGTCTGTGAACGATTCTCCTGATGGACACATGAATCCGAAAATCGAGAACAGATTTCCTGCAGGTATTTCTTCCATGTCTAGAATATCTGTTATCTCTTGAACACCAAGTCGGCGTACACGAGCGTTTTGTTTCATTCCGACTAATCGAATTTCTTGACCTGAACGTAACGTTCCAGAAAATACTCTACCGATCAAAGTAGGACGTTTACTCTTTGGGTCCACAAAGATTTTTGTAATCATTCCCAATAGAGGACCATCTCTATCACAGGATAGCAATGCTTTTCCTTCAGGGCTGTCTAGGTCTCCAGTCCAGATTCTTGGAATCTTGTATTTCTGTGCATCTTTTGGATTTGGTAGATGGTATACAATCATTTCTAGGAGAGCTTCATCCAATGGCAGGTTTTCACGGAGCCAACGTTCATCACCCTCATCATATTTCTCAAAGACAACAAGTGGTTTGATACCTCTCTTTTCAAGAGTTTTCATCGTAAAAGCCCAGCCAGTCTTTGCACTTCCAATAGCAACAGTACCTTCTTGGAAACTGACACGCCAATCTGGACCGAATTCAGCAGGTGCTACCTTTTTGATTAATTCGTTTACCTTGGCAATAATAATGTCAATTCGTTCGTAGACCTTCTTAGGAGGTAATTTCAATTCGTTAATTAATCGGTCAACCTTGTTGATGAATAGGACTGGTTTGCAAGCTTCTCCACCTACAGCTAGCCGGATATTCGTTTCTGTCTGAGTCATTACACCTTCAAGTGCATCTACTAGGATAACTGCTCCATCGCTAGCACGCAATGCACGTGATACTTCTCCAGTGAAGGAAAGGTGTCCAGGAGTGTCTGATAGTTGCACCAGATATTCTTGGTCATCAACTTCGAAGTTGAGAAGAACGACACTAGTAAAGATAGTTATACCTCTCTCTTGTTCTTCCTCATCACTATCAGTCATTAGAGCTTGTCCAGCTGCAGCGTCACTCATAAGACCTGCTCGACGCATGAGATAGTCCGATGTTGTAGTCTTTCCATGGTCGATATGTGCACTAATTGATACAATTCTCTTGTGGGAATAATCATCAGATTTGATTAGTCGTTTGATCGCGTCGGGATCTTTAATCTTTACCACTTTGTTCACCCATATTTATCATGATAGCCTGACCCCAACTTGAAATCGTATAGTTCCGAAAAGAACTAGCTGAGGTCACTGTTTTCTATACCAGTGGCTTGCGCGACAGCCCTAATGGAATCTTAAAAGATTATCGTCATAGGATATAATGACAAGAAACGTGTTGCGACAACTTCAAGTCTATTAGTCAGAAAAATCATCTTTAGATTGCATAAGAACAGGTTTCAATAATCATGATTGAAGTGTTCATTGGTTCATTAGTTTGGATTCTACTGACAGGATTGCTAGGACTATTCATTTCTGCCATATTTTCAAACAAGCTAGAGCTTGAAAGAAAGTACTTTCTTATTCCTTATGTCCTAATTATGTCAGTATTTCTATATTTCTTCTTCTCACTAAACAATATCAGTTTTCTAAATTTGATTATTGAAAATTGGATATATGGTATAGTTGTGGGAGTAATTGTTGGAGGATTTCTTGTAAAAACTGTTCGAAATCAACCAAAATCTCAAACCAATACTGGAAGTAAACTAATAGGACAACTTCTCTGGTTCGGTGTAATCTATGGAATTATTGACTCTCTAGTACTGAATGTTGTTCCAGTTGTTATCATATGGAAAAGCTTCGAAATGGTAGGATTTACTAGTTTATGGTGGGGAACAGTTATTGCATTAGTAACTAGTTTCGCTGCAAGCATATTCGCGACTCTTTTGTATCATATTGGATATCAAGAGTTTCGCAACAAGAGCATGGCATTCGTTTTAATTGGAAACAGTCTTATCACAATAGCCTATCTCATAAGTCTCAATCCACTCGGAGCAATACTAAGTCATACGATTATGCATATTGCTGCTGTTTATCAAGGGCCTGAGACAACTCTTCAATTACCGCCCCATCTTGAATGATATGGCAAATTGATATTATTTCTCAGCAATAACAACCATTCGTTCGCAATTTGCAGAATAGGGCATCTTTGGAAGTTTATTCTGACCAAACAATTCGATTCGTTTGAACCCAACATCTTCCAACATGGCTCGAATTTCCAGAGCGGTATACATTCGGATATCGTTGTTGGACATTGCATCTTGATCCATCAGAATAATACGGGCCTTTTCGCTGTCAACGAATAAAGCAGGTCTTCCCTTGAGCACTCCAGAGGGAGCATCTAGTGAATGTGGTTCGCTAAGAAGGTACCCGTTTTCAATCTTTGACCAGGTTTTCTGGAATTTTGGTAGATTATATGGATTCATTAAATCAAGCAGGAGACGACCACCATCAATTAACGCATTGAAAGATCCCTCCAGAACTCTAAGATTTTCCTCGTGGTTAAAGAAACCAAAACTGTGGCTCAGTATCACTGCTCCGCTAAAGCGCTTAACAAAATTAATTTCTCTCATGTCTCCACGAAAGAGATTTACTTCTACTCCCGCATCACTTGCTTTTTTGTCTGCTACGGCAATCAGTGTTTGTGAAATGTCAAATCCAGTAACTTGTAATCCTTTTTGGGCAAATTTGATACTATGATCTCCAGCACCACAAGCGATATCCAGAATCTCATCGCCTTCTTGAAGCTTTAACGTTTCAATACAGAAATCCACTACAAGATTATCGTATTGTTGAATTCCTGGAATAGTGGAGCGATGTTTGACTCTAAATAATTCGGCCCAGAACTCATCCCAGCCTTTCTCAACGGTTTCCATATCTCATTCTTCCAATTAAAATAGATAGTTTGTCCGATAAGAAGGTTGTTGTAAAGACTGTAAATTAATGCTCGATGTAAAATATCGACACCCTTGTCTTGAGGACATTCGAAATTAGATTAAAAGAGTATGAGTGTTATCCAAATCAGTGAACCTCTCAATATATGAAGAGGTCCTAGTAATGCAAGGGGATTAAAATGAGCCAAAAGATACAAGATTTAACAGATATCCTACGAGGTTTAGAACAAGGTTCTGATGTAAACGGATCTGCTCTTGTTACTGACAAGGGACAACTGATTTGTGCATCATTGCACTCTGATGTTGATGAACGAGCCGTAGCTGCTATGGGTGCAGCAATGCTTTCAATTGGAACACGAGTTGGAAAAGTTCTGAATTCGGGAGATATGGAATCGATTGAAATTGATGGGGAAGACAGCTTAGTCATTGTACGACACATTGGCAAGACTATTCTTATTGCAACTGCACCACCAGATGCTAAAGTCGGTCTCATTGAATTTGAAGTTGACAGGGCCCAGAAGGAAATCGAGAACCTTCTATAGATTCAATAATTCAATGTCTTGGGGATTTTTATTCCCAAGACTTATGCTTGTTTTTGTAAAATTTTGAAAATTATGTGGAGATTCCGCATTATATTATGCTATGTCTGGCCGCCGGGAGGGAAAGGACAGATTCAAGCGTAAAGAGAAATATACTTCTATAATGCGGTTTTTTTTCTCCATGACGTTGTAGAAAGGCTTCCCTATAAATCTATAGGTTTTCTATAAAAAACCCTGTATTGAGTATAAAAAAACGATAACGTCTATTTTTGGAAAGCAGTTCCTGCTCATTGAGAATTTCATCTTAGTCTAAAGATTGATGAAAAATGGTAGCCCCGCCAGGACTCGAACCTGGGTCAAGGGGAGATCCTATCGAAGAGCACTGGAAGCTCAGCGGTTCCAGAACCCCTCATGATGGACCGCTACACCACGGGGCTACATATTTGATAAAGTATAAAGTGCAAATAATACGAAATAGACTATGTTATTTGCGTTATTTAGCTGGACGACATATTTGTTTAATTACCTTTTCGGTAAGTTATCCTAATTTTCGAGTCAGATGTAATATTTAATATAATACTTCTAACCCCACAGAGTTGAGATTGATATGCCACTCTGGACAGAACTGACTCATCCTGACTTTATTGATGCATCCAATAGAACTGAAGTTGTGGTATTAATTACTGGTGCTTTGGAAGCTCATGGAAAACATCTTCCTCTTGGAACCGATACAATTCTCCCAGACTATCTAGCTGAAAAGATAGCAAAAGAAACCAATGCATTAGTGCTTCCTCCAATTCCTTACGGTGATAGCTGGTCGTTTGACCCCTTTGCAGGTACAGTATCAGTTTCCCCCGAGACCTTAGTTCATCTCTATCATGATGTGATGAAGTCGGTTTTCAATCACGGATTTCGCTTCATCATTGCTTTGAATGGACACGGTCCTAATGCTGCATTGCTGCAACAAGCTGCAAAGAGAGCAACCGCGGAAGGCGAACATGCTGTAATAATCGTAAACTGGTGGATAGACTTTGCCAAAACAGCTAGAAAAGTCGTACTCACAACTCCAGAAGGTCATGCAGCTGAGGATGAAACTTCTGAGATGCTTTTTGTCAGACCTGATTTAGTTGATGAAGCGAAGATGGTTGCAGGTCGTGTGGAAACCAAATACCGTATTGTTTCTGCTAGATATCGTGAAGATTTGTTACCAAATGCGATTTATGGGAATCCATTGGATGCAAGTGCAGATAAGGGTCGGATTATCATTGAAGAAGCCATTGAAGAATTGATGGAATTAGTTGGACAACTTGAACGAGGGAAATTGCCGTTGCTTGAAAAGGACGAGTAATTTCATATTCCTATCTTGAAAATCAATGCGTCACGCAAAACACGTTGAAACATTCTTAGTAAATTCTTTCCTTCTGTAGCAATAGTTGGAAAGACAGGTAACCCTTCTAAGTCAAGCATTCTTACCATATAGTCAATGGGTAGAGCGTTCGGAAGGTCTCTTTTATTCAATGATACTACAATGGGCATCGTGGATAGTCTATCTGTTCCTAGGGCAATACGTAGTTCTTGGATGGAAGCCAAATTTTCATTCATTTGCTCTGGTTGACTATCCGCCATAAATATCAGTCCATCCACATCACGAAGAACTGTGATTCTGCTTTGCGCATGACGTCTCTGTCCAGCTACAGTAAAGACATCAAATACGATTTTCTCGTTTGCTGCAATTGGCACAAAATCAAAGAATGTAGTACGTCCTAGCTCATCCGCAATCTCAACTATTTTTCCTTTTGATAAAGATCGCACATTTGCAAAAAGCCATCTAAGAGCTGTTGTTTTTCCAGATAGTGATGGGCCATAGAACACGATTTTAATGTGAACTCGCCCTTGTTTATCACGTTTTATTGCTTTTCCCGGAACAATTTCTTCTACCCGTTGGCGAGTGATTTGAGCCCTTTGAGCTAGTTCAGTTGTAACCTCACGATCTATCAGCATTCCTTTCTCAGATGCGATTAAGGTTCCATTAGGAGGTGGTGTGAGATTCATAGAACTGACTGTCTTAGAACTGTCGGTTGTTTTGGCTTTTCTATGTTCTTCCGAGGAGGTTTCAGTAGACTCTATCTCGTTCTCTTCTTCACTGGTACCTCTAAGTCGGGAGATCCATCTTTTGATTCGGGACAAACCTCTCTCCAACCGACATAGTGCGGTTGATAGTCTTAAACTTTGGGGACGTTCTTTAGTGAGCTTTATCAGAAGCCAAGCTACATAGACTTCCTATGTCTGGAACAATCAATCAGGAACTAATCAATTCCCAGTTTCCCACCTTGAAAGATATGACCTATCTAAATAATGCGTCAACAGGAATCCCTCCAAAAAGCACTATTGATGCAATGAAGGAATACCTCGATAACAAAATCAGAGCTATTGGTTCTTTTCAGGAAACCCTTGCATTACTCAAAAGCACTCGCGAGCATCTTGCTAACTTGTTGGGTGGTCATTACAAGCAATACGGTTTCGTCCCTAACACCTCTGAAGGAATCAATGCCTTTGGACATGGGATTTCATATCCTGAGGGGTCAAACATTGTAATATGTGACTTGGAATTTCCTGCTAATTACGTTCCATGGCAAAACATTTCGAAGCTATATGATGTTGAACTACGAGTTGTGAAATCTGTTAATGGTGCAGTTCCAATTGAAAGATTTGCTGAAAAAATTGACAAACATACCCGAGTTGTATCAGTCAGTCAGGTTCAATTTGCCTCAGGGTATAGGATTGATTTGTCTGGTCTTGCAAAAATAGTTCATGAAAGCAATGCTTTCTTAGTTTCAGATATAATTCAAGCTGCTGGATGTGTGGATACTGACTTGGTCTTATCGGATGTAGACTTTGCAGCCGCTCAATCCGCAAAATGGTTAATCGGGCCTATTGGGTCTGGATTTGTTTATATCAAAGAAGAAATACTTGAACAAGTTAAACCACGCTACCTTGGATGGTGGGGTGTAAAGAATCTCTGGGAATTTCACTACCACGAACGAGAACTAATGCCAGATGCAACAAGATTCATTGTTGGGTCTCCAGCTATGGCTGCCTATGTTGGCTTCCACGAGTCACTCAGAGTTTTATTGAGCATACCCGGTGAAACTCGTGAACACGCAGCAATTTCTATCGCTGACTATCTACGTAAGAGATTAGAAGAAGAATCCATTCCATTCTATGATTTTCCAGAAAAGAATCGATCTGCAATCGTTTCTTGTGCACCACATGGTGCAGATGATTTGCAAAAGGATTTACATAAGGATGGTATTCATTGTTCTGTTCGAAATGGAAGACTTAGAGTTTCTCCACACTTTTACAACTCTTTTGACGATATAGACCGATTGATAGAAAAACTGGAAACGGGAGGCGATTAATATTGTTTGACAGTATCACTGAGAACATCTATTTTAGAACATCTAACACCTTTGACTCCAATATTGGGCTAATCAAACATGAAGATCATATTGTACTAATCGATGCAGGAACTGGTATGAATCACGGCAGATTGAAACGAGATTTGAATGCTGTTGGTATCGAACTGAAGGATATTACTGATATCGTTCTTACTCATTCACATATCGATCATATTGGAGGGGTTTTACCAATATTAGACGAATCAGAGGTCACAATTCATCTTCATAAAGCAGAAGCTGATAGAATAAACAATGGAGATACTAGTGGTACTTTGTCTCAGAATTTTGGACATGATTTCCCACCCATCACCATAAAGGGCATACTGGAAGAGGGGTCAATATTAGACTTGGGAACGATTAAACTTAGAGTGTACCACACTCCTGGGCATTCAACTGGTTCGATTTGTCTCAAAGTACAAGATACTCCAATCCTATTTACTGGTGACACAATGTTTCCTGGTGGTAGCTTTGGCCGTGTTGATTTTCCGGGAGGTGATGGGAAAACACTGGTAAAATCGCTTGAGAGAATTACCTCTTTGGATTTTGATATTGCACTACCTGGTCATATGAATCCATTAAAACATAATGGGAAGAAATCCGCAATTGCCTCATATCAAATGGCGAAGTCTTGGTTTAAGGTATAGATATTGCTTCCATGAGTTTGTCAGCATCAAGTATCGAATCTTCACAGTATTTCGAGTCTGCAAGGCATTTGGCTTCTAATGCTTTTACAAGAGCATAGACTGTTTCACTTGCTGGCGTAGGTATTCCAAGCTCTTTGGCAAACTCGATGATTTTACCAGTGATTGAATCAATTTCAGTAGTCTTACCAGCACGGATATCTTGCAGCATTGAATTGATATTGCTGCTTGTTGCTTTTGCGGTACCAAGTGCATAACGTACGGGATCATCCGTTGTTAGTTGAATATTAAGAGCTTTCACAACGAGAACCGCCTCTTCAACCAGCTGAACAATTAGACCTCTAAGATTTTGATTGTCGTATACTTCTCCATTTGTTAATCCAGTAAGAGCTCCAACAGGATTAATTCCACAATTAACCAGTGTTTTTGTCCAGACCACACCTTCAATATTCTTAGATATCTTGACTTCAAATCCAACCGATTGAAGCATTTCAGCAATTTGATATATTATCTGATAGGTTGAAGGAAAATGTGAACCGATTTCAGTGATTCCAGTACCAGTGACTTGAATTTTTCCAGGTCCAGTTCTTAATGCTCCCATACATGAAGTAGCACGAATTATTCGTTCTGTATCCAGATATTCTGCCAATTCTTTTTCAGTACCAATACCGTTTTGGAGGACCATTACATGGGCACCTTGGTCGACTAAATGACGTATACGTTTTGCCGCAGTAAGTGTATCGTATGTTTTTGTTGTAATAAGAACCAAATCTGCTTCACGAATCGTTTTTGGGTCGGTGGTGGTTTCTGGATATACAACATGATTTCCCATCACACCAGTGAGTGTTAATCCCTGAGATGAGATTGCATCGATATGTGCTTTCCTTCCCACAAGAGTAACTTCGTTATTCCTATTTTGCGATAGAATTCCCCCGTACAAACTTCCTATAGCTCCTGAACCCATCACTACAATCTTCATTGGTCTGCCTCCTTCAATTCCTTAACTGTTCTTGGCTTTCTTTGTAAAGCTGCTTTAGCTTCAGTCTGTAGATGTTCAATCATAATCTGGAGAGAAGCATCCAAATTTCTCCCATTATCGAATTTGTCAACAATTTCGATAAGTTGAGCTTCACTTAGGCTACGAAATCGTTTTGCAGTTTCAACCATGAGTGGCATTGCTCTGATGATGTTATCAACAATCGTCACATTGGAAAATACCGATGTTCGACTCATAGGATTCAAATCGACTGTTATCACTCGTTTTCCGACTGCTCGTAGTGCCTCAGTTCTATCTCCATCTTCCAATGGGACAATAACAACATCAGCTATTGCAATTCCGTCAGAATCTACTTTTCTGCGATTACTGCTTAGTTCTGGAATTGTTTCGGATGGTCTGTCATGAGTACCAAGGATTTCCTTTGCACCTGCATCAAGAAGCGCTTTCAGTATTGCATCCTCTCGTTCCTTTCTATAATAAAACAGGTTAATCTCAAGAGGGGCTTTAGTCAACTCCGAAAATTGAACAAGCTCCCTCGGAACAAGCGAGCATACATTTCCATTAACGCTTATTACCGGATGGTCTGCGAGTAAAATCTCAGCAACTGCTGCTTGAATCGCTTCTTTCGCTTGCTGCGTTGTTCTTTCTCCAATTAGATAATCAAAAGCTTCTCCACGTCCATGAGCGAGAAGCCCCGCAGTTGCAACAATGTGTTTTTGGTGTCCTTCTATAATAGTTTCCCGTGTTTCAAGGGACACTTTTCGTGGATGGTCGTCTGGAATTTCTATAAGGCCCATTATAGCACTCTCCCACCAATCTGATCTATACCCGTTACGAATATCTCATTTGCATTCCAATGACGACTCAGAATTTTACTAACCTCATCAGTTTGCTTCTTCGTACAAAAACAGAATACCGAATTTCCAAGCATAACCATTCCGGACTTTTCAAATCCTGATTCTTCAAGATGCTGAAGCGCTTGTCGTATTCTTTTGTTTGCCAAATCTGTGGAGAATGCAAACTCTTGTGAACACTGGATAAACGTATCCAATTTTGGTGAGTCTATTATTTTCTTTACTAGGTTTTCTCCAACGCGATTTATCTTGTCCCTTTGGTCTGAATTAGTCAATATTTTACTGGTATCAAGACCAGTTCCACCTGCTAATACTACACTAAAATCAGAACTTGTTGGTATGTTTACAATTTTTCCAATACCCGGAGCGCCGGGATGAGTTCGAAGTTCAAAACCTCCAACTGTTTGTGCTATAACATCTCCAAGTCCACTATGATTTTCAACTTCAGCAAGATGTGCGATTTGAGCGAGTGTTTGATTATCATATTTATCAGAGAAGATAGAACCGAGTGCAAACGCAGTGCCAAGTGCTCCAGCTCCTGAGGCACCAAAACCAACACCGATAGGAAGGCCTGATTGGTGTTTCACATGAATTTTGTAAGATTCACCAATATCATCAAGCATATTTTGTGTCACCGTCCTAGTAACAGGACCTTCTATCTGAATATCATTATAGTCTACTACTATCATGGATGCTGGGCTCTCAATCACCTCTATACTTGTGATAGTTCCTAGTTTAACTGAGAACCCCGCACCAGTTGAACCCCGTTGAAGAGGATCCGCGAAATTATCGTGAATCCTGAACAAACCAGTTATGTGTCCAGGTACGAACGCTTTTGCATGTCTTCTTTGGAGTTTCAAGGTGTTGTCTATTTCTTCCTATCCGGAGGCATTAATATAGTAATCCTTGGGTGAAATACAATTTAATGGTATGTAATGGTATATTACCATTAAAATAGTAAGTCTTCAGATTAGTTCGCAACATGAAGATATTGAAGAATATGTGTGATTATTTTCTGAGTGGCACCAGACTGACATACTGCTTCTCAGATGGGTATTCTGCAGGTGGGGCAGGATATGCCCATCTCGCATCGATGTCCCTCCCACTGAGATCATATACACGAAAACTTCCAGAAGACCATGTTAAAGGACTGAAACCGAGTAGCAGAGTCTGTGTTCTCCAACTTGTTACTACCATATGACGATTCATACCAGCTGTAGGAACGACAAGAAAGACATTAGATAGTTCCATGAGTAGTGAAGTGCTTATCCGATAAAAGAAACTGTAAGTTTTTCGATGCTCTTCAGAACCCTGTTGGCGTAAATCATTCAGATATCTTTCGATTGTAGCATCATGAACAGTTGGATCCATAATGTCCGATAGTTCCTCAACGTCCACAACCACAGCAGTTTCGAAATAATATGCTAATGGAAACTCTGTGATATGAAAGATGATGAATTTATCCTGAGTTATGCTGTTGTAGAGATGTTGAAAGATTGATTGTTTGGAATATAGCATACTGGCATCGAGTTTTGCAGGATTGAAGTGCTCTGATTCGCTGGACACTGCAAGGCGAAACATATCATCTAGCATGTCTCCATCATATCCTATCCGAACTACGTAATATGGAGCATCCTTCCGAGTTTCCTCGACTTTTCCAGTCACCTTTAGATACTCGTCAAAATCTCTTCGAAATGTGTCAGCTTCGTTATCATTATCTAACACAAAAAGGGATTGAGTTGGTGAGCCAAAAGATGATACAACTTTTTCATAAGCTTGGTAACGAGCTCTTTTTTCTGGTTCGAATCTGCTAAGAATCGTTTCCAAATCATGAGAAGAGTTCGCCAAGTATTCCGCACCTGCTGAATTTCTTTTATGAGATTCACTGCTTTACTGACACAGATGTATCTCCCGTGCCCGCATCCATTGATAGCGTGCTGTTAATGGTACCTTCCTACAAGAAGAACCATCAACAATCTGCCATTGAGGAAATAGCTCATATATTCTTTGCTCACCTATCTTACAAATTATACAACCATGTTGATTTTTTTGATGCATTTCAAAGGTTAAATAGGAAAAAAGAGCTGAAACGTTCATAATACTGCTATCGGATTAAGTTATCAGGAGCAATTTCCAACAAGATTATGAGAGTGACATAAATGCAGCATACATCGAAACTGATCAAAGGTACATTGAGTTCTTTACTTGAAGGGAAAAAAATAGCATTATGTATTACAGGAAGTGTTGCAGCTGTTGAATGTGTTGCACTCTCCAGAACGTTGATGCGTCACGGTGCTGAAGTTCATACAGTCATGAGTGAAGCGGGACAGAAAATAATTCATCCCCACCTGATGGAATGGGCTACTGGAAATCCTGTTGTTACAGAACTTACAGGACAAATTGAACACGTCACTCTTGCTGGAAAACATAACGAGCACGTTGACCTTATTTTGATAGCACCATCGACAGCAAATACTATTGGAAAAATAGCAAATGGTATTGACGACACTCCAGTAACGACTACTGTATCTTCTGGAATCGGTGCGAAAATTCCTGTAATTGTTGTTCCTGCAATGCATCAATCCATGTATGACCATCCCGCGGTGATTGAAAATATTGCACGACTGAAAAGAATGGATGTCCATGTAATTAGTCCTCGTATGGAAGAAGCCAAGGCAAAAATCCCCTCGGTTTCTAACATAGTTGAATATGTGATTAGTATTCTTGGGGCACAAGATTTGAAGAATAAGCATTTTATCATTACAGCTGGCCCAACAAGAGGCTGGCTTGACCGTGTACGATTCATAACAAACCCTTCGACTGGAAAGATGGGGATTGCTATAACTAGAGAGATTCTCTCTCGGGGTGGAACTGCCACTCTTATTTTAGGTCCGACATCTGAAAAAGCTCCTGAGAATGCTGAAGTACTTCATGTGGATACTACTGATGAAATGATGGAGACCGTATTACATGAACTTGAGAAACGTGCTGTAGATGTATTCGTGTCTGCAGCGGCTGTGCTAGACTATGTGCCAAAAACCAAAGTAGATAGTAAAATGTCGTCTGGTAAGCAATCCTTATCAATCGAGTTCGAACCCACAAAGAAGATAATAGAAGAAGCTCGAAAACAGAATTCTGATTTGTATATTGTCGGATTCAAGGTCGAATCTGGTGTTTCTGATGAAGAACTAGAAAAAAGAGCAAGAAAGAAAATAGAAGCTGGGATTTGCAATCTAGTGGTGGCAAATGATGCAATGCGAAAAGGTGTTGCATTTGGAACTGATACAAACCAAGTTCTTATAGTAGGCCCTGATGATTTGGTAAAGACTGAACTTGTATCAAAGAGAGATGTTGCTAGGACAATTATTGATGAGATAGTCCGAAGATGGTTCACTAAATGATAATTAGAGAACATCTAGTAAGGTTTCAGCCATCCTCTTCATATCCATAAATATCAAACCTAGTTGTGCATCAACCTTTGCTAGAACAAGCAACAGTGCAGTTTCTCCTACAGAAGTTAGCAGTGTGTATCCTCTATCTCCCTTGACGTATACCTGTTCAAGGTTTCCACGATCCAATTCCCCTGTTGCTTTATCTCCCAAAGTTAGCATAGCTGCACTAATTGCTGCAACCCTTTCTTGTTCACTTTCTGGAAGTGCGGAGGATATCATCAAGCCATCCAATGACACCAGAGCAGCTCCCTCCACTCCTGGTACAGTTTCGAAGTCCCTGATGATTTTATTGATTTTATCTACCCGACTGGTCATAATTGAAGCCTCTGGTCAATCAGAACAATGGTAAATCGCTAAACTTATCATTAAAATGTTGCCGTATTATAGGTGAAAGATGCACACCAATTGCGCATTCTATACACCAAAGAATTCCTTGGGGTCGAATTTTTCATCTTCTTCCCGTTGTTTCTTTTTCTCCTCTGGAGTTGGGCCTTTGTATTTGTCTTTACTTCCTCTTCGTGGAATCAGATCTTCTCCCCTACGATATCTCATGTAGAAATATCCAATAACCACGGCTGCAAAAGTACCTCCCACAAGAAGAATCGGAATCCATGGGAATTGCCTAATAAAAACGTACTCGGTGAATACGACAGATAAGGTATCATAACCAGTTTTCACACCTCTCAATTGCAAGTCGAGTTTTCCTATACGACCATTAGTCCAGGACCGGTCAAGGAAAATATCATAGAGACCTGTTCCTATCTCTATCACATCAACTGCAGTATAATTCACCCAGGCCCTGAGATCCACATCGCTAACTGGAGTTCCACTTCTATCTGATAGGGAAACATGGATAGTGACAGTATCACCCTCCCAAATGATGTACTGACTCAAGCTTACTGAATCTACAATGATTGATGGTTTTAGGTACCATTCTACAATGTTATTTATTGTCTTGTTTCTCTCTTCTCCTTCTGGATGTGTTGTAGTGAACGCAAGTTTTCCTGCTCCAATAACACCGCCAATAATTACTGGTTGATTGCTACTGGTTGCAATAACAGAAAGGTTACTCCAAACGGAACTGAAATGCCCAATTGTATCTACTGACGACCCTAATACGTTGGGTAGCGATACAAGAGGATGTCCAGCATCATCTATTGAAATGGATGAACTAGATGAACTTGAATCGTATGAGAGCGGCCAAGGAATCCAACTAGTGTTATCCGTGAGACCTAGAGCAACAAAGGTGCCACCTCCACGAACGTAAGAGTCCAGAAGAACACTGTTTGCGTTCAAATCTGATTCTAGAGTTCCATAAGCTCCAGGCTCGACCACGGTCACGCGAGAAAGCTGAAGCAGTCTGATAAATTCACTCATGTTTGATACTTGGTAGTAAAGGTATTCAACATTAAGAACCTCTAATGTATCTGGAAGATATGATGTTTCACCAAGTGCAGCTACGGCTGGCACTCCATTCCCTGGCCGATGATTTCCAAAGTTTGTTGTGTATCCATCAATTGATGTTACATGGGGAAAATCGTCCGTTGTATAGAGATGTACTTCTGGATCTCCAAAGAGAATCTGTTGATTGGCATAATCGACTGGTTCATATCCCAAAGGATCGGTATAGTCTACTGAAGAATGCCTGAGTCCTTCGGATAACGCAAAACCGGTTGAGTTTCCTTCAGCGAGTTTTTCGGTCATTAGTACTGACAGATAACATGCAGGATTGAAGTATACTGTTCTTGGTGCTGCTGTTACTGCTACAGCTCCATGTTCCATGAGTGTCAAAGGTAGTTGTGTTCCACCAAGAAGACATGCCGTCAAGAACACAATTGGTGATCCAATATTTTCTATCACTTGTTCTAAATCCTCGGTGCTTCGAGTAGTATGATGACTATACTCGTTTTGGAATGCAACTGGATTAACTAGACCATCTCCATTTGCTTCTCTATTGGATAAGGATTCTTCAAAACCCCATGTCGCATCTTCATTTCGTAAAGAGAAGATACCCGGTCCACTTGGTCTTTCGGGTGGATCTGTTGGATATAATGTTAGAGTTCCGTGGGTACTGATTGACCATAGACCAATTTGCGAATCAATCATTGAGTTGACCTCTTCGACACCAACATGTAACCCTACTGTGAATCCCATTGATTCCAGGAATGTTTGTGACTCCTCAATTTGAAACAGAGCTCTACTCACATCGAAATTATCTCGTGCAGCTCCTCCATTTGTATATGCATACATTGTCAAAAGGCTTGTATCAGCATTCTCAGCTGTAGAAAATAGAAATCTGTGCAACAGTCCTTTGTTTATCATTACAGATGCTGTTGTTTGTGTTGTGCCTGGAATACGACCAGGAACGAAATGACTGTGAAGTGATCGGTCAAAACTAACATGAAGGATATCAGTAGGTGCAACTATGATGACTGACTGACTTGTCGTATCGTTATATGCTCCTCTGTCTGATAGAAATGTTTCAAAACTACTTGCAGATTCGCGCATAGAATATATGTTGGGAATTCTATCATCATACCATCCATTTTCGGTCCTTGTGGAATACCGGTCTGTTATGTATATCTCAATATTTGGACCGATGAGATATGGTGCCCAAGTTTCTTCCGCTCTTGTAGGGAGCTCGTTGTCGTCACCGCACAAAGAGAATATTGGTGCACCGTGTGCTGCAGCTGAAAAAGCTGCAGTGGCAAATAGCTCATTCCCATCGCCTAGTGGTATACTTACCACTACATCCGTTTCTTGTGATAGCATTGAAATTTGGTTACTTACCACCGTGTAAGAACTCCATGCTGACAAGAAAGTATCAGCACTAAGTGCAGTTTCAAGGCCCAATGAATGAACATTAGCTGGATCTACCAAAATACTGGTACTAACTCCAAGACGATCCATCGCCCACTGAGTGACCTCTGGAATATCCGATTCGGTTACATAGAGTAATGGACAATTAAGAAGTGAAGCTACAACTGCCGCATTTGCTGCTGACTCCATATGTCCTTGGATATCCGGATCAATAGTGGCCAAGCTCCATGAGAGGTTAACTCCGTTGTTCTCTTCATTTGCATCCATCCAAGATCCAATAATTGTCCATTGACCTGGCATTGGATATGAAATCTCTGCTTTTTCCACACTCGGTCCAGAGAGAATGCTACCACTTGGAGCCCAAGATGCTATTCTCCCATTTGGATCTAATAATGCCATATTCAGATCTGTAGCTGCGTTATTCCAGTCCATTGTGATATTAAGCCATTTTGCATTATCTGGTACCGTGATTGTCTGAGTAAATCCCGGATGATGTTTAATTTCTCCTGTTACGGTTAATGGACTGGTAACCGAATATGGATTGAATGTCATTGTCCAAGATCCATCTTCTGTTTTAGGCACCCAAAAGTGAAGTGGCACTGGATTCGTTACATATGTACTAAATCTACTCCGATACATATGTTCTTGAGTTGAATAATCAATAATCATACCGTTTGCATCTTCAAGCAGATGAGTGAAATATGCATTGCTTGATGTCCAATCAAAAGAACCTTCTAACCAACCTGCTGAAGAGCTTGGTGTAAAAGTCATCTCTACAGGGTCATTAGAGGATATAGAAACGTCATGCGTTGTTGTTGTTGTAGGGTTATTTGAAAACTCATATGTAGCGGAACCTTCTGTGATTTCAATCTCTTCAAATGTATCTTCAACAACTGCGAATACTGCGGTAGATGAGCTCCGCCAATCGTTAACTGCTAACAGTGCAGCAATTTCAGCAGAGGTGGATCCTGTTATTCTTGGAAAAATAGGAGTTCCAATTTGCTTCTGGATAGCAAGAATTTCTGATTCAGAATAGTCACCAATGACTGTTGCCTGAGTAGCTCCTCCATCTATATTTAGATACTCTGCCCAGTCTTCAGTCATCCATTTATCGCTATCCACAAGCGTTGAATAAATCAAGGGAGAGATGTATTGTTGGTTTGAATGTGTAAATACTGCTGTTGGGATAGCTGCGATATAAGCAAACTCGTCCATTAAAGATTCCGGATCTGGATTAACAAATGTCGCTTTTCTAAGAGGTATTGCATTTTCAGGTGAATTTGCTCCCTGAAAGTTATTCCTTCCATCTATATTTTCTAGAAAAACCCCTTCTGATGGCAATATAGAAACCAATGTAGGCAGCAATAGTAATGAAATTAAAAGAATAGTTTTGAGTTTTGGCGTCCATTCAGACAACAATATTCACTCCACTGACTTGATGTTCATCCTTCTAAATATGGTTTTGCTGGATTGAGGTTGAATATCATGAGTGATTTCGCATTAATCCATTTTATCCTATTGTATATGGAAGTAATTAGTAGATGCAAAACCTATTTTGAAAATGTGTAGCCCAAGTAGTGAAAAGCTCTCCCCTCTCCCACCATGAAAGACTACTTTTACTGAAATTCTAGCAGATCTTCGTCAAAATCTTCGTCATCGTCGTCGTCATCATCTTCCTCTTCTGGAAGCCTGTCGTATATTTTATCCAATACCTTGCGTAATCTACGTCTGGTTGCCTTTGGTATATCCCAAAGCTTCTGTTCAGCTCTTTCGAATACCTCTCTTGCAATATCGTATATTTCTGCTTCAAGATAGCACTCAGAAGCTTCGGTGAAATATTCAGCAGCTTGCTTTTGTTTTCCCTGAATTTCCGCAATATCTCCCAGAAGTGAAAGCGCATCTGCTGTTCCAGCTTTATCATCAAGTTCTTGATATATTTTGAGTGCTTTTTTGAATGTTTTAGTGGCTTGTGCCCAATTCTCTTGTTCAGCTTCAACATTCCCAATATCCATAATGATACTTACAACACCCTGTTCATTACCAAGTTTCTTGTATGCACGTTGAGCTTTTTTGAAATAGTCCATAGCAGTGTCGGTTTTTCCTTTTCCGTGATAAGCGAGAGCTAGAGCGTACATTGCATCTGCAGTCCCTTCTTCATTATCTACTGCTTCAAACTTCTCCATGGTTTTTTCACAAGTTAGAATAGCTTCATCCCATTGTTCCAAATTTATTTGAGCTACTCCAAGATTGTAGAGGGTGTCGCTAATACCCGTTTCATCATCTAGTTCCTTGAAAATCTCAACAGAACGCTCGAAACATTCTAAGGCACCCTCAAATTCAGCGAGTGACATATAGACATTTCCGGCTGTATTGAAGATTTTAGCGGCGATATCTTTCTCTCCGGCTTCAAAAGCAGCCTCACCTTGTTCCATAAGTTCCGTTGGGTCTAAATCGATTTCATTATCACTCATGAGGATAACCTCTCATACTCTGAATTGTACGCGCTGCGATATTACTTTTGAATCCTTCTGACTGCACATTAGCGGCGCATAATAAGAACTGGGTTCTCCAATATGGGATGAATTTCCTTTTTGACATGAAAGCTCTCATCTCCAACGGCAACTTCTAGCAATTTTCTAAGTTCAAAACGTCTTAGATAACCTACAGCTTGGTCTCTGGGCAGACTAAGGTCATCCATAAGCTTACTAAGCCCTTGTTCATTTCCACTATATTCTGCAAATTTCGAAAATACAGAACTCCATTGCATCATTGTTAGATAGAGCAATGTTCGTAACAGACGATCAACATTTTCACCTGTTTCTGCAGAACAGGGTATTACAGGCACACCCGCTAGAAAACTCATCCGTTTTCGGAGTTCATCGACATGTCTTGCACCTTCAGCATCTTGCTTGTTTGCAGCAACAATACAAGGAACACCTGGAAGGAAAAAGGCAATCTCACGGAAAAAGAGACGTGCACGAGCATCAGCCTCTGGGTCCACGGAGTCTACTACAAAAATGATACCATCTGCACCCGAGCTTAGTATTTTTCGCATTGTACGAAACCGCAAAAGTCCAGGAGTACCAAACATAAAGACACTCATGCCATCTACGTTAGCAAGACCGTGATCCATTGCAATAGTAGTTCCTCTTCGTTCAATATTGATACACGCACCGTCTGTTATGGTGTGAATCATTTTGCTCTTTCCAGCTTCGTATGGCCCAGTGACGACTATCTTCATGTTCTTTCACCTACACTGAAGGTATTGATTTCTCTATACGATATGGTGATTTAATGTTTATCGTATTAAACCTAAGGTAAGCAGACCCAAAACGGTAAAAATTCGACAAATAACGAACCAACATTCTCCAAAGAAGTTATATCGACAAATAACGAATTATTAGATAGATAATATAAACGAAGTGAACTTGTCATGTCAAAAGCAAAAGAGCAAATCCAACAAGAATTCTGGCTGTTTCATGAAGAGAACGTCGACGAGCTTATCGAAATACGAAAGTTTATGGACCCCGAGATTGATTTGGAGAGTCTAGAGGGTATTACAGAAATCTTTGATCGCCTCAATCATCTTTTAGAATGATATCAGTGTTTTCTATTGAAAAAAATAGTGAGACCGTCCGATTGCTTCGGCTATCCTCACTCACTTCCCCTTTAGGTTTCAAGTGATGTTCACGGGAAATCGGTCTCTATGAACTCTATACCTTCAGCCAACGAAGCTGAAGGTGCATCGGAATCTTTTGTTACGTGTCCAATAGGCCAACAAGGTAATCCAAACTCACGCAACTCGTATCGAAATGCATCGACTTTTTCAGGATGTAAGAATACCAGCATTCCTCCCGCTGTTTCTGCACCTAATCCTGCTGCAAGTTTGTGTCCAAAGAATTCTGCGAGTTCCAAGGTTCCTTTGATAACAGGCAAACTTTCGATTTCTATTTGGACTTCGCTGAGAGTTGCGACATTTTGGGCATGGCCCAAAACACCGAATCCAGTGACATCTGTCGCAGCATGAACACCAATGCTTCTCATAACCCGAGCAACTTCGAGATTGCTTTGAGTCATAATTTTTACAGCAGTTTCCTGCATTTTGCATAACTCCTCTTCGTCGAATTCCGCAAGAAGATTAGTTCTCTTCTCATCTTGAAGGTCACGATATGACCTCATTGCGGGTTGAATTCCAAGAGGTTTTGTTAGGAGGATGATATCTCCATGACGGGCTCCTTTTGAATAGATGATGTCCTTTGGATGTATAACACCTAAACATACACCGCCAAAAACTGGACATGGATTCTTTATAGTCTGTCCACCAGTTACTTTGGAATTCAGGCGTTCCATGAAGTCATTCATTCCACGAAGCACATCTACAATCACCTCTTCATCCATACTCTTTGGATAAGCTAGAAAGGCTTGAAGAGAAACCAATGTGGTTACACCCATAGCGAATACATCATTGGAGGCATTGCATGCAACGATTTCACCTTGGATATATGGGTCGTCGTGAATCGGTGTGAAGACATCTACATTCTCTACTACCGCAATATTATCACTCAAGATCTGAGCGACTGCATCATCTCCAACTTGATCCGAACAGGTCTTATCTTCTGGAAGCAATCCAGCTTGTTGAAGTAATCTTGTTAGATCATCCTGTTTGACCTTACAGCTTCATCCGTGCGAAGTTACCATTGTTGTTAGCCGAGGTTTAGGCACTAGGTCATTCTACCTCCTATTTACTGTGGACGATTGTCCCAGTAGATTGTGGTTCAATATTCAAAATAAGTCCTCAGTTTTAGTAGTCCTGTCACAAGCCTTATAGCAGAAGTGGCGAGATGTATCTTTCAGATAGAGGATTGATTGATAGTGGAAATCAAAAAGATAGCTGAAAACATCTATGAGATTCCAAAAGGAACTAAAAAATGCATGAATGTACCTGTTCATGTTCATGCTTCAGCCGCACTAGTTAGCAAAATGAAGCAAGATAAGACCTTTACACAGGGAACCAATGTTGCATGTCTTCCAGGCATCTATTCCCACAGCATTGTTCTACCTGATGGTCATCAAGGATATGGATTTCCAATTGGTGGAGTAGCAGCTCTTGATTACGAAACGGGTGTGATATCTCCTGGTGGAGTTGGCTATGACATAAATTGTGGAGTTCGTGTTTTGCGAACAAATATGGACGAATCCGATGTACGGCCAAAAATACGAGAATTAATCGATCGACTCTTTAACGATGTACCCACAGGTGTCGGACGTTCTGGGAAAATCAGTCTCCAAGGATTTCGTGGTGTGGAAGATGTTCTGAATAATGGGGCGAAATGGGCTGTGGAAAATGGTTATGGTTGGGATGAAGACCTTGATCATACAGAAGGGCGAGGAAACTTAGAGATTGCAGACGCATCGAAAATATCTGAGCATGCAAAGAAACGAGGTATGAGTCAGGTAGGCACCCTTGGGTCGGGCAATCATTTTCTAGAGCTTCAACTGGTCGATAAGATTTACGATGAAGCAGCAGCAAAAGCTATGGGTATCACACGAGAGGGTCAGGTCACTGTTATGATTCATAGTGGCTCAAGAGGTCTAGGCCACCAAGTCTGTAGTGATTATATCAAGATTATGACTAAAGCCATGAGAAAGTATAACATACAGGTTCCAGAACGAGAGTTATGTAGTGCTCCAACCACATCCTCAGAAGGACAAGATTACCTTGCTGCGATGAGTGCAGCTGCTAATTATGCTTGGGCAAATAGACAGACTATGATGCACTGGACAAGAGAAGCAATTTCCAAAGTTATGGGTTCATCTCCTGAAGACCTCGATATGAAGCTGATTTATGATGTTGCTCACAATATGGGCAAGGTCGAAGAACACGATATTGAAGGGAAAAAGACCAAGGTAGTTGTCCATCGAAAAGGTGCAACCCGTGCATTTCCAGCTGGACATCCTGAAACTCCTTCAGCTTACAAGAAAATAGGACAACCCGTTTTAATTCCTGGCACAATGGGTACTGCCTCCTACATATTGGTTGGAAACCCAAGAGGTATGGAATTAACATTTGGTTCAACAGCACATGGAGCAGGACGACTCATGAGTAGGACAAGAGCTAAGAAACAATTCTATGGCAAAGATGTTCAAAAAGACCTTGCAAGTGATGGCATTATCGTCAAATCCACAAAAGCTGTTGTGATTGCTGAAGAAGCCCCAGGAGCTTACAAGGATGTTGATGAAGTTGTAAAAGTTTCTGATGCCCTTGGTATTGCAACGACTGCAGTTCGACTAAGACCTATCGGTGTTATCAAGGGATGATTTGTTTCCTCGTGTTCTGGCGGCTATGTCCACCAGAACCAGGGCAATACCTAACAGAATAATTCCAAATCCGATGAACGTTACAGTTGAAGGTATTTCCCCAAGGAAAACCGCGGCGAGAATAGTAGCTCCGATTGGTTCCCCAAGTACCGCGGATGATACAACATATGCTGGAACTAATGTAAGCAAATAATTGTTTACTGAATGGCCTAATGCTGTTGGGAATATTGCCAATGCGATGAATATCAGATATTCTGAAAATTCCAATACTAGCACATTTACTCCATTAAAAACACATATTGCAAGGGTCACAAGGGCGGCTGTGAAATATATTATTGAGGTATAAACAGTGATTGGTAATCCCTTGGCATATTTCCGGCCACCAATGAAATATAACGCAAGAAATAATCCCGCTAACAAGGCTAGAATATCTCCAAATAATGCGTCAATCCCTATTATATTTAGATCCGTAAAAGCTAAGATAATTGATCCAATTACAGCAGTTATTACGCCAATCCATGACCGTGTCCCTAGTGCTTCTTTTAGAACCAATGTGGAGAGTATGGCAGTAAAAATAGGTGATGTATTTACAAGCACCACACTTGCAGCAACTGTTGTTAGAAACAGAGATGTGAACCAAAATGAAAAATGAAGTGATAGAATCACTCCAATTACTAACAGCCATTTCCATCTTTTTCTGACTATGGGATAACTCTTTCTAAAGTCATTTCGCGCCAAACCCGCACTTGCCATAAGAACACCCCCAAATAATGTGCGCCAAAATACGATAACCAATGGGTTAGACGTGCTGAACCGGATTAGAATACTGGCACTAGAAACCATCGAAACAGATAGAATTAGAAGTAGTATAATTTGAAACCTATTGATATCCTCTGGGAGATATGATTCAGCCATCAATCACACCGGTACTTCTGTGTCACAGAGAATACAAAGGAACGAGTTATCTCTTTTTTCTAGTATCCATGATTGGCACTTTGAACATTTCTTTAAGACCATTGATTCAAAATCATGTTGCGTAATGAATTCAATTACTTCATCAGTATTAGAATACTCAATTACAGTGATACCATCTGCACCTCGAACCATTTTTGAAAGCATTTTGATATTCCCTTCATAAAAGGCAAGTACTGGTTTTTTCTCAAGAACTGCAAGCATGAGTTCCATACCCACTCCCAAAGACGGTTTTGAGACCTCGGCAAGAATCAAATCACTTTCCATGACCCATTGAAAGTCTCGCTCATAGATTGCTCTTGCATCTGTTGGAGGCATGAATTGTGGTGTGAAGACACCATGTCCTTGCATTTCAAGACTTTCTGTAACTTTTTTGTAGAACTCATCACGTCTAAGATGTTTGTGAATGATTGGGCCAGAGAGATAAATCTGCACCGATCAAACAACCTCCTTGGAATTGTGGTTATTCCTCTGAAGAAACTTTACTGGGAATAGACATTAGTTCGTTTAAACTCGGAAGAGTTTCATCGTCATCTACCTCTTCGAATTTTCCAGAACGTCCAAGAGAAAGTTGAAGTTTACCTTTCCATTCTTTCGCCCATCCATTGGTAATTTTTATTATTTTTCCAGCAGATAAGTCAGACGCCTTTCCAAAACCCCAAAGGGAAAGCACAACTCTTTTTGTTTCATCAGCTACTAATACCTCAGTTAACTGTGTTTTCCTTCCACCACGTGTTGTGATGATTCGCGGAGGAGCTACTGAAATAACTCGGACAATCAGTTCAGGTACGCTTTTGTCAGGTTCGACATCTTCTATTTTCACGAGATAACCACAGGAAATGAAAATTGCTTATAGCAAATCAAGCTTCCGAGTGAGGCAGATTACAAACTACTCTGAATCTTCGTCATCTTCATTATGCAGATTGACCGGTTCCATTTTTCCAAGAATTTGTTCCAAGTCGGAAATTGTCTGTTTTGTTATGGAAAGTGGTCTTTCTACTTCATCATCTGGTGATTCATTTTCTGTCAAACGTACAGGTTCCATTACTCCAAGAATTTGCTCTAACTCTCTGATAGTACCTGTGGATATGGTTTCACTAGGATGTTGTTCAGTGGAGATGTCCCCGACCTCGTCACTCTTTAGTGCCTTAAGACTCTCTTCAATTTCTTCTTCAGAAACCATTTCAATCTCTGATTCAAAATCCTCATCAGCTTCTAGTGCTTCAGATATTGTTTTGAGCGGATCCTTTTTAGTTTCTTCATCTGCTTCGGCCACATATTCTCCATCAGTTTCCTCAATATATTCTTCAACAATCTCGTATTCGCCATCGTCCATATCTTCTTCATCTATAATATGTCCATCTTCATCAACGAGAACCTCAACTATTTCATATTCATCTTCATCTTCCAATTCCTCTTCATCTGAGGTTTCTTCTTCATGTAAGTCGTCTATTCCTTCGAGCTGAGCAATCTCTTCTGACAATTCGTCAGTAAATCTGAGAATCTCAGTTGCTGGAAGGTCCGGAAGAGTAACTCCTACATATTGTGCAGCGGCATTCATCAGAATTCGGAGCATCTCATCACGACGACTCTTGTCCACTGCTACCATTGGATATGTTGGTACGCCAAGGATTTTCTGTATGACTTCAGGACGCATTGCATTTGGTTTGTCTTGTTTATTGGCAATGACAAATAGTGGCACTTTTGGTGCATCTCTACGAATGAGTTTCATAATGTCTTTGCTTACAATTACGTTTCGCAAAGAAGAATCACAGACTAGAAAAATCACATCAGCACCATGGAAATAAAACTTCCAGAGATTTCTGAAACGTTCTTGCCCAGCAAAATCCCAGAGTACTAGGCTATAGTTCCCAAATCTAATATTTTCAACCGTTTCCAAATTCAAGGCAATGGTGGGAACATATTGTGTTGGGGGTGTATCTCCAAGTAAGAGATGTAATGTAGTGGTTTTTCCAACACCGCCCTCGCCTACTAGTGCTATTTTCAGTTTTGTCGTAACCGACGATTCAATTATGCTCTCAAAATTCTGAATCATTTTACCGGAACCGTTTGACTCAGAATATTTCTGTAAAATTCTTGCACCTTTCTTGAGTTTTTCACTAAGAGCTCGGTCATCCTCACCATGATCTCCTACCATAAGCAATAACAAGTCTGACTCAACTTCTAGTGCCATCATTTTGTGGTCATGAATGTTTAGAGGGATATTCATGAACTCACTACCTGAGGCATCCTTGATTTCCTCTCTAGTAGAAATAAATTCTTCAATCTCTGATTGTGACACTTCTATTGGCCAGTATTGTGCCGTAGCTAAAACTTTGCCTGAGATTTTGATGAGGAATGTATTGTGAATCAAGTTGATATTCACCAGATTATTTTGCTACAATTGAATCAATCATTATATGTATAGATGACCTAATACAATTATACAAGATATATGGGTGGTTTATATCTACTGTACTATAAAATGTAATTGTGAGGGATATTATTGAATTCAGATATCAGTATTGAACCTGGAAAACTTGACCATTGTGACGAAATAGCTCGAATATACAATGCTGTGAGTTCCAGAGATAATCCTGATCACGTAGATCTTGATGGCGAATACTATCGAGCTGGATACCAAACTCCCGGAGTAGATGTTGAAGACAATGTCATTCTAGTACGAATATCAGGAGCTGGTTATGTAGGATATGGCACGGTATTCAAATCAATTGAACAGGAATCGCCAGTTTCTCGCATAGCACTGAAAGTGCATCCGGATTTTAGAAAACTAGGTGTGGGGTCCACTATCTTTAATGAGCTCATTAGAAAAGCAAAATCCCAAAGAGCACAGAAAGTCGTGAGCTATATCCCGGATTTCAGGCCTTCTGCAATAGAATTTGCAGAGAAACGAGGTATGGAACCAGTCAAGGCCTGGATTAAGATGTCCAACTTTGATATTGGTGCAATACCAGTAAGAGCAACACCCCCGGAATTGACTATTCGCGAAATTCATCCCTCTGAAGATGGCTCAATATGGGCTGATCTTCAAAATGAGATATTTAGTGATAAAATTGGATACAACCCTGTAACATCTGAAACACTAATGAAATTTAGTACATCAGATCGATTTGTTTCGGACTTTGCACTTTTTGGCTACGTTGATGGTAAACCTGTTGTATATGTATTAGGTACCAAGTTGGCATCTTCAACAAAAGATGATGCCCGTCTGATTATTGATGGTGTTGGCACAAAGGGAACTCATCGTCGAAAAGGCTATGGTCTTGCTATTTTGCTGGAATTGCTGAATAGAGCAAAAACGAAAGGGTATTCCCGTTCTGACCTTGTAGTAATTGATGATGAAGAAGCTGCTCGTCAGCTATATCTTAAACTAGGATATACTGAGCGATACAGACGCATTCGATATGAGTTGGATCTGTTAGAGAATTAGTTCTCTTTTGAAATTGCCACCAATCGTGTTTTCTTTAATCGATCAGTAGACTGTTCTTTTGTTGAGCTCACTTCAAAACCTGTAATGGATGGGCGAAAGTTTGGGTCTCCTAAGAATTCCACGTTGATTCCTTTTCTCTTGCATACATGGTAAAGAGTAGCTATTGCCACCGAAGTCCATGTTGAAACGTCAATTGATTCAGAACCAATAAATTCTCTTACCATTATGCTAAAGGGTTGAGCAAAGTCAGCAGACACACTTGAAGCTATGATATCTAGCGCCAGCTTTCGTCCGTGAACATCTGCATCCGTATAGATTTGGACCAATCGGTCCATTGCTGGTTCTGTTCCTATTACAGACAAAATACGCAGACCCAATAGCCACTCATCTATATCTGCAGAGTCAAATAGCTTTTCACATATATCCATGACTCGCTCGTCCTGTCTGAGGGCTAACTCATACAAAACTACTTCTCGTAATGATAACTGTAATGATTGGTTTGAAGCAGATTCGTATAACTTCCCAGTTGAGGCATTTGCATAAGGCCGGGAATACTCCCAATTATCACTCTGATTTCTTATCACTCGGAGACAGGAAGTTTTCATATCATACGATTTCAATATCCCCATTTAAGCCCGTAATAACTATTTCATAACCAAAAAGTGTAATGATTTGGCAAACTTGATATCAAATATGCTCTATAGGTCGTCTTTTGTTGTTTCTGGAACTTTATATTTCTCCTATACTTTCGTGGAGTCCCCATTGTACCATAGATGTAAATCTAACAAAGGAGATATGTTTTTTGATTAAAGGCCAATTGATAATTGTCTTTAAACCTCGATATATTCGGATGCTTCACTATGAGTAAAGCTAGACAAAAACCAATTGGATTTGAAGATGAATTTTCCCCATTCGTTCCACGTACACAGAAATTGAACGAACCCCATTCAATTAACGATCAAGATGCATTTGTGCAAATGACTCGACAGTCTCCAGAATTTGCATACATTTGGTACGAATTTGGAAAGCACTTGCTAGAAGAAGGTGAACTCGAAGCAGCAGAAGACGCCTTATTGACATCTGTGGAAATAGATGAAAATATCCGAGAGGCTTGGTTGAAACTTGTTTGGATATATGAGATTCTTGGATTCAGACAGGAGGCAAACATGGCAATTGATATGGTAGAGCTGCTTACCGAAGAAGAAAATGATCTAATCAATACTCAATTCTTTGGAGATGGTTTCAGCTTCGATTCTCCCTAACTTATTCTTTGAAAAGAGAAATGGGCCCAATGGGCCCGAGAACGAATGCGTATCGAGCAATCCTGATTATTCATCCAAATGGGACCGGATTGGCTCGCAGATGCGAACCATCCGCGTCCGGAAACCCGTTCACCGTGTACGGAAAACACATATTATGCGCAAGTATTTGCAAGGGGGACCTGCATTATTTGGGACCAATGCTAGAACTCGTTTCTTGGGACCGTTAATGTTGTGAATGCGAGTTCAAGACGGGGCCGTACACGAGTATCGGGTACTCGAAGGCAATTACAGTGTGTACTTTTCCGCATAAGAAGCTTTCTAGTGTCTTTGAAGTGAAAGGGGCTCTCATAACTCTGCGAATACCGAAAAAAGACAGTATAGTAATGCGAATATCACAATAATATGTTAACCAATATGAGAAATCCGCAAATTAACTCTGTATATTCCGCTGTTGCGAGAAAATACGAACAGGCCATCCATAATTAGAACGGCCTCTTTGTTTATCTTGGGAAATTATCTCGAAGAAGTCGTAGATGGTGATGAATTAGTTCTCTAAGTTTGGTATCTTCCGGGTTTTCTTCCAGATCTTGTGGTAGAGAAGCTAAGAAATATTCTGGGAAGAACAAACGAACTCGAATGTCGTTTAGAAGGAAAATCCATTTGTCTGTTTCACCTGATGCATCTTCTCTTCTACGTTCAGAAACAACTCTGTATTTTTTCAAAGTCTGAACTGCCTCTTTTAGCTCTTTTGGTGGAATTCCCAAAGTTGCTTCTAATTCTACCATGTTCTGAGGTCGTCTTCTCAGTTCACTCAAAGTGTCATAACAATCTGGATCTGCTAGAATCTCAGCTATGGATACGGTATCTTCAGGCGTCTTCTTCCATTCCCGTAGAAATTCCAGTACTTCCATCTTATACTCTGCAGATAATTCTGGGTCTAGAACTTTACCTGCTGCTTCCATGGCAAGTAATGGAGGTGCCCTGAATACTTCAAGGTCTTTAATCATGAATACACAAGTACGACCAATCTCATCAACCCATTCGGTTTTTACGAGACCAAGTTCTTCAAAGGGTGCAAGTATAGAATCTACACTAACACTTGGAAGTCCAGTGACCATCTTTAGCCATTCTTCCAAGTCCTCCTTTGAGATGCCGCCCTTCCATAATTTTGGAAATACAGCTCTTGCTAATTCATCAGCGAACAGCCTTGCCAGACGGGATTCGTCAGTCATTCCAGCAAGACGAATGATTCGTCTGTAAGTGTTCTCAAGTTCTTCTTGTACTTCACTATCAGTCATTGTTGCAACTGAATTTGTGAGATGAGACACTATTGATGTAATAGCAGCCTCATAGGATTTTGGATCTTCTGAAGTGTTTAACATCAATGAGATACAATATTGCTCTTCTTCTCTAACAATTCCGGTATAGTACGAGGCAACAGCGTATTCTTCTCCACCGATTCTAACACTCAATGATGAAAATCCTGCAGTTGCATCACCCATAGCGTGTGAAGTGAAAATTCTCATAATTTCCGTGTTGAGGTCTTCCCTGTAATAGTCTGCAAAATCAGCGGGAACCTTTGCCTTCAATACAGCTCCGACTTTTGAATCCCAATCGATAAGCACTAATGCAACAGGCATTCTTGTTTTTCTCCAGGTCCCTTCAGTTGAACTTGTACGAAAGTACAACCTATTCTATAGCGATGTTTGCCGAGTTACTAAAAAAGCTTGTCACTATACTTTCCGCGGATTTTTTAATATCCCTAAAATTATTGAATATTTATAAATGAAAGAATGACATTTTGAACTGAATCCACTACTTTCTCCAATGGCAGTGTGGCATCAATAAGAAAATAGTTGCCTGTATCTCTTTCTGCCATTTCAAGATACCTTTGGCGAACTTGAACAAGCCGATCCAGTTTTTCAAATTGCTGGTTTGTTTCACAACCCCTTCCCATTACTCGGCAGAGACCTTGTTCGGCTGGTATATCAAGAATGAAGATTATGTCCGGTTCGAGTGCATTTATTTCTTCACGATTTCGCTTTAGAATTTCAGACCAATGTATTCCTGTGCTAGTACTTTGGTACGCTCCTGTGGCAAAAAAGTAGCGATCCATGAGAACAATTTGTCCCTTCTCCATTGCGGGAAGTAATCGATTTTGAATATTCCAGTCTCTATCCCTGATGAATAGTTCTAGTTCTTCAGAGGGGGTTAATTCACCTCTCTGAGATTTTTGACGTATTCTTTTTCCCCATTTACTTTCATCTGTGGGCTCTCGTAATATTATCACGTCTAGTCCTTTTTCCAATAAATGCCCAGCTACATGATGACAGACTTCAGTCTTACCAGCACCATCTATTCCTTCTAAAACAAAAAGGTGTCCTGGGTATTTCTTTTCTCTTTGAGCCACAAGTGTTCGCCCGCCAATGATTTTTTGATGCATAGGTATCTACGTATTAGTCCTTCGGTTAGTCTTAGATGAATCTCTAGTATGCGATATTGTGTATTTAGGTGTGAAGTCAGAAATAACGCGCATCAAACAATATTTAAGCAACTGTGACGGATAATATATGTGAGAGAGGACTTCAGGGGACTGAAGAAATTTGCTAATGACATGACATCTGACGTGTTTAATTGTCTGGGCACCCCTCCCATGTAACAAACTGCGATTAGCGACTTGCGTCAAACCGCGTTCGTTCGTTCTAATAGCCCTATTTACGGGCTAGGTCCCCTTGCAGAGTTCTCTGCCCAGCTGATTCACGATATCAGATGTCACTGTCTTGATTACAGTTCAAATCAGTTTCAAGAAGAATAACTGGATCTACTACCTAGTACTCATTTTCTACTTTAAATAATGAAATAATCTTATCTTCCTATGGAGTTGCGGGCGGTTTCTGTACTTCTTCAGTTCATAGCTGGATTTTGTAAATTGAGAATAGGTCTTTAGTCAGATTTAAGAGGGGGTTGTTGTAGGACAGGTTATCCTATCCTATGGAGATACGTCAATGAAAAAGATATTGCATCTACTGGTTGTTGTTTTACTTCTATGTCCGACATCAGTTTCTACTAGTATATCTGCATCCGAGTACAATCAAGCTGCATTGGGAATAACACTGCAGGTCGATTTTGGTAATGGGACTCTTAGAACTTTCAATGACTTGTCTTCAGATACCGTGTTAAATCTAACAGAATCTGTTCTGCCAGTTGAGTATGAATGGGAAGGTAATCTTGTATTTGTAACTGCAATTGATGGAGTTTCACAAAGTAGTCAAGAAGGAAAGTGGTGGCAATATTGGATTAATGGTGAATATGGATCCATAGCAGCTAACAAGTATATTCTTGATGACTATGATACAGTTGAATGGAAGCTTGTATCCTATAATGCTCCAACAACAGATTCCACGGATCCATCTCTACTTGTTGGCATTGTAGTTATAGGCGCAATCGGGGTGGGATTTTTACTGATTATTTCAAGAAGGTATAAAGAATGAATGCAAGACTATTAACACTACTTGTTGTCACGAGTGTTATTCTCGCGGGAACTGCATATCAAAATGAACACTATGGAATACCCTCTCCGGATTTGATTAACAGCCCTGAGATTGCATGGAGGTTAATTGATAGCCCAGATACGGCATTTGGTCTCTTCTGGGTTGGAACAACAGCATGGATTGCAGAACCAAACAGTTTGATTACATTTTCAATTCAACAAATACATGAAGATGTTCAAGGTAGACTAACAATTGGAAATGTATCTCTTGATGCAAATGATACTGCTATCGCAAAAGATTTTGTTTTGGGGGTGTGGGGATTAGAATCCTTCTTACCTGGTCTGATTATTGAAACTGATGAGACTAGCATCGCAAATCTCAACTCGAGTGCATATGCTTCTGCTGAACGAATTCCAGGGAATTTCATGAATGGCACAATGACATCAAGTTATGAAATTGTAGAAGTATCCGGAAAAGAATACAATTGTATCACCTTTACTTATGTTCAAGATGAACCCACGTTTGGAGAACCACAAGAAACAGAATTGTCATATGACTTGACAACTGGAGTTCTTGTATATGCAAAAACAAGCTACTCGTTTGGTACGCCATTTGTCCTAGAATTTGAATTACATTCCATTACTACTACAAATATGTTGGTAGTTCTAGGAATTACTTCTATTGCAATTATAACACTCGTAGCTTTTATAGCACTATTCAAGAAGAAATAGGTGTTTTGAATGGAGACCTGCATATGAAGAAAGAGAATTTGTCTCGTAGTAGGTGGGTCTCCATTGCTTCAATAATGACCGCATTGGCAATTGTTGGAAATTATACATTAGTGGGTATTCCCAATGTAGAATTTGGAACTGTAATCCTCTTCATAACTGCATATCTATTTGGATTCCAAATGGCAGCTTGGAGTACTATTATCATGTCTATAATATATGGCAGTATCAATCCGTGGGGTGCATTTATTCCCCCGATTTGGTTTTCTCAAGTTGTAGCTTGGATGTTTATTTCAATGTCTGGATCAATACTTGGTCGAAATATAACCGCGAGAACGTCGCGAAGAGTAAGAGTGATCGAATTAGGAGTAAGTGGTGCTTTGTTAACAATGCTTTTCGACCTCATTACAAATGCAGGCTATGCATATGCCTTTTCTATTCCATATCACGTCACACTTCTGACAGGTCTATTCTTCATGATGGTTCATGTTATGTCAAATACAGTAATTTTTGCCTTGGGAGTTCCCATAGTTGACGAAACAATAAGAGAGCAAATGAGTGATTATATTTGGTTTGATTCGAAAGACCTACCAGACTGTGATTGCGAAGAATCAAAAGCAGAGGAGAGAAAATAAAATTGGAGTGTAAACACATTGTGGATTCACGAGATCAACAATATTGCAGAACCTGCTGATGGACGTGTGGCACCATCTTTCCGTCCGTACCATGTAGCAGTTGCTTTGATAATGATTGGCCGTCAGCAACCACTTGGAAGATATGAACTATGCAGCAATCTGTCAATAGGTGAAGGCAGTGCAAGAACACTTCTCAAAAGACTCTCAGAAAGTGACTATATCACTGCTGAGGGCAAACAGGGTCAGAAACTAACCGAGTCCGGTCAGAAACTATTCGATGCTATTGTGAGTGATGTCCCTTTTGGACTATTCTTGGAAATTCCTAATCTTGTAGTACTTGAAAAGGCATATGCGAACATAGTGAAAGGAAAGGCAGGTCAAGTTACTGATGGAATCCGACAACGGGATGAAGCGATAATCCAAGGCGGATATGGCAAAGCAGGAGCAACAACTCTGCTTTTCAATGATGGGCTGTTGGTGATGCCTCCTGATGATTTCAAAGTTGTACTTGAGTATGAAGCTGAAGCACTGCTAATTCGAGAGAGTCTTAGACCGGAAAATGGAGATGTCATAGTAATTGGTTCTAGTGATGAGGCTAATCTAGCACGAGAAATCTCTATGGCAGCAGTAATGACACTCTTTAATGAGGATTAGCAATGCAGATGGACCTTTTTGGTAATGTTCCGCAGATTGTAATAGATGTACATGAAACAAGCGGCAAAAGAATGAACTCTGTTAAGTTGCTCATGGAGATGCTCAAGAAGGAAGATATTCCTTTCACCATCGAAAAAATCCCAATTGGAGATGTGTTGGGAATGGAAGGAATTGCCATTGAGAGAAAAACGGTCAATGATCTTGTCAGTACACTAAAAGGAAGTAAATCAGGGGTGCCGCGACTAACAAAACAGATGGATGCTTTACTTCAATATGAAAATCCGTACCTGTTGATTGAAAATATTCTGGCTATTCGTAGAGATCCTATGAAGGGCTGTGTGTATATCCCATTCAAATCGAACAAGACCAAAGGGAAACCATTCTATGTTACTATGGAACGTGCAAGCTATATCCATCCATCGGCTCTCGATGCTCTCATTGAAAGTATTGAAGAAAAAGGGATTGAAATCATCAAGGGGTTCAATGCATTACATTCTGCTGGCTTGCTTTATGGGGTTCTTATAGGTGACGAAGAGAAACGTGAAACTAAAGGAAAAAGGTTACCTACAATTAGAACCAGAAAAGGATTGGACTCCATGGCTGATGAACAGGAATTTTTCATTGCTGGACTTCCTAGCGTAAACGTAGTCCGAGCAAAGTCCATACTTGAAAAATTTGGTTCTCCTTACGAAGCTATTACTCGTCTTGATGATTGGACGCAGATTTCAGGTATAGGACCAAAGACAGTGGCTGGGGCAAAAAAAGTGTTGTATATGAAATATGCTGCTGAATCTGAAAACGATCTTGATGAATAGAAACATCCACCTCGATAATCTTAAAAGGACTGACTATTCTATGGCCAAAGAATACCTTAGTAAGGTGACATAATTATGAGTGAAGTTCGCGTTGCAATAGCAGGACTTGGAAACTGCGCCTCTGCGCTAATTCAAGGTGTACACTACTATCGAGATGCCAAAGCAAATGAGGAGATTCCAGGCCTCATGCACGTCGATTTTGGCGGATATTTCCCTAAAGATTTGAAATTTGTCGCTGCTTTTGAGGCAAACTCACGAAAGATTGGATTAGACATTGCGGATGCAATCTGGGAGGAACCAAACTGTTGCGAGAGATTTGCTCCAGATGTTCCAAAAACTGGGGTGAAAGTTCTTCCAGGACCCATATCGGATGGAGTGGCACCACATATGCGTGAGTCATTTTTCGCATATGATGAAAGTGAAATTGAACCAGTTGATGTTGCTGAAGAACTCAAAAAAGTCGACGCAGATGTGTTGGTCAGTTATCTACCAGTTGGTAGTGCGGATGGGTCGAGAATGTATGCACAAGCAGCATTAGATGCAGGTATTGGTTTCATAAATGCAATTCCAGAGTTCATTGTTTCAAATCCCGACGATCCAATCGCAAAGGGTTTTGTCGAAAAAGGCATACCTTGTGCTGGTGATGACATTAAGAGTCAACTAGGTGCAACTATTCTGCATCGTGTATTAGCACAACTTTTTGATAAACGAGGTCTTATTCTGAAGAACACGTACCAGTTGAATATCGGTGGAAACACAGATTTTGAAAATATGCAGGTTGAAGACAGACTAGCCTCAAAGAGAGTCAGTAAGACCGAAGCGGTCACAAGCTGCGTAGAGTACGAATTACCCACTAAGATTGGTCCAAGCGATTACGTACCATTCCTCGAAGACAACAAAGTATGCTACATTAGCATGCGTTCGAGAGCTTTTGGAGACCTACCTTTAGACCTTGATCTTAAACTCTCGGTACAAGACTCACCAAACAGTGCTGGTGTTATTATTGATGTCATTCGTGCTGTTAAGATTGCGTTAGACCGTGGAATTGGTGGAGAACTATCTAGTATCAGCTCTTACAGTTTCAAACATCCTAGATATCAAATTGATGATTTTGAAGCAAGAAAACGTGTAGATGAATTTATTGAAGGAAAAAGAGAACGCTAGTCACTGAAGTGACCAGCTTTTTTGTCAGTGTCTTTACACTGACTTTCTATTTCTTTTTTTACAACTTGGTGAAGCTATCAACTGTCTTCTTATCGAGTCGTTTGATTACTTCGACAAGCAGTGTGATTGCATTCTCTACATCAGACAGATCAAGTAAGGCATGATGTGAATGAATGTGACGAGTTGGAATGCCCAAGAACAATGAGGGAGCCCCCATTCCTGTTATGTGTATGATTCCAGCATCTGTACCTCCAGATTTAAGAAATGCAGGTTGATGACGAACACCAATCTCCTCAGCTACTTCTGTAACAAATTGACGGAATTTTGGATTTGGAATCATAGAACCGTCTCCTGCTGAGATGGACACTCCTTTGCCCATTTTTTGAACAATACCTTCCGCGCCAGGTACGTCACCAGAAATGTCAACATCTAGAGAGAAACCAATGTCTGGTTGAATCATCTGTGCAGACGTTCTGGCTCCTCGCAATCCAACCTCTTCCTGAGTTGTTGAGACCATATAGAGTGTATTCGGGTGTTCAATCTTATCTTCTGATAACCGTCGAAGTACTTCAAGGCCAATGAAAACGCCTATTCGATCATCGAATGCCTTTGCTGCTGCGAGGGTCACTTTACGAGTTTCCTTCTCGTCAGAGTCTTCCTTTTTCTCTTCTCGAATTCGCTCCATGGTTCTGAAGAATGCATAAGGAACTGCAGGGTCACCAACTCTAATACCAAGATCTTTGACCTCTTTCTCAGAAGAAGCTCCAATATCGATGTACATCTTATCTTTGGTAACCACCTTGCTGCGAGCCTCCGGGCTGAGGATATGTGGTGGAGGTGCACCAATGATTCCAATTATCTCGTCATCTCCTTGAGAGGGATGAATGAGAACCTCTTGAGTTAGAAGAGTCTGATCCCACCAACCACCCAGCTGATGAAACTTGAGGAAACCTTTCTTTGTTATCTCAGTGATAACAAATCCGATTTCATCAATATGACCAGCAAGCATGATTTTTGGACCTTTTGACCCATGCTTGAATACAACGGAACCCATCCGGTCATATTCAATGTCCTCTGCAAACTCTTTACCATAATCGAACGCAACTTTCTGTGCTTCACGTTCGAAACCACTAGGGCCGAAAGCATTACACAGTTTTTCTAGAAAATCAATATTCAACTTTGAATCGGGCATGATATGTTCATCCAGTGCCGTTTCTAGATGAAAAAGCATAGGATAGTATAATTATGTCTAGCTATTTCCGCCAATTTACTTCTTCTGGATACTTTTCCGAGCGAGAATTTTGAAAGCTTCTTCAACATTTTGACCTGTAAGTGCACTGGTTTCGAGATACCCTTCAAGATTATTCTCTTCAACGAACTTTTCGCCCATCTCAGTAGTGATGACACGATCCTCAACGAGGTCTACTTTATTAGCAAGAAGTACGATTGGAATCCGTTCATTTAGTGCCTTCTCAGTTTCTTCAATCCATTTAGGTAGTTCCATATATGTACTCTTTCTCGTCACATCGAATACCAACAGGGCTCCCTTTGACCCACGATAATAGCTTGTACGGATAAAGTCAAAACGTTCCTGGCCCGCAAGGTCCCAGACCAATAATTTCACTTTTACCGACTGTTCATTTTGAGGAACTTCAACAGTTTTTACTGCGAACTGAGATCCAATCGTAACGATATACTGCTCGGAGAACTTCTGGGTCAGAAATCTGTTCACCAGTGCGGTCTTTCCACTACCACCTGCTCCTATCATCACAACCTTCCGCATATAATCAAAGCCTTCAGTCATAGTCTATCTCCGCCTTGGGTCATTTGTTACGTCTTGAACAGAGTGAATTGTCGGTAGTATCTAGACCGATATGGTTCATGACTTAGAATTGAATGTATAATGACATTATATAGCCTTTTTCGCAACGGACCTATTTCAAAAAGCACTGATGAATCCCCCGAAACATTGGCGCGTAAATCGCTCTTACTTCTACTTATTCCGAAGCTGTTATATTTCGCCCAACTCGATTCGCAATAGTCGGGAGGACAATGAATGCAACTAGTAACAGTCAAGATGAGCGAGCTCTATGTTAATGGACTCGATAAATTAGTGGAGAAGGGAATGTACCCCTCTAGAAGCGAAGCAATCCGTGTTGCCGTTCGCGACCTTCTAAGAAAAGAATTGTGGCCTGATCAAGGAGGGCCAGCAATACTCTCAGAGGTAGATGTAAAAGTCGTTGAGTAAAAATCACATAAAAAATGTGTAGCCAAAAAGCACATTAGGTATCCCTCTTTGTGAATACTATCGACACGCCAACCTTATTGGAGGTCTTATAATTTGAATTTTCGAATTCTGACAAAAAGTATAAAATTCGCCTTTCGGGCCACTAAACGAGTGGTCGCATTTATCATCATTTATGCGATTCTTATTGTATTAGTGGCTAAGGGACTGCAGGGTGTAATCGAGCTTCCAGGAGCGTCTCAGTACGGAGAGCTGCCTTGGCTCCTAATGGCATTCATTGTTGCCACACTCTATGCAATCTTGATATCTCAGTTCCGAAGGAAGGACATTGCTATACTCAAATGTGTTTCATGGAATAACTCTGACATTCTGTTGTTGCTAGTTGGAGAAGTTGTCCTAGTTGCATTAAGTGCATTTCTAGTTGTGTTCCAGATCAGTGTTGAAATTCTAGGACTTATTGCGTATTTTGACGCATCAACCTCATCACCTCTTTATTGGGTGCATGATATTATCGCATTAGATGCAGCTGCTATGTTCACGTCACTGTTCTACGTCGTGTTACTCCAGATTCCTGGACTTATCTTTGCACAACTTAGGGCGATGCGAATACCACCAATGAGAGCTCTAAGGGAGGAATAAAAATGGCGAATCCTATCATTCAAGTTCAAGAAGTAAACAAAGAATATGGCCGCGGGAAAAAGACTGTTGCCGCCCTAAAAGATGTTGACATTGAGATCTTTCCTGGTGAGTTCGTTTCCGTTCTCGGCCCCTCCGGGTGCGGTAAATCTACACTCCTTCACGTCATGGCAGGCCTTGAACAGCCCACCTCCGGACGGGTCTTGCTCGATGGTGTAGATGTCACCCTCATCAGCGAACGCGACCTCCCCAAAGTCCGTGCCCAGAAAATTGGCTTTGTTTTCCAGTCTTTCCTCCTCATCGAGGACCTCACCGCCTTCGAAAATATCGAGGCAGTTCTCTGGCCCTCCGACGAACTCAAAAAAGACAAACAGCAAGCCATGGCCCTCGAAGTCCTCAGAGAAGTTGATATGTTGGAGCGGAAGGACCATTTCCCCCGCCAGCTATCTGGAGGAGAACAACAGAGAGTGGCAATTGCAAGAGCTCTGGTGAACAGCCCACCGATCCTCTTCTGTGACGAGCCCACGGGAAACTTGGACTCGAAGACTGGCGATACCATCATGAAGGTCATCAAGCGTATCAACAAGGAGCGAAACATGACGGTAGTGTTGGTGACCCACAACGAGGAGCTGGCAAAGTACGCCAAACGCACCTTACGGATGCGAGACGGTAGAATAACCTCGGACAGATAATAATCAAAGGTATGAGTGAAGGCTCATACCCTCCTCTTTCTTTATGACTTTGTTTAATTCAGTTTTTTTGAACCTGAAGCAATCCACAATAAACCGTAGAATAAGGGAATAGTTTATTCCTATCCGGTCACAGGTATTGAGAACAGCTGATGGGCGAATAAAGAAATAAGAGAACGATTTTGATGGAAAAAGGACTAGCTGGAAAGGTTTAGAAGTAGATGTCCCCAGCTCGATATAACCATCAAAGGGGCAATGAAGTATAATGGGAACAGACACCTGCAAAGAGCGAGAAGAGGAGGCAGAAAAGAATGCCTCTACTGGGTGTAATGACAAAGCTCTCATGTACTTTTTAGCTGCTGCTGAATGTTGGAAACGGTGGGAATCTTTTGCAAAGGCTGCAAATGCCTTTGAGCGCGCATACGAGCATGGCATGCTATGTCAGAAATATGCACGAGCCTCTGAGGCAATGCTTGAGGCAGGAATGGCATGGATTAAACAGGGTCAATATGAGAAATTCGAGATTGACTGTCAGATAGGTGCTGAAGCGTTCATTTTGGCAGCAGAGGAGGAAAAGGATCCGCATCGTTTTGTTGACGGGGCGTTCTTCTCAATACTTGGAGGGGATATAGAGCTTGCTAGACAGCTCATTCATGCTGCGGTGGAAACCACGAGGGGAAAAGCAAAAGAATTGGTCAATCTTGCATTGATGCTTAGTGAATATCATTATGGTGAGGCTGACCGCTATATTGAAGCCGCAATAGTTCGTGTTCTTGATAGAGATGAGATAAAGCGTATTAGGAAATATTTCAAACTCATGTTTGCTGGTTTTGTAAGGGCATCTTTGGAATCTGAAGCAGCAGTCACAATGGCAAGCCTTGCAGAGAGCACCGGAATGGATAAGGATCGAGTTACCAAGCTTATCAAGCAATGCGTGTATCAGGGCCTTATCCCTGCTTATTATGATGAAGTATCAGAAGAACTTGTGGTGGACCAAGATAGATATGATATATCGGACCTCGCACGCAGAAAAGGACCAATCATGAGCAGAGAACTAGATGACCCTGGTGCATGGGATATGGACTTAGAATAACCAATTTTATTTAGGAGTCTATTCCATTAACATTCAAATTGGTAATTGTTACAAATAAAACAGCGTGGCTAGCAAGTAGCCGAGACTACTGATAGTAAAAACCGTTTTAAGTACGATTGTAGACTCCGTTATCTTGTAGGGCTCATATATAACACAGGTGTTTCCGATGACTGAAGAACTTAAATGGTTACAGTGTCCAGTTTGTAAGGCTACGATATATTGGAAAGTTCCCACGGAAGCACTGAAGAAGGTAACTAGGTTTCCAGTTCCAATAATTATCAAACATGAAGACCACCATCTTGTTTGTTATGTGGATAGTCATTATCAATTAGCTGATACTGAAGTAGCTACTGCCTTTATTGAAGGTGAAGCGAAGAAAGGTTAGAATTTCACGAGATTTTCCAAATCATTATCTAATGCCCATTCCAAAACTCTAGATGCCTGAGAGCTTGCCATTCTCCATGACCTGAGTTTTTCCACTAAACTTCTAATACCAGTAACCCAATCATCTAATACTTTTTGAATTCTTCTTCTGAGGCTCACATCGTCAGCTTGTTTCAATATTGGAATGAGTTTGGTAACTAGACTCTGAGATAGCACCAGAATTGTTTCAAGACGAGCAATCCACTCCTCTCGAGGAAGGCCTCTGAGAGTCTGTGCAACTGAGAGATGGTAATCATATTGTGCCGTGTAGTACCGTAATCTCCATGCGAGTACTTCTACCAAAAGAATTCGATGAGAGGGGCTTGGCGCGGTTCTGATTAGAAGAGTGATAAAGCGTTCACACATCTCGTCTGCTGCTTGACTCGCCTCAAAGAACAGTGCCATTGCCTGTTGGTATTCTTCAAGTTTAAGACTATCCTCTGCCTCCTCAGAAGCTTTCTTGAATTGGTCAATCAACTTGCGTGTAGCACTGCTTTCTTTGGTCATCATCAAGTTACTCCTCACAGTCTTCTTGTTTGTTACTTGTCAGGTATTTAAGTTCAATATCAATCACAGAAGGTTGTTCACGAACCCAAGCATGGAACACTTCAATCTTTTCCCGTAGAGATATCTCAAAATATCCTTCCCAGACACAATAGTCTCTAAGAGGACAGAAACCTGTTGAGTGAATGAGATGCAAATCAATATTTCTCATTTTTTCGATTATTGATCTAGCAGACGTACGAAATCCGTCTAGAGTAAGAGCTACACGAAGTAGAACCACCTCTGATTCTTTGACTCGATAGACTCGTAAAAATTCACTTCTTGTTCCAATAACAAGCACTTTTTGTTGATCCGTAAAACCCGTAAAGTCACCAATCCCTTTGATATCAATCGATTGAGAATCTACCAATGAAATGACTGATTCAGTAAGGTGTTTCATAATCTCAACCCGTTATTGCAGCTATGTATGCTTCTCCACGAGATGTAGTCTTGTAAGTTGACTCGAACTCCTCTACTAATTCCAAACCGAGTAGCAGTGGTATTTTTACATCTAGGCATTCATACGAGATGGAACTGAATCGTACTATATCATCTGGGGTTTCGCAGCCCTGTGAAATCAATACAAGTACTCGTGTCCCAAGCGGACCTACCAGTACTTGTATCATACTCACATCAATGTCTATTTCGGAACCAGATTTGCCTGATATCATCTTCAAAAACACATTGAATTTATTTGCCCAAAAAGAAATCTCTGATGTAATTAATCAGAATTAATGAGCACCAAATCAAATTGGGGGCCTATTCGCTTTCTTGTATTCATCAGTAGCGTTACACCAATTCATGAAATCATCATTTGGAGGTATTGTTTCATAGAGTTGTATTCGCTCGGCCTCGAAACTTCTGTTCTTCTCTCCAAGAACTTCAGCCATTGTATACACAGTATTTCCCTCTATTTCAGCAGCTTCTCTTATAGGAACTAACCAATCCCTCCACTCATTATCACGTAGAAGATGGTGATCAACGATTACTACTGAAACGGATTTTGCCAATGTTCGAAGAGCAGACTTTGCTAATGCTCTATGGTGGTCTCGAAATCTCGATATATATGTAGGAGGCCCCCCAACAATGACTGCGGATGGTTTTTGAGATTGTAAGTATTGTAGAGTACTCTCAGAGCATGGGCCTTGGATATCTGGAGCAAAAACAACTGAATGGTCGTCATATTTGATAGTTGTTGCGATAACAAAACCAAGTGGAGTTCTCTCCGGTCCATGTGGGAGTGGCTGAGAGAATTCTATGGATGTGTTGTCATACTTGGTCTTTTCGCTGTCACTCCATTTCAATTTTCGAACAATGCCTTCAATATCTTTCTGAAAATAATATGCTCGTCTTCGTTGAGAGGGGTTAATATTTTCACGGCTGTCTTTAGCCCATATCTCTTTTCCCTCTAACATCCTTTGTAGCTCTTCTCTTGAACTGAAGATATAGTGAAAATCAGTGAATCCTGGGCGGACGTGGTCGAAATGGTAATGCGATATAGAGATAAGGTCCGCCCTACGGGCTTCAACAAAAATTTGTTGTAGTTTAGACTCAAGCATTCTGTATTCTTGCGGATGCGGTTCAAGACGGTATCGCTTTGACAGAGCGGCTGAAGGATCTAGAAGTATTGACAAATCTGGTGTACCGATTCTCGTACAAAAAGAACGAACTCCCATACTTTCAGAAGCAATAGGGACAATCTCAATGTCACCAATGTTCAATGTTCAGCCTTCCTGTAATATTCCAATGTGTACTTTGAACCATCGAATATCAGCTCAGCCTCATAAAGAGAGGTTTTGGGTCTGGGATTTTTGAATGTTTTGAACATATGAAGATCAGAAGGTAGAAACTCGTTTCCTCGTGCCTCTATTTCTGGGTCAGTAAATAACATCAGCTCTCCTTCTCTATGAGATTTTTGAAAATCGGGAATGTTTGCAAATCCAACAAAGATTAAGAAATGTGCTAACAATGTTCCATCCGATTGAACAAGTCGTTCAGAAACGAGACCTCGATACTCATAATCGATAATCTGTGTTGTTCCCGTTTCTTCCATAGCTTCTCGTATAGAAGCTTGCATTATATGTTCCCCTAAATCCACCTTTCCACCAACTAGACTCCAGAGATTTTCATAGGGTGCTTTCCGGCGTTTTAGAAATAGATATTGATTTTTGTGCTTTAGAATCGTAATTGCAATTGCTACCATATCCACCATATGAATCAACCTAATGAAATCGGATAATAGAATCAAGATGTACTATCCTTTAAACATGAGGAATAAATCTTGGAGAAGATTCTTAGCGATATACACTTCAGAAGTAGTAGGGTTGTCACTTGACTGAATTGTTACCTGACAGAATTAGAGGTATAGTTCTTGAACGAATCACTCCTACGGAAATAGAAATTCAAACACAAAAAGATACGATTCAGAAAGTGAGAAACGCACTGATAGAGAGAGGAAATGAGATCGGAGTAAGTTATGAATTTATTGAGGCTGAGGGGTCTACTGGTAAAAAGCAGACGCAAATACGCGGAGCTGCGGACCTTGATATCTTTATTGGGCTTGTCAAATCGGACTATGAGGAGATTCTGAACAGTCCAAACGAAGATATTGATAGGAATCTAAGTAAAACTATTGATGAACTCGTGAATAAATGGTTTCGTCCAGCAGCTGAAACTATCAGAGCGTCGGATATTAAGAAGACATACGCACAACATCCATACTTGTCATTCAAGCTAAATAATCTTGAAGTTGATTTAGTAGCCTGCTTCGCCCTATCTCCCAAAGAACTAGCTACAGACGGACCAATTACTGCAGTTGATAGAACCTACCATCATACAAAGTATATGCTAGAACATATCGATGAAAAAATCCGCGAGAATATCAGAATACTAAAGGCATTTTCAAAAGCTAGTCATGCATACGGGGACACCTGTGCGGTAGGACGAATGGGGTTTACTGGATATGTGCTTGAAAACATAGTTGTAGAAAATAGAACCTTTTCTCAAGCTTTGGATGCAATATGTACTCTGTCTGATAATCCCATTGATCCCTTGAACCGAAGTAAAAAGGAATTGAAAAAAATTCCCCGTTTCAGTGATGACCTATTTTTTGTTATAGACCCCACAGACCCAAACCGAAACGCAGCAGCAAGCCTCTCTCCACGAACATATCGTTGGATGGTTATATCCAGTAATCGACTACTGGATGCTATACGACACGATGAAGAAGATTTCGTCATTCGTCAAATATTGTATACAGATATCCCTACTAATCCTTTACCCAGCTGGATAAAATCCCATATTATCACCTTCGAGTTTGAAAAGATTAAGGATACTCATTATACGATTATTCGTGATAAATTATACAGCTTAGCTGAACTTACACAAAGATGGTTGACAAAGGAAAAAACGGGTGAAGAAAGGTTTGGAACGACTCTTTGTGAGGTTCATTTCAGAGAAAATAGATATGCACTTGGTATTGTTGTAGAAAACCCCAAAATTAGTGATTACTTTGAACGAAGAGGACCACCTACGAATTTGGAAGATGCCTGTGCAAGATTCAAAGCAGCACATCCAGATGCTTTTGAGAGGGAGGGATTTCTTTGGGTTTCTCAGAAGCGAAATCATACCAACGCGCAGGAATTCACTCATTGGATTTTATCCAAAAAAGGAATTGATGATATAGAGTTGGCTAGAAATATTACTGTCCTTTCAGCAGAACTTAAGACAGTACTATATCATTATGTTATGCCAGCAGAATCTTTTGTTATCGAGCCCGAGGAAAATAATGTGTATTTGCAGGAATGATTCACTTGACTTACAAAGATATTGCACTCATCTCACAGAAAAGACCTAATCAACATGTTGCACCTTTTCCAAGACCCCATCTTGAAGCATTTGAATCCCCTCTTAGAACACAGATGGTTATGCAACATCTAAATCGTATTGGATTGCTTGGAGAGTTGACAAGAGTTGATGCCCCAAAAGCAAAACGAGAAGATATTCTTCTTGCTCATTCTCCCTACCTTCTTGATACAGTCGAATTATATGGTGACTTGGGAAGTGGTCATCTTGGAGAATCTGCTTTTGCAAGTGCAGAAGTATATCGCGCAGGACTTTACGCTGTAGGAGGGGCATTAAGAGCGAGTAAAATGGTTATGGAGGAGACATCAAGTCATGCTTATTCACTTCTTAGACCACCAGGTCATCATGCTTCAACATCGAATCCAACAGGTCTTTGCTTTTTCAATAACATAGCAATAGCAGTGAAGTCCGCCATTGAAGCAGGTGCTGAGAGGGTTTCAATAATCGATTTTGATGACCACTTTGGAAATGGAACTGCAGAGATATTCTATTCTAATCCAAGAGTTCAATATATTTCAATTCATGAATATGATTTTGAAAACTATGGCACTGGGCATTATTCGGAGATTGGTTATGGTGAAGGTATTGGAACAAACATTAACATTCCATTACTTGATATGTCCCCTGATATTTCATATGAAGCTGCGTTTGATCGAGTAGTTGTTCCTGCTATTGAGAACTTCAGACCTGATGTAATTGCTGTATCTGCAGGATATGACTCACATTGGGCGGACCCAGTTGGAAACATGGATATCGATTCGAGAACATTTTGGAAAATAGGTCGAACTGTAAGGGATTTAGTTGACTTAGTAAGTGCAAGAGGGTCCTTTTGGGTACTAGAAGGTGGCTATAATCCACTTGGTCTTGGTTTCTGTGTGGAAGCAAGTATTCGAGGTCTCGCTGGAGATGCTTGTCCTCCTCTTCCAGACCAACTTGATAGAATAGTACACGAAATGCTTGTGACTCAGAACATCAATATCTTAAACCGGGTATACGAAATGATAAGCCCACACTGGCAGTAGGCTTCTTTGTCGCCAGTGCTATAAACAAGATTAAAAGGCCTCCCCATAGAAGCTCCAAGTAACCATACTTGATGGTGAATAATTTGGGTAAAAAGAGAAAATCAGGCGGAAGAAGCAAAGGAAAATCCGGCCGAACTGGGTCAGTACAATGTTCTAAATGCGGTAGAATGGTACCTACTGATAAGGCGAAGAAATACACAAAGCGTGTATCTGTAGTGGATCCTCAACTTGCAAGAGAGCTGAGGTCACAAGGTAGCTATATCCATACTCGAAAGATGACTCAGTATTATTGTGTAAGTTGTGCAGTACACACAGGAAAAGTACAGATCAGAGAAGCCTCTAAGAGAAGAGGAAGACGACGAAGATAGACTGTGAATAATCACAAGATGTTCGATCAGCAAATCTTTGTAGCACATATGGATTACATTTAGCTGGTATTCCAAATGGCAACCATCTCAAAACTAAGATTTATCCAATTACTCCCAAATACCGTCACTGACGGAAAATTCATCTTGAAGGATTTACCTGGTTCTGGAAAACGAATAGATTTGCTATGTAGAGTTCTATCAGCTTGTTTTGATTGGGGCCCAGTTTCATTTCCACGATTCGAATTAGAAGTCATAGCCATTCTTCATAATGACATAAGTTTGGTTTTTCAAAATCCTACAGTTTTACCAAAAGGAGAAGTTGCCTGGGCAAGAAAAATTCAGAGGGTCTTACAAGGACAAGTAGTAGAACATGTAATGAGAATAGATATTGGACTAGAAGAGGTACTTACTCGTTTTGCACTCCCCTCTGGTAAAACATGGGTACTCAGAGAAGATGGCAAACCACTTAAGGCGAATGAGAATCTTCAATTGAATGCGCAGAACAGTTTTATCTTAGGTGACCACATAGGTTTTGATGAGAACGCAAGTAGGATAATCGAAAGCGTTGGAGTTGAATCAGTTTCTCTGGGAGAAACAAGTTACTTGAGTAGTCATTGTGTCGCTGCAGTGATCTCAGAATTCGAAAGGAGAATTAGTAAATGACATCGGATGTTGAAGAACTACCAAAAGCAATGCATCGTCTTGTAAAAAAGCTGACAAAAGAGATGTTATGGATTTACATTCTCCGTCTACTTCAAGAAAGACCCCATTATGGTTATGAGATAAAAGAACTTGTTACGAAACGATTCGGTTTTTCACCCGCAACGGTCAGTGGCTATGCAATTATTTATCGATTAGTCAAAGATGGATTGATTAGAGGAGAAGAACGTAGTGGCTCACCTAGAAAATATTACGAGATCACCGAGGATGGCAGACTTGCAATGAAAGAGGCAAAACGATTTCTCTCAAAGACCATGGATTCTGTTTTTGACCTTACTGAGATCTAAAGTATCTTGACATCATCCTGAAGAAGACCAATTCGTTTTTGAATCTCTGAACGGTCAATAAACAATGGCAATTGAGGCTCTTTTTCCAAAATAATGCTGGTTGTACTTGTAGCAAATAATCCACAGTCCAGCAGATTGTCTGTTTCTAGGAGGTGTGTAGCAAAAGCACCAAGAAATATATCTCCCGCACTTAGTGAACAAGCAACATCTGTTTCAAATGCAGGTATTTGGAGAAACTCATTCCCATCAAAAATAATACAACCTCTATTACCTCTTGTGATTATTCCTATCTCTGCCCCCCATTCCACCATTGTTTCAACTGCAACAAAAGCATCTTCTTCTCCCGTCATAAGTTGTGCTTCAACTTGATTTGCCTTTGCCAAATCAACGGAATTCAAGAGCTGACGAATATCTTCGGAGTGAGGTGTATATACTCCATATCCTCTTTTATTTCTCCTTCTAAGGAATCCTTGCATATCTATCAGGATGAGTGCATCAGATGATGATGAAACCCACTCAACTAAATCAATATCAATTTCCTGTAAGACGGGATTGAGTACGATTACCTCTGATAAAAGAAATTCTTCAGGGATATCTCTGATTCGTATCCTTCCAAGAGGTCCCAATATTTGTCCTTGACAAGCGTCTTCTTGTACTGTTTCTTTTGCTGGAATATCTATTTCTGGTTCCATCAAGAAATGTTCAATCTGTGTTTGTTCGATAGCTGATAGTATTTTGAATCGTTCTTTTTTCGGTACGGATCCAATCATTACCAATCTACTGATACCAAGTGCGTCTGCAACTAGACAGACTGTTATGCTACCTCCACTGAAAGTATCAGAATTGAAGTCCAATTCCGAATTTGATATTTGGTCATACAATGGATTGCCAATGGACACTAAATTATACAGAGGATGTTGCATCCAAATTTCTCCCTCTAATTATTCGATTAGCATATGCTAATCGCTGACCAACTGTGATGTGTGAGAGTATACCCACAATTGCCGTTAGAAAAGTTAGAATGTTAGTTATCTTAATAGCTACGAAGAAGTCCATAATGGCGGAAGGAAAGAAAGCAAGAAAATCCATCCAGATATTGGTTGCAGGTAATGCTAGCAGAAGAATGCCAATCACTGTTAGAATTAATTTTTCTTGACGTTCTGCAATACCTACCGCACAGTTATCCATACCTCCCACTGACTCTGCTTTTGCTCTGGAAAAGCTTGCCATAATCATTCCAAATAGCGTGAAAAATCCCCAGAACCAATGAACAAATTTATCGCCTGTCGCATAAGGCCACCACGGAATTGAAACCAAACCGATAGGTCCAAGCATAAGGCCAAGCATGAATAGGAATTCTGCATACCTGTCCAAGGTGTGGTCAAAAGTGGCTCCAAAAGGACTTGCTAAGTTCGCAGCTCTTGCAACAGCACCATCAAACATATCCATGACGACGGTGAAGATCATCACTGCAAGACCGATTAGAAGCTCACCCATGTAAAAGAAATAGGTACTAATCATTGCAACTAGAACGGTAAGACCTGTTATCATATTTGGAGTTATTCCGGTCTTCGCTAGTAGTCGCCCTACAGGCATCATAACCTTCTGGTATCTTTCTCGCAGTTTTCCAAGCATCTGTATCACCAAATAATGGTTTGAGGTCCGGCAATTGCGAACCTCTAATAAACATGTTGAGAGGTCTCAGAGTACAGATTCAATACGTTTCGCTACCCAATCAGTACCCAACATATTTAGAAATGGTCCAATACGTGGTCCCGACTTTGATGAAATCAAAATCCGATACAGAACAGTAAATGCCCTTTTTGTCTTAATTCCAACCTCTCTTGCTGACTCGAAAATTTCCGTCTGAAGTTCTTCATCTTCCAGAGAAGATTTTCTGAGAGTTTTTAAAAGAAGTGTAAGGAATTTTCTGTCATCATCTGTTATAGTCGAAATTATGGATTCAGGCACTTCTACTGGAACTGCGATTTTTTCTCTTTTAGATCCGAAATTTGTAACCCACTTTAAAGCTCTATCTAATCGTTTTCTGATATGTGCCAGTATATCATCTGAAACAGACTCGATATCGTATTGCTTATGCATTACTTCGATTGATTTAGCTATAACGGGTTCTGTTCCAATTACTTCTTCTAGTTGTGAGATTGTTACTGCAAATTTGAATGGAAGTTTTGGCAAATACTCATTTCGCACCGGATTTGATTCGCTAAGAGGATACAGTAGTTTTGCTAATTCTTTCTCATCGGATGTTGTTTCTTCCACCTCATAATACACCCTCTCAAACCTATCGTATTGGTCAACTAAATCTGGTACACGTTCAGGTTGAATATTGATTGTTCTTTGTAGGTCTGTCTTTAGCATAAGGAATCGATATAGTTCGGGTGGCGCAATCTCGGTCCATACTTTTGGACTGAAGACGATGCCCGTTGATGTTCCCATATCTCTGCCCCCAATCATGACCCATTCATAAGGTACTTTGACCGGGCCTGCCCAATCAAAGACTCGACGTGAAACCTCAAGTCCCGTATCATAAGAACCACCTTTTACCGAGTGATCTTTTCCAGCTGGTTCGCATGTCACATTTAGCACATACCATTTTGTAGGCCAGTCAATCCGCCAAGTCAATTTGACTTTCACTTTGTCTAGTGGAACAGAGGCTTCGTGCCCACAACCAGGACACTTGAAACTGACATGGTCCGTTTCTATATCGTAACCTGTAACGCGGTTGGGCTTTATAGATCCCTTTGCTCCAGCTTGAAACTTACCACATTCTGGACATAAGATTGAAGCAGGATACCAATCCTCCATTGCTTTGATGTATTTAGTTCGCTGGGCGTCGTTGAAATCACTAGCCACATACTTGATCATAATTTCACGTAATGTTTCTGTTTCCTTCAGACAGATTCGTACTGCATCACGCATCTCAGGAGTCTGGTAGAGTTTACTAGTCCATACGATTTCAGGGTCAAGCCCAAAATCAGGAAATGTTTCAATTAATTCGTTTGCCCAATGCGACCCGAAACTATCACAGCATCCGAACTCATCTGGCACATCACAATAGGGGATTCCGACCCATTCATCTAATGAAAGAGAAACGCTTGGTGGAAATGCCCGTACTGGGTCATAGTCATCTACGACAAATAACGAACGAGCCTTTTTGCCTAGGTCTTTGAGTTCTCGTTTGATGACATTTGATGTTATGAGTTCTCTTACAAATCCGATATGGATACTTCCACTAGGACTCTTACCTGTGGAAAGCACATACTCATCCACATCACGTGCTAATACTTCATCTACTACATCACGAATCCAGTGTATATTGAACTCGTCTTCTTGTATTTCATTTGACATAGGCAAACCTCACTGGTCCGCCTATGATTTCTCTAATGAAACTATCTATACAAAGAATTCTGATACTTTCAGATCGTTTCTTCGCGAGAACATGAAATAGACTGGAACTGCAGCCAGACTGACTATGACTACAAGACTGATCAGCATGGTCACTATCGATAATGGTAAGAACAGAGTAGACGGTACAGCTGCTTCTGGAACCAATAGAAACACGCTGAAAAACACAGATGCAAGCACACCTGGTAATCCTGCTTTAAGTCCTATATCTAAACCTTCAGCAATCATTGTTTTAGCAATGAACTTCGGTTTAGCACCGATTGCTCTCATAATCACATAGTCGTCGAATCGTCCAAATACCGATACTAATAGGTAGTTTGCCAAGCTTGCAAAGGCACTGACTAGTGCAATCAGAGGTAGCGGCTGCAAAAGGTTCCATACAAGGTTTATTGCTCTAAGGTTTTCGTCAAGAATATTCTGTTGTAAAGTAATGCTGAAACCATAGGAATTCGCAACCATCTCGATCTCTTCAATTACGGATGCAGAATAGTCTTCTATTTGGACTAATGCGAGGTTTGAACCCGATACACCCCAAAGGTCTTGCATGGTATCTAGTGGCAACATAGCAAGCATTCCTCCGTTTAGAATATCGAATGCGATGCCTGCAATCTCCATCGAAGCGCCTTTTACACCTAGACGTTGAATTAGTGGATCTTCATACATCGTAGTAGCTAGCTCTCCGCCTATCCAAACCTGTTGTGAATCTTCAATCTCACTTCCTTCAAAATACCAATCTGATATTGTATGTTCCCAATCTATTCCCACAATCAGTGACGAATTGGTTCGGTCTTTCCCTATTCGTTCATATTGTTCTAATGTTGGATTCCAGATAATGGCAGGTCCTTCGTATATCCTCTGATAATCTATCATTCGTTGTTCTACGATGTCTACACCATCAATATCATTCAGATCTGCGAACATTGGAGTTGGGAGTATGTATTGGCTCTCTGTGAAATTATATGCCCCTTCAATTCTTTCGCCTGAGAGAGAGTATGCATCGTAGTATGTGTTGAGTAGATTTGAGTTTCCCACTGCTACTATGTTGCTACCCATTGCTCTGGTAACATATGCATTTGTAGTAGTACTCGTAATCCCTCCTCCAATCCAAAGTAATGATGCAAGAGAGAAACTTAGCATCAAGGAGAGGATAGTTCTTCGAGACCCCTTAATTCTTCTTCCAGTAGCTTTTGTTGCTAATCTGAATGAAAGACCGAATGTATCAAGATATCCAACACGACGGACCCGCATACCGATTTCCGGATTAAGAGCAGAAATAGGCGATTCGTTTACTGTTTCATAAATTGGTTTTTGTGCTGCAAAAAATCCCATAAAGAAGTATATTCCAGCAATAGCTGCAAGTTGCAGATATGGAAATACAAAACTGAACTCAGCTCCGGTGATAACATTTGCTAACCAGATCATGCCAATAATATACAATAATAGCCCGGTTGTCAGTCCTATGACAATGCTGAGAAGCAGCAATATCACTGCTTGTGCCATGAAATGGTCGAAAAGAGTATCCATCAATGTTCCAACTGCTTTCATTAGACCAATATCTCTCCTTCTACTGATCATCTCTAGAGATATGGTGGAAGAAACAACTGCACCTCCCAAAACAACTGCCATTAGTAGAGTGCCCCAAATGAATGTTTCAAAGAAGACACCAAAGGAGGAATTGAGACCTGTTGAAGACACAAAGGCGGTTATATCAAGAAGTACACTCCCAAATAGGAAAAGAAACGTTGTTGCTGCTATGACACTAGCCATTGTGAATATGGTCAAAGCACTACGAAATGGTCTTCGTCTAAGATCTTTAGATGCATAGTCTTGCTTAGTCATCAGAAATCACGCTCCCGTCCCGGATAAGCAGATGTCTTACTTCTGAGTTGTTGATTATCTTCTCATCATGCGTCATGACGATTACTGTCTTTCCAGATTTGTTGAGAGAATCCAAAATTTGCCGGACCATTTCAGCGCTCTCCTCGTCGAGATTTGCTGTAGGCTCATCTGCAAGTATTATTGCTGGATCATTAGCTATTGCTCGTGCTATTGCAACTCTTTGCTGCTCTCCAGAACTAAGTTGCCAAGGTAAGTGGTCCAATCGGTTTTCTAAACCGACCTTTTTCAGTAATTCCGATGCATCTTGTTCCAATTCTTCTTCTGGCTTGTCTGTAATCTGCATAGGGAACATGACATTTTCAAGAGCGGTAAGTGTCGAGATTAAGTTATAACTCTGGAATATGAATCCAGTGTTATTAAGCCTGAAAGTTGCTCTGAATGATTCATCATAATCTTCAATTGGCACATCGAGAATATGAATCCGCCCTTCTGTAGCATAGTCTATACATCCAATTATATTCAGCATCGTAGTTTTTCCAGAACCTGATGGACCAGATACTACAACATATTCTCCAGATCTGATTTTCAAATCCACTTGGTTCAAAGCAATTACTTCACGACTTCCTAGCAAATACTTTCTGGAGACCCCTTTCATTTTGACAGAAAATTCTACCTTATCTAATCCATCAAAATCCATTGACTCATCAAAGTCATCTGCACCTAGAATCATATCGTCAGACATAATGACACCTCGCTCTCACCTGATTGAACCCTATATTTACCTGCCAATCAGACTATATCCGAGTCGGAATTTGTAAAAATAAAGGTGAAGGTCTGACAATAGATGTACTAGAACATCTATTGAACTATCAGACCAAGTGAATCAATAGACAATTGTGCCCATTCGGTAACCCGAACTGGTTTTTCTCGACCAAAGACACGGATGGTCTCGAATACATCTGCTTTGATTAAACTAGAAACATAATATGATACCAGGCTCTTATCAAGGTCTAAACTTCTGCTTAAGTGTGCTTGTGTGGTGCGTCCCTTTTCTACAGTTTCTGATACAATCAATTGCATCGTTGGATTTCTAAGCAGTGCAGTGAGTTCTAGTACCTTGTTATCATCTGAAAATCCATTCAAGAAGAAATGTTTCGAATTCCCAACTTTGAATGATTGGATGATATCTTCTGCTTCAAGATTTCGTAGATGGTATTGTAATGCTCCCATTGCACAATCAAGAGCTCGGTGCAAACCTCTCAAGTGTATTCCCGGACTTAGAGATACTTCGTTAATTATTCTGTCTCGTAATTTTGTGGAACTTCTTTCTTCCTTACGATCAATAGATACTGTACCAAGAGCTAACGTTACTAAACTGGCAGTGCCAAAGAATGAACTGAAGTCACTATCCAGCTGGACTGATGTAATCATATTGGAAGGAGCAGTTGAAACGGTCAGATTGTGTACTGCTAGATTTCTGCTATTACTAGAAGATACTTGATTGACCAGTATTGAATCCTCTCCTGTACTCAATTGGAGTAACATAGATACCGAAAATCCCAGCATCAATGCAAACAGAAGTGAAGCTATCAACGTCTTCCTCAATCTAGTCGATTTCATTCTCTTGTCTCACCATTAGTTTGGTATTTTCCTAATTAAGCACTTGCGTTTGAACAACACTTGTACTATTCATAATTATAAATCGCCATATAATTACAACTATAAGCGTTGTTACAAATTGTAACTAAAATACTGGAGTTACAATCTTGGTGTTTGTAAGTAAGTTATTCCCTCTACTTGTGGTTTTTCTAATAGTTGGAGGAGTTGCTTTACCTCTCGTTGGATATTCTCTAAGTCGTTGGGATATGAGTAGTTCAAATCTGGAAGGAACGGTTGTTACAGACTCGTCCTTTTCCAATTTCACGTCGGATACTAGATACTCTGCTATTTATCCTAATGCGTTCAAGATCGAATCACAAAGACCTTTCTTGGTAACTCGTGATTTTCAAACATTTGATTTTATTGTAGATAATGAAAGTGCACTATCGACAGCTACTAATTTCTTACAGGATGTAGGTCCACCTTTTGTTAACTGGACTATTCAGGCAATACTCAAAGTAGATATTCCCCCATCTTGGAAAATTCTGTACAACCATGTTGATTTTACGGCATATGTAGTTGTTGATGCGATTGAAGGTCAAGTAATAGAATATGAAAGCAGATACCTTCACGAATATGATCCTACGGATATCACCTTGTTGGAAGCTGAAACAATAGTTTCAGAGTTTCTCACTGACTATAACATTGAGATTCCTTTTACGGCTCGATATATTGAGGGATTCCCCTACGACTGTCGGCGTTTTTACTCTCTTGTTTTTCAGGAGTATAACGGCCCCATTGAAATTGAAACCTCTTCAATAATTGTAAGAGCCTCCTCATTCACTCATGGAATTTCTTATTATCATTACGATTGGATTGGATTAGATCCGATTGATACAACTCATGTTGTAGGTCAACAACTAGCCCTTTCAAATGCACTATCAATCTATGAGTTTCCTAGTGAACAAAATAACCTGTCACTTCAAACTCCCAAAATAGCTCTAGCTGATGTAGAGGATGCCGACGGCAACCACCATCTGCGACTGTCTTGGGTTCTGGATTTTGAGTCAGAAATTGAAAACATCCGATTTTATGTTGATGCATTCTCTGGAAATCTATTTGGAATTCGTGAAGAATTTGAACCTTATCGAGCTGTACAGGAACACATCTTGATAGGATCTACTAGTTTTCTTCTAGGATTACCAATCATATCAGTTGTGTCAACTATAGGAGTATCATCAATCTATCTTTGGAAGAGGTATTCAGAATAAGTAGTAGAAACTGAATAGAATGGCGCGGAGTAATCTCCGCACCTAATGAATTAACCTTTGGCTGGGTAAGTCAGTTTCATTTTAAATGAGCAATGGTCCGAACCCGCAGACATACAATTTTCCTCTACAACCTCTAGCTTCTCATATTCTAAACGATTGTAGTCCGTCAAATATTCGAGAACCGATTCAATAAATCCTTTCAGAAAATAACATGATGGTTCTTCCATTGCCATACCCGCTGCATAAGGGTTATCACGAATCTCAATGATTGCTTCTTCATCCAACCAAAGTTTGTACAATTTAGCTATTTTTACATCTCCAAACGGAACAATGAGTGTACCAAGAGCCATCTTGATGAATTCAATGATTCCCTTGAAATCACCAGGCGGTTTTTGTTTTCCTACTTTGAAGTACTCCCTTTGTGCTTCCAGCCCTGCAAGTCTTCCAGCACTGTAGTAAAGGTCTCGTACTCTTTCAGGAAACATAACAGCGATACGACTACCTAATTTGTTCCATGTTTTTGAAAAGAAAGCAAGCATCAGTTCTCTTTCTTTTAATCTGCCTTGCCACCATTCGATTACTTCATCATCATTTGGCATACTTCAGACCAACTCCGTAACATGGAAACAATGGAAGACAGTGTTAAGTGCTTTTTGCTGATAAAGTGATTTTGGCTCCTATTTATAAAATGAAATGAAAAGAGAGGAATTCCTCTCTCCATAAGCTTATGTTAACCTGACATTCCAAGTACAATAATCAGATCCAGTAGCATGACACATTTCTTGGAATACTTTAGCCTGAACACCTTTGAATTCTAGTAGTGATTCCATGATTCCACTGAAAATTTCACAGTACCCAAAACCCCGCATTCCCTCTAGATTCACTTCTTGACACCAGATACATTCCTCATCTGTAATTCGAACTGAGCCTCGTGCACTCTCCATATCGATGTCATCTGGCTTTTTGTCAAATAGAATCTTGTATGCAGTTTCAATCATCTTTGAAACATCTTCACGGGTTGTTATTGTGTCCTTTGTTTTGTCTGCAATTTCTGTATTCAAATAAATCTGAGAACCTAAACCACGTCCAATTTCTCGTAGACGCTGATTAGCTTCTTCGATACTGGATGTTTCCGCAAGAATATCTTGGACTATATGGGAATATATTGATACTAGTATTGGATTTTCAATTTTTGCCATTTTTATTGAACCTCTTCAGTACTATTAGATAGTTTTACCTATCATCTTCAGTCCATGACGTCGATATCGTGCAATTACTTGGATGATTTTAGCCTTAGGAAGCCCAACCTCTTGAGCTATCTGTTTAGGTGTTCGACTACCATCACAGAGTTGAATGATTGCTTTATCAGAATCATCGACTTTGGACATATCTCCCTCAAACTGTGGTACTTGTACAAATCGTCCCATTCTACTCCCAGTTGAAGACTTTCCTCCACTTTCTGATACTGGAACATCGACAATCTTTTTGGAAGCTGCCCATTTCAGAAGTTCTACTACTCTCTCATTTGGCTGGAACATAGAATCTGCAATGACTGAAACCGTCTTTTTGTCATCTACGAGCATCAGCACATCAAAGCCAAAATTCCGGTACAATTTTTTCATCTCTTTGTAGAGATCTGAATCTAGTGAAAGAGATGTTGAGTACGTTTCTCCGCGCTTGGGAATTGTACCTGGTTGCACATCAAAATCATCAGGTGTTAATTCTGCGTCTTCTTCATCCTCTTCTTCTACTTCGGGTGCAACTGGAGTCGTATCTGTGGTGGGTTCCGCTTCGGTCGAAGCTGCCTTCATTGCTATCGTTTCCAAAACCTGAAGGTTGTCTTCGGATGCTTCTTCGAATTCATCCGGTGGTGGAGGAAGTTCGATACCTTCCAATAATCGAAGGACGTTTTTGGTCTTTGCAATAGCAAGACCAAGCTGTAATTCAGGAACATACAACACAGTCAATATCCAATTTACATCAACAGGTGCAAGTACAACTAATCCCTTTTCTGTGTCAATAGTCATTAATCGCAGGTCTGCCTTATACAGCTTGATGCTGTTTTTGACACGCGGAAATAAATCCTCAGGAAAAGCAAAACTGACAAATGGTCTGCCAGCTTTTGTCATTAAAGAATATCCTAATACTTGATCATCAAATCGAAGTTTTGACAATGCACGTTCCAAATCATTGCTCATATACGGCACCTCACGCTCTCTGTGGATGAATATAGACCTGCGTGTACACTATATCTTGCACGAATTACTCACAAAAGGATTGTGGTAATATACTCTGAAAATTCTTTTCATAATATATAATTCTCTTCCTTTAGTCTGTTTTTATGATTATGCGCCCTTTTGGAAACCATTAAGTGGAACCAACTATCAAATTCATAGTAACAGTGTAGCCTGCCGGAGTGAAATTGATGCGTAATATGATTGGTGGAATAATTGGCGCGATAATTGGTACAATTTGTATCGTGTTTCTTAGAAATCCTGAACCAATTACTTATCCTTCACCTTATGATATTCTTTCACCGCTTCTACACGGTAGTATTCTGCTTCAAGATCTATCAATGCTTTTCCTATTTCATGGTCTGCTAGGTTATCTTTTGGTATGGTTTGCTGTTGGGCTAATCGGAGGAATATTTTCAGAATCCAAATGGAACACGATTAGAACTGTTTTTTGGACTGGTGTTGTCATTGCAATTCTGAGCATCATCTCTATGATTCTTGAAGACAGTACCTTTTGGACCGGTGACCAAAATGAACGAAATTTGATTATTCTTTTTCAATTCATAAAATCCATTGGGGCATCAATGCTTGCTTTATTATCAGCAGTTCCTGTTGTATTGGTCAAAAAGCAAATTCTTAGTGAAAACGAGTCTATTGCACCTCCAATAATAGAATCCACTTGTGAATGTGGTGCAGTATTCAAATCTAATCCTATTATCTGTTCAGAGTGTGGAAACGTACTTCGTCCCAAAGCTCTTGAATTGATTACCGTTCCCGAGTGATGGCTCCACCTAATAGTCCACCTATCCCTCCAACAATAGCGGGATATATCATTCCTTCAAGTGCGGATTGCATAATGAAAAGAGACCCAGTTCCAAAAATTTGACTGAAATCTGGAATTTGAATTACGAAAATTAGAAGCCATGTCAATAAAGCTCCGATGGCAGCTGCAAATATAGCTGCGAAAACACCTTGAACAATGTCTCGTGATAGTAGGCCAGCTGCTAATCCACCGAGACCCCAACTTAGAAACATGAGAACAGTCCATCCTCTAGCGCCATAGGTCAAAGCGTGTCCTAGTGTGGCTTCAAAGGGGGATGGGAATAGCACGGTTCCTGTGATTGCTAACTTCAGTTCCAAATCCGTGTACAATGCAAAATCATCTACTATTTGTGCTGGCACCAATTCTGGCGGCAGAAAGACTCCAAAAGTAAGAAGAATGAATGATACAACAAATGCAGTAACTAGACCCACAAGGGTTCCAACAAGTTGACCCAAATATTTTCCTCCGCTTCTGTTCAATCTGTTTGTTCATATATGTGAGTGCATTTATAGCTATGCAAAGAATCACAGAAACAGATTATTCAAGCTTGTTTTATAGTCCAAGTGCAAATCTCATCGCCAAGTGCTTTGCATGATTCTTGATATGCATCTCCTTTGAAACCTCGCAGCGTTAATACTGCTTGAAACACACCACTGACTAGATTACAGTATTGAAGACCTGGCATATCGTTTATGACAACACCTTCGCAAATAGGACAATCAGCATCACTGAATTTGATGGTGCTCTCATCATCACTTATCCATACGTCAGTGAAATCCTGTCCTGAGTTGACTTTGTATGCCAGCTTCAGTGTATCTGCAAACTCTGTAAAACTCTGTGCATGTTCTTTGATTCTTTCAGCATAGTCCATCAAAAGATGTTCTCCAACTTTGAACCCAATTGATTTGAGTTTCTTGTTGATCTCATCAACACTATCACAGGTCTGAAATAGATTATTCAACAATTCTCGCCAAACAGCTTGGAATAGCGGCTTAGAAACTTTATCTATCTTAAGCGCCCACGCTAATCTTCCTTTTAATCCCATTCTCATATCTCCATACTAGTTAACTACTTTATCTTTTCTAACGAATTTGACAGTCTTTCCTTTATAGGGAATAATGCTCTGTAATACTTGGAAATAGGGTATTTTCAAGTGGTCTGCGATTTCTTGAACTGTAAGGTCACCAGTACATAATTCTATTACTTCTTTATGTTCTTTCTTCACCTTTTTGAATTCACCATCAAAAATTGGTACTTCTACGATCTCACGAGCTCCTGGTTCTTGCTGAGATGGACACTCTACAGTGAGAATATGCTTGGAAACACACCACTTCACAATATCTATGATTTGCTCCAACCTCTTAGACAATGTTTCACTTATTTTCTGTACTGTTCTTGTTTCGTCAACCATAAGTATGGTGTCAATCGCCGCATTTGAAAATTTGAAGCGCATTTCTTCATTCAATTTAGATTCCATACTCATTGCTTCATCGTATCTATCGCTCTTGTGTACTACACAACCATGTCTTACATCAATTTCTTCCATTGGTATGTCGTCAATATCCAAATCTGTTTCAATCTCCGAGTGTGACTCAACAGACACAGATGATTCCGTTTCTGTTTGAGATTGCTCCGATTTGGTGATACTTGGAGGTGGAGTTATATCCACTCCTTCAAGGGATTCGACCACCGCCTTTGATTTTTGCAGACACATGCCTAAGCTTTGGTCTGGATTGAATAGTACTGCAAGCACCCAGTTATTGTCTATTCTTGCAAGGACAACTGTACCTTGTCCAGTCATTATATTCATCAGTCGTAATGATTTTGAGTGAACTTCAAGTGTACCACGAATTTGAGGGATCACTTCTTCTGGTAAGCTAAATGAAAGAAATGGTTCTCCTTTGTTAGTAATGAGAGAATAGCCACTGACGCTCTCATCATATCGTAGTTTCGTCAGTACTCGTTCTAAATCCAAGATTTCACTCTCAAATTCAAGATTATAACATCAGTACTATTTACAATCTGATTTAAGTAACTTTGTACCGATATGTGAGAGTCTTGGAGGATTTTTCAGGAATCTAATTATCTCCTCCAAGTACGGATGGTTTGTATTCCTAGAAGAAACATAGAGTGCTGCAGCGGAATTTGCAAGAACAAGTCGATCTAATGGTTCCAATTCATGGAGAATTCCAAAAATATTTCCAGCATTCCATGTATCCCCTGCGCCAAGTGTGATTTTCGGAATTACTTCAAATGTTGGAGTACATGTAATTTCATCCGCGAGTATTGAAGCTGCAAAATATGGGGTGTGCAGATCAACTCTAACTCCAGTTTCAGTTGATACATACTTTCCTGCCTTTATCCAATGTTCGGGGTGTGAAATTTGCTCTCTCCATCTTTCATTTCTCTTATCAAGTGCCCACGCAAACCAACACACTTCATTTTCATTAACTCCAATAACATCAACTATTTTTTGTGCTAGAACTTTGTCAGTGAGGTCTTGAACCATATTTGGTCTCGCAGAAGGATCTCCTGTATCGATTAACTTGGTAATGTTATTTCCTTCTAATTGTGAAAACAAGTCAGTTACAAATTCCACACCTGCTGTGTTATGATTCAAATTCAGAAGAGCGACCAGTCCACAGTTCTTGATAGCTGTAATGTCCTCCTCAGTCAGGTCATTGATTGTAAATTTCGCTGCTGAGCCGCTATCACTAACCATGAGATTAACATGGCGTCCTTGATATTCCCCTTCTATAGAAACGGTTGCAGATAAGGCTCCATCCGTATGAACATGAGAGAGGTCCAAATCAGAATCTACCAATGCCTTAAGCATGGATGCACCATATTCATCGGTAGTAATTACCATAAGAGGGTCAAGTCCCATCTTCAGAAGTGCAGAGGCGGTGTTGACAGTATTCCCTCCAGGCCGAATAAATTGGAAAGACCCAAGTAAATTTCCTCCACCTTGGGATGCTAGTTGAATTAAACCATCTACAAAGTCCTCAATCTTTTCTGTAACTACAAAATGGTCGAGAAAGAAATCAGGAAGGATAGCTGGTCGAAGAACTGATGGGGGATTTTCCAGTATCCTGATGAGCCGGTCTAGCTCCAGCCCTATTTCCCCCAAATATCGCTACTCTAGACCTTCTTCAGAGCAGCTTTTACTAGTTCGGTGATGCGTTCTTCGTCAATACCAGTCTTGTTAGAAACTTTGGGTATCTCACAATACGCCAAATCTTCAAGGCTTTTAATTCCAGCATCAATGAGAAGGATTGCCTCTTCTTCTTCGAGTGCTTTGATTGATGTGAGTTCTTTTATTGCCTTCTTGTCAACAGTTACAGTAGTTTCTTCTAGGACTCCAACAAACTCTTCAATATCTTTCACGTACTGTTTGAGAATTTCGATGTTTTCGTCATATGCTGTTTTTCTTCGAAGATCAACAATCAGACCCATTCTGCGTGCTTCATCAACTGTCAGGTCTGCTTTAGAAATTTCTTCATGACTAAATCCGCGGCCTCTTCTTGGACGCTTATCCTTTGGGGACCTAACAACAGATTCGGCAAATAAATCAAAGCTCATGGTTTCATTCACCCGTTTTGCAGGCCAGCTTTCACACTACTTATATCACTTTCTAAAGGAATATGGCTCTTAAAACTGGTCTAGTCTAGTTTGCTCTAATGAAAAATACTTGTTCATTGATTGCAATTTTCTATCCTGCTTAGAGGTCAATTTTCCTAGTAATTGTAACATCTGTAATGCGTTGAAAGGGGCATATCCTTCAAAGTGATTGTTGAAATATGCTACGACAGAATTTGTTCTATCACAGATGTGAGAAATATGTGGAAGCCAATCTTCCAACTCGCGCTTTGTATATAGATAGTGATACCACACATCTTCTCCGTGTCCATGCCATCTGATGTACGAAAAATCAGTTGTAATTCTCAAGTCTATTGGGAGCTTTGGCTCATCTACAATTACATGTGCAATATCGTACGCCTCTAGTAACTCCCATGTAGAGTTCATTAGCCAACTCTCATCTCGAAACTCAATTGCATATCTGAAGGAGTTATCTAACTCTGATAGAAATGACTCGAGGTCTCCCATAGTTTTGATATCCCATGGTGGCAGCTGAATCAATAAGGCATACATTCTTTTGGAGATTGGTTTTAACCGATTGAAGAAATCATTCAGAATTTCTCGTGTTTCTTCGGATATATTCAACCTGTGATCATGGGTGATTTTCTGCGGCAGTTTAGCCGTGAAGAATGTGTTCTTTGGAGTCGATTTAACCAAATAGCTGATGAATCCCTTACTAGGTGGAGAGTAGAATGTTGAGTTTATTTCTGCAGTATCGAAGATGTCTAAATATTGGCCAAGCATTCCTTTTTTGCTTTGGTAAAATGGCCCAACCCAATCATCTTCATAGGACCAACCACTTGTTCCGATATGCAACCCTTTTCTCATAACTATCATATGCGTTAAGAACAGATTAAGCAATCTATCTTTCGCCAATGACGAACTTCATAAGTTAGTAAGAAGAGGATTAATTCTGTGGTCACTATGAAAGCAGAGAAAGTGAAAGTTGAGTTGGAAAATCTAGAAGCTCATATGGGAAACTTCCGTGACAGAAAATTCAAGATGAAAGGAGAAGTCACCTATGAAGAGCTCATGTTGACCATTGACGATGGAAAGACAGTTGTACGTCTTCATGCAAGAAATATCAATAATGTCCATCTTGAGAAAAAAGCAATACGAATTGCAGCTATGAACTTTGAAATCAGACGTGATGATGATGTCAGTGTCGTTAGTGGTGCAATCAAATTAGAACTCAAGGATGAATCTGAAGCTTGGTACAAGGCACTTTGGAGCTAATAAAAATAGACCAGAAAGCTATCGTTAAAATATCAGTATGTTGACAATGGAACACACTCCCAATAGGGCGGGATAAAGATGTCTGAGCATATTGAGTATATCGAACTACGCTTTACTGACCTGCTTGGCAACCTAAAAGCCATGATTGTGCCATGCGAACCAGCAGAAACAATTGAACAGCTGAAAGAAGATCCTGTATTGGAAAAGGGTTCAAGCTGCGATGGCAGCTCGGTCACTGGATTAGCATCAGTTGAATCATCTGACCTTCGGCTTTACCCTGATGTTTCAAGCCTGATCGAATTGCCGTATTCTATCTACAGAACTGCTGCAGTTATGTGTTATGTAAAACCAAAAATGGCATCTAAAGAGGATAAGGACTTCTTTCCTTTGGATGCGAGAGGAGTGCTTCAAAATGTCTATGATACCATTTTGCAGGACCTGACTTTTAAGGTCAAGACCGAACCAGAATTTCATCTGATTACTCGAGATGGCGCACCATATGATTTTGGCGGATATGCCGATACCTATCCACAAAATCCCGGAGCAGACATTTTGTTAGAAATTTCTTCTGCAATTCGAGAATTAGGCATCAATCCACGCGTTATCCATCACGAAGTTGGAAAATCCCAACAAGAAGTTGAAATTGATTTTGAAGATGCCCGCAAGATGGCTGATTATTTGGTCTTATTCAAAAATCTAGCAAGAACTATTGCACGAAATTATGATGCTGATGTAACCTTTATGCCAAAACCATTTGAAAATGATGCGGGTAATGGATTACATTGCCATATTCAATTATGGAAAGATGGTACGAACCTGTTTGGAAAAGATGATGGTGATTATCTCTCCGATAAAGGAAGGAGTTTTGTTGCAGGTTTGCTCAAGCATGCACCAGCTATCACTGCTATTGCAAATCCGACCATCAACTCCTACAAACGCCTTGTTCCCCATCATGAAGCTCCTGTCTATGTTTCTTGGGGATTCAGAAATCGTACAGTTCTCATACGAGTTCCACTATTCAACACTGCTAAGAAAGCAGCTGTAGAATTCAGGTCTGCGGACCCCATGTCAAATCCGTATCTCCTGTTTTCTGCACTCATAGCATGTGGGATTGATGGAATGAAAAACAAGCTTCAACCACCTGAGCCCAGAAGTGAAAATATCTTTGATTATGATGAAGAAGAACTTGCAAAATTGGGAATATCCACACTGCCTACTACGTTGGGAGAGGCACTTGATTACTTGGAGAAAGACAAAGTGATTATTGATGCTCTCGGGAAACCAATTATTGACTCGTATCTTCGTCTCAAGAGAAAAGAATGGGAGCATTATACAAGTCATGTGATAACCCAATGGGAATGGGAAACTTATTGCTAAGAATTGGTTGCAAAGTATTTTGTTAATCTATCAAATGCCTCATCAACAGCTTCCGGAGTTAGGGGGCCTATCGAGAGTCTGATATGCCCTTCTCCAGCTTCTCCAAACACAGAACCTGGAAGTACCAAGGTTTTTGTTCCTCTAAGAATATCTAGAACCAATTTCCGCGAATCTTTACAACCTCTCACCTTTGGGAATAGATAGAATGTGCCCTTAGTACGCGTTAGGTCCCATTGGTCAATCTCTTTGGCTCGAAGATATGCCAATTCTCTTAGATTAGCTACACCCTCCATTTCGGAATCGATGACATCAAGTCCCGTCTTCAGAATTTCAAGAGCAAGAAGCTGACTTGGTGTGGGCGCACAAATTGTCATGGTGTCCTGTACCTTGAGATATTCTTCCATGAAATCCTCTGGTCCCGTAATATAGCCAATTCTCCATCCACTCATACCGAAATCTTTCGAAAAGCTCCCGATCGTAATAACGTGATTTTGTGCATCACGTCTTGACCGAGGACTGTAATGCATTGAGCCTTCAAAAGCCATTCTTGCATAGGTCTCGTCTGAAATCAAATAGAGTTCATTTTCCAAACACAGATCAAGTATTTTATCAACTCGTTCTTTTTCATAGACTGCACCAGTGGGATTGTTTGGTGATACTAGAAAGATAGCTCTTGTTCTATCATCGATTGCCGCCTCAATCAGGTCCGGATCTGGCTGAAATGTTTCATCCACCGGAATCATCTTGACATTTCCTCCAACAAGACGAATTGCCATGACCGAGTTGAAGTAAAATGGAGATGGCATGATGACAGTCTGTCCTGGCTCAAATAACGTCAATGCAATTCCCGCAAAGGCATTGTTTCCACCTGCTGTTATCATCAATTCAGTTTCAGGATTTACATAGTTGTTCAATTGCTGGCGGATATATAATGCAAGCTCCTCACGGAGTTCTAGCAGTCCTTTATCTGGAGTATACAGATGTGCAGATGGATGAGTAAGTCTTTCTTGAAGCCCTTGCAAACTAATTGTAGGGGGGATATGTCCAGGAAGTCCCTGCCCTAAATTGAGAAATTCTGAAGCGCCAATAAATCTTCGAGCTTCTTCTATGAGTTTCACAATTGGTGGAGGCATTATTTTCTCAGTTCGAAAACGCATCACATAGCACCAGCAATAAGTGAGATTTGATTTCTTATACTTAACTGCATCTCATGAACTGTAAGTACTCTCTTTTTCGGAAGATAGTGTACAATTATTCACATGTTGTATCCTGGATACTAAGGAGCGTTTGTCAAGTGTTACCTTCTTGAGTCAAAGTTAATATTGGACTAGGGACTATTAGAAATAGGGATATGATTATGGCTGACAAAGGCGAGATAAAAAAACTTGGAGCGCCAGAGGCAGAAGTTGTTCAGACAAAAACTCCAGAATTTAACAATCCCCTGCTTATTTGTTGTTTTCCCTCTGCAGGTGTTGTAGGAATTATTGCTGCTAATACTATTATTGAACAGTTTGAGATGGAGGAGATTGCGCATGTGCGGTCTAGATATCTTCCTTCAGCTGCAGTCTTCATGGATGGTCGTCTTCGACATCCTTTCAGAATTTATGGTAATTCTGAAAAGAACTTGATTGTTGTGACAACAGAACTCCCAGTATCAGAGGATGGGATGTACTTTGTAAGTTCAGCAATTTTGGATTGGGCAGCAAGTATTGGTGTTAATGAAACCGTGATTCTTGATGGAATTCCAGTTCAAGGTATACCCACCCAAAGAAAGGTACTCTATGCAGCAGAAGAAGAGAAAATTGCTGATTTAGAAGAAGATGAACATATGGAGCTTTTCAAAAAAGGAATTATCACTGGAATTGCAGGTTCGATTTTATCAGAAACACTGTGTAGGGAGATGGTCGGATTCGCTCTATTGACCCCTGCTATACCAATGATGCCTGACCCTGAGGGTGCTATTCAGTTGCTTCATGCACTATCAAGGATGTATGATGTAAAAGTGGACACCACTGAACTACAAGAGAGTGCGGACCAAATCAAGAAGAAATTGGGAGAAGTTGCCCATCAAGTAGATGGAATGCGGCGTAGCCGTTCTGCACCAAGCAGGTCCGGCTACGATAGAATCTATGGATAGTTTCACGTGTTAATCACTACAGGTGTCGTAGGCTTCTCTCGCACCTGTGGCATTTCTCTCACCAACATTGCCAGACCATTTCTCTTTGATTACTTTTTGAATGGTTTCGATCTCAACAAGACCAGTTGCTTTTGCAAAAGCTCCTAACATGGTAGTGTTTACGACTGGCAGTCCAGCAACCAATAGGCCATGCTTCAGCGCAATACCAGTTCCATCATAGGTATATACATGTCCTTTTTCAAATTCGTACTCTGAGGCGTCTTTTTCTGAATTGATGATTATTTTGCCTCCATCCTTGAGTCCTTCACTGACATCAATCAGGTCAATGATACCTGGATCCAGGACAGCTACAATATCGGGGGTGTATATCTGACTTCGTACATTGATCTTCTCATCGGATATCCGTGTAAATGCTTTTACTGGAGCTCCTCTTCGTTCCGCCCCAAAATAAGGAAAAGCTTGTACACCTTTGTATCCATCAATAAGAGCAGCTTTGGCTAGTAGCTCTGCTGAGGTTACGCCACCCTGGCCGCCTCTTCCGTGCCACCGTATCTCGATCATAGGCATTTTGAATTGACTCCTTGTGAGAACACACAGTCAAGAAGCTGGCAACATCGGCAGAATAAAGGACTTTCGCTAGAGCAAGACCGATTTTTGCTTAGAAGTAATATCTTCTAAAATGAAGGGATATCTCTAATAAGAGAAATCTAACATGAAATTAGGAGTAATACTATTTCAAAACAGACCATATCCAGACTTGAAAAGAATAGCACAAAGACTTGATACATCATTGTGGAATACATTGTGGATTCCTGATGAGTTTCAGGGGGATGGTGTTTGGCATGAATGCTGGTCTGTGTTAGCCAGTGTAGCAGAAACCACTTCGAGAATACGACTGGGCTCATTGGTAACACCAATTATGCTGCATCATCCAGCGCTACTCGCAAAAAGAGCCATTACGGTCGACCATATAGCAGATGGACGGATTGAGTTAGGTCTCGGTGGAGGTGTTAGGAGTGCTCAGGATAGAATTTACAAAACGCTTAACTTTCGAGATTGGGCTCCGAAAGAGCGAGTAGACAGATTTGAAGAACAAGTGAAAATAATCAGAGAATTAGTTGCAGGAAGACAAATCACGTTTAATGGAGAATACTATCAGACTGAAGAATGCAGATTAATACCATCTCCAGTTCAGAAACCTAGCATTCCAATAACTATTGGAGCTATTGGTAAACGAATGATGACAATATCTGTAAAATATGCAGATAGATGGAATTCGTATTGTAGCTCGGAGAAATCACTACAAGAAGTTGTTGAAGTCATTGGAGGAAGATTGCAATTCATCCTAGAAACATGTGATGAACTAGAAAGAAGCCCCTCAACGCTAATCAAATCTGCCTTAGCATTAGGTAGATTTTGGAGGGACACATTTTCCTCAATGGAGAATTTTGAAAGTATTGTAAATGCCTTCTGTGATATTGGGCTTGATGAATTGATTCTGTATTTCCCTTTTGATTTAAAATTAATCGATACTTTTTGGAGTGTTACTGAGAATCTTTCCATTACGAAATTCATTTAGAAATTACTTAGCATTCCGACAATCTCATTAGTGGGTTGTTGTATTTGATTTATTGATTGCAATGGATGAATACATCAAGAAGAACCAACAGATGTGGGATCACTTGGCACCCATCCATCGCGGAACATCCCTCTATAAAGTAGATGACTTTCTTGAGGGAGCATTAACACTCGATCCAGTTGAGATAGAAGAAGTAGGTGATGTCAAGGGCAAAACCTTACTTCATTTGCAATGTCATTTTGGTCTTGATACTATGTCTTGGGCTAGACTTGGAGCTGAAGCAACTGGAGTGGATTTCTCTGAAGAGTCCATTGACCTTGCAAATACATTAAACGAGCAGGTCGATGACCAAGCAACTTTTCTTCAGTCCAATGTATATGACCTGCCCGAGAAAATAGATGAACAGTATGATATCGTTTTTACATCTGGCGGCGTTCTATGTTGGCTACCCGATTTGGATGAGTGGGCAAACATTATTTCACGATTTGTAAAACCAGGTGGGTTCTTCTATATTCGAGAATTTCATCCTGTAGCATACATCTTTAATGATGCTGAAGAATCTGATAATCTCAGAGTCCATTATCCCTATTTTCACAAAGATGAGCCATTGGAATTTGAGCAAAGCGGAACATATGCAGATCCTGCTGTGCGGTTTCCAATTGCTATGAAGACCTATGAATGGACTCACAGTGTGTCAGATATCATAAACAGTGTTATCAATTCAGGACTCAGAATTGAATTCTTTAACGAATTCCCATTCACAACTTACAAGGCATTACCCTTCATGAAAGAGCAGGAAGAAAACAATAGATGGGTTCTTCCGGATTTTGCAGAATCCGTTCCGCTCATGTTTTCTCTGAAAGCTTCTAAATCACTCTGAATTCACAATTCATCGAGTAATACCTTCACCAACCCTGTTGCAGAGTTGGCTGCCTGTTGAAGTCCTACACCAGACCCTGCAGTATCAGTACCAACAATATATAGGCCGTCAACCGGGGTTTTTGGACCAGGCCGATCTAGGTCAGTCTGCCCGGGAATAAGTGCAGCACGAGTAGCGTAAGATGTCTGAACATGCTCCATTTCAATATGTTCAAGGATTTCAGGATGATACTCCTTGATACCATTATCTTTCACCTGCTGAACGATTTCCTTGGTTGTCATTCCGTCAGGCAATATAGTAGCCAAACCTAGTAACTCTTTACCTTCTGGGGCACAAGTTGGGTCAAAACTTGATAAAGAGATAATCCAAGTATTAGGATTAGGGTGAACAATGACACGAGATTTCCTATCCCCAATCACAACTTCGTCAAGACCAAGCCAAATTGTAACGCCCTGTGTGAATTTCATAGTACTCCATTTATCGAAGAATTCAATCACATCAGGCGAGTCAGAACCAATAATGTTCGGCATTGACCAGAGAGGGATGTTACTTACAATGGTATTATGTTCTAGCTTCCTTCCCCCAGCTAGAAGACCTTCAGCTTTTCCATTCTGAACAAGAATTTTCTCTACTGGAGTATTCAGGATATAATTTCCTTCGATTACCTCAACAACCCTATCAATTAGCCCCTGCATACCTCCGATTACATACCCCTCATCATACTCATCCGAGCCCACCAGCAGTTTCTTTGCAGAGGATAATTTTGAACTTTCCTTATCAGTATCTTTCAATGTTCGAAGTGCTTCGTAAGCTGATGCTTCATCAATACCAACTCCTGCAGCCATATAGATAGCACTCTGCATAACGTCAAGCATGACTTGATTAGTCGCATCACGGGATTGCATAAACTCGAGAAATGTGATATCTTTGTAGGATTCCATCTCCTCAAGTTTCATTGTCTTTATCTTGGCACCGATTTTTGCTAGTCCCAGACGTCCTTTCATTCCTGTAAGCGGCCATCGTAAGGTTTCACCAACACTCGTCGGAATTGTACCAACCTTGTCATGTACTCGGAAAAACCAACCCTCATGCAATACAAACTCCGGTGGGGGTGTAATATGTTCCCTCATGAATTCAGCAAAAGAACCTCGGTTTACACGAGTGATGATATGAAGCCCTTGGTCAACACGGTAGCCATCAACATAATAGCTGTGCCAAACTCCACCTAGATGTGACTCTTTCTCAATAATTAGAACTTTCTTTCCTTCTGCTGTCAGTGCAAGTGCGGTAAGTAAACCGCCAGCTCCAGCACCAGCTATCACAACATCGTAGTTAGATTCATCAATCTGGTCAATGGACGTTTCCTTCATATCCATCTTGGCTCTTTGATTGCTTGGTCTACTTAAGGATGTCTTATTATGATAGAGAAATACGCGCAGCCTTATCCGCTGATTCGTATGCTGCATCAACAATACGATGAGCGGAAACTCCTTCTTTGAATCCTGGAACCATCTCGGTTTGATCTCGAATGGATTTCAAAAACGAATAGCTCAAAGCAGCATACCTTTCAGAACCAACTTGTGTGAGGGTTTCATAGGCTTCTGTAGAGAGATTTTGTTCATCCAAATCCAGATGTTCAATGAGAGTTGTATTAACAGATTCCGCCCACAATTTTACAGGCCTTTCTCCCTTCAATTGATACTCAACATATCTTTTGTCTGATTCTAGTTTTATTCCTAGGTAGCCATTTTCAAAAAAGAATTCAAATCGTCGTTCATTAGGTCGCTCAACCCAATGCCAAACAGAATCAAGAGTACTCACGCAACCATCATGATGAGTCAACACCAATGAAGCATGGTCTTCAACATCAAACCCATTGAAATTGTTAACAGTTGCATAAACATGTTCTACAGGACCAAAAAACCATTGAAGAACGTCAATATCATGAATACTATGCTCTATGAGAGTACCACCTCCCGCAATGGATCTGTCCATCCGCCATTTACTGGCGTAAATATAGTCCACCGGAAAGCGTTGATCATCTCTAATATGTGCTAACATAGGTTTTCCAAAATCATACTTCTGAATTAGTTGTTTAGCATGAACAAGGAACTGGTCGAATCTGAGAACGAGTCCTATAGCAGCTTGAATATTATGTGACTTTGTAATCATATAGAGGTCTTGTGCTTGCGGACCACTATGGGCAAGAGGCTTTTCACAAAAAACAGCTTTCTGTGCTTTCGCAGCCGCTATCACCATGTCTCTATGTTTATTTGTTGGAGTGCATACATATACAACATTGACATCTTCATCATCGATTAGATTTTGATAATCAGAATAGGTTGTTTCAACTTCAAAGAGCTCTGAAGCATTCTTGAGAGTTGAAGACTCTATATCACATATAGCGGAGATTTCTAGGTCAATTAGTTTTGACTCTCGAAGTGCTGCAAGACTGAGAAGATGCATCTTTCCAATGGTGCCAGTACCAATAAGTCCAAGTCTAATGTCTGGTTGACTCAAGACGACTACCAACTTCGTTCATATCATAACACTATTTGAGTTTTACCTGAGAGAAATGAAGTGTATTTCACGCAATATTAATTATAAGATTGAAATCAGAAAAATAATTGTCCCCCTTGAATCATGAGGTGAACTAATGCCCTCCATCAATGATATGTTAGAAAAAGCAAGAGAGATTCTGAGTAAAGGAAATCGGGTAGATGGTGCAAGACTATTGGAGAAAGCAGCAGATATTTTGGCTTCGAAGGGTAAATTTCAAGAAGCCTCCAAAATATATGAAGAAACTGGCTTCGCATATAGCAAGTTATATCGTGCAGAGGAAGCATTTCAAGCATTCAACAATGCCACACTCATGTTGATACGAATGGACTCAAATCCAGAAATTCATAAGGAAATAGTCAGGGTTAACAAAACTGCTGCTAAGATAGCTGAACAAGCAACTGAGTATAAACAGGCAGCTGATTTCTATTTCCGAGCAGCTGACTTTGGGGAAAGCGAGAAGGAAAAGAGTGTACTTACTATGAAAGCTGCAGATGCACTCGAGGAATTAGCAGACATCAAAGAACTTGAAAAAGATTTTGAAAAGACCATTAGTCTCCTCAAGAAGGTGGGTCGCCTCTATTACAAGTGTGGTGATGATGAACTTGGCGAGCGTATCAATGATCGTGCAATTAGACTTGCAATGAAATGGGCTGATCTCTCGAAAGATGAAAAGGATTTCATGTCTGCAGGAAATGCTCTTGCTGAAGCTGCACAAATCATGCAAACAAGAGGCAACATCATAGATGCAATTCGACTTATGATGGATGCAGGAGAGTTCTATGAGGTAGCTGAATTATATGAAAAGGCTGGGAATATTTTTGATGCTGCACAAGAAGCTTATCGGCTTGAACGGTTAACAAGTGCAAGAAAAAAAGCTATGCTCAAGGCTGCAGAAGCATATATGAAGATGGAAGGAAAGCCAGAAGTTCTTGCTCCATTATTAATTAAAGCAGGAGAATTGTTCAGAGATCTAGGAAGAGTAATGAAAGCTAAATGGGCCTTTAAAAAGGCTGGTGAACTTTTCTCTCAATTGTCCGAAAAAGCAAAAGAAGAGAAAGAACTTTCATCAGAGAAAAACTACCTGCGGCATATGGCATTTTGTCTAAAAGGATGGGGACAAGATGAGGAAGCTGAACAAATCTATCGAGAAGTTGTCGATTACTATCTGAATCAGGCCACACGAGAAGAAAAGGAAGAACATTATGAACAGCAGGCCCTTTCATTAGAGGAGGCATCTGTGGTTCTCAAAGAGGCTGGGAAGGAAAATGAAGCTGACAAGCATTACGAAGAAGCAATGAATATCTACGTAAAACTTGCTGAGAAAATTGCTGAGCAAGGACAAAATGACGAAGCTTCAAAGTACTACAATAAAGCTGCAGCTTGTGCAGAACATTTAGGTGATATGGCCAAGCATCAAGAGTATCACACAATAGCAAGCAAGAAAGCCCTGGAAGCAGCACAATTTTATGAAGAATTAGAAGTGCCTGAATTGGCAACAATATGGCTTCGTGCAGCGGGAGTTGAAGCAATACTAACTAAAGACTCAGACTATATTGAAGAGGCAATTGAGTATCTTGAAAGATCAGCTGATGGATTCATAGAAATCAACGAGCCAGAAGAAGCTTTTGAGGACCTCTATCTTGTTTTTACTTCTATTTATGAACATGATATGGGTGATGATACTACTCTATCGAGAATCGTCAAGAAAATGGATGCAATTGTGAAAAAATGTGACTGCGAAAAAGAAGCAGCTATCCTTGAGGTTGTAACTGCATTGAATAAAGGGAGCGGAATTGCTGCACTATTATCCTTACAAGAACGTGAAGAAGATTTGGTTGAAGAAGCACCAACACTGAGAAAACTCATTAGAATAGCACAGAACAAGTAACACAAAAAACAAGTAGAAGCTTGATAGTTCTAAACTAGTGACGATAATGCCCACGTATCATTCTACAATCGGATTACAGACCGAAGGAAATTGTGATATGATTGACATCACGCAAAAGGTTGCGGATGTTGTTATCAAAAGTGGACTCAAGACAGGGATATGTACTGTTTTTTGTCCTGGTTCTACAGGGTCAATAATAACAATCGAGTACGAAGATGGGCTGTTACAGGATTTTCCAGAAGCAATGGAACGTCTTGCACCACGAGATGCAGTATACGAACATCATCTCCGTTGGAGAGATGGAAATGGACATTCACACATACGTGCTTCAATTATTGGCCCAAGTCTTACAGTTCCATTTGTTGACACAAGACTAACTTTAGGCACATGGCAGCAAATAGCTTTCGTAGATTTCGATAACAAATCCAGAGATAGAAAATTAGAGATTCTAATCATTGGTGAATGATTAGAATTGCATATCTGCAGGACTGAACTCCCAAGTCAGATCATGCATGTTTTTTGGTTCTGGAGTGGTTTCACGAATCTTCAGGGCAAGATAATGGATTCGGAGAGCACGTCTAAGTCGATGAAGTTGAAAAGGCATTGTCCAACCTGGAGGTGTATTTCGATATCCAAAGTCGTCCATTAGGGATTTTATCGTTTCAAGCTCTCTCCTAACTTGATATTTGATGTCTTCGATTTCTCTATCAATTTCTTCGCCTTTTCTTGAAATCATAACCTATGCCTCAGAATATATCCTACAGAAATAGAACTTAACTAAGAGTATAACTCTAGTAATACTCACTTTCGTACTTTAGAACTAGCTTTTGATTTTCTGTGCATAATTGTACCGCATACAGGACATTCTAAGTTTGCAGGAGGGCGATGTTCGGTTCTTCCACACGCTTCGCATCTATAGATCCAAAGTATCGTTTTACGCATCCGTTTTTTGGGGTCTATTATCTTTATGCTCAATGAAGCAGCTGTATTTAGTACCGCTAAGTCAGTAGATACTAACATAACACTCTCTCGTTCCTGATTGTAGATCAGAGCAACAGCTATTAACTCGATGTCTGTATCTGATAATACGACTCGGTCACCAAATTCAGAAGCAGCATCTCTAACCTTTTTTATGACCTGTGGGTTTCCACTGATGAGACTCAATTTGTCAAGACTGATGAGTGTGTCTGCTCGATTTCTGCTAGTTCGATTTTTTAATTCGTCATAAACACTAGGTGTTGAAATGAACTCGGCATCAATCTGTTTCTGAGTCCAGGTTGAGAGAAATGCTCCCGTATCCAAAATGTATAGTTTACCCATACAACCCACCTATAACGTACGGGGCACTAATCTAGTTCTTAACCGTTCATAATAATTATCGTAGAGACGAATAAACCGAGTACAGGTGTCGGATTTTCTAATCCATACCCTTTCATCGGGCTCAACATCCCAACGTGTCTGTCCATCAATAACTGCTAGACCCCTTGCACCTGCCTTCACTAATTCCAATTCTAGTTTACTTTCATCAGGAATAACAATCGATTTCAGCTCAAAGCGTGGTGGGCATACAGGTACGAAAATAAATCCATGCACATTAGGTGCGAGAATAGAACCGCCTGCTGCCAATGCATATGCAGTTGAACCTGTTGGCGTTGCAAGCATCGCTCCATCGGCCCGACCATAATCAACATTTGTTCCGTCAAGATATACCTGAAATGTAAGTAATCTTCCTGGCACTCTTGAAACGACATATACTTCATTCAATGCATCTTCGAAGCGGCGTGAGCCAACTCCAGAACTGATATTCACACTAGATTCGATGATGCAGTCATTATCCAAGACTTTTTCCAAAGCTGAGAAAGCGGTGGTTGTACTTGCCTCGGTCATGAATCCAACAGTACCCCTATTGATACAAAAGAATGGAATCTCACGGTCCGGAAGGTTCGAGAGGGTATACAAGATTGTGCCGTCACCTCCTATTGTGATGACGAAATCAACATTCATGTCTTCAATAAGTGTGGGACTCGCACTCAAATGCGCTAGATTTAGAGATCCTGGGTCAAATAGAACTTCAATTTCTTGTTCGATCAGATATTCCGCTACTCTATTTCCAAATCGCTCTATCTCTGGTCGTCCTGGTTTGCAAACCAATCCCACTGTTCTACGGTCACTAAGAATCTGCGGATTCTTCTCAATCAAGGCTGAACACATCCAGTATGGTTTTGGCAATGGTTCCTTTTTACCATTGTTGGTTGGTTTCAATATATGCGGTCGCAAAGTATATCAGTAGTCTATTAGGTGTAGACAAGACTTGGTCTGAAATCCAGTCCAGTCAGGTTTGGTGAAACAATTGAGCATCCGAAAAACCGATGCAAAGAGCTTGAAACCAGGTAGTTATTTCATAATTGATGATGAGCCTTGCAAAGTTGTTTCCGTTGAAAAATCAAAACCAGGAAAGCACGGATCAGCAAAAGCAAACATCATGGCAATTGGATTCTTTGATGGTAGAAAACGCAATGTCATAATGCCTGTCGACCGTATGGTTGATGTACCAGTTATTGACAAACGAAGTGCCACAGTTATTGCTGATTTAGGTGACAACCTATCATTGATGGATAGCGAAACTTACGAAACCTACGAAGTTCCACGGCCAGCTGATGAAGAACTGGCAGCCAAGATCGAATTGAATGTTGGCGTAGAAGTTTGGGACTTGATGGGCAGAAAAATAATTACCAGAGTAAAGTAAGACTAGGCGCCAACTACCTTGTTGGCGCTCAGCGCATCTCCTTCTAGACCAATGATTTATCACCAATAGCTAATACGCTGTATATGTTGGGTTAAGATGGGTCATGCAAATAGACTTGATGCAAAGGACCGTAAAATTATCGAAATCCTTCAAGAGGATTCAAGACGTTCCCTGAGAGATATTGCTGCGGCCAAGGCTGTTAATCTAAGTCCAAGCTCAGTCCGAAATCGTATTGCACGTTTGGAAGAAGAGGGATTCATTCGTAAATTCACGATTGATGTTGATTATAGAAAAATGGGCTACGAGATTCAAGTCATAGCTCTGATTACTTCAAAACCCGGGTCATCTGATGCGCTATATACAAAACTCAGAAGTTTCACTGAAATTGATATAGTCTATTCTACTGCAGGCCCATCGAACTTTATGGCGTTAATTTTGGTAAAAGATATGCAAAGCTTGTCTACATTCATAACTACTCAACTTGAAACGATTGATGGGATAGAAAAGATAGAAACCCTGTTTATAATTCCTCGAAATGAGTAATTTACTACTGAATATTATTTCTTATTTGAGTTTCTTCAGCTATACTATTTTGAAGGAATATTTCCACCAACTGCCCATATATAACTCTATGAAATATTTTGGATTGTGTTTCCAAATGTTATCTATGAAAGTGATACTATTTTCTTAGATAGAAGGAGAATAGCCTTCATGGAGTATTGGCAGCTGTATTTTTAGATACTGGTAAGCATGTAGAAACCTATTTGCTGCATCTTTGATATATTCCTCTATCATATGATACTCCTTGCGAGCGTACCAGATAGAAACTTGACTATCATGTAGTTCACTCTTTGTAAACCACTCGAGAGACGATCCTTTGAATTGGCCTTTGTTCATCATAACGATAGTGCTCTTAACATCTATCCTTGGTAAATCGTAGTAGAGCCATTCATCACTGAGGTCTAATTTCAGTATTTTTCGAAGCCGCGCCTGCAAAAAATACAGCTCAAACCGAAGATTGTAACCTACTGGAATAAAGTCCCATGCATTGTCTGGATTAATGATATCGAGAAAATCTCTAAGCATCTCTTTCTCAGAAGATTCCCATTCCTTCAAAATAGTGAGAGGTCCAGTAGGTTTTCCGGTCTTGGTGTCCAATTGCTGATATTGAATGGTGATTAGTTTATTTCGCTCGGGATTTACTCCAAGAGTTTCAATGTCAAGATAGTACTCTGTCATATCTCTCCCTTAATCCACTAAGCTGATTTCTTACTGATTAGTTATTTGGTTCTAAGACAAAATATGGTTATATAACGAAAACACTTCAATTATGCCAATTCAGACCGATAAACCATCAAATAGCTCATAATAAAGTATACATAGTTATGTATATATTGCAGTTATTGTATGTACAATATGAGAATAATGTCTGTATCGAACTCGGGATTTGGATTTGAGAGGCATGGTTTGGAAAAGGTGATGCGTGGAGTCATCCATGAGATGAAATCTGGAACACCTATGACCATTGCAAAACTATCTAGAATTCTGGGTGTTGATAGACGTACTGTTTCTTCAGTTATTGATATCCTTCTTGATATTCAGAATACCTTGGTTGAAAAACAAATCGAAACTGAGAGAAAGGGTCGTTCTTTTGTGATAAGTTTCAAAGAACGCACGAGAGAACTACAAAGGAAATTGAAAAGCTCTCTCAAGGGGAAGGTCAAAAGGAGAAGAACCAAATCCACCGACTAGGAGGGATACATTCAAGCATGCAAAAGAGTGTGGGTTTTATATTGTTGCTCATTTCAGTGGCAGCAAGCACAATTATTCTCCATTTTATCTGGACTTTTTTTGGATGGGTTGTATTTCCTCATTTCTTGCTGATTTTCATAACTGCTTTAGTAGGTGAACATTATGTTTCTGGAAAAGGCTACTATCATTATACAGAACCAAATGGTCTCTTCATAGGAAGAGTACCAACATGGATTCCTTTTATGTGGACTTCAGTCATTCAAGGTGGTATCCTGCTATTCCTTAGCTTCGGACTTCATCCCACTTTTGCAGTTATTGGTTCAGGTGTTGTAAATTCACTCTTGGATCTATTGGTGATTGAACCATTCTTTTGCAAGATTCGAGACCTCTGGAGATGGACACCAGTTGAAAGGGGATATTTCTCGTTCGTCCCACCTGATCTAAATCGATTCACAGCACCAATCGGAAATTATGTAACTTGGTTGCTATTTCCTTTGATAACCAACTCCGTCCTTCTATATTTGCATGCTTTCTTTGGCTAGCATATTTTCTGTTCAGTCTAACATCTGATAATAAACCTTAGAAATAATAGGATTAAGTGATTGTGTTAGTGTGAGGTTCCAGCGTGGACGACTCAAAACAGTTTAGCTTTCAAAGATATTTCGATGGGAAGCTTCAGGAACAATTGGAAGATATTGTAGTTGAAACAAAATTAGAACTCTGGCTTGAAGATTTCATGCTGGCCAAATTTTCTTGTAGTCCTGGTTTGGAAGATATGTTAGCAATAGGATATTTGATGTCAAGTGGACTTGTTGATGATTTTCAAGATATCAAGCTACTCTCAGTGGAGCCTGGAAGTATCACGCTTTCTTCGCGGAACAGAATAGATCTCATTGAAAGATTTCTTCAATTAAAAACTGAGAATATCCATATTTACCATCCTCAGAGCACAAGGCAATTCAGTCTCACTTATGATAGTCTTTTTGGATATGTAAATCAAATGCGTAAGAATCAAGTTCTCCATGTAGAAACGGGCGGAACACATGCTTCTATGTTGGTCAATCCTTTAGAAGATGATTTCCTCTTTGCTGAAGATATTGGTCGGCTCAATTCGATGGATAAAGTAATTGGATTAGCAATTTCAGAAAAATGGGAGTTGGAAAATTCAATATTCTTCGTGACCGGAAGAATAACCTCGGAGATGGTCTATAAAGCAGTCTATACACAAGTGCCAGCACTTTGTTCATTGTCGGTAGCTACAGACAAAGGAATAGCCTCCGCAGGAGATAGCAATATAACACTAATTGGCTCAATAAAACCTGATTCATTTTGGTTATACAACAGTGGTGCAGTAGTAATCGAAGAATCATAATTTGTAGAATGGTGCGGAGGGCGTGATTTGAACACGCGATTAGGCAAATACGTGGCAAGCACGCATTTTACTCCTACGAGATAGGGATCTGAACCCTACGCCTTTGGCCTGGCTTGGCAACCTCCGCATAAGAATACAATGAGTAGGAGTCTAACTGAAATCAGACGTTTTGGTGATATAACGCTTTTGCCATTGATAGCTCTTATTGAGAAAACTTACAAAAAAAAGAGGAGCACCAAACCAATCTTGATTTGGTGTCAAAATCGATAAACTCTGAAATGATTAAATCAGAAGGCTACCAACAGTATAAAATATGCTGACAATCCTGATCTGGAGTCTACTCTGAGCTAACCAATTCTTTTAGTTTCGACTCCCATTCTTCAACATCACTAACTTCAAAGACATCTGTTTCGGTGTTGTTGTTAACTGTGTAGTGAACAACCAATGACTTTCTGAGCATGCCTTGAGTTTCAATTTTGTCGATGTCACCTAGTGATATGTCTGCAGCCACGTGAGTTTTTTTGAACAGGAAGAATAAGAAAGAGGTATGACGACCAAAGATGAGTCTTTGGTCTGTTAATATCAAAGTACCACCTTGTTTTGTCTGTCCACCGTGTCGCACATGTTTTGCTTTGTTTTCTCGAATCACAGTTTCATTAGGATTTAATTTTGGAAATTCTTCTTCGGACATTATTTTCAATCCCTTTTTCATCAATTACACTTTAACGCTATAGGTGGAGATGTTATGGTATAATATATAATATTATACCGTTTGAAATCATTATGGACGAGAGTTCTACGATACCGTTTGATAATACAGACATATTTTCTATTAGAATCCATAATTACCCGGAAAATATCAAGAACATGATTCTATTGTTTTCATATAAAACAATAGAACAAGCTTTGAAAAACAAATCGAATTCGAGATTTATGCATTTTAGTGAAAAGTTAAGATGTATAAGGGATAAATCCAATAATGGAATGAGAGAAGGGTATTGTAGATTCGCTCAATATTGTGAGCTCCTTCTGAATAGAGGAATCCTTTATGTTTAAGATAATCAAAGCAGATAAGAGACACTTTGCAGACTTTGGATGGCTGCGAACATACTGGTTGTTCTCATTTGCACACTACTACGATCCTGATAACATCCGATTTGGACCATTACGAGTCTTTAATGATGATCTAGTTGCACCAAATACTGGATTCCCAACGCATTCGCACAAAAATATGGAGATAATCACCATTGTTGAAGAGGGGCAGATGACTCATAGAGATAGTATAGGTAATGAATCAATAATTGGAGTATGTGATGTTCAAAGAATGTCTGCAGGTTCGGGTATAAGCCATTCTGAATTCAATCTGATTGATATGAATACCAATTTCTATCAAATTTGGATCGAACCAAATGAATTTGATATCGAGCCAAGTTATGAGCAGAAAACATACATGCCAAAGAAATGGAAGAACAAACTTCTTCCTATTGCATCAGGATGGCAGTCTGATGATGTGGTTCCATTACATGCCAACGCAACAATTTACCGCTCAATGCTTGAAACAGGCGAGTCAATCACACTTGATTTTGATAAACCAAGACGAATATTTCTGTATGTGACAACTGGATATCTTGATATTGGTGAATATACTCTTAGTACAAAAGACCAAGCTAGAGCTGATATTGATGAACCATTAGTTATCACATCCAATTTTGATTCAAGCTTCATCCTCATAGAATTACCATCAGATAGAGGGTTTGGATATTCTGAAAAGACATTACTTGGTAAATATAATGATTGATTTTATCATTTCCAAGGAGCACCATTTTTCAGAGCATAAATCCCCAGAATAGCAATAGCCAAGATAACCCCTCCAAAGACTATCACAGGGATTGTATTGCAACAGCTTATACACGGAATTGTTGTTGCTTGATAGCTTAATAGAGTACCCGAACTATTGAGAAGCAGAGTCCACCTCTGAGCTTCAGCTATTAGATGAAATGTTAACCTCCATACGAAGTTATCTTCTTGATTTACTAGACCTCCAGGAAGTACGACAATCTCTTCACAAAGTCCCCAATATCTCCCTTCATCAGCAAAGAAATCAATTGCTTCTACTACTACATTCGTAAAATTGTTAGATATTGCTTCACTTAGAGGTGCAATCCACTGTATTGATTGATTATCGGGTGATAGGCCTACAAGTTTCTGATAAAATCCAGTGGAATTGACCTGAACAATTGCAAAAGTGCTACTCTCTGAATCAATTTGATATGTTGCATTTCGACTGCCAATAGGCTCCCAGAAAAGAGTATCATTATTTGATAGTAGAGTTTTCAAAGTGGCATTATTTGAGAATGGAGGGGCCGTCTGAGATAGCGATGAGAAGTCCTCCGGAACCATCCGTAGTTCTCGGAAATTGATGGTTACTGTGGGATACGTACTATCTTGTGCTCTAATCGGTCCGGCAAGTAGAACCATTATTGAAACAACCAACAGCACTGATGCAAATCTTCTCATCATTCTCAACCATGATTACTATACTCACTAGATAAAAGTGACCATATCTGAGCACAAGTCAATCCAGATATAATCAGCTTACGAGACCTGCTTTTCCAGTTATCCATGCTAACACATAGAGAATCATTAGTCCCCAATACAGGTAGATGAATGGTAACAATGGAAACAAAAATACCACCGTAAGGACCCAAAATATCATGAATAACGGATTTAGAAGCATGGATAATGTCCCAGCATTCCCATCAGTAAAATCTGAGCCTACAAGGTCTGTTCGAAGAGCCCAAGAGGTGCGTGTTGTTTTTACAATACTGTACAGTATTGAAATCATCGAGATATAATATCCAATTCCATATCCCGAGGGAGATGGTGATGAAGCTTGAGATGGCCATGGTAGAGTAAGTGATTGACTTAGAACAGGTATAATGATATCAAACCAACCTTGATTTACCATTTCAAGAATTATTCCTACAATAGCAATAACTGGAACAATTATAGAAGTGATTCCTGTTGTCTGCTTACCATCCTCATAGCCACTTATGCCAGTTCCCACTCCAGTTAGATATATTCCAATAAATGTCACGGCCATATACATTATAGCAAGAATTGCAAAAAATCCTACAAGGAGAAAAATAACGAGGGGAATGAAGCAAAAGAATAATTGTCTTTTTGCTTCCGGAGGAGCTACACTATAGGCGAAACGAAAGAACCATAGGAAGAAGACAATTGGTACTACTATAATAGCTACAAACGATATGATATCATTAGCTGCAAGATTTGCCATCATAGTTTCTACAAAGGTTTGATCAATCACGCCATATAGACGAAATACTTCGATTGTGAGAAATCCAAGAGCAATGATGTACATCAAAATATACAAGATGCTACCAATTTTGTCTCTATCCATTTTCAAACACACATTTTTCGATGGATTTTTCCCTTTTATTTGCTAATCGTACGAATTTGCTTCTAATACCGCTCGAAGATTTCTGCTAAATACGGAATAAAGCTCTTCATTTGTAGTAGGTTGATGACCTCGTAATTTGGTTGAAACCGATTTCATAAGACTCTCAGTATATTCTTCATTCACTATTGCACGTGTTTCTTCTTCAGTAATAGTATCAAGTTGGATGTGCTTTTTCAGCCCCTGTTTATTTGCAGGACACTTTATTTGACATCTCATGCAACCCATCAATGAGTTATGATAAGAACTAGAAATCCATTCCGGAAATTCGCCAGAAACTTCGTTGTACAGACTTATACACTTTCCAGCATTCAAAACAAAGAGTTCTTCTCTGATGGCACCAGTAGGACAACTTCTAACACACCAACGACATTTTTCACACTCTCCGAGCATCTCAAGATCGCCCCAGTTGTCTTCTTCAAAACTATAGTCTGTCAGGAAGACATACAACGTAAAAAAAGAGCCCATATCTCTAACGTACGTAATATTATTACGGCCATATTTTGCCAGACCACTTCGTACTGCAAGATGTTTCAGTAATACATTATACTCAAATTTTATCTTGCTCGTGGGATTACCAATAATATCGTGTTGCACAGTATATTCAAGTTGCTCCATCTTTCTTCCTGTTCGATAGTATTGAGGAGGAACCATAATTTCAAGTTCCTTGCCTTCATATTGGAAAGTAGCTTTTGCAAGAGGAGTAAATACTGCAAGGATTATTACAGACCTTGCCTCGGGGAAATCCTCTGGTGGACCAGTTAAAGTATCTTCTATGTATTTTTGAAATCGTTCATTTTTACTAAGTAGTCCGTCACCATTCAGCTTCTCGATAAAAGCAGTCATTTCAGCTAGATGTTCGATAGCAAATGTTCTAAACTGATAATCCGAATTGGGAATTCCTTCAGTATCAGTTCTAATTTCATATTCAGTTATGTCAATTCCTCCTTAATACTTTGATTCAATCAAACCAAACAACTGGGCATCTATGTAAGTTTCAATATTTAACAACATTTTACTAAGCAAACAATGGATATCAGATCATACCGCATACCACTCTATCCCAAGAAGCTTCAATTATCAATTCCATTTAGAAAATAAGAGAACTCTCAGGGAAGTGAAGCACAAGTGGATAGACCGCCAGTTTTTGATAGATTCAAAGAAAAGCATGAACCGATAGCAGAACGCATTGAGAAAAATTCTATGACAATTGCAGTAATCAGTGCGATGTCCGAAACAGGTGGAATGATCAACTCTGCAAATATTCTAGGAGGGGAAGGGATAATTGAGGATGAGCGATCCCGCACATTAGCAGAAGTGGGCTTCGGACAACTCAATATAATTGACTTATTTCAGATGAGGCAATATGTCCTACACACTATCAAGTATGGTTCTGAGCTTGTCAATCCGGTTTCGGGCGAGCTTGGTAGTTATATCTATCAAGTTAAGTCACATGCTGGCAATGTCTACTATCTTGGATTACTCATCACACCTTATGCAGATGTGAATCTTACAGACTACACAAACTATATTGATTTGACTTGCAAATATTATTCGGGTTCGTATAGACGAGCTCAAGCAATGCGGTCTTCCGAGTTAATTGATGTGTCTGCTGACTATGAGGATGTTGATCAGGTTGCACAACACATGTTGGCACTCCAACATCATTTGATTTTCGAGAGAAGAGAGCTTAGGGGTGGTGTGGAATCGATTCGAAAACCAACAAGTATCAACGCAGTGCTTCTTACTGAACTTGAAATTGTGGAAGCATACTATCAATGTAGTATGGATGGATGCAAAAAAGAACTAGCATTGAACCAGATGGTCGAATCAAAATGTCCTCATTGTGGTTCAGAGGTTGATTTCGTACCACCTCAGACAACCATCAAAAAAGCAGCTTTTGTTGTACCCAAGGGAATGTTACTTAACATACATCCTGATTATCAAAGACCAATAGATGTGGTGTCAATTGTTCAGCTCGGTCTGTTACCTGACACGGTTCTTGTATCAGTGAGTCAGGTAAATCAAGAGATTTTCTCAAATATCATTTACATCCCACAAAGAGCAGTCTATGAGTATAGAAATGGTGATGAAGTATTTGATACACAATCCATCTGGAGACGTGATGGAAATAAGATTTACATGGCAACATCAATGGCTGACTCTCTGGGAATTCTTAGCGAAGCGATACCTCATATGGAAGGAAGAACTCTCTTGCGGGACTTAACTGAAGGTATGGAAAAGAACCAATCCTTTGAAGATATTCTTCCTCGAACTATAGTAAAAGACTGGCTTCGTAGCGACTGGATATCTTTCGGAGACCTATCGGATAATCCAGAGTATCAGGCTTTTCAGAGTATCTTTAATCTGTCCAAGGAAGAGATTGCTTCTATGTGCGAGGGATTACCAGAAGCAAACAAGACTGAAGAAGAAGATGAATCCGATGAGGATGAACCAAGAAAACGTGGCTTCCTATCACGATTTCTATCACGTGGAGATTAGAAAAGGAGGAAAATGAATGACAGTTGATAATCAAGATATGGGTATGCTAAGTGAGCTAAAGAGTAAATTTGAGCATCCAGCTCAGCATATTGAACGAGTCAAATCCACAAACGAGATGATTGTTGGACGGTTTGTTAAGAGAGAAAATGAGCTGATTGCCAGTCTCTTTCCCAATCTACCTGACGATGATGCCTTGTATTTGGGAGCTGCCTATCACTATATAATTGTAAATGGACTTCTTCCTGAGGATTACGATTTTGCAGAGTTTGTGACAGATGTTTCATTAATTTCTCGAAATCTTGAAAAGAATCAGGAATACAAACTACTTGAAATCTTGGATCTTATTGTCCGTATCTATGTACAATCAATTACAGCTAGTTTTGAGACCTTTGTTATGATTATTGACGAGAAAAGTGCGAAGACACCGGACGTAACTGTCCAATCGATGGTACTCTACAAACATTACGTTTCAACAGCTGAACAGGTTGGGGAGATGATATCCACAGACCCAGATCAGGTTGATGTTCGAGTAATTACGGCAATTCTCCTTCATGGATTGAACATGATGTATAGAAGAAAACGAAATAGAATTGATATTTGGGCGATGAATAAAATTGCCTCTGAACTATTTGAGGTATATCCACTGAGTACTGGAACTGACCTGTATTGGGATATAATGTACACTCATATCATGAAACCGAACTATAAAGAAATTGTCAAAATGGGTCAGAAGACAATTGATGAACGTCTCGAGGTTCTTGAGAGAGAACGCAAAGCAGGACACGCTTCAAGATACGTACGTACAACTTCAACAGATGATAGTGGAGTGGGAATGGCGGGTGAATCAATTCTTTACGAAGTATTCCGTAGAGGATCGAGTCTCACAGCAGAAAGAGCAAATAAGTTGGAACGAATGTTCGATGCAAGTATTCGGCGTGCTGCAAACGAAAAGTACGGAAAACAAGACCTTCCCGACCCTGATATGTTGCTTGATTTATGTGCAGAAATGTTTGCAAAGATGATTGCTAGTTTTCCTATACTTGCTGCAGGAATAATACCACCACCAGATCATATGGAATTTCTAGAGAGTCCAAGAGGGTATGTTTCATCTAATAGAGGTAAAATCCCTATGATAACGAAAAAGAAACTTCAACTTCTTGCAGGAGCTGGTGTAAGCACCTCTTCAATGGCAAAGGCATTTGTACGTTTGGCAAAGAAGGCTGCCTCAATTGATCCCGATAAGAAGAGAATGTATTAGACTTCCTGTTCTTTGCATTGGTTGTTCTTCACGTTTCAATAAGACACAATAGGAGAAAGATTGGACAACTCGTTGCACATTTTCTTATTTTTCAGGTACACAAATATGCAAGTTAGACAGTTGATAGTATGTGTTACTATGACCGTAAATATCCAATGGCTAGGACATGCGGGATTCATGATTGAAAATGAAGTAGAAAAGATCTTCATAGACCTATATGTTTCTGATGAGCATAAGAACTCGGTCAATGGACCTGCATCTATCTATCTCATTTCACATGGACACCGAGACCACTGCCATCCCGAATCTTTCAATTTGGTAAAAACAGAAGACACCATTGTAATTGGAACAAAAGGCTGTGCAAAGTCATTTGACCATGAAATCCATATGATTTCACCTGATGAGGAATGTAATGTTAGAGATGTAAAAATCAAATCTGTTCACGCATACAACACTGAACGTTTTAGGTCACCTGGTGAACCTTTTCACCCCAAAGACTATGGCTGTGGATTTGTTATACAGATTGATGGTAAAACTATCTATCATGCTGGAGATACTGGTCTAATCTCAGAAATGGAACAAATTGGTCCAGTTGATGTAGCAATGTTGCCTTGTGGGGATACATACACCATGGATAATGTCGAGGCGGCTGAAGCGGCTAAAATCATTAAACCCCGATTTGTAATTCCGATGCACATTCGCGGGATAGGAATCTCAGAACTCAGACAAATGCTTGATGAGATTCACGACATTGAATTGGTTGAAATGGAAGTCGGAGATACATTTTCTATATGACTGAATATTTTCAACACCTATTTATCTACACTCATACTTTGAGTGACTGAATTGCAATATTTCCCAATGCTTCGAAATGAATTAGTATGAGATGCCCGATGTGAGCATCTCATGGGTTCGGAATCTGAGGTTGGTGCTTACCAGGGGCCGTCAGATCCGCGGGGTGGGAATTCATTTGTCTTAGTCATTATTGTTCACTGAATACTTGTTCCTTCCCCAGGTCGAAAATTCCGTTGCCAAAAGAGAGCTAATCTATCCAGAAAAAACACCATTTTTCTATCAGAATTTCTTAAAAAAGAATATGTGTTTAATAGGATACCTATGATAATCAATATGGACTGATAATTAGGTTTGGGAGTTAATATAATCAATACACATCTACCTAACCAATAATTTTTCAATAATCCAAGAACAAGACATTTGATTGACTTGACATTGCCAGATAAAATGGATAAGGAAATATTAACAATCCTTGCCCACGATTGCAGAACACCGTACAGAGAAATTGCAAAGAAACTCGAAATATCTGCAAATGCGGTCAAAAAGAGAATAGACCATCTAATTGAAAGGGAAATTATTTCCGATTTCATAGTAGAATTTAATCCCGCCATGATTGGTTCGGAGATGGCCTTCATTTGGTTGACCACCGATGGGACAGAATCGAAGTCAAATTTCATTACTGAGATAGGGCATCATCAAGCTATTTCTCAAGTTGCACCCGTTTTTGGTGGAGGATATCTATTATTTGGAGAATATGAAAACTCTATGGCGCTAACCGATCTCTCCGATTTCCTGCGCAATAGAGAGTCTGTATCAAATGTAGAAATTCATGCAATAGCAACACCCTCTGGAACAAAAGTTGACTTGACTAGATTGCAGATTAGAGTGTTAAAAGCACTTCTTTCTGATGCTAGAATGCAAATAAAGGACATTGCACGTCTTACTGGTATCACAGTAAGAATTGTTAGGCGGACATTAAATGAACTGAAAGAAGGTGGAGGGATTAGATTCTCGCTTCGATGGCGTCTAAGTGCTGGTGATAGAGTGGCTTTCCATCCGCGAATTGAGTGGAGCGAAAAGGAAATTTCACGCCAGGATTTTTTGGATTGGTTGATTAGAGAATATCAAGAAGAACTCTGGGTTGGTATGATGGCTGCAACACGTCCGATGTTTATCGGTAGTGCGATTGTAGATACTATTTCTGAAGTTGAAAGCGTCATCCAAGAGATTGAACGACAATCCTTCATCAAAAATGCTATTGCCTATATCTATCAACCAGCTAGAAACTTCAAAAGTCTCAGACGCCTCAGATTAGAACAATTAGTAGCCAATTCTGATGTTTAATGAATTACATTTTACTAACCTGTAAGTTCACATAATAACACCTAGAGTTGCATTTTGTGTATTTTTGTAACAGTTTTCGTTAACACACATAGATATTCCCTTGGTGCAGAATATGTTCTCAGTGAGTAATGTTGATTACGAAACAAAAACAAATGGAACACAGTGATGACATAGCCATAGAAACTGTGAACCTTTCAAAAGCATTTGGGGATTTCTTTGCTCTGAAATCACTAAATCTACGAGTTCCAAAGAAATCGATATTTGCATTTCTTGGACCTAATGGTGCTGGAAAGACAACAACCATCAAGTTACTATTGGGTCTTACAAGACCTACAACGGGGACTGGCTCTGTACTTGGACATGATTTGAGGACTGATAGCAAACAGATCAGAGCTAAAATCGGATATATGGCTCAGAATCAACGGTATTCTGAGCGGATGACGCCACGTGAAATTCTTCGATTTGCAGCTAGGTTTTTCTATCAGAAAGAAAATGGAGCGATTGATGAACGGGTAACTCAATTGTTGGATTTAGCTGGTCTTTCTGATAAAGCTGATAGAACTGTAAGAGGTTTCTCGGGAGGGGAGTTACAGCGATTGGGCATTGCTCAAGCTCTAATTAATAATCCCGATTTGCTAATTCTTGATGAACCAGCTGCTGGGCTTGATCCACAAGGTAGAGAGGATGTACTGACAATCATGAGTGATTTAAGAGAACATGCCACGATATTCTATTCGACTCATATACTTGATGACGTACAAAGAGTTAGCGATATGGTTGCGATTTTGAATAGAGGAAGTCTAATTGCATGCGAAAGCATTGAAACACTTCTCGCAGATTCGGATGGGATAGTATATTCTATTACTACAAAAGGTGATATTTCCAGCAACTTGCAGCTTCTTCAATCTCAATCATGGATCACTTCGATTCAAACCGAGCGAGTTGATGGAAAAACTAGATGGACCATCTCAGTCAATGATGAAGAGAGAGCAGAAGATGAGCTTCTTAGAACACTCTTGAAACATGAGAGAACAACTGTGATACAATTCGGTGTAAAAGAATTCGAATTGGAGGAAGTCTTTCTCAGATTAGTGGAGGAAAAAAGAAATGACAATTGAACGTACCAATACCGAACTATGGTATTCCGGTCTTGGAAACCTGATTCATCGAGACCTCTTTCTTGAGAGAGGTGGGAAATTCTGGATACAGCAAACATCAATTTGGACTCTAATGACGAGTGGGATCGCAATGCTGCTCTTGATGTTACCTGAAGAAATAATATCTCAGGCTGGCCCTCGATTCGAGATTGCCTATGCAATGTTTTTCTTTACAACATCATTCATTGTTTCACTATTCTTGCCAGTTATACTACAAGGAGCTATTATTGATGAGGCGGAGAGAGGTGTCACTTCATGGATACTTTCCAAACCAGTTTCTAGAAGTGCATATATTATGGGTAAACTTCTAGCAAGTTCACTTATTTTTGTCTTAATAACTGCTCTACTTCAAGGATTTCTCTCCTTCATCCTTTTCACCACATTAGGTGGACCTTTTGACACAATAGCGTTTATTTCCGCCATTGGCCTTGTGATCATACTGATACTTTACTTTACCAGCTTAGTTATCATGCTCGGAACTCTGACAGATAACAGAAGTGTTGTTATGGCGACTGCATTGGCAATCACTCTTGGTACTCAGATTATGGCGAACTTTGTTCCACAAATTCTATTCGTCGTACCACTACAGCTTCCTGTTATAGGTGCGTCTATCGCATTAGGGGCGCCTGCACTAGGAATAGAGATTATGTTCTTATCGACAATACTTCAGATTGGAATTTTTGTTATGATTGCGCTTTGGTCATTTGGAAAGAAAGAGATCTGAAGGGATTTAAACAGATGAAAATAAATGAGATGATAGAGAGATTTAGGAACTTCAGTTCCAGTTTCTCCTCATTTTCTTTTTGTGAGGAAAATAGAATTTCATTCTCTCTATATGAGGGATCTTGGGTAAGAATTATTCTTAGTAGATGTTTAGCGGACAATTCACCAATTCTTGTAGAGGTTGAGGTCGCACTTCCTACAGATACACAATCAACGGTGGGTGATACAGAACAAACTCTTACTACCATGATAGACCATCTAAATTACTTATTGCAACTCTATAGAAATGGCTTCACTCTTGAAGTTCTTGTAAACGAGGGGATTTGGATGGGTACACTCGAATTTCATGTTGAACCATCAATTGAGATATTCAAATTGTTAATCCCACCAGTAGATAGGATTCTATATCTTTGAACACCATGATTCTAGAATAATTCCTGTTATCGCCCCCAAATGGGAAAATGTCAAAACATTTATAAGTTAAGTTACATTCTCCCATAATATTCTACAAACTCATGGTCATTAGCGATTTGGTTAATGATTCTGAGAGAGAATACGGAGTCACTTCAAAATGAAGCTTAAACAGACCTTTGGTCTATTATTCATGTTCGTCTTCGTTTCATCCATGTTTTTGGGAAGTGTAGCTATTGCTGACAATGCAGGTAGCATCGAGTCAGCTTTGATGGCACCACCAAACCGTTATGTTTCAATAACAAGTCCTGTAAATGGTGATACTGTTTCAGGTACTGTTACCATAACAATTGATGCCTCTACTACACCCACACTCTACATAGATGGATCAAGAATCGACAAGGTATCTACTTACAACTGGGACACCACACTCTATAGTGATGGTCAACATGTCATTGAGGCAAAAGTTCCAGGTAATGTTGACACAGTCACTGTAACTGTTAGCAATGGTGGCGGCACAGTAAACAATCCACCCACAGTAACCATCACAGCACCTGCAGATGGAGCAACCATTAGTGGAACTTACACAATAACCGTTACCGTTGAAGATGAGGATGCAGGTCTCACTCCTGACATTTACATTGACGATGTCTATGTGACCACTGGTACCTCCTATGATTGGGACACCACTGCTTATGCAGATGGATCTCACACAATATATGCAGAAGCTACTGACTCTGAAGGACTCACAGGTTCAGACTCTAACACTGCAACTGTTGATAACAGTGGTAGTGGACAGGGTTGGACAAAGGACACCTTGACCCACAAGACTCCTTGGTGGAATGATGTCATTGATACTGATCAAACCAGCTATACTGGTGCAGGCACTGTTGTCGTTGTAATTGATACGGGTCTTGTTCCTGAATGGCGCGACTACTTCCCCGAGGATAATGTCCTTACTCAATATTGTCGTAGCTACACTGATGAGTTAGGATATGATAATCTCTCCTTTGAGGACGATGATGAGGGCCACGGTACAGCAGTCACTGGAACCGTAATTGGTTACAAGCTTAATGACTACTGGATCACTGGTGTTGCTGAAGATGCAAAAATCGTCATGCTTAGATGTATCTATTGGATTGGCGGTTTTGGAGCTAATAGAGTAACTGAAACAGATATGCTCAACAACTGGGCAGACTGTATCAACTATGCTCGCTCACTTCATGCTAATGAATTGAGTGGATACAACATGGTCATCTCGATGTCACTTGGTTACAGCAATTCCAACTCTAATTTGGATGCAGCTGTTGCTGGTGCAGAGAATGAAGGTATTGTTGTGTCAACTTCAGCAGGTAATGATGGACCTAATGAGAATACCACCGCATATCCAGCCAATCTGGCAGACACTACTTCAGTGGCTGCAGCTGGACATGTAGGTTTGACTGATGCTTATGGCCTTGAAGGAATCTGGACAGATATTCCTGAAGGCGACTTCTCTGGTGTATTTATCTCTGATTTCTCATCACGAGGTAAGGTAGACATAACAGGTATCGGAGAGAATCTTATTCTCCCATATGCTGGTGGATATTACTACATCAGTGGAACCAGCTTCAGTTGTCCACAAGTATCTGGCGTGTTCTGTCTAATGTTCGAAGCACATGGTACTCAGAGCGTTTCATGGCTTGAAGGTCGTATGCAGACAACTGCAGTAGATCTTGGTTATAGCTCAACCGCACAGGGTGCTGGCTTCGTCCAGGCAGATGGCGCAACTGCATAAACAAAGTGGAAGGCTCTGCCTTCCCTATTTTTATTTTTATGCAGTTCAATTTTTGAGTAGTTTATGATTCTGTTTGGCACTTCTCGTTGGAAAAGTAGTATCATTATTTAGATACGATTAATTATTCAACAACAAAAAAAGGACCGTCGAGTTTAAATTTATTATAAACAACTACTCGTATAGAAAATCAAGAGGGCGTATTATGAAGAAAACCTATTTGACACTATTTCTATGCTCATTATTTCTGATTTCTGGAATTGTTCCTTTTGTAGTTTCAACAACTCATACGGAAAACAATCTAGGACCTTATGTAGACAAACTAGTCTTCAACGTAATCACAGGTAACGACGCACAAGTCCTCGCACTGAAAAACAATGATATCGATATTATAGGGGACATGGTTGACCCAAGTTACCTTTCTGAATTAGAAGGGGATGAGAACATCGAGGTCACTAATACTCTTCGAAATGGATACGGGTACTTTACAATAAACTGTGACAAATACCCACTTAACTATACAGCCTTCCGTCGAGCTCTTGCTTTTGCATTAGATAAAAACGCAATCTCAGACCAAGTTTGGGACGGTCTATCGGCACCTCAGGACTCCTGTGTACCCCAGGTGAACCCATTCTCAATTGAAGGGCAATTGCCTTACAACTACTACAGTGCAAATACAGCTAAAGGTGCTGCTTTGCTTGCTCAGGCTGGGTTTGCAGACGTAGACGAAGATGGCGTTTTAGAGGCACCGGATGGTTCCGACTTTGACATCCTCATAGAATGTGCACAATCTTCAGATATTGCTGTTGAATGTGGTCAGAAAGTTGCAGAAGCTCTACAGGCATTAGATATTGATGCTACCTCAATCGCAACAGACTTCTATGATTATCTCAATCGTCTTTACTTCCATGGCGATTATGACATGGTGTTCCTTGGTGATAGTTTCAACACATTTGACGTTGACTGGCTCGCTTACGAGTTCTGGTCGGAATACGCAGATGAACCATACTGGAACTACCCCAACTTCAGAAACGCCTCATATGATAGTTGGAGAGATCAGCTACTCCATGGCACCACTTACGAAGAGGTATATGAGGCAGCAATAGAGATGCAGAGAATTTGGGTATTCGAGTCTCCAATGATCATCTGTTATGAGAACGTTATTCTCTCTGCTCATCGAATCGATGTTTTCGAGGGATTTGTTAACGATGTCAGTGAAGGTGTACCCGGATGGTGGACCAACTATAAGGTTCACAGAAAGACTGCTGGTCAAGAGATTGGTGGAACCTTCCGTCGAAGTATACCTTTAGACATCGACACCTTCAACTTCATGACAAGCTCCTCTGCTTATGCAGATGATATTAATGAAATGTTCTGGGATAGTCTATTAATCCAAGGTCCAGATGGCAACGATATCAACTGGCTCTGTGAAAGCTTCACAACTGAGACCCATGATGACAACCCCGAAGTACCTGATGGACATACAATGTTTACATTCAATATGATACAGAATGCAACATGGTCAGATGGTATGCCTCTTACAGCAGAGGATGTTGCCTTCTCATTGAACTACTATCGTGATTCGCCAGGCAATCCATATGGAGCTAACTTGGCCGATTTAGAGGCAGCATATGCGATAAATCCCTACACACTTAGAGTCGAGTTTGGTAGTGAGTCATTCTGGTATTTGCACACGGTCTCATACAAACCTATCCTACCTAAGCACATTTTCACAGACCCAGATTTCCCTGTATGGAATGAATGGGATCCTGATCCAACTAATCCAGCTGAAAGATTCTTTGTGACATCAGGACCCTTCAAAGTTAGTGAATATGTAGCCGGTGAGTTCATTGAATTAGAGCAAAATCTGTTCTATTGGAAGAATCCTCGACTCTTGTCAATGGATCCTCCAAGTATTGATGGCCCCGATGAGCTCTTTTTGGAAGAAGGCACCTCTGGTAATAACTTACAATGGACTTGTAGTGACTCTTCACCCCTTTCTTATATGGTCTTGAAAGACAGCATTCCAATAATGATACAAAGTATACCCATAACATCTCCAATTGGGAGTGATTTGGTAGTTACAGTAGACATTGATGGATTATCCATTGGAGAATACAACTATACTCTCATTGTATTCAACCAGTATGGTCTGGCATCGTATCATTCTACATTGGTACACGTATTATCTGATATTCCTCCTCGTCTGAATTCACCAAATGATATTTCATACGAGTATGGAGAAACTGGCCATACTATCAATTGGATATGTAGCGATTCAACCCCATCATGGTACAAAATTTATCTTGATGGGTCTGTTATTGAAGAAGGCGAATGGGATGGAAACAATATTGTAAAGAATGTTGATGGCCTCTATCCTGGTACTTACAACTTTACACTTGAGGTTATGGACGCTTCTAACCAGTTTTCTTATGATAGTGTAATGGTTGAGGTGACTGGTGAGGCTCCATTGATAACAATGGAAAGCATTAGTATGATAATTGTTGTAGGATCATTACTTGTGATAGTTGTAGTTGGAGGAGCAATTATTAAAAACCGATAATTTTGAACAGGAAGTTCCTCTATGTGGGAACTCCTTTCATTTTTTCTTTCTTTTTGTTTTACAATTCCTATTTATTAGTACGTTAGAGAAAATCCGATATAGATTTTGGTTATTAGAATCATTTTTGTCAAAACCGGATAAATAAAGGATGGCGTTTTTCAAGTAAAGCAAATAAGGCACGATAAGATTTCTGATGTAGAGCATAAAGGAGCATAAAAAACTGTCACGACTTTGTCAGCTGCTTGAGGATGAAACGTTTGTAGTCACGGGTGAGATTACTCCACCTCATGGTGCTGATTCGAGTCTGGTCAATCATCGTGCTTCAATTATCCGTGATTACTGTGACGCAATTAATATTACAGATAATGTGCGTGGAATTCCCTCTATGAGTAGTATGGTTTGTGGACATCTATTACTCAAAGCGGGAATCGAGCCTATTATGCAAATGTCTGCACGTGATAGAAATAGGGTGCTTTTTCAAAGTGAATTGTATGGAGCGTACGCATTAGGAATTGAAAATGTTCTATTCATTACTGGAGACCATACCTTGCTCGGGTCTCATCCACAAACAAAGATGGTCTACGACATCGATTCCATCCAAGCGCTTGAATTGGCAAGGCACTTAATGTCGGGAATGGACCTGGCTGGAGCTGATTTAGAAGGAACTCCAAGTTTCTTTCTTGGGTCTACATTCAACCCCTATGCGGACCCCATGCCTCTGCAGGCAATGAGAGTTTTTAAAAAACAAGATGCTGGAGCTAAGTTTTTTCAAACTCAAGCAATTTATGATGTTTCACGATTTGAGGAATTCATGGGTCACATCCGTTCAGTGGAGGCTAAGGTAATAGCAGGCATCATTCCACTCAAGGGCCCAAGAATGGCACGGTTCATGAATAAACGAATTCCTGGTTTCAAGATATCAGATGAAATCATTCATAGGCTAGAGTCAGCTGGAGCTGGATTGTCTGGCAAAGATAAGAGAGATGCAATTCGTGCAGAAGGTCTCAATATCGCAATTGAAACTGTTCAACGTGTTCGAACTATTTCTGGTGTGGATGGAATTCACATCATGGCAGTTGGATGGGAAGAAAGCTTGCCAGAGATAGTCAAAAGATCCAATCTCTATCCACGTCCACAATGAGGTGTGTATATGTTTGTATTCAAGAAAGAACAACAAGTCTTTGATTTCGGAGGCGTTAAAATAGGTGGTCAACCTGGTCAGAATCCAACAGTTCTGATTGGTGGACTTTTTTTCAAGGGCCAACCAATTGTTGAGAGTACCAAGAAAGGCCTGTTTGATGAAAAATTAGCGAATGAGTGGGTAGATGTTGGAGTTTCGATGGTGGAAGAAACTGGACATCCTTTGGTTATCCAAGCTTATGGACGAACTCCCACCGCAATGGAACGCCATATCGACTGGTTAGCCGAGCATTTTAATGGTCCCTTCATGTTTGAATCAACAAGTGCTAAGGCAAGAAAACACGCAATTCAATATTGTGAGGAACAAGGCCTACAGAACCGAGCAATTTACAATTCTATCAATCTATCAATGAAAGATAGCGAGAAGGAGCTTCTTAGATCAAGCAAATTGGATATGGCTGTGGTCTTGGGGTGGTCTCCAAGAGCAACTACTCTTCCCGATAGAATGAGTACTATAGAATCGATGATCAAAGATGCCAAAGAAATGGGCATCACCAAGATGGTCGTCGACCCAGCTACCATGCCCGTTGGAGCTGGTTACGGACTAGAGAATCGTACAATGCTTACAATAAAGTCAGAACTAGGCCTTCCAACATGTTTAGGACCACATAATGCACCGTCTGCTTGGAAACTGCTGAAAAAGCCTGGATTCGATAATGAATCAACTCATCTTTCTGCAGTTGTAGCTTCTACAGTAGCATCTCAATTGTTTGCAACTGATTGTATCATGTACGGTTCAATGATACGAACTAAAGAGGTATTCGCAGCAGTGTCTCTTATCGGTAATGCTATTGCATCAGCCACAGCAGAGGCAAATCGTGCACTTGGAATTGATAGGACTCTGTTTGAACCACGCACAATAGATTAGGTGAATTTCATTATGAGTGAGAAGAAATGGCCTCCTGTTCCCGGAGATTTTGAAGTAAAAGATTCTGAGGGTAGCATTGCAGTATGTACTCTTGGAAAAAAAATAGATGTTGATGCAGAATATTCTATTATTGGAACTTGTAAGACCGAGAATATTGGGATTGAACGTGTTATTGTGAATATAGTGTCGAACAACAATATTCGTTTCTTTATTCTTGCTGGACCCGAAGTACCCGGACATTTAACTGGTTCAAGTATAAGATGTCTTCATGAGAATGGAGTGGATTCAAGCACTCGAAAAATCATAGATGCTCCCGGTGCTATTCCCTACATCGAAAACATTCCTATGGAAGCAATTGAACGATTCCGAGATCAAGTCGAATTTATTGATATGATGAATGTATCAGACCCGATTAAGATTGCAGAAAAAGTTCGAGAGCTAAGTCAAATAAAAATTGATGCTTATCAAGAAGCTCCTATCTGGATTGAGTTTAAGGGTGATGCAGCTAAAAAACGAGCCCAGCACCTTAGGGGTAGTGTTGCAATGGTTCCAGAATATGACATCGAATTAGAACCTTTCACTTCACTTATTGGTGGTTCTAATCCCCTCGTTATTACTTGTACTCATCCAAGTAGGGTTGGTATCGAGATTCAATCCTTGGAAACAGGAACAATTATGGTTGCAAAGGAGTTAGACTAATGTTTGTATTTGAAAAAGAGCAAATAATCTATGATATTGGTGGGTTAAAGGTTGGTGGAAATCTTGGTGAGAATCCAACGGTCTTGGCAGGTACTATCTTTTATAATGGACATAAGATAGTTAGTGACGCAAAACAGGGTTTGTTTGATAAACGGAGTGCAGAGGATTTAATTAATCAACAAGATACCATGGCGGATTTAACTGGAAATCCAGCAATTATTCAGATATTTGCAGAGTCTGAAATTGCAATGAAGAAATACATTGACTTCACAACCGAGATATCTGATGCTCCTTTCATTATTGACTCTGCAGATGCCTCTATTCGAATAGCTGGTCTTCAGCATGCTGAGGAAATTGGTTTACTTGATAAAGCGATTTACAATTCTATTAATGTTTCAATAACTCAGGATGAAATAGATACCTTAATTGACATGCAACATTCTTGTGCAATTGTACTTGCATTCAATCCTCAAGATCCATCTATTGCAGGCCGTCGAGCCATTCTTGATGAAGGCACGGGTAATCTTGACGAGGGACTTTTGAAGCTTTCAAAACGTCTTGGTGTAACCAAACCGTTAGTTGACACAGCTACAACTGTAATGGGTGCGGGAGCTGGTTCTTCTGCATCTTTCACCTTTGTCGTGAAGACAATATACGGATATCCAACAGGCTCAGGAATTCATAATGCACCATCATCTTGGACATGGTTACGGAAACTGAAAAAAGAAAACAAAGAAGCATACAAGACATGTGATATTGCATCGAATTTGATTGTACAGATGCTTGGAGCAGACTATGTTCTCTATGGACCAATCAGTAATGCTGATAGAGTGTTTCCTGTTGTTGCAATGGCTGATATCTTTGCAGCAGAATCTGCAAGGATGGAATTTGGAATAGAACCTTCAGACTCTCATCCATTCAGAAAACTTCTCTGAGGTGTTTTGTTGGGAAACAATTTCTATTCGCTATGGCCACAATCAATTGGTGCAACCTCCTTGCGGATGGGACCCTTTTATACAGTAATATCAGTAGAACTTGGAAACACCACAACAAAATGTGTCTTGATGACCACAAATTTGAAGACTGGAATTATTTACCAGATTGAGAAAGAAGTACAGTATACTAGAAAAATCCGTCCCCCTCATGATAATGAGTCTGTATTTGGCAGTACTGTTGTTGGGGTGGAATTGGCTCATAATTCGGTCACCGAGTTCATTTCAAAGATGGTTTCAGATGTTGTAAGAAAATCAAGATTGGATATAGAAAAAGACATTCATTTTGTGGTTCGTTCAACTGGTGTAACTGCTAGCTTTGGTAGTCCTGAAGAAGTTCATGGAATCATTAAGGCTCTTGCTGATGGTTGTCTGAATGCAGGAATTCCTCCTCAAAAAATGATGGCTACTCTTGATCCAGCTAAACTACCTCCTGGGTTACAGGATTATTCTTGGCTGAAACGGGTGTATTTTGATGGAGCTATTGCAAGCTGCCTTCCTCCTGCTGAAACAGGAATTGTTGCTAATGAGATGGAGGGTGAGCTCGTGACTGCTGGTATCAAGGGTGCATCTAAAGGCACCCAAGTTGATTTCAGAAACCCTGTTATGACTCTTGATTTTGGAACTACACTGGCTGGTAGGATAACAGATGACTCATATCCATACGCAAAAACAATTGGATCATTTGCTGGACTTGCTGGTGCTATCCCTGACGCTCTTGTTCGTGGAAGTGGACAGGTTGACCCCCAACTAGGTTGCACTCTTGACTTACATGCTTCCTCCCAAGCTTTTTCTGCATCAATAAATCTTGAATGGGTAGAGGAAATCAGTAGGTTGATTCGTGTTCAACGACTCTCTAAAGGAACTAACCGATTTGGAACTGTACCTGTAAATCCTCAAGCTGCAACTGAGGCCAACGTTGTTTTAATTGGTGTAGATGTTGGAAGAAATGGCTCAAGACTCTCGGATTTGGAGGGTATTGGTGGTGCCATCTTCAAAGAGTCTGGAGCAAAAGGACTACTAACCATAATTGATTATGTTCAATTGAGAGTTCTCCAGAGAATTCTTACTGTTGCTCAGGAAAATGACCTTGTTCTCCGAAACACCTCTCTAGGTCTAACAGGGCGAGCAATCACATCCGCTGGAAAACCCCTGCTTATTGCTGAAAACCTCCATCTTGCTGATGGATCCTTATGGGTGGCAGAACATCCTGTTTTGTTTGTTCAAGACGGACTTGCTATGGGTGCAGCGGTAGCAGCAAGATGTATGAATTCCATGGGTACACCACATGAACCTCTAGGTGGTCGGAAGGGTGACCGCTGTATCATGTCTGCACGGGAAAAAGTTCAGAAAAAGAAAAAAACATAGAACAATAGTAGGCTTTATCTCTAAGATATTCGGGCTTTTGATTGGTGCAGCATATGTTAGTAGTTCCGATAAAAACAAGAATTATCTCCATGGAAGATGATTTTCTCGATGTGGTGTTAGAAGGACTCTCTCACACTGATTTTGAACTTGCGGATGGTGATATTCTTGGTATTGCTGAAACCCCTCTTGGAACCACAGAAGGACGAGTTGTAAAACTTTCAGACGTATCCGTATCCAAAAAAGCTCAGGATTTAGCAGATCGATATACTCTCATTCCTGAGGTAGCACAATTAGTTTTAGACGAAGCCGATGAGATTCTCGGTGGGATTCCTCATGTTCTACTGACCATTAAAAATAACACTCTGATGGCTAATGCGGGGGTTGACAAATCAAACATACCTTCTGGATATGCTTCATTACTTCCCGTCGACTCAAGGGCTAGTGCTGAGAAACTTCGTGGAGAAATCCTGAATCGTCTGGGTGTAAATGTTGGGGTTCTTGTGATTGATAGTAGAACCCAACCTCTTAGACTGGGCAATATTGGTATGGCACTCGGTGTTGCAGGGTTCAAACCCGTTGCAGATGATCGAGGTCGGAAAGACCTATTTGGTAATGAAATGCGTATCACTCGTCGAGCCATTGCAGATAATTTAGCATCAGCATGCACTGCTGTTATGGGTGAATCTGATGAATCCGTACCTGCTGCGTTAATTAGGAATGCTCCAGTTGAACTAGTTGACGAGTCGTATGATTCTTCAGAGATGTGGATTAGTCCCGTTGAGTGCATGTATATGGCAATATTTGACCAATGGCGTCATTCTGGCCAAAAAAGCTAGTATTCGTTTACACAACGTTATTTAAGAAAGCCATCCCTTTCAATACAGATTGCTTTCTATGAGCATATCCTCGAAAGAAAGAAAAGGGGACAAATATCTGCTCAGTTTGCAAACCTACACCTAGGAGAATATTGGATTGAGTACAAAGCATGTATTAATCGACGTTTCAATTGCTGGTGCTTCTGGGGATATGTTTCTAGCTGCCTTACTCGATATTATTGGAGAAGATGATTCCCTCCTTCCTGTTGCAGCTAGTCTATTGATTTACGATCCTACTCTTCGGGTAAAGATGATTCCACGCAGTTCAGGAGATACTACAGGATGCCATCTTGAAGTAACACATGATGCATCAACTCGATTTTCACCATCTTCTTTACAGCGCGCAATTAATGAGGTTGCTGCGGAATTAGAGCTTTCAAAGAAAGCACTTGATTTAGCAACTGCTGCATTTAATGAAATATTACAGGCCGAATGTCGAGCTCATAATGTTTCTATTGACCAATTACATTTACATGAAACTGGTTCTATTGATACAGTTCTTGACATTGTTGGCACGATGTACCTACTACAACTTGCAGGTTTACTTGATGATACAAAATTCTATTCGACCAATGTTGCTGTAGGTAATGGAACAATTGATACTGAACATGGTGTACTTGATGTTCCTGTGCCAGCAGTATCTGAGATTCTTGCAGCGCATGATGTTCCCTTTCATGCTGGAAAAGCTGAAACTGAAGTACTTACTCCAACCGGTGCTGCACTACTGGTGACCTTAGCAGATGTGTTTGTTGATTCATCTGAAGGTTTTATTCCTATGAATCAAGGCGCTGGATTTGGCACTCGTGAATTGAATGTTCCTAATATGATGAAAATAATTGTTGGCGAGGCTGACTTCGCACCATCTGAAACCAGCGAAGCAACCAAGACTGACACACAACAATCAGAACCTTTAGAAAAAATAGAAACAACTCCAGATGCAGAAAAGACAGAGGAGCGAAAGAAAATGCAAGAGGGATGGAATGCGGATGAAGTTATTGTGATAGAAACTAATGTAGACGATACTGATGGCGAATCAATAGGTAGTGTATTTGACCTCTTATTGTCAGAAGGTCTCGCATACGATGTAGTTGTCATTCCAGCATTTGGAAAGAAGAACCGTCCCTGTTTTGTTGTCAAAGTCATAGCTCCAAAATCTGGATTGAAAACAATTGCAGAGATTCTTATCCGGCACTTAGGAACAATTGGAATTCGGTACACAAATTGGGAACGTCTCAAGGCAGTACGTGAAACAATTGTTTGCAGATTAGAAATCGATGATAAAGAATACATGGTTCGTGTAAAGGTTTCCCGCGCATTAGACGGCAGCATCATTAACATCAAGCCAGAAGCAGATGATATGCTAAAGGTCGCAAAAGAAACGGGAATCTCTATCCGTGAGCTAAAACCAAGAATTGCTCTACAAGCTCATGCTATCACAGAGTGATTTCTAGTAGAAATCCAGTAGTCGAGTTTCTTGACTCGACGTGTACTCTTCATGAAGGTATTGTGCAGGTATGAGGTTTTCGAAAGCGCGTATGCAAAGTTGTGCATAAGCATCCACATCGTATCTAGTTGTTTCTTTGAGCAATTCTACTGCACATACTCTCTTTATCGCACTCTCCGAATCGGCTTCCACCATTACATATCGAACTTTTTGTCCTGCATGTACCTCACGCTTAATTTTCACCAACTGTGCTGCCACAATGGCAGAGCGAGAATTTGCTCGGTATTGATCTGGCTCTCGTGTTAACCTTGAGTGTAAAACCAGATCTCGCATGTCCACATTGCCTGCATGTAGACGTTCAATATATTGTTGACAGGCTTGATACGCTTCTGGAATTAGATCAAGAAATTCACGTTTGTTTCTCCCTCGGGCTAGTATGTTAATCATAGATCTCTGACAATCTCCAACATACAAACATGTATCTCTTCTTCGGGTTTCAATACCTCTAGTCTTGATACCTCCATTTATGAAAACCCCGTAGTATCTGTTCAGTGGCGCAATACTTGGATGCATTCGAGATGAGGGTATTACTAGCCATCGATAGACTCCTTTCATCGACATCGTGATATCAACACTGTCAGACACTCGTTTACAAAACTCTTGGATGTGTTCATGACTGATATCAGCTCCTTGAATCCATATGGAGTCTACAATTCCATGAACTAATACGAGGCCCATTTCTTCAGCAATCTCTTGAGTACGAATCAAAATTTCCCTTGCAAATGCAGTAACTGCTGTGTGCGCCTCTACCCTGCCAAATCGTGCATTACGGAAGCCTAGATATCCAAAGCATGAAACTAGTATTCCCTTCAGTGTGTTCTGCATCTTCTTGTATTTTGGAGCATCTTGACCTGATTCAATGAGCTTCTTGAACGCATCCCTTTTCTCTAGCACGAGTTCAAGTGATTTTGCTACGAGTCCTCTTTTTCTTCTACAGATTCGAAACTGTAATTCAGGTACATCTGTACAGTACTGGTAATTGTATGGGCAATCATCTCGCATACAAATGGTTTCAGGGCTGATGTTACGGGTGACCATCAGCGTTGGATACATAGATGAGAAATCACACTCCACAACATTCTCGTAGATATCCGGGCACGGTTGAAATATGAGTCCCCCTCGGTCTATATTTGCTATTTCTCCAACAGATTTGAGATATTCTGGGTTTTTCTTGACTGGTGGAATTAGAATGTCCATTTTGTACGCATTGTAGAATTGTACTGCGGCATTTACTGCTCCAATTGTCATCCTTGATACTCTTTGGGGTGGCGCAAAAGCCAGACGACACCCCTCTATTACTCCCTCTATTCCTGAGGGCGAATAGTATGGACTACCACTATTATCGATGTGAATCCGGCCTCTAAACGTCACCTCATTTCCAGACCGAAATACAATCTGATTATATTGCCAGTATGAACTAGGACTTCCTTGTTTAACAGAGAGAGGAGTATGGTCTCTAGAAAGGGATAATTCAACCCCCTGCAGTTTTGCTCGTAGAAACAGGTAACGAAAAAGTTGATTGTCACCCCCTTGAGTCACGATGATATCTGGGTCAATCTCATCAATGTATTTCTGAAAACTGAGTAGGGTATCTCGTTCAGTGAGTCCCCTCACTTTTATCTTCTTATCCTGATAGAATATCACAATATGATGGATTGGATCCCTATCTTGTGGAAAGAATGAATGTGTATCTATCATAACTTCAATTCCTACCTCGACAAGTTCCGGTAGGTCGTATTCTACTGATTCTCTATCATCTATCGTCTTTATTCTTTCAATTGTATTCTTTTCTTTTTCAAATTCGACCTTTCCAAAAGGGAAGATTTCTCTCTCGATAAAGAATTGCTGAATTGGGCTAATATCTGCGTGATAGACAATTGTGTGCAACCTTCGCTCTAAGTCTCTTGCAACCTCTTGTTGGCTGCCTATCGTTGTGTAAACTTTGATTACCGGGCTTTTTTCATCATCATATATTGTTGTATATTTGTTGTCCAATTCAGCACGCACAATTTCTGGATGCTCTTCTATTGATCGAATGTATTTTTTCCAAGTCCAGCCTGATGTTTGGTCAATAGATATCTGGATAAAAATTGATGGTTGAAAGTTTCTGTACTCATATCCAATAGTTTTACCGCACTCTTTTATCCAAAGAATGAACGCTCGATTTTCGTGATTTATTGTGGCATCGATAAGCCATCCCTGATGCTTCATCAAGTCAGCTCCATTTCGCACTCCAAATGACTGATTCTATCCTCGATTCTTTGTATTCTCTCAAGAATCTCCAGAATCGCTGAAAATAGGATCACTTCCATCGTTCTAGGTGTGACAATCATTGTTCCCGCATCAGCCATTTTTCTCGCACTATCAAAGATAAGGTCAAAGTACTGTCTCTGGCTTTTTCGCAGGGTTCGTCTGAAACCAATCCATCTCTTTACTTCATGTTCCATAGCATCTCTGAATGTTCGTACAGTTCGCCCCATTTTTGAAGACATCCGTTGTGTGAGTGGCGCGATTAGTACTTATCTCACTACTAGTACTGTGTTTTTTCATCTCATTTTGTACATTTTATTGAACATTTAGCACGTGGACTGGTAACCGAAAGTAAGATTAATAGTCTGCACTCGGATTCTTTATCAGGGATTAATCCCTCAACTTTCGTATAATCGGCATAGCTTAAAATAGCCGAAATGTATCATAACGTTCGCACGTTAACATCAACAACCAGGTGGTTGTATACATGGTCACAGCATTATTCAAAGTGGTTCTTATGGGCGATGGCTCAGTCGGAAAGACAAGCCTCAGACGAACATACATGGGAGAAGGATTTCGGGCATCATATCATATCACAATAGGAGCTGACTTTGCTGTGAAGAAGCTTAAACTAGCTGGTGGACATGATGTGAGCATTCAGATATGGGATCTTGCAGGACAAGAGCATTTCAAGAATGTACGTTCTAGTTTCTATATGGGTGCTCAAGGAGCATTAGCTGTATATTCAACTGTAGAACGGTCATCCTTCGAAAATCTTGAAAAATGGCTTGAGGAATGTTGGGGAAATACTGGTAGGAAAGTTCCTATAGTTGTAATTGGGAACAAAGTAGATCTTCGTGAACAATTCAAAGATAATCCCGCTATGAAACAGACTATTGTTACTACCGAAGAAGGTCAAGCTTTTGCAGATAAGATAGCGTCCTCTGGAGTGCATGCATCATTTCTTGAAACCTCTGCTAAAACTGGGCAAAATGTAGAGGCTGCTTTTCTTGAACTTGCAATAAAAATCCTCGAAGCTGGTGGAATGGCATAGAATTCATTCCATATCTAATAGAATATCACCAGCAACAACAGCTTGTATTGAAGTGTACATCTCACTTGCAGCGGTATTGATAAATGTACCATCTTCGGAAATCACATCAATTCTTATTTTCGATAAATCTTCATTTTCTCTTCCTAGAATGGTAATAGTGATAGCAATCCTTGCACCAATGTATTTTCCTCTACCCATTCCAGTTACTACTCCCATGAACATATTTTCTCTATTAGATCCCTCTGAATTAATGATGTAGAGGTTTTTGTTTTTCATTAGTACTTGAATTTGTTCAAATATGGTCTTTGGATCCTCTTGGACTACATGTTCTCTACTCCAATGCTTCATCTTGTTTTTCAATTCGTGATAGTCTTCTTTAGTACTCTTTTTAGGCTCGATTTGAGAATAGAATGACCTGACGAGTCGATTACCTGTTTTTGATGCAATCCGTTCACCTGTCTGGTCAATGAATGTTACTGAACTGATGAATTCCCCTTCAATTGCTTCAGCTTTCTTTGTGAACTCATAAACAACTTCTGCACTTCCACCAGGCCCTATACGTTTCACCAGCTCTTTTGATGAAGATTTCAAATCAAGACTATCTTTTGGATATGAAAGAACACGCACATCAACGTCAAGAATCTCTTCTGGTAACCCATTTATGATGATGACTGAGAATTTTATTGTACCTTCCTCATCTGTGATATATGTTTTCACTGGAACATCATCACTGGTCTTTAATGGTACTTCGACCGCATCCGATTCATTTGGATTGCTAATTCCAAGACTCTTTACTTTGCTTGGAGCTGGTGCGGGCTTTGCATCCATGTCAGTTTTGAGCCATTCATATGCATAGTGTGCTACAGATCGTACAATATGACTGGAATCTTCTTTGTGCTTCTGGATTAATTTGAGAGATTCCTGCTCTGGGATATACATAAGCATTCCAACAGATGCCGCTCTGATTATTTCATTGTCCTCTAGTAAAGCTAGTTCGATTGAGTCAAGTGCCTGTGGACCATATTCACTCAATCTGCAAAGAGCAAGTAATCGCATGTCTTCATTTCCAGTTAATGAAGCATCTTTACATGATTGGATTGATTCCAGTCTACTCAGTTTCTCTTCTAATACCTTTGAAGATGACTTGAAAATCTTCGTAATGCTTCTTCCTAGTTTCTTAACAGTGCGAGTAACTTCTTCTACTGAAGGTTTTTTTTCTGGTTTGTGAGACAATGAAATTGCTCCCCTGTACAGTTGGTTTCAGAGATTTCAAATAATATTTGCGCTGATTTACAATCTTTTTCGCTATTCACAATATTTTTAGCAGTAAAACTATGTCTGGGCTTTAGAGCCAGCAATAATTGGTGACCTTCAATGGAATCTCAAGAACTATCATTATTTCTCCAACCGACCTCTCTGAAAAAAAGGGCTGAACATGGCTCTGATATTACTCGAAGATGCACAATGAATCACGTTGGCCGACTTATTGCAGTAGGATTACAAGATAAATCAATTTGTCTTCTTGATGCAGAAAATGGTGATGTAGTTCAACGATTCCAAGATGATGCTCTGTGCACATCTCTTGCATTTTCACCTCGTGGTGATATAGTTGCATCTGGAAGTGTTGAGCGAGTAATCAAGTTTTGGGATATTCGAACTGCTGAATGCATAGCTACTCTGGAGGGACATACATATCCTATCCTCTCACTCTCATTTTCTCCAGATGGAGACCGTCTTGTGTCAGGCAGTGGTGATACAACCCTCGGTATTTGGGATGTCGATGAGAGAAAACGAATGAACACACTCAAGGGACATGACTTGTACGTTGTTACATGTGATTGGGACCCTGCTGGAAATCGGATCATATCTGGTGGTGTTGACGCACAAATTGGCATCTGGAATCCCACCTCACAAAAACCAATTGAGATGATTAGGGAACACAGAACTGCAGTTAAGACTGTACGGTTTTCGCGAGACGGAACAAAAGTTGCGTCTGGCTCTTCTGATTATAGTATTGTTATCTGGGACTCAAGTGATGGAAAATTCGAAGAAGAGAAGTCACTATTGGGTCACACCGATGAAGTTAGAGCAGTTTCATTTAGTTCTGATTTGAGGTATCTAGCCTCTGGTTCAAACGACAAGGCTGTCTTTGTATGGGATTTAGAATCTGCTACTCGTGAGGGTGAGGCAGCTCTCATTGGTGAAGTTGATGAAATAATGTGGTATCCTGAGAGCAAACGCTTCATAAGCTCAGATGGAGCGGGTGTTATCATACGATGGGAAGTAAAAGAACTAGAAGCATTTCTCAGGCCCTTCAAAGACCTACTAGAATCAATCGAGTCCGATGCAGATGGGACAAAACGAGAGCAACATATACAAGAATTCAATGAATTGCGAGAGCGTTACGATGAACGTACACTCAGAGATAAGAGAGTTTTCTATGTAATGTGGCAATGTAAAAATGCGTTGGGCTTGCTAAAAGGAAGGCCACGAAAGGTCCGATAAATCTCTAGATCATGGTTTTCGAGTCTTTCTTATCTTTTGAAGTGTCTATCATAACTGTACACAGTTTTTTGTAGGCTTCTTCAACGTTTTCTCCAGTAAGTGCACTTGACTCTGCATAGAGAAAGCCATGCTCCTCGGCATAGGCTTGACCTTGTTCTGTTGTTACAACTCTGGCATCTTCAAGGTCTACTTTGTTGGCTACTATCACTAAAGGAATTTCTTTACCTACATTTTCATAAGCTTCATCTTTCCATCCATCTAAATGCATGAATGTTCTTCTTCTTGTGACATCATACACCAACAATCCTCCCCTAGCTCCTCGATAGAATGACTGTCGAACGATTTCAAATCTCTTTTGTCCTGCTAAATCCCACACCTGCAATGTGACATTGGCGTTTCGTTCTTCCACTTCGAGCCTTTTCACTGCAAAATCGCTACCAATTGTTCGTTTGTAATCAGTTTCAAAATGATCTTGTGTGAATCGAGTTGTAAGTGCAGTCTTACCTACAGCACCGTCTCCTAGCATAACAATTTTGAACCGATATTCTGCAGACATATTCCATCCCTCGTATTAACGTCTAATGGAGGTTAATACTTAAAATAATACTGTAGGTGGTCTTTTTATCTCTTATTTCTATAGAATGACTAAGGCTATGATTTAATAAGGAATTGCGCAATCGAGAATGTGACTAGAAGTCTAGGGGTAATCACATGGAAAGACCTGACTACCGAGCCTTGGCAGAAGTACTTGAAAAGATGAACAAAGAGGGCGGTTTCATTGCATCCATCTTGGCTCGTGATGATGGCCTCCTTTTAGCGTCAGCTGCATCTCCAACGACAAATCGTGAAGTCGTTGCAGCTATGTCTGGTTATGTAGCTGAATCCGTTGAACGTATGCGAAATGAATTGGCTCTCGGAGAATTGAAAGATATCTCTGTTCGTTGTTCTAAGGGGAAGGCAGTATTTAAAAAAGTCACAGCAAAAGGGGTTCAACCATTAATTTTAGCCGCTTTAATGCCACGAAATGTTAGGTATCATGCACGTCCAATTGGTAAAGCAGGAACGAAAATTCGTCGAATTCTTGGTACTAGATAGATTTCAACAATGAGATTTTCCTATTCAAAAGATTCAAGTGATTTCTTTCTGGAATTGAATTTGAAGTTATTCTGTTCTAGGAGTGCATATTGTGTCTGAGAAAAATGGCGTGCAGTCAGAAGAAAAGAAGAATAGAATCGAGATAATTTTCTTCAAGTCTGATACATGTGCATTTTGTCCTAGAGCTGAAGAAGTACTTTATGAGACCATTGATGATTTTGAAAGGAGTACATTCAAGGTCACAACTATCAATGTCAGTGAAAATCCCGAAGCTGCGGAAGAGTATGGTGTCTTTGCACTCCCTACTATTTTGATCGGGGGTGTTTCAGTAACAGGTATTCCTGAACCTGGAATGATTTTCAAAATGATATTGGGTGCTAAAGCTAGACAGCGGCGAGGTGCTAAGTAATGTCTGATGATTATTCAATTGAGCGAGTAAAGACTGGTATCCCTGGTTTAGATGAATTAATAGAGGGCGGATTTCCCGCTGGTGATACCATATTAATTGCTGGAAAAGCTGGAACTGGAAAAAGCATTTTAGCAAATCAATTCTTATATCGTGGTGCCACGCAATACAATGAACCTGGAGTTCTGGTGACTCTAGAAGAGTCTCCAATTAAGATTAAGCGAAACATGCTACGATTTGGAATGGATTTTGATAAGCTTGAACAGGAGGGCCTGCTGGCTATTGTGGATCTGTCGCCCTCGAAGGAAGTAACTCCTGTGAATATAGGCGAGTATCCAAGTTTTGACCTTTCCGGGTTAGAAGCAATAATTTTGAATCATGTCAAGAAGCTTGGTGCTAAACGAGTGGTAATCGATACCCTCTCAATAATGGCATACAAATTCAAAAGCAGAGATATTTTGCGAGAAGAATTCTTTAAACTAACTGCTAACATCACTCGTTCAGGGAGCACCCTCCTCCTCACCAGTGAAATACCTGCACAAAATGATGGATTGGGAGTTTTTGATATTGAAGCATTTCTAGCTTCTGGAGTAATCGTACTCTATAACGAAAAAATAAGTGAAACAACTAGATCTCGGTCGGTTGAAGTGTTGAAACTAAGAGGTTCAAAACACAGCTCAAGAATACACTCGATGAGAATTACTGATGATGGTATTCGTGTCTGGCCAGGAGAAATAAGCCCCGGGGTATAATATTTCAATGAGGTTGCTAACGTGGAAAAAGAAGCGACACAAACAGTATCTACTGGACCCGAATCGATAGCTTACCCTATGATTAGTGATCTCGTTAAGTTTGGCCAGCTGACACAGGTATCTTACATGTTGTTAGGCCCACTAGGCTCTGGAAAAACAACTTATGCTGAAGCTTTTCTAGCAGAAGGATTGAAGCTGGGTTTTCCAGCAGTTTTCGTTACAACTGATGTATCTCCACGTGTAGTTCGAAATGATATGAGCCGTCATGGTTGGTCGGTTGAGGAGTATGAACTCAGCAGTCAATTCATTTTCATCGATGGATATTCTGAAAGAATGGGAGCGCCCCATACCGGAGCTTCTTATTCGCTATCCAAGATTGATGATATCAGTGAGTTGGGTATCATTTTATTTGATGCACTAGAAGGACTGGTCTGTGCAAGAGTTGTAGTCGATAGTCTATCCACGTTAATTCTTCATTCTAATCCTGCTACAATGCCGAGGTCCATGCAGCGACTAAGTGGTCGGGTAACTCAGAACTCTCATAGTATTATGTTTGTGCTTGAAGAAGGAGTTCATGATGAGAAGACATATGCCACCTTTTCTTACCTTGCCGATGCTGTTCTTCGATTTAAGATAGAAGACAATCAATTCTGTGTCAGAATGGATCGTATGAGGGGCACTGACACATCTCGTGATTGGCATCCTTTTGTAATTGGGCCAAAATGAAAGACTTATTGGCATATGATTGTGTTCAGAAGTTGACCGAGAGGAGTAATAAAAGTGGAGTCAGCACTTAACGCAACCATTAGAGACATTCTCTATGCATCTATGTCACTTGATGATGGGTTATCCACAATACAATCTCTGGGTATCAGGGCATCAGCTGACTCCGAGTTGTATTTCGAAATCGCACGTGTAATTGAAGAAATAATCCTTCGCCGTCCTGAAGTAGCAAATACTAAACTCACTGAATTGGTAGTGCGTCTTTCTTTTAGTGAAGATAGGGTTCTACCTGAACTCTTGTTACTACTTGATACACGATATACAAGCGGCTATCGACTGAACGAATTGGATATTCTTCCCGATATGTATGCAATTCCACAATTGCTTGATATCATGGGTGAATATGGTATGGCAATGGATAATGCATTGAAACTTAATCTTCGCCCATTGATACCATTTCTGACAGATCAAACCATTGCTATCATTGACGCAATACTAAGCCGTGGGCATAAGTTCTCTTCCGAATTAACATTACATGAATCTCATCAAATAGCTTGGAAATTGATTGAGTTTGGTCTTTTTGATTGTGCTGACGCTCTATTGAACTCGTTGATTTCCCATACCAAGAAACTTGGATTGTTGGATTTGAACATTGAAGTCAGTTTAAACGCTTCCTTGGTACTCACTGAGTTAGGTCTATATCATGATGCGCGGACACTTCTCAAGAAATTAGAGGTGACTGTTCGGGAAAAAGATGATCCCGCCCTGATTGCATCAGTCCTACTTCAGTTGAGCGTAAATGAAACACGTGATGAATCAATTCCCTATGAATCTGCTCGTGCGCTTGCTCAAGAAGCATCTCAAGCTTGCTTAGATGCAATAGAAACAACTGACTGTGATGAAGATTTTGCAGCATTAGCTGGTGTAGTGATTGGATCTAATATCCTTGCAAACGGATGGCGTGAAGGTGTTCCCCAAGCCATTGAATGGCTATCATCATCTCTAAAATTCTATGAGGTTCATGATGAATCTAATCCAAATCTAATCTTTAATCATTACAAGTGTCTGGTGTGTCTTGGCTTCTCTTATGGAATGCTTGGGGACCATGAGAGTATGACACGTAGTATCGAGTTTATGTCTCGTGCAAAATCTGTGCTAGTAGAATTAGAGAAATACGATCGAGACATTAGTATTGAGCTAGCAAGAACCGAGAATGCAATTGGTTGGATTTGCTTGTCTACTGAATCTGATGAGTTTTGGACAATTGGACTAGAAGCTTTTGAAAGAGCAATCGATATTCGACAAGATTTGAGTGAAGGTGGCTCAATTGGAGAAATCGGATATCTTAGCACACAGCTTGGAAGGAGATTATTGGATTTACGAATGAGTGAAGGAAGTCATCAAGCAGAATTAAGAGAAATCCTTACTCAATATGTACCTCTATTTCCTACTGATAAACGAGCTTTTGTTGAGGTAGCTATTGCAACATATGATATTGTCTGGTTGACTCTTAGGCACAATAATACACTAGATAGGAGGCTGCTACGATTATTTGATGATCTCAACAGAATGCTTTCTGATCACCAAATAGACAACAACGCTATCTTCATCCGTGGATTATCTCTCCTGATTCCATATGTTGAACGAACTTGGAAAAACCTCCGGGATGAAGCAAAAAGAATATCGAATGAAGATGAAAATCTCTCTGAGGTAGCCCATTTACTATCATCTATGGCAACAGCAAAAATGAATCTCGAAACGGTACGACTTCAAATGGGTATTGTTATTCATGATGCTGTTGATAGACCCCTTCACGAAATTGATGACTTGTTGGCTCATTATTGGCTCGGTCAGACAACACTCGCTAGAACCATAAAAGCCTTCTATGAGAATAAGGATTATTCCGAATTATCAAATGGCCTGTATCAGTCCGCAAAAGCATTTGATGTTGTATCAAGAGTTGAAACCGATTATTCTGAATCCGCTGAATTCATAATTGCAACATCTGGATCCTTGGCAAATATTCTATTACGTTTTGCTCTCTCCCTGCAAACTCATTACAATTCCGAGATTGATTGGGGTGAAGAAAAACTAACCAAATTAGAAGTACCCGCACGATTTGATTTTATTTTGACAGAGGATTGGTTGGGTCTTACAAAAATTGCAGAAGCATATCTTCAAATGGTTGAACAATCCAATCTATCTCAAGCACAGCCATATCTAAATGCAATTTTCTCAAATGTCACTCGAGCTTTGATTATGATGGATAATATAGCATTAGTTGATAGACGAGTTCTGAACAGATTAGGTCAAGAGATGAACCGGCGATATTATCTTAGACAATGAACTAATTCCCTTTTTCGTCTAGGCTTCTATATTCTCCAGTTTGAGCACCCCATGAAACCCATCCTGAAGTAGCAGTTCGAATTTCATTTGCAATACCAAAAGACTCACTCACCGGCAATTCCGCTTCTACTTTGTATTGAGTTCTCAGTGAGTCTATACTGATGACTCGTCCTTTTCTCTTTGAGAGAATGGAAGTAAGGGTTCCAACGTATTCTTCCGGACTACTAAACTCCATCTTCAGCCATGGTTCAAGCACCTCTGGCTTACCGGTCTTTATACTTGCTCTTGCTGCTCTGATTAGAGGTGATGTGACATCCGCCCATGATGTTTCTGGCCCCTCATATCTGATTTTAGCTCTTTCAATATGGATTGATAACCGTCGCATCCTTTCTCCTCTGACCAATCCCTGTTGGATTAAATATCTAAAACCCTCTCGAATCCATTGTGCTTCATCGCTATTTTGATTTATTGAATGTGTTTCATCCACAAGATAGCAGCTTGTCTGCGGATTCGATTCCAATATCGTTCCTGAAAATTGCATTTCATCCTCTGGAGTGATTTTTGCTGTTACTGTAAACTCACTATGTGGAACATTTCCTGCCGAGCACGAAGCTCCATCTCTTGTTAGTTGTTCTTTTAGCAGAACCATAGGTTGTCCCAATTGTACTCGAACCCCTTTTCGCTCTAACATTTGTATACTAATTTCGACATGCAACTCTCCCGCACCTGAAAGAAGCATCTCACCTGTTTCCGGATTTACTTGAAAATCAAGAGCTGGATCTGTTTTTGCATATTCTTCTATTGGTTCTGAAATAGACCCAAGTTCTGACAATCGTCTAGGTTCAATGGTGTATGTTACGACAGGTTCTGTTGGGTATTGAAGAACGGACATTGCTTCAATTGTTTCTTTTACGTCATCTACCAGAGTATCGCCGATCGCAACCCCTTTCACACCCGTGATGAAAGCAAGATTTCCAGCTGGTACTTCTTGCAAAGCTGCTTTTGCTTTAACCATCTGGATGCCAATCTGAAGGCTCTTATCAGCTTGCTTTGTTCTGATGTTTCTTAGTGGGACTCCTCTCTTGAGTGTTCCTGAAAACACTCTTACAGTAGCTACGTTCCCAGCATGTCTGTCTGGCTGTACATTACTCACAACGACTACACATGGGCCATTAGAACTACATTGAATCATGTTATCATAAATCATAGAGTTCTCGAGTATTGTCCAGAATTTAGGAATACGATATTTCTGAGCATCCTTAGGACTTGGAAGTTTTTCAACTACTGTATCCAGAATGACTTTCGCAATAGGATATTTGTCTTCTAACTCCTTTTCATTCCCTGTTTTATAGGACTCAACTATATCCTCGATTATCTCCAGAAACGCATTAGCTAATTCTTTGGGTTTGCTACTACCAGCTTTTTCTCTTAGTTCCTCAAATCCGAATCCCCATTTATCAATTGCAGATCCAATACTGAGATTTCCAGAAATAAATGAAATCTCCCATTTCTCCAATTCTTTCTCATCTAGATACTTTCCAAGAAGGTCATTATATTCTTTAACAGTCTTGTTGATTTCTTTTGCAATTTTCATAGTGTCCAGTCTTTTTTCTTTGATCAGTCTATCAACTTTGTTAACAAATAGAATCGGTCTGACTAGTTCTTCTAATGCCTGACGAGTAACTGTTTCTGTTTGTACCATAATGCCTTCAATCACATCAACTACAACAATAGCACCATCAGTCAATCGTAAGCCTCGTGTAACATGGCTTGAAAAATCGATGTGTCCGGGGGTATCAATCAGATGAATAAGATATTCATCATTATTGACCTTATGCACCAAAGATATGCTAGAAGCTTTGATAGTTATCCCTCTCTCCTGCTCAATCATATCATAGTCAAGTAGGCGAGCACTTGCAGCTACTTCCTTTGAGAGAAGTCCTGAGGATGCAATTAAGGAATCTGTCAGCGTTGTCTTACCATGGTCAATATGTGCAATTACAGTACAATTTCTAATTTTATCTGTTGCATTTACAAGACCGGAAACTCGTTCTGAAACAAACTTCTTGTAGAGATGAGACAATAGTTACTATCCAACCTGTTCGTACACTTTTCTCGGGATAATTATTTCTTCGTCACAAGCATCACATTTGAATGATACCTCTTGGTCAGATTTTTCTGTTTCATGCTTTAGGGGTATTCCACATTTGCACACGAAACCAATCAGCTTTGCAGGATTTCCAACGACAAGCCCGTATGCAGGAACATCTCGTGTGACAACTGCTCCACTACCAATCATACAATATTCACCAAGAGTTGTATCACAAACTATTGTTGCATGAGCTCCAATGGATGCCCCTTTTTTCACTAGTGTTTTGACGACTGCCCAAGACTCTCCAAATGCTCGTGGATACATATCATTTGTAAATGTCATGTGTGGCCCACAAAAAACGTCATCTTCGATGGTGACTCCATGATACACTGAAACTCCATTTTGAATCTTTACATTATCACCAATCACTACATCCGCATCGATATAGACATCTTTTCCAATGTTGCATCCTCTGCCAATCTTTGCGGTTCCACGAACATGAGCAAAGTGCCATATTCGAGTATCTTTCCCAATATCTGCGCCTTTGTCTACAACTGCTTTCTCATGAACAAAGTAGTCTGTCATTTTTGTCACGATAGCATGACTGAGCCTTAAAAGTTAACTTTTACTCTTAGTTACTTTCTGCTTCTTCGTCTAGGTTTTGTTTTATCTGACTTCCAAAGCATCCCTTCATAGACGGAGGATGGTGGACAACCGACACATTTGTTAATCTCATATCTTCTGCAATCTGCACATGTCCTTCCACAGGGGGATATATCATCATCGGATTGTTCAGGGCTTAGATCTATTGGTAGATACTTTGGCACAATAGGTGCATTTCCAAACCATGATTCGGATTTTCTTACACCTTTTTCAGTGCTTATACTACATGTTCCGATTATCGACTCCAATGTCCATGTATCTTCAACTACCATCACCGCAAAAAGGTTGTAACGTCCTGTAACAGGGGCCAGTGTTAGTATTCTCGGGCATTTCTGGTATTTTTCAATAAGGTACTCGGTTACATCCATATTTTCGGTTTCTATGCCAACGAAGAGAATTTTTGCATCTAGTGATTCCGCATTCACTCCAGCTTGGATTCTAATTTGATCATCTGATAGCAGCTTATCCAGACGTTTGCTGATAGCAACATGAGACATTCCAATCTTATCACCAATTTCTGAGAGGCTTCTTCTTCCATCTTCCAGTAACATGGAAATGATTTCTTTGTCATGATTATCCAAATTAGGTGACTCCGGTATAGTTACAACAGGAAACATATGACTTGGCTTAAGTTAAAAATATTCCCTCTGTGTTTTAGATATTAATTGCTGTTTCCCAATCATGCTCATAGATGTGAGCATTAACAGAGAGAGTTGTAATAGTTCCTACAGTCATATTTGTCTGATCACATACATATCGTAGTAGGTCGCCCAATGCATAGACGTTAGCAGGCCAAGCTCCATACATATCATTTGATCTTATCATCACAGAAACATCTAGTTGGTCTGATCTTTTCATGAAGACGAAATGATTCAAACATGGCACTTCATCTACAACGATATCCTTTCTTGGATCCCATGTTGTTGCAACGGCTCTTCGGGTATTTGGATTCTTCTTAAGTTTTGAAATGACGTACTCTATCTGGTTAATGGATTCTTCTCCCCACGCATTCAGTCTCTCTCCATAGGTGTAATCAAAATCTAGCCTATCTGGATTGAGTAACTGTGTAGAATATTTTTCTTTCAATACTCGTTCACTGAATGGATAGCTCTTACTTACTCGTTGTTTGAATGGATGTCTGATGTGAATCATCACGTTTTCTAACCAACGTGTTCCACTTTTTCGTTCATCCTCACGAACTAATCCGTCAGTCATTATCAATCTTACAATTCTCTTCCAACCCTCTACAGGTGTTTTCGCTCTGAGATATGTTGGCATTTCGATATCTACCTTCGTGTACTCTCCGATTCTATTCGGCTTATCACTCTTTGGAGTTTGCCTGAGGTGCTACTTAGTACACGCTCAATTGGCGCGTGTTTTATCGGATTCTTCAAGGTCCAGACCAACAAAGTCTTGCAGTGGAAGCTAAGGTATGGTATATTATATGTCTGCACAAATCTTGAGAATTAACGGCGTTAAGTGTTGGATTGTGTATACCTTTTGGAATGAGAATATTAAGGATTACATCAAAATTCTAGTATGTACACCTCTTCCTCTTTTCATCCCTCTCAGAGTGCCTTATTTCGTGTTCAGAGAGCCAATTACGGTGCGACAAATCTTTTATGCAAAGATTTCAAATCTCAAATAGTCTACATCGGGAAGAGGACCCGTCAGACTTCATTAGCCGGGAGGAATTAATACGTCAGATATCATTCTATATCTATTCACACAGGAATCTTGTGTAAATTGTCCTGCTGCTAAAGCAGTCTTGGAGGAAGCATTTGCTGAAGGAGAAGTTGCTGTGAAAACTGTTGACTTGCAGAATATGAACCCTGATTTGGAATTCAGATTATTAGAAGAACAGATCTTTATCGCTAGCACTCCCTCGATCATCCTGGAGAATAACGGAGCATTGAAACTACTCTACGCTGGTACAATTCCTACCGTTGATGGAATTCGCAAAGATGTGGGAGTGAACTAACAGAATGACTGACATACGATCAACTATTATTGACGCTGAGGATATCCGCTTGCGCGAGAAAAAACTACCAAAGGTTAGAACGACCAGTGGTACCATGGAATCTTTTGATGCAAATTGCATCATCGATAGTCTCATTCAGGAAGCCCATCTGAGTCGTTCCGATGCCCAACTAGTTGCAGTTCGTGTTATGGATCGTATTGTAGCTTCTGGAATCAAGTTTCTATCCGGTCCTCTAATTCGAGAGATGTGTAACAGTGTTCTAGCTGAAATGGGTATGGAGAGAGAACGTATTCTCTATACTCGTGTTGGTATTCCAATGTACGATCTCAGCCAGCTTATCCACGACCCAGGCGATCATACTTCCAATGCAAATCTCATGCGAAATCCTGAAACAATAGCAAAACTAGTTCACGACCAAGTTATGGAACAGCATACCTACCTTAGTATTCCAACACATCTTGCTGATGCTCATATGAAAGGTGACATCTATATCAAAGACCGAGAGTACTTCTCTACTCGTGACTATTGTGCTACTTGGGACTTGCGTCAAGTACTCAAACTTGGTATAGCTCCAGACGGTCTTGGTGGCATGCATTCTAGCGCAGCTGGACCCGCGAAACATCTTGCTGTAGCAATGAATCATTCTGCAATCTGGCTCGCAGCAGCACAGAGTTCTTTTGCTGGCGGTCAAGGATATTTCTTCTTCAACACATTCCTTGCTCCATTTATGCAAGGGTTATCTTACAAAAAAATCAAACAGGCCGCTCAACAACTGATCTTCACACTCACTCAACAATACGTTGCTCGTGGTGGACAGGTCATTTTTTCAAGTGTGGACCTCACTCCTGGTATTCCAAAAATCATGCGTGATGTTCCTGCAGTCTTACCAGGTGGAAAAGAAACCGAAGTAACTTACGGTGATTTCGAAGATGAGGCTCGTCAGTTCTTCAATGCCTTTATGGAGGTCATGATGGCAGGTGACGCAAAGGGGAAGGGTTTCAGTTTTCCCAAACCAAACATCGTTCTTCGCGAAGAGTTCATGAAGCCAGAATATGATGAGTCCTGGCGACTTGTTGCCGAACTGACAGCAAAACATGGCTCTCCCTATTTCGAGAACTATCTCAACTGGCGCTCTAGTATTGAGGCTGGTTGCAGCAGCTGTTGTTCTCATCTCTGGACTGCAAGCAATGATGAAGAGATGGAAGAATTCCTCACAGGCAATATGGTCTTTGGGGCCTCTCAAATGGTGACTCCCAACTTCGGACGTGCTGCATGGATCGGTCGCGCTGATGAAGACAGACTCTTCTCAAAACTTGATGAATACATCGAACTGTCGAAAGAGGTCATTCTTGAGAAGAAACAACTCATGGACCGTCTCATTGCCAGTGGTAGTGTCCCCTTCTATACGCAGCCAAAACCCAATGGAGACCCCCTCATTGATATGTCCAAACGTGAGTTCCTTTTGGGAACCGTTGGATTCGAAGAGATGGCTCACATTGCTACTGGTTATCATCTTCATGAACGCGAGGGAACTCGTTTCGGTATCAAGGTGTTGAAATTCATCAAACAACGAGCGCAGGAATTCGAGGAAGAAACTGGTCTTTCCTTTGGTGTCACTCGTACCCCTGCAGAGAGTGCAGCTGGACGACTTGCAAAGAAGGACTATCGGTCATATCCTGGAGTTCGTAAGTATCTCAAGGGCGATGCCACCAACCCGTACTATTCAAACAGTACAACTCTCTATGTTGGTGCTGACCTTCCATTGACTGACCGTATCAAGAAAGAAGGTATGTTCCATCCCTACATGGATGGCGGTGCTCTTACTCACATCTTTCTCGGTGAGGCTAACCCTGACCCCGACGCTCTTTGGGCCCTTACCAAGAAAATCGCCAAGGACACTCTTAATTCCTACTTCAGCTTCACTAAAGACGTTATGCAGTGCCCCTCCTGCTCCTATCAGGCCGGCATCGACTGGCGCACCACCAAGTT
>WJMJ01000077.1 GCA_014728035.1 Promethearchaeota archaeon | reverse complement strand
GTAGCCGAGACCTTCCCAGAAATTGTCAACGTTGTCCCAATTTGCCCAAAGATTAACACCCCCACCGATGATAGCACCGATGAGAAGATGTATCCATTCCCCATCGGGATCGGTATAGATCAGGGGGTTATTCAGGGCATAGGTATAGCGACCTATTCCTCAATAATAATCGTATCTCTAGCTATTCCATTATGGTAAAGAACTTTTGTGATTCTTAATTTTGAATCAAAAAATTCATAATAACTCCACCAGTCTACTTTTTTTCCATTCTCCCAAGTTCCTGCATATTCTGGTATAGACTTGTGTTTTAGGGAATGCTTAACCTCTACATAGAAAGTGTCTTCATCAAATGAAAAACAGCATCCCTTGCTATTTTTTAGTCTATCAATGTCAATTACCAACAACTCTTGTCGACATTTTTCTATATGGTTATTAGAATGCAGACTTACCACTGAATCCGTCCAACTAAAGGATCCTGTCTGAAGTGAATTATAATCAATAGATGTTTGGTGTCCTGCAACCTCCTTAACAGAATTATTCAATATGTTCCGATATACTTCAAAAGAGTTATCTCTTCTCAAAATAAGGGAAATTGTATCATTGATTCTGTAACTACCAAATGGATTATATGATTGGGAGTACAATTCTATACTACCAGGAGCAGTTAATGATAGGCAAAGCGAGATATACAGCACTCTTGTTAATCTCATCTGATTCCAATTAAATAATTAGGCCAGTTGTATATATTATATGGACCATAGTATTGATAAGTCCTTAATCCTATAGAAGCATTTGTCGGTCTAAATTGCATAGAATATGTGTAGGCTGAAGTCTCAGTGTAATTATTAAACTGATTACCAAGGAGCTTAGACATCCCAGAAACTCGATGGAAAGCATGAATAAACTCATGGTTTAGGGTAATTTGGAAATCATTCACAGTCACATGAGGAGACATGTGGATTTTAACCGATGTAGAAAACAGGCTTTCTTTACTTACATAAGTATATCCAGAAACAGCGTTTGTGATCCCACCATCTACAGGTGCACGATAAATAACACCATCAGTTCCACGGTAGTACATATTTCCTCTATAAATCTCATCATAAACATCTTCCACTGATATGTCATCTATTCCAAATTCACCTGGTCTCCAACCATTTTCACTTTCGAGCATTTGATGAACCGCCTCATCATTTCGATAATAATCTCCACCTAGGTATGAATCATCGTAAGCCAAGGATTCGAAAATGTAGTCTCCTTTACCTGTCCAAAAATTACCGCCATGATTTGATGCATAAATACCTGAAGCCACACCTTGAAACAAGTACGGAACTGCACTTATACCTGCAGCCATCCAGTTTGGATCAAACTCTCCGGTAGCTATCCAATTCATAGCCCCTGTATTCAGCGTCGTCAATCCAAACTGCACACCACCCATCATAAGCCCTTCCATCATACCTCCCATTCCAGTGGATAATCCGGGTAAATACATCGAAGCCACCATCGTTCCCATGGCTAAAAAAGTAGCTCCAGCTCCTTTTGCAGCCTCTCCCCAGTCAAAGCTGCCATCAGATTGTTGACCAAAATAAGCTCCTCCCAGTATGGCGCTACCACCTAAGAAAAATATTAAAGGAAGCCAAGCAAACTCCCCATCGGGATCGGTATAGATCAGTGGGTTATTCAGGGCATATGTTTGTCTATTTCAAAGAACGGTCACTACTCAGCACTGTGCTACTTAATAAGAACGCGAATTATAATTTGTTGATAGTTTTAGATCCTCAGGTACTCCAATTTCTCTACGACGTAACAAATATTTCTGATAATTGTAAGGTCCCCATTTTTGTCCATTAATTTTATTGATTATCCAGTATTGTTTGAAACTGCTTGCATAGAATATTTTATTCTGCTCCTGCCATGGTAATCCATCGCATTCAGGCACACTATCTCTTGGTCGCTCAATTGCAATGATATAAACTGAATCAAATCTATAATCCACAACATGACCATATATTGCAAATATCTCTCTATCATCAACAATCCCACGATCATCAACTCCATTTAGAATAAGTTGATACCCATTGCCAAGATCCTTTGGCCGATGTGCTGGGTTAACACATCCAAATAAGATACTTAAGAATATAATAGTAAAACAATATCTACTCATAATATTAATATGGAATATAAAGAAGTCCGCCAAAATTTATCTTAAAAGGTCCACCATGACGTAAGGGAGTTCGTATCCCTAATGGAGTATAACATGCAATAGCACCAATAGTATTGCCAATATTACGTTTGAAGTTACCTCTCCAAGGTTTATAGTCAAAGTCAAATACATCTGGCATTATCCCAAATGTATTTGATCCATATCTTTGCATTGATACCTTTCCTAATGCCAATGAAGTTGGATTTACACCAAGATTAAATAAATCTACATCACCCTTTATGTCATACAATCCTAGTTGAGTTAGCTCAAGATTTCTTTGGGTTGCATTTGAAAAATCAAGACGATTCACATGTAGATAATAATCTTCTCCTCCTCCATACTGAAAATGCCACCATAAATCAGCAAGCAATCTATTGCCTGACTTTTCTTTACCTCCATTATAACTAACAAGCTGTATTCCTTGTTCTTCCAACCCTGAGAGAGATTGTGACATTTGTCTGAAGCTGGATACTTTCTCATACACATTCAGTAGGTCACTTGCAGTTCTCAATCCATACTGGATATTTTGCCCCAGAGTATTTCCCTCTTCAAATAAATAGTCCCATTCTTTTGAGGTCATGTTGTAGTCCACCGGTCCCCATCCGAAAGCCCATTGATCAGAGGGCATATTATAGGAGAATGGCCCCATTTGGAAGTTACCGGTTCCTACAGACATTATCATGCTCGACATGCCCAGGACACCTCCGGGTCCTAGATAGGGAGCAGCAACCAGTGATCCTGCAATAAATGCACCTTCTGTAAAACTTTGCACTCCTTGTTTGAATGTATAGCTTCCATCACCTGGAGCATCATAGAGCATTTTTAGAAGTCCCGCTCCAATGATAAACAGGGCCAGATCAATGAACTCCCCATCCGGATCGGTATAGATCAGTGGGTTATCAGGGCATAGGAGTACCGATTATAATTATTGGGAAATCCAGGCATCTGGATGTAGGGATCCGGACTTAGGAACCTTCCCAGGATTGGATCGTAGATCCTGCCGTTCATGTTGATAAGGTCGAACTCCATCAGGTGTTCGTGGCCGGTAAAGCCCCTGCCTGCGAATAAGGCATCTTCATATCCTGAAGTCCAGTCAGAGGACATGCGGGGCTTTCCCCAGGCATTGAAACTATAGCTTCTTACCTCATCGGACTCGGCATTTACAATGGTTGTCAAAGAACCCAGATGGTCCGATAACACATAGTACATCGTATCGTTGCCCGAACCATAATCCACAAAGATAGCTGTTAATCCGTTTCCTCCATAAACGTAGTGATACTTTTGCACACCAGCCGAGGTGGAGTCCTCCTCATATTCCAAATCAAAGTATTTCACCTGTTCCACAACGCCATCTCTGGTGGTAGTGGTTCTGATTCGCTGGTTGGATAAGCCGTAATCGAAATCCATTGTCAAAGGATCACCCCCTGTAAGCGTATCCGTTATGGAGGAGACTTTGTTGAAACAGGTATAGGATATGCTTTGAGGAAAGGGTGTATAGGAGGTATCCGGATTATTAATAGTGGTCAATGCATGGG
>WJMJ01000076.1 GCA_014728035.1 Promethearchaeota archaeon | reverse complement strand
TTTCAACTGGTTGTAAATGGTATAACCAAAATTAGTGAATTTATCTTATCCATACCTGCTAAAATAGTATTTACAAAAGAGAAGTCGGTTACAACGAGACAACTGGCACAAGGGACAAACCCGTGTCAAGGAAATAATCACTGGATATAACCGGGGATGGTTTTGGTGGGAGAGAAAAAGATCACTGGGTTGCCGGGGTTTGTGGTTGTTTGACATAAAGCTGAAAGCGATGGGAGGATTTACCGCAAGGGACATACTTTGCTGAAGGTGAAAGCTGGAAGGGGGAAGATTATAGCTGATAGCTCATAGCGCATAGCTGGAAGGTGGAAGTTGGAAGCTCGAAGCTTAAAGCTGGAAGGTGGAAGGGAAAGAAAAGGAAGAGAGATTGTCGAATAGTGAGTGTTGATTTTTGAAGGAAAGAAAGGGACAATTAGTTGGAGTTGGAGTAGGGAGGAAGTGTGAAGTGTGAAGTGTGATGTGTGATGTGTGAAGTATGAAGTGTGAAGTGTGATGTTGGAAGTATGATGTTGGAAGATTGAAGTTGGAAGCTGAAAGGTGAAAGCTGGAAGCTGAAAGGTAGAAGAAGAGGAAAGAAGAATGTCGATTTCTGATTTTTGATTTTTGAAGGAAAGAAAGGGACAATTAGTTTGAGTTGGAGTAGGGAGGAAGTATGATGTTGGAAGTTTGATGTTGGAAGTTTGAAGGGGAAAGGTGAAAGCTCATAGCTGGAAGGAAGATTTGTTGTTTGCGGATTTGCGCGGATGAGGATGGAGGGAGGTGGAAGATGGAAGGTGACCCCTCTGTGGTATGGTGGTTGAATACGTGGGGTTGATTTAACCGCAAGGTTCGCAAGGGGTTTCGCAAAGTGCGCAAAGTGGATAGATAGAGAATTGAAGACTGTTACACAGAGAAACACGGAGGAGGCACGGAGATGCTCGGAGGTCCTCCTTCGCTGAAGCTACGGAGGACGAAGAAGGATGAAGAAGGAATGTTGAATGATGAATTTTGATTTGTTGTGGATTGGGGGTAGCAGAGGCACGAGTTGCAAACTCGCGCCAGAGATGGGGTCAAAGCCTTTGGCGGCGAACGAAGCTATAGCGTCTCACCTTCGGTAAACCTATGGTGGCCGATGGGAAGCGCAAGGTACGCAAAGTGGATACATAGATAAATAAAGATTGGTGTAGGTAGGTGCAAGCAAAAGGAACCGATGATGTTGGTGGCCTGGTGGCGGAAGATTTTACTCGAATAGTTGCCGGTTGGCATCGATAACCTTAGGGTTGTTGATTACTTGTTGGGCGTAAGTGTAGGCGGTATGGCTCATGTGGTTGTAGGCTTGTTGATCCATGTTGAGGGAGATTTCGAGGGCTTATGGTTTTTGTTCTTGTTTATTTAATCATTTTGCCTCTTCATTTTTTTTATTTTATTAGGATGTTGACTGGTATGAAAAATATCTAAAATGATCAAACAATCGCTTGTAACTTCATAAATAATCTTGTAGCTCCATTTTGATACGGATCGGAAATTTTCAGGTTCATCGGCCAGATATTCTTCTTTTGAATATTTATTGGGAAAATCATTTAAACTCCCAGCAAGTTTTATAAGCTCCTTTTTAACGTAACGAGCGGCATTTACAGAGTCCTTTGCGATAAATTATAAATATCATCAAGTTGCGTTTTGGCCTGCTTGGCCCACCGGATTGGTAGTTTCTTTTGCTTTACCAATTTTTCACTTCTTTTTCAAGGTCTTCATGACTAATATATTCTCCATTCTTAACACGTGCAGATGCCTGTTTCACTCTCTTTATCAGATCCTTTTGGGTAATTTCCGAACCATCAGTGTTATATCCAACAACCGGGTTAAGATGGTATTCTTTGCTCATGGCATGAACCATCCTTAAAAAAGTATCGTCAGCCTTGTCAATGTAATTGTGTAATTCATTTCTTAATTCTGCCGAATTCATACTAACAATTTTTATACAAAAATAAACATAATTTCTTTGTTATTGGGCTACAAGATTATGGAATGGTGGTTTTTGTTGTGATTTTTGAAGGAAAGAGAGAAACAGTTGGAGTTGGAGTGTGAGTAGGGAGGAAGTGTGAAGTATGAAGTATGATGTATGAAGTTTGATGTTGGAAGAGGGAAGTATGAAGTGTGAAGTTGGAAGGTGAAAGGGGAAAGGTGAAAGCTCAAAGATGGAAGGGGGAAGGGGGAAGCTGGAAGGGAAAGAAAAGGATGAGAGAATGTCGAGTAGTGAATAGTGAATTTTGATTTTTGAAGGAAAGATAAGGAGCAATCAGTTGGAGTTGGAGTAGGGAGGAAGTATGATGTTGGAAGTTTGATGTTGGAAGTTTGAAGGGGAAAGGTGAAAGCTCATAGCTGGAAGGAAGATTTGTTGTTTGCGGATTTGCGCGGATGAGGATGGAGGGAGGTGGA
>WJMJ01000075.1 GCA_014728035.1 Promethearchaeota archaeon | reverse complement strand
GAGTAGTATTCATTGGTGATCTAATCTTTAACAAGTCATTTCCGTATGCAGGCGATCCCACATGTGAGCCTGATGCTTGGATTGCTGCTCTTGATAGAGTAATTCAAATAAAGCCTGAAATCGTTATACCTGGACATGGACCTGTTGGAGGGCTTGAAATTATTGAAGAGCAACTAGAAGTTCTAACAGATTTCAAAACTTCGATATTGGAAGCTATCCAAAACGGTCTTACTCCAGAAGAATATATCCAAGAGAAAGTATATCCAGACTATTATACAGAACATGCGGAACACAGAATTGAATCATCAACTCGTCATTGGTTCCAATACTACTCCTAGAGACAGAGGATTTTTCTATTGGTTATGAACTATAGAATATCGTGGTTGCAGTGGAAATCCTTGAGAAGAATGGAACAAAAATAGCTTATGCAATAAGCGGAAACGAAACGGGTCCAAAAATAGTCTTGATTCACGGGCTTTTCCTAAATGCAGATTGTTGGAGAGATCAGTTATCCTATTTTGAGCAGGACTATCATATTCTTCGATTTGATCTCCATGGACATGGTCGGTCAATCAAGACTGGAAAACGATACACAATCAGAAACTATGTTGATGATATGGTCATTCTCATGGAGCATCTGGGATGGAATTCTGAAGTGTCAATCATGGGGCATTCACTTGGGGGAATGGTAGCGCTTGTATATGCACTTGAACATCCCGAGGAAATCCATAAATTAGTAGTTGCAAGCTCCTACTGTTTCGTCAGTAATGAAGCTGTGACAGATGTTGCAGGTAGAGTACAAGGTAATCCTATTGAGAAATTTGCCCTAGGAATTGGTAAACGTGGTCTCTCTCCCTACAATGAAGAAGACACGAAATGGATTGCTAAAATGGTCACGGATCATATGACCCAAAAGGATGCACTATATGCCACTGCTGCATCAGCAGGTTTCAACATTTGTGAGAATCTGAGAAATCTTGAGATACCAACTCTTCTTATTGTAGGGAAAGAGGACATCACAACTCCCGTCTGGGCATCTGAGATGTTACACGAGTGGCTTCCTCAATCAGATATAATCATCGTAGATAAAGCGGGACATCTCATCATAACTGACCATGCAGATGAGTTCAATTCGTTAGTAGATAATTTTCTGAAAAAATAGCAGGACGACCAAGTTTGAGCCTGTACTGAAACTATTCAGTATAGAACACAGTGTCCAAAGAAGTTATCCAGACCAAAATGTGAGAGATAAATGTCCTGTTGCCATTGCTATTCAAACGATTCCCATTATAATCACACCGCTGAAGATAAGAGAGTATTGAGTATTTTCGAAATTGATGGCGAGCTGTAATCTCACTTGGTAGGATATATTGGATAGTGTATATGAAAATACCAAATCCTGAAATCAATCCAAGAATCAAATGAATACTTAGAGTGAGATTTTTTCCTATATCATTGTAATCAGGCATAAGTATTGAACAATATATTATTTCTATAGTTAGAAACACTAATAGTTTCAGATATTGATTATCAATTCCAACAAGAGTAATACATAGAATAAGCTTACCTTCAGAGAATCGAAATAATCCAATCATAACTTAAGATGGAAAAAAGGGGATATTAAAATCCCCTAATTTCAGATATAGAATTAGCCACCGTTATAGAATATTGGAGGGGGGTTCGTAGTAATGGTAAGCACTACTGTAGGAATATCCATATATGCGTAGTAGCTTGAACCAGTACTTCGGTAACAATATCCACCAGGACTCCAATGTGTAGCCTGCACAAATACTTTGAACGTCCAAGTTCCAGTGGTTGTACATTTTACCCATTCAAGACCAATGTATCGATGATAATCATTACCGGAAGCAATCCAAGTTTCACTTGAATCATAATTCGGTTTATACAAGTTGACTTGAGTATCAACTCCTGATGCCATTCCAATTCCATTTGGTTTGTATAAATGACTCATCAGCTTGTAACGAGCCTGCATTGAACCTGTAGACTTAACATTATATGACCAATATATGTGAATTTTTAGATAGCTTATTTGAGTTATTGTAATTTCTTTTTCTAAAATCATCTCAGTACTTCCAGAGCTAGGATTTGCTCGGAACTGACACATTCCAGTACGACTTGGACTTGCTTGCCAATCATTTTCTAGAATAACTAGCCTAGCACGTGTCCATGGGTAGTATGTTCCACCACCACCACCGTCAGTACCATCTGCCAACATCATAGGAATTGTACCTATAGCAGATATTGCGAGAAATACAAAGAGAAATAGAAGTCCTTTTCTAGCAACTACCTTTTGCAACTTAGTTATCTCCCAAGTTTCTTATAAATAAGAAACCTAAACCTAACTAATGTTCTCATTATTAATAACCTTTCCTATCAACATCTTAGAATATCAAACCAATTTAAATAGCAGAAAATCTCCAAATTAGGATGAGGTCTATCTATTGATCATTTGGTTTGTAGGTGTGGGAATTAATCTTATCCTATCATTGATTTCAATAGGTTTAATTTTTCAGAAACTGTATCACTCGAATAAAGGATATTGCAAAAACAAAGATTCTAGAAGATTAGTCGTAACTGGTTTGTCCGGTTTTTTTATAATGAATTTTGGAATTCTTATTACTTATTTAACAGCAGGGATAATTCAAGCTTCATTTGATTTTAGTATATCTTGGGTTCCAATTCTTGTATTAATTGGATATCATATTTCATTGTTTTGCCTCCTCCTTATCCTATTACAACATTTGAATCTTGGAAAACAACATCAATTTATTATTATAGTTATCCACTTAATGCTGGTAGTGATTTTACTAACTGCAAATTCAAACTTCTTTATTTTATGGGATGATGGTGCAGTATTCATTCAAAACAATCCAATTGCAGATTTAGGGACTCTAATTATGAGTATAGTAATAGTTTCATTGACTTGTTTTTTTGCATATATTCATAGAATTAAGATATTAGGACATATTGATGATGATGTAACTTTGAGTATGAATAATGCATCGATTAGCTATCTTATTTTAGGAGTTTCTTTCTTTCTTCAATTTTTTGTTCCAAGAGCTGTAAATGATAGTATCTTAAATCCTTTATCAGTAAAATTTGTGGGATTTGTTGTTACTCTTTCTGCAATAATTGCACTCAGTCTTCTTGATAGATTCAATATTGATGATCTAAAACAAATTGGAAAAACCGATATTAACCTTGAAAATATACCAGGGCCTTCAGATACTCAAATGCTTGTTAGCATATGCATAATCCTCATTGGAGGCCTTGTTGGTAGATATCAACCAAGTTATTCTGACCAGTCTCGGAATTACTTGCAGTCTGTTACACTGTATATAGGAAATATTAATGGAATCAATTATTATCTCCACTATACAATTATCCTTGTTTTGCTATCTTTGGGAGTTTTTCTCATAAATGAGATTCGTATTGCATATAAGAAATTAAAAGAATACTTCACAAAAAATTTCACTTTCTTTACATTGACAGGCATTCTCTGTTTTAGTATACTAGTGTTAACTAACATACCATATTATGTAGAGGAATATGCTTTACAGCATGATCGATATCAAGTGATTTGGGGAATAATTATCGCACCAATTCTAGCTCAAATAATCGTAGACTATTTCCACTCATCAAGGAATTCCAATAAAATTACGCTAAATATTTCGGAAAACAGATTGAGAAGAATTACATCCATTTTTATTATGACTCTTGTTCCAGCTTTATTTGCTGATATAATAATCATTTCACCTCTTTTCGGATTTCATGTTACCCACATATTCATTGGAGCTGCAGGAATACTTGATGGTCTGATTTGGGGACCTATTCTGGCTGTAACCATCTTTGAACTAACAGTTTCTTTCAAAGAGATGATTATAGCTTGACTTTGAGTTTGGAAAAAATGACTGAAAACTAACAAATAATACATCAAACAATGAGATTTATGAAGCTAGACGCATTCTTCGAAAATGCCAAGTCCCACAATTAGTCAAAGAATATGAAGAATAACAGTTGAATTATTTCAAGACGGATATATTCGCTTTGGGAGAATGAATGCGAAATGATAATTAGAAGAACGAAACCGACAATCATGAAAAGAATTGTCAGAATAGAGGCATAGAGAGCTTCGATTCCACAATATCCATTTACTACTAATTGGATATTTGAAGACTTTCGATAGCCATACCATCCATCATGTGCTGAGTTCCTTGGTCTATTGACTTACCAGTTGTGCTAGTGATATGGAGCGCTTCCATCACCTCAGGATTCTCTATCAGTCGTAGTACTAGGTTTTGGAGAGATTTCTCTGCTGAGGAGCGAGAACCAGTGAAAAGATAGATTGCGGTCAAGTCCTGTTTTCGGTGTAAAAGGACTCCATATCGGTCAAGTTCGAAGTAACTGACATGTTGTTGAAAGAAGTGTAGGAAAAAGTGTTGAGCGGCTTTTATGAACCCACCTAATAAGAAATGGTCGCACTCATCTTGACTAATACCCAATGAATATACTGGAATTCCTCCTCCGTCGAGAAAGGAGATAGCTACTGGTGTGTGAACTTGATCACCATCTACATTGTTGCTGCAGAAGTAACTGCGTAGAAAATTGCTCATCTTCCAGGCCTCTTCCTTGTAGCGGTAACACAATTGTCCTGAATTCTATCTTGTAGTAGAATTGCTGGACCAATGACAATAACTCCGAAACCACTTAGTGCACGGCAGTGTTCATTCATTTCTTTCAACTCAATCATTTTCTGTCTTATGTTTGGTATATATCAAACGTATATAAATGTTTGGCGTAAATCAAACGTACAGAATAATTCAAACGTTTTGGATATATACAACGTTTGTAATGTACTGAGCCGATATTCTTTAACAGGATATATGATTAAAGTTGAGAGAATTGCATTATCAAACTACAAGACATCTCCTAGAGCTACATGTACCTGTACATAAGAGAATTGAAACAGAAGGTTAGTATATTCTGGCACGTTATTTGAACTCATCCGCCCCGAGATCAATCACCTCACCTTGAGGCCTCAAATCACCATCAAAGTCTCGAGATATAGTCGTTGTATAATTTGCTCTATCAATAGCATAGGCTTGAGTATAGTTATTGTTGACAAGGTGTAGGTCTCCATGGTCCATATCAGCAAACCAGTCTCTTGTTGCTAGATTTGTATTCGATTCAACAGTGGCAGTAGCTCCATCTCTAAGGATAATATCACCACTATCCAGAATATTGTTCACAACTACCACACCAGTTGTGGATGAGAATCTGATTTCGATAGGTGCAAAATATGAATCATCAACAACTATAGTATTATGACAGACCATGGCATTTGAAGATGCAATATAGATGGCTGTGTCCACAGGAGCAGAGAGTGAAGCTGATCTATAGAAAAAGTTGTTTGCAATCAGACCACCAGTATGCTCTCCTTCACCAAGGCCAAGACAAACCCCTCTAGCACAATTGATGAAGACACATCTTTCAACAATTGTACCGATACAGTCATGCCATACCAGAATTGCAGGTCCAGCGAGATTGCCATCAGTATAGTAGAGATTGAAAAAGAAACAGTCTCGGATGCTGGCATTTACGACCGCGTGCAGGCTCATGCCATTTCCATACGCATAACCTAAGGCTGGATGTACACCCCAGCCATCGGACAACTCGAATGAGCAGTATTGGATATCAAGATATTGAAGCTGTGAACCTGAATCTCTATTGCATTTGAGTAATTGTTCCCCGGCATCAATCATTCTCACATTGTAGAGTGTGATATTTTCTGCGCCTTGTTCAGGATGGAGGCTTATGCAATGATAATAGACCTTGCGAATCGTAAGGTCTGCAATCACGATGTCTGTTGCACCAAAGACTTGGATTCCGTATTGTCCGGTTTCAGAAAACTGTCCAGCACCTTCAATTATAACCGAATCTCGGTTTCCGTTTTTTCCGCGGATGTGAATATCTTCTACTTGTCGTCCATATGGTGTGAGGAATTGCTGTTCAGGGAGATCATAAACACAGTAGATACCGTCATCTAGAAAGATTGTCGTATGGTTTTCAACATTCAACAAAGCTTCTCTGAGCTCACTACAATTCGAGACCTCAACAATTGTGTGATGGGCTGGAGGTGCATCAATTCCTGGTGCTTTTGCAGGATGATAGAAAGCACTATCCTGTGCAGGCAGCAAGTTTCCCCCATAGAAGTAGAAGAAACCCAATACAGTAACAACTATGACTGATAATCCCCATGTGCGGCGGCTTGGCATAAGATAAACATTAGTTGGAATTTTTAACTCTTTCCGGGGAAAAATGAACCTGTAGAGTTTATTGGAATTAATCAGGATATCGACTTTAACACTTAAGCAGCGATTGGAAATCGATCCATTTTCTAGCAATGGCGAAGTATTTGATTATTCACTTTAACAGGATTCCAGAATCAGGATTAATCTATGGAAACAAATTGGCCTGCGAATTATCCAAAATCGAGGTCAAATGAGTCAGCAGTAGCTGGAAGTGGAACTCTGTAATGATGCTTTATCGGTAGTTGGAGAATGGCTATTAAGGAGATAATTTACAATACGATAGATATCTTAGGAATAATACCTATCCGAATAAGGTGTATATACTAACATCGGTTTACATCACCAATGCATGTCTACCATGCAGGTGGGGTAAATGAAAACTCAGCAACTGATAATTGCCGTATCGTTTATACTTGGTTTTCTTGTTACTTTGTTTGATGCAATAATAGATTCAATTTTCTTCTACGAAGGTACACTCGTTGAACTTCTCATTACAGACATCCCACCACATGAATTCTACATAAGAACCGTCCTATTTTCGTTCTGTGTTCTTTTTGGAAGCTTACTTTCAATAGTAATCGAGAAACATAACTATCACATAGAGGAAAGCGAAAGAAAATTCAGATTTCTCTATGAAAATCTTCCAATTCCGTATCAGTCTCTTGACAGTCATTGTAGAATACTAGAGGTTAATGCAACATGGCTGAAAAAGATGGGATATGATAGAGACACTATAATCGGAAAATCATTTGCAGATATTCTACCAGAAGAAGAAAAGGAAACGTTCAGAAGACATTTTGAAGAGGTATGGAGAGAGGGTCAAGTATTTGGCCGAAAAATTCGTTTACTTGCAAGTGATGGAACTGAAATAGAGGCCCAATTTGACTGTAGTCTTTCTCAAGAAGAATCAGATTCTACTACCATGAGCCATTGTGTATTCCGCGATGTAACTCAAACAATAATCATGCAAAGACAACTAAAAGAAACTGAATTGCGAGCTAATTTTCTAAGGGACCTGATGTTCCATGACCTCTCAAATATTCACCAAGGAATTCTCCTAAGTTTGGAACTTCTAACTAGAATGGATCTTAGTCCAAAAGCAGTAGAACTTGTTCTTAAAACCGTTAGCCAAACAGAGCGTGCAAGTAATCTATTATCCAATGTTAGGAAATTTATTCGTGTCGACACTGGAGATCTTCATTTTGAAGAAATCGATATTCTCTCAGTTCTTAGAGATTCTATAGAGTCTGCTGAAGCGAGATTTCCAAAGAAAGAAGTTAATCTTAGACTAATAGTATCTCCTGGGTCATATACTGTATATGCAGATGTCTCACTAATTGATGCCTTTTACAATATTTTTCACAACGCAATCAAATTGGATGAGAAAATACCTGTAAGATTAGATGTTTCAGTAGCACGCAAACGTGATTTGGTAGTTGTTGAAATTAGACATTTCGGCCCAGGAATTTCAGATGAGCGAAAAGAAATACTGTTCAAACGATTTGAACAGACAAGTATGGGAATTGGATTGGGACTTACTTTAGCAAAACGGATACTAGATAGACACAATGCATCAATTGAAGTAGATGATAGAATTGAGAATGATCCCTCTCAAGGAGCTACTTTCATAATTCAAATTCCAGCTATGGAATAATCACATCTGCATTAGAGTCACGGTAGCACTTCCATCAAGCACAACTTTGCCATGCTGATTAGTACAAGTAGTCTTGAGTGTGACTCGTTTTTTCTCATCATCTTTTTTGGTGACCTCAACTCTGGCAGTAATCGTGTCTCCAATTCGAACAGGTCGAAGAAACTTCATCTCTTGACCAAGATAGATTGTGCCAGGTCCGGGAAGATGCATTCCAATTGCTGTACTAATGTAGGATGCAGTTAGAATGCCATGAGCGATACGGCTCTTGAATAGAGTGGTCTTTGCCCATTCTTCATTGAAATGAACAGGATTGCGGTCCCCACTCAATTTTCCGAATGTTTCAATGTCTTCTTCAGTGATGGTGTGAACTACTTCGGCATCATCACCGATCTTCAGATCTTCATACTTTGTTACTTTCATTTTTACATCTCCTATTTAGTTGGGCCCCATTTGATTGTCATTGCGTTCCAAGACCAACCAATTCCTGCTGCAGTCAGAACTACAATATCTCCATCCTTTATCTTTCCGTCCTTGAGACCTTCTTCTATTGAAACAATGGCATCATTCTGTCCCATGTGCCCCCATTCTTCGAAATACGTGGATTGGTCATAAGGGTCGACTCCGAGTTCATTAGCGACATATTCGAAAGCGCTTCGTTTCATTCTGATGAGACCTAGATAATCGATATCTTCACGGGTATGCCCAGACTTTTCAAGAGATTCATCCACCACCCGGAGAAAATTCTGCATAGAGAGTTTGTCCAATCGTTTCTTGAGACCTTCAGGGTCTGTAACATCAAGATAATGCAACCCTTTCTTTATGGTCTCACAGGTTGCAGGCATAACTGTGCCCCCAGCTGGAACATAAACATCTTCAGAGAATTGCCCGTCCGAGATAACACTCCCTTCTAGAACAATATTTTTAGGATAGTCTCGAGTCATAATCATAGCTACACCACTCGCAGCAAGATCATGCATGAATCTGGTTCGGATATTGGAATAATCTATCAAATCGCTATTTCGATAGCCACTACCAATCAAGACACGTTTATACCCTTGGGTCTGCATCAAAGATTTTGCAAGCATCATGGCTACTACTACCGTACCGCATCGTTGATTTACATCGAATGCCCATGCACTTGTTGCACCGACATCTCCCTGGAATTTTATCCCGTATGTCTGCATTGGGTGTTCAGCATGAACTTCACCAGCCCAAATACAGAGGTCGATGTCTTTAGCAGGATCAATTCCAGCTCGTTCAATTGCAACTTTTGCTGCTTTCACACCCATTGCGACAGTATGATCATGTGGGCCTGGAACTGCTTTGCTCTTCATTCCAATTTTTGTCTTGATAATATCCACAGGTGTACCAGATTGTGATGAGATGTATTCTGCAGTGTGTCGCTCTTCAGGTATGTAAACACCTATTGATTCTATTCCAATCAGACTATTCTTCATCATTTTACCTCCTAGGAAAGCTCCCTCTTCAGAATCTTGCCGGCTCCACTTTTTGGAAGTTCAGCAAGAATCTGGTAATATTTTGGTATTTTGTATTTTGCGAGTTTTCCTTGCAAAAACTCTTTCAAAGCTTCAGGTTCGACTGATGTTCCTTCTTTCAAAGAAACAATAGCTTTCCCTACTTCACCCCACTTCTCATCTGGAACCCCAATCACAGCAGCTTCCAAAACAGCAGGATGTTTATAGAGTAACTCCTCTATTTCAGTAGGATACACATTCTCTCCGCCTGAGATGAACATGTCTTTTTTCCTACCTTCTATGAAATAAAATCCCTCCTGATCTTTTCTTACAAGGTCTCCAGTATGAACCCAACCGTCTGGTTCTATTGTCTTCTTTGTTTCTTCTGGTTCGTCCCAATAGCCGCTAAAGATGTGAGGACCTTTCAACAATAATTCACCAACCTCGCCATCAGTGACATCTACTAGGTCATCATCAACTATTCGCATATCACAGTGGAGAACCGGAAAGCCAACTGAATTAGGTTTTTCCCTAATTCTACTCTCAGGAAGATAGAAGTTGTTTGGACCAACTTCAGTTAGACCATAGCCCATCTTGAAATCCTTTCCACGATCCCAGTAGTTCTCCATTATAGCAACAGGACAAGGAGCTCCACCACTGATGAATACACGAACAGAGTCCAAATTAGTGGTTGCGAATTTCTTGGATTGAGCAATCATTTGAAACATTGTTGGAACACCAATGACGATGGATGCCTGCTCCTTCTCAATAACCTTGAGAGTTTCATCAGGATTGAAATCACCCATTAGGATGGTAGTTGCTCCAATATGATAGAATGGCACGAGTAACACATTCCAGCCACCAGTGTGAAACAGTGGAAATAGCAGAGGTTGGATATCATCAGGTCTCAAGCCCCATGATGTGATGGTGTTCACTGAATTCCAAAATACCAGCCGATGAGACAAAATTGCACCTTTAGGAAGACCAGTGGTTCCGCCAGTGAACACAATCAATGCGGGGTCATCGAACTCAAGTGTTGGTTTATCGATAGGTTTCTTGCTAGTCTTTGATAGTTTATTGCTCAAAGACTGTGCATCATCAGTTTGTTTACCAAAAACGAAAAGTGAACGGTCTTCAAGTTTGGAGATTACACCCAAAAAAGAGTCCTGCAATTCTTCATCGTAGAACATGATAGCTGGATCTGTTTTTTGAATAAGATAGAGTGTTTCCCTAGTTGCAAGTCGATAGTTCATAGGAACCAAAATAGCACCAATTTTTCCAGTAGCCAGAAAGAGTGAAATCATTTCGAATCGGTTCTTGCTGTACACACCAACTCGATCACCCTTCTGTATATCACAATCCAAAAGAAGCCTAGCAAGCTTGTTAGCTTCAACGTTCAGTTCTGAATAACTATATCTTGTACCAGTGACATTATCTACGAGAGCTTCTTTTGCAGGAGTCAATAGAGCACGTCTGCCAGACCAATCACCAATCCAAGTCCAATCTTCGTTGTCCATCTTTCTCATTTCCTGAAAGTGTGACTTCAAACTAATGGGTATTACTTCCATCTATTGAGTTTTATCGCTAGAATTTTAATGGTTAAAGATTATATCCTGATTAATACAACCAATTACATATCAATGATTTATTGAAAAATTTCGTTCTGCGTGATGCATCCATGAAAGGCAAACCTGATTCATCAGATAGTTCGTTAGAAATTAGCTCAAAAGAAGAAATCATGCGATACCAAACGCTAGTAGATTCGATGTTTGATGGCTTTATTGCAGTAGATGAAGATGGAGTGATAACTTACGCAAACAAGAGACTTCTCCAGATGCTTGAGAGAGATGAATCAGAGCTAGTTGGAAGACCACTCTCAGACTTTCTCGATAAAGAAAATGCAGATTTAGTTAGTGATCACGTGGAAAGACGAAAAACAGGAACTTCATCTCAATATGAATTGGAATGGGAAAAATCTGATGGTTCTATTCTTCCAACAATCATCTCAGCAGCACCGCTCACTGATGAAGATGGTACTCATAAAGGGTCTTTTGCACTTGTAACAGATATCACTGAACGAAGAAAGATGGAGGAGGCTTTGAATCAGTCTGAAGAGAACTATCGTACTCTTGCGGAAAATAGCCTCCAAGGGATTACGGTCATTTCTGGAGACCGTTATATTTACGTAAATCCTGCATTTGCTTCTTGGCTTGGTTATACACCTGACGAAATATTGAATATGAGTCCAGAAGACATGTGGGATCTTGTTCATCCTGAAGATAAAGAGATGCTATTGGAACGAGCTGAAAAGAGGAACAAAGGTATTGTCGAAGAAAAAGCATACAAGTACAGATTTGTTGGGAAGGACGGCAATATCGTCTGGGTTAGAGCATATTCAACACCGATTATATTCTCAGGTCAAGAATCACTCATGGTTCTACTGATTGACATAACAAGTCAAATCCGAGTTGAGGAAGCTCTAAGGACGAGTCAACGAAAGTATAGTGCATTATTTCATCTAAGCAATGATGGTATCATCGTACATGACATGAAAGGAAAGATAGTTGAAATCAACAAACGAGCAGAAGAAATGTTTGGATATTCAAGAGACGAGCTCCTATCAATGAATGTTCATGATCTACCGGTTGATATTGATTCTATGGATACTGATCCTTTCAGAGTGCTCGCTGAGAGAGGACAATATACATTTCACATTGAATTCAAGAAGAAAAATGGTAATATATTCCCAGCAGAAGTTTCTGCGACTTCAATCAAAATAGACGAGGAAACAATTGTTCAAGCAGAGATACGAGATATATCAAAACGTAGTGTAGCAGAAACGCGTCTTAGACAATCACAAGACATGCTTCGACTGATTATGAATAGTATTCCTCAGTATGTGTTTTGGAAAGATAAAGAATCAACTTATCTAGGATGTAATTTCAATTTTGCTTTGATTGCTGGTGTAGGCAGTCCAGATAAAATAATTGGCAAAACGGATTTTGACTTAGCTTGGACCAAAGAACAGAGTCGAGACCTTATTGAATCTGATAAGCTGGTAATAGAAACAAACAAACCACTATTTCGTGAAGAGAAGCATATACATCATGCGGATGGGAAACAAGCATGGTGGGAAATCAATCGAGTTCCTCTGCATGATGATGACGGAAATGTCATTGGTGTATTGGGGACATTTCAAGATATTACTGAGCGAAAGAAAGCTGATGAATCTATCAAAAAATCCGAAGCCAAATATCGCTCACTTGCTGAACAATCATTTCAGGGGTTAACAATCCTGAATAAAGATGGATTTTCCTATGTGAATAGAACATTTGCGAATTTGGTGGGATATTCAATCGATCATCTGATGGAAATGGACTTGAAAGAAATATGGCATTTAATTCATCCTGATGATCGCCAGATACTAAAGAATAGAATTGAAGCAGCTGAATCTGGAAGACCAACTCAACCAAGACATGAATATAGACTAATTGATAGCAAAGGAGAAATACATTGGGTTGAGGCATACGCTACCCCCATTGATTATTTTGGAAAAGCTTCAATCCAGACCGTGTTAGTAGATATTACTGATAGACTGTCTGCTGAGAAGGAAATTAGAACAGCAAGAGATAGAGCAGGTCTATATCTTGACTTAATGTGTCATGATATTAGAAATCAATTGCAAGTCATCCTAAACAGTGCAACATTAATGCATAGTGCTACTGATGCAAAGGTCAAAGATTCATTTTTTGATATACTTCAGCTTTCAGTTCAACGTTGTTCTAGATTGATAGATGAAGTCAAAACGACCGAGGATTTGATTGAAGTACCACTTGCAAAAAGGTCTCTGGAAGCCGCGTTGAAAGGTGTACTCGAAGCGATTGAAACTCGTGTGTCCAATACTGAGTTCATCAAGTCATTTTCAAAAAAGCAAGCAACAATCATGGCAGATGAATATCTTGAGCTTCTGTTGTCTAATATCATAGTAAATGCAATAGAACATAATCCGAATGAAGATCGAAAAATATGGGTTTCCTTAAAGCAACGAGGAAATGAATACTTCTTAGAGATTGCGGATAACGGTCAAGGAATTCCAGATTCCAGAAAAGAGGAATTATTTGATATGGCAAGAAGATATGGTGGAATCGGCCTGCATCAAAGTGTTCAGATTATTGAAAAATATGGTGGAAAAATAGATGTTACTGATAGGATAGAAGGTAATGCTTCAGAAGGTGCCAAGTTCATTCTTCATTTTCCAATTGTTGAAAATACTCAATAACCTAACTGGTTTTTATGAGAATAAGGATTTCCTTTTTTAAACATGGTAGTAACTACCAAAATTGCCCAAACATACAACATCGAATATCGTCTATAAATGTCATATCTAGGAGAACTAGTGGCTATAGGCAGATAGCAAAGTGTTTATAATATTTTAACAATTGTTTACGATGGTAGATTATGGTGCTTCATAGACTAGAACAGATGATGATTGAAGTAGTTGAGAAAGTTGTTCCAAGTGTAGTAAGTGTGACTATCACAAAACTAGCAGAAACACAGTTATCAGGTGTAGTACCAGTAAAAGGTCAGGGATCTGGAGTAATTCTGACTAGTGAAGGGCATATAGTAACAAATGCTCATGTTGTTTCCGGGGTCCAAGACGTTGAGGTTACAATTGACGACGGACGGACCTATCGTGCTGAGATTATTGGTAAATCAAAAGTACAAGACTTAGCTATCTTGAAAATTGATTCGGGAGAATTTGCACCCATAGAATTCGCAAAGTCGGGTGGATTAAAAGTAGGACAGTTTGCTATTGCAGTAGGACATCCTCTTGGTCTAGGTGCTACCATTACCTTTGGAGTGGTAAGTGCACTTGAGAGAACTATATCGAACAGACAAGCATTTCTAGAAGGGCTTATTCAAACGTCTGCTCAAATTAATCCTGGCAATAGTGGAGGGGCACTGGTCAATACTGATGGTAAATTAATAGGTCTACCAACTGCCATGATTCCTTGGAGTCAAGGAATTGGGTTTGCTATTGCCTCTGATAGAATAGAAGATGCATTTGAAGAGATTATTCAGACTGGTACAATCGCAACGCCATGGATGGGAATAATGGGTGCAACTTTGAACAAAGGTATTGCAACTCACTACAAGCTATCAGTTAACCAAGGTGCACTTGTTCTTGAAGTGCCACAAGGTCCATCAAGACGAGCTGGACTGAAATCAGGAGACGTGATTACTGCTATTGATGATAACGAGATAACAGGAATGCAAGATCTCCGAGCTGCTATCTTCAAAAGAAGTGTCGGGGATAACATAGATGTTGTTTTTTATCGTGGTGATGAGAAACAGGATGTCAAAGTAAAACTGCAATCAGCACCATGAAGAGAGAGGATGGAGTCACGAAGACTCCAAAATTCACCTCTTCAATATGTTGAAAAATAGAATTACCATTATGATTCCATATACAATGTGAATTACATGAATCATATTGGCTGAGCTATCGTGTGCTGAACAAACCTCAGTTGTTTATGATATTTCTCAGTCCCAATGTAAAGTATACCCGTAGAATTCGAAACCGAGTGCAATCAACATATGATGAGGTTCAGATTATAGATCAGTTAATTACCCCAGAATGGATGTACTTCAAGGATTTTTGAGATGACATCATAGAGGAACATCTCTCGTTATGAAATGGAAATTAACATTCTAGAATGCCATTACGACGAGTATGATTCCAACCACTGTAGCAATAATACCGACTCCGGCAAGACGAGTCAAACGCTCTTTTAGATAGAACACAGATATGGGTACTGCAAATAATGGGGCGGTCGAGCTCATAACAGACATTACAGCTGCTCCAGCAAATTTCACTGAGGTGACAAATAGAATAGAGCCAATGGCCATACCGAAGAAAGCAGCAACCATTACAATTTTGATGTTTTGTTTACTTGGGCGTTTCACATCAACATGAAGGCCATAGCCAACTAGAGGAATGAATGCTATAGACCCAGCTAGTACCCTTACAAAATTAGCAGAGATTGGGTCAACGTCGGTGACACCAACCTGCAAGATAGTAGTTCCAACCGCGTAGAGAAGGGAAGTGATTATTGCTAGAAGGATACCAAAGAGATCTAGCTTGGGTTTGGTCTCATCTTCTGAGAATTCTTGTTCTCGTGAAATGACAATGACTCCTAGAACTGTAATTACTACCCCCATTAGCCTTGAAAGTAAGAGAGGTTCACCTAGAAAGAACACCGTTAAGAAGTAGGTTGTAATTGGAAAAGACATGGCAATCGGAAATGCATAACTTACTCCTATTCTCTCTTGACTAACAAGATAGACAGTATCTCCTATTACTGCGCCAAGAATGATAGAGAGGGCAAGAATAAGTACGATGGGTTGCGTAAGTGTGAGAAGATCGGGTGCTAATCCTATCACAACTAAGAAAGCCATTACTGGTAAAGCAGTCCACATCTTTGTTGCAGAAACCTGAATGGCTGACATCTCTTCTGCTTGAGAACGATATACCACCACAGAACCAGCGTAAAGAGCGGCACTGAGCAACCCCATAACTGCTCCAAACAAGACATCAGGTTGAATCTGCATACTGGTGCAGACGGTAGCACGATTAAATATGTTGTTGATGTTCAAAGATTGTTCAAAATCAATGGTATATCCCACATACATACCATTAGAATAACTGACTAGAAACTCATCCAGAGTTGAATCAAATATAATGACCGTATTCAAACATTTGATAATTTTCCGCATCACCTTGCATTTCTGATAAAATTAATAACTGGAGATAATCACCCTTGCACTGGTGCTTTTATGTTCCTCAGACGATAGGCTGAACCTTTTCCACTCGGAGACCTTGAGTTAAAGATATTCATAGAACATGATAGGTCTCATGAAATGATGAACATAATTTCCCTAATTTCTGGGAGAAGATAATATTGACAAATTATACTGTTGAGATTGAAAATCTAACAAAGACGTATATCTCAGTGAAGAGAAGGGCTATCGTATTTCCGGTTGAAAAGAAGAAAGTAGAAGCACTAAAGGATGTCACATTAGATATTCCAAAGGGCCAGGTCTACGGGCTTCTTGGTCCAAATGGAGCAGGAAAGACCACACTGATCAAAACGATTGCAACTCTTGTTCTACCTACAGCAGGAACAGCAAGAGTGATGGGCTACGATGTCTTGAAACAGTCTGCTTATGCAAGAGCAGCAATGGGCGTCTGTCAGGGTAATGAACGTTCCATCTACTGGAAGCTTTCAGCTAGAGAAAATCTAATCTTTTTCGCTAAGTTGTACAGAATGCCGCATAATGAGGCAAAAGAACGTGCCGACGAATTACTAGGCAGAATGGGACTTACCGAGAAAGCCGACGAGAAGGCTGAAAATCTAAGTCATGGTATGCGAATGAAGATTGTGTTCGCTCGTTCTCTGATTCATGACCCACCGGTGCTGCTTCTGGACGAGCCGACTCAAGGATTAGATCCTACTTTTGCGACTGACCTGAGAGAGTACGTGAAACAAGAGTTGAAACATAAAACCATCCTTCTGACGACACACTACATGCACGAAGCTGACATGCTCTGTGATAAGATAGCTCTGATTAACAAAGGAGAAATCAAGAGTTTCGGAACACCTCATGAATTGAAGGAAGGTGTCCGGGACTACGACAGCTTGCATATGAAGGTCTCAGGAATTCCTGACCTTGAGAGAATCAAAAAAGTCGAAGACGTGATGTCTGCTAGTATGACCTCGAAGAATGGGCACTCAGAAGTTATAGTGACTGCAAAGGATGGATATGACCTAGCATACAGACTGCTCTCGTTGTTACGGGATAAGTCAGACCTGAAGGTCGAGCATTTTGAGGTTAAAGAGCCAACACTGGATGATGTGTTCCTACAGCTTACAGGGAGGCGAATCGCAGATTGACCGAAACACTCCAAAAGCAAGAAACAGATCGCGTGAGGGATGGAACGGAGTACCTAGACGATTTCCAACCACGTATCATGGACTGGTCAGCAGCAAAGATATTTGCAACTAAGAACCTAAAGATTGCAGTTAGATATCCTGCAAACTTCCTAGTATGGGGAGTATTGCCTCTTCTCTGGTTTGCACCATTTATCCTGATGGCAACAGCATTAGCAGGACCTGAGACCAGCACACATTTCACCGAACTATCAGGCTTTGGTGATTTCGTGCAATTCTCAGTGATAGGCTGGTTTGTATTTATGTATCTGGATAATTCGATTTGGGGTATTGGGAACAACTTCCGTTGGGAGCAATTCAGTGGTACTCTTGAACCATTATTCACAGCCCCTGTACCGAGAATTAGTATCCTACTTGGAGCAGCTTTTTCCGACTCAATTCAAGGAACATTACAGGCAATCATCATGCTGTGCTTTGCAATGGCGATATTTGGTGTAAACTATGCGATAACTGCTATAGCTCCGACTATCATCATTCTACTCATCATGGTATTCGCTCTGTACGGCTTCGGATTCATGGTGGCTGGATTGATACTAGTCTTCAAAGATCCCAGTGTCCTCACTCAGCTGATATCTGAATCCACCTACATGCTCTCGCCAATTCAATATCCGGTTCAGGCCCTTCCAAGGTCAGCTCAAGCAATTGCCTACATAGTGCCAACTACGATAGGTATCATCACAATCAGAGAGATTGCTATCAATGGGACAATGAATCTATTGACATTCATTCAATCAATTGGGGCTTTAGGTATTCTAGCACTGATATTCTGGGGTATAGGAATGGCTTCTTTCAAATGGGCAGAGAAATGGACCAAGCAACGTGGACATATGGGAGGCTTCTAGAATGACTGAACAAGTTGAATCTGAAATCTTTCAGAAGATGTGGCAACGCAAAGGATTCAGAGCTGAACTTCGAGCTGCTAGCGCAATGGCAATAAAACAGTGGAAAGTTGAACTGAGTTACCCCCTCAGTGTTCTTTGGTTCATTGTTATGCCTTTCATCTGGTTTATTCCCTACCTCATTGCAGGATCCGCCTTAACCGGTTCTACCGAGTCGATACCCCTTCAGGACTTAACAGGGGTTTCTGACTGGTTATCATACATCGCGATAGGAACTGCGTTTACTGGACTTGCACTTAGCTTGCTCTGGGGCACAGGATTCTCACTAAGACGTGAACAAAACGTAGGTACCTTGGAAACTCTCATGACCACACCAATGAATCGTGAGACCCTTGTCTGGGGGTCTACACTACATAATCTGCAGCATGGAGGTCTCGGAGTAGTTCTTCAGCTCGCAGCGTCCGTGTTAATCTTTGGAGTGAGTCTGGATGTCTGGGGAATTCTACCTGCCCTGGCAATCATTGGACTATCTATTGTCGCAATGCAGGGTCTAATTTTTACTGTAGTCTGTATTGTTCTAACAGCAAAACAAGGTTGGATGATTGTTGAGTTTCTGTCAAGTATATTGATGCTGGTAGCTCCTATGACGTATCCCATTGCGGTACTTCCACCAATCCTGCAATATCTTTCTTTGGCATCGCCATTGACTTGGACTGTAGAAGGATTCAGGGGATTCTTGATGTATGGGCTTGCTTACGAAGGGGTCGTTACTGCTGTTGTAGCTCTGATTATTCTTGATTTCATCTTTGTTATTGTCGGTACTCTATTATTCAGAGCCACAGAACGTCTAGTTCGCCAGCGGGGTGCCCTATCACAGTTTTAGACAGAGCAGGAAATTTGTCCTGCTCCCACTTTTTATTCAAATGATTTTCAAAAAGTATAAGAGAGTTCGGAGTTCCGATATTCCGTAGTTTAAGATGTCGCGGAGAGAAATTACCATCCTATTCAGCTTATTTCTTGTCACACCAACTATAGAGCATCCTGCTGATATGATTATTGAATATGGGTCTGTTGATCAAGCAATAGTATGAAATCCATCAGATGCTAGTGGAAGCTATTATGTCATTTTACAAAATGGAACTCAGGTACAATATTCAGTATGGTCTAGTGGACATGTAGAATTTAGTCTAGATGGGTGGATTATGGAATCATAACATTACAATAGTAGTATACGACAACGGAGGAAGATACACATCGGATACAGATATTATAGAAGCCCTAGCTGCTGTTGAACCTACTGCAACTACGTCTACGACTTCAGGAGGTTCTCTCTGGAACTTCACTCCAATGGAAATACTAATGATGGTAGTGGGCGGGTCACTCTTAATAATAGCATTAATAGCACTTGTTCGCCGTAGAAGAGAATAAAGGTGATATCTTTGTCAGAAATCGAATCTTCAGTTTTGACAAATATCAGATATGGTCAGCTCATCACAACAATCGATGAAGACATAGGAGAATCAGAAACTTGGCTTATCTTCCAAACAGCGAAGGGAAGTAATAGATGCTACACAGGATTGTTCTGTCTTAAGAGCTGGAAGAGCTTTCGGTATGGTTGGTTTTGGGGTTCTATCCGTTATGATATGTTAATTGAGAATGCATTGGAGATTCAGAATAATGATAGAACCAATATATTGGTAGCAGAGTATGATGACTCAGATTACATCTGGTTGCAACCCCTAGAAGAAAATGAAAATGAATGGATTCCATGGGGAAAGTTAGAGTTTGGCACACCTAAAGATGATAGAACATACCCTTTACTGTGGGCAAAAATCTGGAGTAATCCCGCACAGTCTAGCATTAAGATGTCAAATATTCCATTATCAGAAAAAATCGATTCTCAAATCAATAAGACTCTAGAATCTATTGGAAACTTAGACCTAGAGATAGTGCATACCAAAATCGACTTGAAGACTGAAAAAGAGCGATATCTTTTGGAATTTCACCGCCCAGATGATTCAGAAATATTATACGAGAAAAGAGAACCCAACACTAAAGAAATCAGAGAATTCCTTCGTTACCCCAGAACGACAGGACTCTGGTATGAGACCGAGGACGGATTGAAATTAACATGGGATCCTTTTGCTGATGTTATCTATGCAGAAGGGGATGACCCAGAGCCAATAGAAGTCATTCGTCCATATATTAACAGGTCCACATTGCCACCTGGTTTAGACTTTCCAGATAACGCAGCAGAATTCGAATCAGCAGAAGTTAGAGAGGGATTATTGTTACTCTTCAAGCGAGAAAGAAGAAACTGGAAATTATGGTTACTGGGCCCAGATATTGGGACCCGTCTTTTGTCTTTGGAAAACGATTCGTACTCGAATTCACAAGTGGTGTTACTAGCAGAATCAAAATATCTCTTTGACAGACATAGTAATAGTTTGTATAAAATCAAAGTTGCTCTTGATTTTGATAAGAAGAAAATGTCCATCCCAAAAATATTCCTCTCATCACCATTACTATGTAGTGCTTTAGCAGCAAAGGGGATTATGGTGAAAGGAATAAGAAGAGAGTATCCAGATGATGAACAAGATGAATTAGAAAAAGAATGATATCATTTCTATTCTATCTTCACTGCACCTTCATGGTATACGGAAAATGAATCAACAGTAAGATTACCAATCAATGTGATATTGAATGTTTCAGCAGTCAGTATTCCTCTATCGGTTGAACTGGAACTTGAGGCGATAAGAGGGATTTCAACCCAAATGCATTTCTCCGCTATGTCTTGAGTTATTAAATCCGTGACAAGCAAATAACTTGCTGGAAAATGAATGCCATTAGCTAGACCCATGCCGATTACCTTGTCAACTGCAGCTGATTGGCTGAAGTCCTCAGCGAAGTACTGTTTATGCTCAAGTGTGTCTATAAGTAAAGCAGAATGAATTCCCGTAGTTTCGGAAGATAATTCAGCTTGTTCAGATATGTATCCAAGTTGTTTCTGGAAATCTTCCAACCTAAGAAAAAGTTCACTCTCAAGAGGAAAGATATCATCTCTATCACGAATATGATCTTCGATACTTGCCTCATCGATGATAACAAGAACATATTCCTCTTGACGAATAACCTCTGGATATTTATTCGAATAGGGCCAATAGCCCATAGATAGAATGAAACCTAAAGCAAGGTATTCTTCTAAACCGGGACTGGTCTTGAGAACTCCAAGTTGCCGTTCAGATGTTCGTATTTCAACAATTTGTTCAGAAGCAATCAGACCTTTTTCATCATGATTTGATTCCTCGGTATACCTTCGAACCCGAATTTCGTTTATTGATTTCACAGTATCACGGACTTCTGTTAGTTATCTCGCTCAAGGTTTTGTTTCTTTTCGTCATGCAATAACGCAATTTCCTTCTGTATTTTTTCGAGCTTTTCACCATGATATGGATATTTTGAGATTATAGCTATACCTATGAGTGAAGCAACGAGAGGAAGTATCGACAATAAAACTCGAAGTGCAAGTATAGCACTATCAGGCTGTACAGGCAATTGCTCATCGAACCCGGAAGCATAGAGAATGAGTGAATAGGTCCATGCTTGAGCCACAACTGCAAAACGCATAACGAAAGCGTTGAAACCAAAATATGCCCCTTCACGACGGATTCCGGTCTTGGTTTCGTCATGGTCAATTGCAAAAGCGATGAGAATATCTGGTAGAATCATAAAGCCTCCAACACCCATTCCAGCTAGAGCGATTACAAGTAAGGCAGTGACTAGATCAGCTGCAACGAGAATACCAAGTAAGGAAACACCAACCCAAAGCATTGTAACAATAGCTGTTGTACGAGGTCCTTTGGTAACTATCATCTTGTTCCAAATTGCAAAGAAGAGTATCGCTGAAACAAATGCTGTAATGAAAATCAATGAGATATCTTGAAAGAGTACAAATTCAGCATAGAAAGGTAATGCTCCCATAACGACAGCAATAACATATTGCACAAAGAAATTGTAACTGACAAAAATGAGGAATGCTCGATTTGTAAATGTATACTTCATCGAGTCGATTATGGGCAATGGTTTTTCCTGTTTGAATTCCTCCCGTTCTTCAACGCCTGCGAGAGACAGAAATGCAAATAGAGCAGCAACAAGTCCTATTGCAAAAGCAACTGTATCCCAACCCATAGTAGAAGCTAGAATTGCAGGAACTACTGTTCCAGCGATTAGTCCAAATATTGAGAATATCTGTCGTATTACCGATACTTGAGACCTCTCTTCGTTACTTGTGAACATCTCTGGAAAAAGTGCTGTCCAATTTAGTACTACGATAGTATAACATGTATCATAAAATATTATTGTTAGAGTCAGCCAAATAAATAGTGAAATGTCACCTAGAACGAAAGCGTCCCCTGGAGGGGCGAATACAAGATAGGTTGACAAAGCAAGAGGTAATGCGAAAATAGCTATCCAAGGAACTCTTTTTCCCCATCTCGTTCTGGTCTTGTCCGAAAGGTAACCAAATATCGGATCATTGACCGCATTCCACACACCCCAAACTGTAAGTGCTCCTGCTAACCAGAATTCGTTCATATGTAGACGAACTAGGTAATGAATGAAAATATAGGTTTGAATCATATACTGAGGAAGAGTTGCTGTTATGCTACCAACACTATATCCCATTTTTTTGAGAGTTCTCATAACCCTAGAGGAATACCAACCAAGATAAAAAGTTGAGGAACAGCCTGAAAATATAAGATGAACAGCTTCATATAAGATGATAATTGATTTGTAATCATTATCCATAGAAAAACATAACAATTTGGAAGATACTCTTCAGAGTGACTTGGGTGGGTTCTCAACAGCGAGTATGACCATCTCTCCTCTAATTAGGAACAGGATTATTATGAAAGAAGAATCAGGTGTTTCAGTTGATAAGATTGCAGCAATATTACAAGCTGATCTTAAATCAGTCTGGGATGCCGTGACTTCTCTACCAAGAGGAATAGCTATAGTTGATCTCTCTGAAGATTTCATTTTTGTTAACGATTATATGGCCGAGATTATTGGATACTCAAAACAAGAACTCATTGGAAGAAGTGTGTTAGATTTTATTGATTCCTCTGAAATTGAAGAAATACAAGACCAGACCAGTCAAAGACTTGAAGGACATCCTTCGATATACAATGTTACGATGACTCATAAGACTGGAGAATGTCGAATTTTACGGGTTTCAGCTGCACCTTGGAGAAATGCTGATGGAAAGATAACAGGTACTGTAGGAATCATTGATGATGTCACAGAAGAATTAGCAGCACAAAGGGCGCTGCAAGCAAGTCAAGAGAGATACAAACTGCTATTTGAAGGTGCTCAGGAAGCGATAACAATTGAAACAGCTGAGGAACTAATAACCCATGCAAATCAAGCAGCATGTGAATTATTCGGTTATTCTCGAGAAGAATTAGTAGGAATGAATAGCCGAATGCTAGTTGCTCCAGAGGAACGTAGTCGCCCCAAACATCCAGTCTATAAGCAGGATGAAGGAATTGAATCAGATGTCTTTGAATTGACTGTCTTCACAAAAGCTGAAAAAAGGATACCTGTAGAAATTTCTTTAGGTCATTTGCACTCCGCAAATCAAGAATTATTCATATCATTCATTCGTGACATCTCAGAGAGAAAATATCATGAAGAAATGCAAAAGCAGTATGAGAGAGAACTTGAACTCTATACATCAATAATGCGTCATGACCTAAGCTCAGATTTGCAAATTGCTTTAGGATATGTTGAACTCACACTAGCAACTTTACCAGAAGATGATGTGAAATCTCGAAATCGTCTGCAGCAATCATTAGATGTTGGAAAACAGATGGCAAATTTGCTTCAGACATTTACTCCAACCAAGAAAAGTAATCGTTTAGAGATTAGGCAACTGCTCAGAGAAATTGCAGAACAATCTGAAAAAGCTAATGCCAATTTAACAATAGAAATTGAAATAGATAAATCAGTAAAAGATACAATGGCACCATCTTCAAGACTTTTACCAATCGCATTTGTTAATTTATTCAGAAATTCAGCAATTCATGCAGGAGATAGTCCTACAGTGAGATTGACTTGTAAAAAGAAATCAGACATCCTTGAAATTTTCGTATCAGATGATGGTCCGGGGATAGATCCATCAATTCAAGAAAGAATATTCCAGAAAGGGATTTCCACAAGAGGAGGAGGACTAGGTCTTTACCTAACCAGACAGATTATTCAGAGTTTAAGTGGTACCATTGAACTAATAGATCCAGAATCAGCTACTTTCAAAATCACTCTACCAGTGTAAGTTGGATAATAAGCACATAGCGAATTTGTTTATCTGCTAAAAAAACTGAAAGACAATAGGGACACATGTTAATCGCACTGCAATTTTCTCAAAGGGGATTAAGGCTTTGAATGAAGGACGTAACGATTCAATTGATGACACAGTATCAGATGATAGTGAAATCAAGTTGCGACAGTCCTTAGAAATGCTTCCAGAAGCTGTTATTATCATAAATCAAGATGCGTGTATCCTCTATGCAAACAGTGCTTTCTCCAATATAGTAGGAGAAGATATTCCATCAATTGTTGAAAAAACGCTCTATGAGATTATTGATGAAACAGATCAAGAGATTGTCCAAGAAAAAATAGACGGTCTCTTTATGGGAAATTCGTCATGTATTGAATTGAGTATAAGAACAAAAAACAATCAAAAAAAATGGATTCGTGTCAGCTCAATTCCTCGAGTTACACCTAAATCTGAAATTCATGCAATTGCAATAGTAATTGATATCACTGAACGTGAACAGTACATGGAAATTCTTGAGCGGACAACAAAAAATCTTCGACAAACAATACGTGAACAAGTTTGTCTGTATTCAAGTTCCAAGTTATTAACAGACCCTAACAGGATAATTGAAGACGTTCTGTATCAATTAGCACATCTGATTCCGACAGCATATCAGTATCCTGATGATACCGTAGTCAAAATCACTTGTGAAGGAATCACAGAGCAAACGGAAAATTTCATGCGGACAGAGTGGTGTCAATATGCAGATGTTTGCATCATCGATAAAAAAGTTGGAACGATTCAAGTATGCTTGTTGAAGGACTATCCAGATGAGTTTGAAGGTCCATTTAGAAAACAAGAGAGAATTTTGCTAGATTCTCTTGCAGATGCATTAGGTGGTTATCTTGGAAGAAAGCGAGATAAAGAAGAACTAGAACGCACGACAAGAGAGATAATCTGTCTGAGAACAGTTACACAAGCCCTCTCGAATACAGATAGCTCATTTGAGGACACATTCTTTCAAGTAGTCAATTTAGTCCAAGGTGCTTTGCAATATCCTCATTTAGCTAATGTGAGAATCACCTTTGAAGGATTTACTGTGGACATCCAACTAGTTGAAGATGAAGAACATATACTGTCAAAGGAACTGAAAGTATTTGGCGAGAGATGTGGATTCATAGAAGTAACTTATCCAAAAACAATAGAGATTCCCGATGGTGAATTAGACCCATTTCTTAATCAAGAGGAAGACCTCTTGGATGCAGTTGCATTAGAGCTCAATTTGTACATAGAAAGAAGAAAGAATGAGGAAATGAAGGAACAGCAAAGGAAAGAGCTTGAAATCTATTCTAGTCTACTTCGACATGATGTAGGAAATGATTTGCAGTTAATTCAGGGATACATCGATATGATTGAGATGATTACCGTTGGTGAAAAAAACGAATCAAGTGAGATGTTAAAATCAGCCAGGGCGGTCTGTGAGCGAATGAGTAGTCTTCTCAAAGCTTTCAGTCGAAAAGCAGACTCTATAGAAAGAAACATTGCGAATCTGATTAGAACAGTTTCAATGAAAGCGGAAGCGGCAGAAGTCGATTTGAAAATCAACATAGATATTGAAGAGCAAGCTAAAAATCTCAGAATACCTGGAAGTCGGCTTCTCCCAGCAGTCTTTGAAAACCTCTATAGAAATGCTGTGGCTTATGCTGGTGATGAGCCTGTTGTTACCGTTACTGTTACGAAAGCTGAAGACAATGTTCGAATTGTCGTATCCGATAATGGTCCTGGAATATCTCCGGAGATAAAGGACAAATTATTCCAAAGAGGTGCCTCAACAACTGGAGGGGGACTTGGTTTGTTCCTCTCACGTAACATAATCAAAGCGTTAGGAGGATCCCTGAAGCTCATTTCCTCCGAGGAAAATGCGGGAGCCACATTCGAAATTTTAATTCCCATATCTGTATGATATTCGTCGGATATTTATTGAAAAGAGTAGTATGCGATGAACTGATAGATACATGGGAAAAATTGCACAATATCTCTACAAAAAATCTGCAAGACACTCTCAGCTGGGGACTAGCTAATGCCAGAGCAGACTATGAAAGACAATGAGGAACAGGTTTCAAAAGATGGTGAAGATACAAGTACAACCATCCAGCTCCAGCGAAGAAACACATTGCTTGATGCCATTAATCATATCCTTATTGAAGCTAAGGATTGTAAAAATCTCGAGGATGTTGCAGCCTTAGGAACCACAATTATTATTGATTTGCTTGAATGTGAATATGGTCTCTTTGCAGAATTCTATCGAAAGGATGAAATCAAAATCCTATATCAATCAAATCCTGGTTTCGCGTCTTCATTCTTGAATGAAATGAAACTTGGAGATTTTCACAAAATCACAAAACCAATACGGCCAGTTAGGACTGAAGGAGTATCCGTGATTCATAACGATTTACAAGATATGCTTCCAAAAAAGATTAAGAAGTCCGCTCCGATAAACCTCACTAATTTCATTGCGATTCCAATAAAGAGATCTGGAAACATATTCGGTTTTTTTGCGTTTGCAGATGGCAAAAGAGAATTTAATGGCCATGATGTTGTAGATATCCAGACCCTAACAGTCCCATTCATTCAAGCATACGATAGAAAGACAAGTGAAATCGCTCTTACAAAATCCGAAGAGAGATATCGAAATCTAGTATTACAATCATCTCAAGGTATAGTTGTAATAAAGGGCCCAGCTCCATCTTTCATCTTTGCGAATCCATCTATCTCAAAAACACTGGGTTTTTCTCATGATGAGCTTCTCAATCTTTCTCCTGAAGAAATAATCAATCTTGTAGATCCAGAACAAAGAGTAGATTTCTTTGGAAGATTTAGGAAAAGTCTACGAGGGGAGAAAGTTTCACCATATTATATGGTTCGTGCATTGAACAAAGATGGAACTTATCGATATCTCGAAATGTTTGCGAGAAGGATTGAATTTGAAGGAGAAACTGCCATCCAAGCAACCTTCATTGATGTAACTGCAAGAAAACTGGCTGAAGAAAGAATTCAGAGGCGAGAAAAAGAATATAGACTGCTTTTGGAAACAATTCCTGAAGGACTAATGGTAGTTGGTTTGGATGAATCAATTGTGTTTGCAAATAAAGCACTTTCTGAGATGTTACTATACGAACCTGAAGAATTAGTTACAATGAATCTGAAAGAGATTGTCACTAAAAGAGATCTCTCACTACTTCAATTTGAAACTAAGAAGCGGAAAAAAGAACAAGCATCTACATACGAAATTGAAATGGTTAGGAAAGATAATGAGGTTCGTATTTTCAGAATTTCAGCTGTACCAAGCAAAGATGCAGATGGAAAAATAAATGGAACAATTGCTGTTTGTATTGATGTCACAGAACGAAAAAGAATGGAAGACCTAGCTGAACAGAGAAGACGAGAATCTGACTTGTATGCTAGTTTACTTCGGCACGATGTAGGAAACGACCTGCAGGTTGTGTTAGGTTACATAGAAGCTATTAAGATGTTCTCATCAGATTTGACAGGTACTGCAAACGAAATGATTGAATCTGCATTCGCAGCTGCAGAAAGAATGAGTGAACTCGTCAAGTCCTTCGATAAATTGGACAAAGAAGTAGAAGCTAATATATCAAAGATGCTTACTAAGATAGCCAAGCAAGCTGAAAAGACGCATCGTGGAATGAAAATTGAAATAGACTATCCAGAAACTGAAAATCTCAAGGTTGCTGGTGGCTCACTACTTCCTATGGCATTTGAAAACATTCTTCGTAATAGTGCCCAATATTGTGGGAATGATCCAAAAGTAGACATTTCAATATCCAGAGATTTGGAGGATGTCATCATCATAATCAGTGACAACGGGCCGGGCATCCCTGAAGAAATTCGTCCTAGACTCTTTAGTAGAGGTATTTCAACTACAGGGGGTGGGTTAGGACTCTACCTAACAAGGCAAATTATCTGGGCGTGTGGAGGTGACATCGAACTTCTTGATTCCAAAAATGGATCTACATTCAAGATAAATCTGCCACTGCTTTTCTGAATCGCTTTATTCAGAGTCTGTCATACAAGCAATAGAGTATGATAATACTCTTGTTCCAGCTGAAAACATCTCGTGATATCTTTCCATCCCCTCAAAGTTATTCTGAAATAGTTCCCAACCGAGTTCATAGAAACGAGAATACTCCTTGGCAATTACTTGCATATCATTTTCGATTAGATACTCTACAATTTTCGTTCTGTTCCAAGTCCATACTTCAGCTGGATCTTTGTGAGTTTGAGTTATAACGCGTACGGGTGCTGGAGAAATACGATATGTAAATCTTCTGAGTAAAGTCCATAATTCTAACCCCGTCCTATCGATTATCATATTTGGGAGTTTTTGTAGGAAAGAAGCTTCTTCCAAAGTGTTTGTTTTATCAATCTCCCGAATCTTATCTGGAAGAGGTTGCCTTTTTCTAGGACATTTTCCAACCATTTGATGAACTTGTTCAGGTTTGGGAGGACAATACAAAGGATGATTAGCAAATTCATTCAAGACGAGGAACTGGATTCGAGGTAGATGTAAAGCATCAGGATAAGCATCGCTGAATTCTTTTGCGTATTTTGATGAGACCTTCATAGCTAATGAAAGATCAGATTCCACTTGTTTCGCATCTTCATAAGTTTTCATATACATATGAATGTCAACATCACTTACTAATGGGACATAATCAATAATAGAATCCCATTTCTTCGTACAAGACCCTTTAGAAAACATGAATTCGATTTTATCTCCTAACTCATCAACAATAATATCTTTCCATAAATCGATACTGGCATATACTTCTTCTCGAATTTGTTTCTGAAGTGATGTTGGGTCAGACATAAAATGTCAAGAATTGAAAGTGTTCAAAAATGCTTTGGTATTAAAAATTATACCATTCCTTTTTTTGGAGTTATATCCATAACCTCATATCATGTTTTTGAGTGCTGAGTTTATTGAGAGGATAGAAAATGGGAAAAGAGACCCTATCTCAAATAGAGTCCGAATCAGAGATGCCGGGTCCATACAAAATTGTTGCTGCTACCAGTTTTGGTGTGTTTCTATCAGCTCTTGATTCTTCAATCATTAATGTGTCACTTGTAACAATACAGAACAGTCTCGGAGTTGTAATGTCACAGACTCAATGGATTGTTGTAGCGTATCTCCTTGTAATTACATCAATCATGCCCCTTATGGGAAAGTTTGGAGATAGGTTTGGAAAGACACTAGTATTTCAATCTGGAATGTTGATTTTCATCACTGGATCATTACTTTGTGCGTTATCAACAACGCTTCCCATTCTAGTAGGTTCAAGAATTCTCCAAGCAGTTGGGGCAAGCATGATGACAGCAAATGGTCTAGCTCTTGTCACATATTATACTACTCCAAAAAACCGAGGAAGAGCAATCGGACTAAATTCAATTGTACTAGCTGCTGCTCTTGGATTGGGACCAGTTTTAGGAGGTATTTTAACCGAGTTCTTTGGGTGGCAATCGATATTTCTTATCAATATCCCAATAGGAATAGTCGGATTCTTCATTGTTAAGAAACTCATTCCTGAAACTGAAAAGATTCTTGAAACCTCTTTTGATACAGTAGGAGCAGCACTATTCTTCGTATTTTTGTTTTCACTGGTATATTTAGTATCAGTTGCAACTGAAACTTCTCTCAGTTTGATTATAGTCTATAGTATAATTATTATCATTTCACTTATGGGATTCATTTATCGAGAGCAAGTATTCTGTTCACCAATTATCCCTACAAAAGTGTTAGCTGATAGAAGAATCTCTACAAGCATATTTTCCGCTATTTTTGCGTATATGGCAATGGTTTCCGTAAGTTATCTGATTCCATATTATCTCCAAGAAGCACTAGAATTTTCGCAATCAGCCACAGGAATATTCCTGGTTTCATTTCCACTAGTCATTTCAGTAGCAGGACCAGTTTCTGGATGGGTCTCAGAAAGAATGAAGGCAAAATATCAAACTATTATTGGGTTGTTTGTTGAAATGGGAGGTCTGATTCTTCTCGGATTGACACTGGCAAATATTCCCATGATGGTTCTATCGATTTGCATAATGTCATTCGGTCTATCGCTATTCACTGTATCAAATGGCAACTTCATTATGACATCAGCACCAAAAAAGTACATGGGAGTCATTAGTGCATTAACAAATATTTCGAGAACAACTGGTTTCTCAATTGGCATTGCAGCTATTACCGCTGTATTTGGTTGGTTCTTCTCAACCATTTCAATTGATAATCCCTCATTGGAATACGCTCTACGATATGAACAAGCAGTGCAATCTGTAATCTTCGTATTTAGTCTTCTAATAATTATTGGAATCATTATCTCAGCATTTCGAGGTCTCAGCCCTGCAGAACAAGGGGAAGAGCCTGTTGATGAAGAGGTATGTATAACACCTGAAAGAGAATGATTTGGTTAGGTAACATCACAGGCTTCTGCAACAAAGAGAATTCTTCTGCGAAAATCAGGATGGTCGAGCATCAGGATATTAGCTCCAACTTCATTATCAAAAAGCATCTTCTGGGGATTCTGGTGGAGCATTTTGATAAGTTTAGAAATCTCTTCATCAGACAATCGTGTGTCTTCATCTATATCCGCATCTCGCCAATCTATTGTTGGTTCATCTTTTGACTCCGTTTCTAAAGTCATAGTTTTTCTTTTCTCAAGCAGTTTTCTAACTGCGGGATCTACTGCATTTTCGATTTCCCCATCGGTCATGGCCAACCCATATACTTCACGCATTCTACGTAACCTAGTTGTAAGAAACAAATCTGGTGCACGATTCCTTGCATTATCTTCATCAATTCCATCCAGTGGAAAGCTACTGATAATATGCGCTAATTCTTCATCGGTCATGGGAGTTATTTTTTCCGGGTCCATAGAACCTAACCACTTTATCTCATCAACCAAAGCTGTAATTGCCTCCACCCGCTGTCCCAGCCGGATTAGTGAATTAATAGTAGTTTGAGGACCCACAATCTGAGATGAAGCATAATCAGCTAATAATTCTGCTTTTCGTGAACTCTTCTGGACGAATAATTTTGAGATAGTGATAAGTAAAAAGGTCAGAAGAAGAAACGACCCCAACATAAGAAGGCGTAATCCTGCAGTAATAATATCTAAATCGATTACGATAGAATTAAGCAAACCTAGTAAGATTCGAAGGTAGATATAGAGATAAATTACAAAAACATAAAAACCTGGCATCCTTGAGAAAACAGAAATTATCGTGTCACGATTTTTAAGATGCCCAAGCTCATGAGCTATAACAGATTGAACCTCATCCTCATCCAGAAGGTCAGTAATGTTACTATGGATAACAACAGTAGAGCCAAAACCAGGTAGACTAAAAGTGAACGCATTAGGAAGGGGGGATTGGAGAACCATTATACGCTTAATTGCAAGTTCGGTCTTGTCAGCTATTTTTCGTGTCCATGTAACAAGTTGGTCCGCAGTATACCTACATGTCCAACGAGTGATTGGTTTCTCAGTTCGAGGATAGATCTGAGTCATTTTAGGATTTTTTAACATTCCAGCAGCTGTTCCATATATCAAAATGAATTGGAGAAAGCTAATTCCTAGAAAGATGGAAATGAAGTTCACAGGATTAAACTGGTTCAAATCAAATATAACGATGAAAGGTGTGGTTTCATCCATTACAAGTAGGGAAACAAAGATAATTTGAGCAAGGTCCAAGATTAGAAAAATAGCAATAGAACGCCATTTCTCACTATTTGTTTCCGCTAGTATTGTCATTTCATCACCTTTAATATTGATATGAGTGGCATAAACAGTATTTTAAGACTTCTAGGAATCGGATTTCAAACAGTGTGCCATCAGACTTTAGGAACTATTTATCAGATAGAATGATTTTACTCAACCATTGGTGGTTAAATATGGATGCAAAAGATTTACTCGAGTATTGCGTAGAATACGGTCTCAAACTCGGTAGTCAATATGTCGAGGTTCGGTGTATTCAAGAAAAAAGCCGAGGTTTCGCTTATAGAAATGGACAACCTGTATCAGGAGGAGTTCAACCGTCAGAAGGTATAGGTGTACGCGTTCTTGTTGAAGGGAATATTGGTTTTGCATCATTCGATAGAATGGACAAGAAGATAGCAGAAGACACCATCCAAAAAGCTTTCAAAATGGCTAAGACAGCGAAAAGAAAAGAACCAATAGATCTTGGTGAAGCTGTTTCTACTGAAGCAAAATGGGAGGTGAAGGTGAAAAAACCTCTAGAAGATGTTTCAACGGAAACTATCATGGATTTTGCTTCAGAAATGAGTAGTATCATGTCAGACTTGACGAGTTATACTTTCATGATTTCGCCTATTACGCATACTAAACATATTATGACGAGTGAAGGAACAAATATCACTAGTAATTATTCTCGACTCAATATCTTTGTGATTATGACAGCTGCAGGAGAAGGTATCAGCGAGCAAAAGATGTATACCGCAAACGAGGTAGGTGGGTGGGAACGGATTAAAGATGCAAGAGTACTAGAGATTCTAGAAAGTGAAGTTACCCGATTGATTCGAGCTGCCAATGAAGCTAAAAAACTACCCGAGCTTCTAGAACACCCAATAGATATGATTGTCGGACCTGAAGTGGCAGGAATTATTGCACATGAAAATGTAGGTCATCCAAGTGAAGGAGACCGAATAAAAGGACGAGAGGGCGCTCAAGCAGGAGAGAGTTTTTGGAGAGATTTAGAAATCGGAAAATCCCGAGTGGGGTCCGATGAAGTCACTGTACATGAAGATCCAACAATTCCAAATAGCTCAGGATATTATTTATTCGATGACGAAGGCGTTCAAGCGAGAAAGCGTACCCTAATCAAGAATGGAATTCTTCATGAACCATTACTGAATAGAGAATTCGGAGTGAAGTTTGGTCTGGGGTCAAATGGTGCTGCTCGTGCTTCAGCCTTTAGTCGAGAACCCATTATCAGAATGTCTAACACCTATTTTGAGGCAGGAGATTATTCATTTGATGAGCTGACTGAAGATATCAAAATTGGCGTGTATATGAAGAGTTTTAGTGAATGGAATATTGACGATAGAAGATATCAGAGCAAATACACGGGTGTAGAAGCATATTTGATAAAAGATGGAGAGGTAACAGATACAATGGTAAGACGACCTGTACTGGAAACAACTAGCGTAGGAATGCTGAAAGCAGTAGATGCACTCTCGAAAGATCTGGACTTGTTCTTTGCAGGCACCTGTGGAAAAAGTGACCCTATGCAGGGAGTGCCTGTCAAAGCAGGAGGCCCTGAAATTCGATTCAGAAATATTCGACTGGGAGGTGTTGGCTAATGTCTACTAATGATGACATGAGGACATACACTGATCTTGCAATCAGTTTTGCAAAAGAGAAGACAGATGCTTCAATCGCTAGAGGCTCATTATCATCTCGATCTCAAATTCGATTCTCACAAGGCGCCATAGACATTCTAAAACGTTGGGAAACTCAAACCATGGAATTATTTGTGGTTGTGGATGGTGAAAAAACCGGATTCAGTCAGAGAGCGGTTTCAAGTGAAGACGATGTGCGAGCCCTCGTAGAAGACACCATTGCTTTCACAAAAAGAATGCCAGAGTCACAATTCTATGCTGGAATTGAATCGGAAGTTAAGAAGCATAGAGAAGTCAAAGGAGTCTTTGATAGTAAAATAGATGACTATCATGAAATTGCACCAGGCATGGTAAATGCAGCAATTGACAAGGCTACTGAGGAGGGAGCAAAACGTGTTGCAGGAGCTCTCATGTTTGGAAAAGAGTTCCAATTTCTCAGAACTAGCTCAGGGTTTGAAGGATCTTCAAGAAGTACGTCATTTGATTTGAATGTTAGAGCTTTTCAAGATGAATTAGATCATTCCGGACAAGGTATTACATGTGGAACAATTCCGAGTAAAGCAGAAAATGAAATGATCAAAGCAGGAAGAGAGGCAGGTGAACTATCTAAGAAAGCTGTAGGTGCAACACAGGGAGAGCCTGGAACATACGATTTGGTGATGAATCCAACGGTAGCAGCTAACGTGATTGCATATCTACCAGGAGCTGCAAATCCATTCCTCGTCTTAATTGGACTTTCTCCCTTAGGAGATAAAATCGGTCAACAACTTGGTCCAGAATCTGTCACCGCCACGGATAATCCGCATATGGAAGGAGGAATGGCAAGTAGAAGTTTCGATGTTGAAGGTGCACCAACCCAAAAACTCGATATTATTGAGAATGGCGTTTTCAAGCATTTCACTCACAATACAACTACAGCAAGAATGTATGAAACAGAAACTACTGGTAGTTCGGAGTTTGTCGGACTTGGACAAGGGCTGAGGATGTTACTTCCAGATTCTTCCAATATCGTATTCAATAATGGAGCATATTCTAGAGAAGAGCTGCTGGAGGGTGATAAACCCACTATTTACGTCACATCTAACTGGTATTCAAGATATCAAAACTACCAAAGCGGAGACTTCTCAACTATTCCCCGTGATGCCATGTTTCTCATAAAGAATGGAGAGATGAGACCGATTAAGAATATCAGAATAAGTGATAATATCCTTCGAATGTTCAAAAGCATCTCTGGAATGGGTAAAGACCGAAAACAAATCTACTGGTGGGAAGTACCTGTTCCAACATTCATTCCGTCTGTCAAAGTATCAGATGTTAGGATAACTGCTGCAACACAATAATCCAAGAGTGGTCATTCCACTCTTTTCTTTTATTCTACGCTACTCATCAAACTTGAGAGATAACCTTTTGATATCGATGAAAAGAAATTCTGTTAGTTGATTGAAATGGAACCAAACAAGCTTGAAAGTCTTCTAAAGATGTTTCTTGATAAGACATATTCTGAAACAAAAGACAGAGGGCACAACTATGTAATTTGTGGCTCAATGGCAACCTATCTTCAAGGATGCAATATCCAACCAAATGATATAGACATTCTAGCTATGGAACCCGATGGAGTTTCATTTGTCGCGGGATTGATGAAGGAGTACGAGGTTGAATCATCTCCAAGTCAAGCAGTTGATGATTGGCTCTCATCTTCAAATGAACCTGTTTTTACCGACCTATCCGATGACAAAGGAGAACAATGGTATATGGCAAGATGGAGCATAGATCAAATAAAAGTAGAGATTGCACACATAGTTTCTGAAAAAGCGATGAAATCAAGTGCTGAAAAAAGGTGTATTTGGGAAAATGGGCCAGGAATGTATCCATATATCAAGAGTGTGGAATTCCACGGGTATGAATTACACGTGATCCCATTAGAAATTCAGTTGTCAACGAATATGTTTAGAGGTCTGAACGAACGAGTTTCTAAGATATTACAAACTCTGCAAACAAAAGGTTATGATAAAGAATTGCTCGAAAAAGCTCTTACTCCCGAACAGTTCAGTACCGTGACAGCACAACTCGATAAGTAAATCATAATTGCGTTGAACAGAAAATATTGACATATCAAGGGTAGCAATCAGCTACTGAAAACTTGGACATTGTTGGACAAGATCTGATAGGAGTTTATATGGAGTGATCTGGAATAGAGATTTGGTCTACAGACACAGGATCCCTGACCAGGACCGAGCCAGTTCCAGTACCGTTTC
>WJMJ01000074.1 GCA_014728035.1 Promethearchaeota archaeon | reverse complement strand
TGAATGGCTTTCTAGATAACGGTCAGCATGCAGTAGATCAAAATGCTGATGATACAATAAGCTGGGATAATGGAACGATTGGTAACCTATGGGATAATTACACTGGTGCATCTGGCTCAGGGAATATCTGGGTTGGTGACTCTTCCTTTAGTCCTCATGAGAATATCACAGATAGTTATCCAAGTCTCATGATAGGTGAACTTCCACCATCCTCGGGTGTATGGCAGACCGATATCCCCAACATGTTCATGCGAAATGACTTGACAATAGATGGTAATGTAGAGGTCACCGGTCCGGCTGGGGCCATTCTGCTATTCTCAAATTCATTATACTGTGGTGCTCAAAACACCTTCACTTTTGGTGAGAATTCAATCTTCTGGATCCAAGAGTCTGAGGTTACAACCACAAACCCAACAGAAGAGATGGGAGATATCCATTTCAATGATGTCTTTTACTTTGGAGCGGTTGAATCTTCGATAAGCAATATCGGACATGATTTCAACCAAGATGACTTTACTATTTCAGCAAGATTTGTCGACATACAGAACAGCACATTTTCAAACATTCCTGGAATTACTCTCTTAGCACATTCTGATTATGAATGGAGAGATCATTGGACACCCAATCATCATTGTACTATTCAAAACAATGTCTTTGAAGACATCAAAGCTGACAATACAAACACAAACGCCTTCACGCTTGAATGGCCAGATGTTAATTTTACTAACAACACCATTGAAGCTAGAGACTCGGACAGGACTGTTACTATAGAACCGTATATTGGACTTGGCTTTAACTATGAACAATACGTCACGATAGATAGCTGTAATATCTCCAATGCTATTCTAAATGTCACAGTTGTCAGTTCCGAATATACTACTGTGGATATCACAAACAGTGAATTCGGTCAAGGGGGTCTCCTTACAGCAATGGAAGCATTTGGTGAAGAGACACCTCAGGTGAATATAATCAACAACACTGTTCTATCTGGAGATTTCGATATTAGAGGTCTCAATTATCTTGGAACTCAGTACTATTTGGATGTAGTATTTGATGACAACATCTTTGATGGAAATTGCAAAATGTTCTACATCGATAGCTGTAGTGGAGATAATAACACATTCAACAATCAGTTGTGGATTGACGATACCAGTGATTGTGTCATATCAGGGAGTGAAGCAAAAAGTAATGTCTATCTTAGAGGGCCTTCACATCACATCACCTTCCAAGATACTTTCTTTGAATCTGCCACGATTGATGTTGGACCTGGTGGAGTAAACTATACCACCCTCGATAATTGTACGTTCACCGATATTTCTTGGAGCTTCTACAGTGATACTTACTTCTTCGAAATTAGCGACAGTACATTCTACAGTGGATTCGTTGCAGATACCGGTTCTCCTAACGGAGTCGACAATGTAACCATAGCGAACAGCGAATTCTACATGAGTGGAGATGAAGCTATCTTCATCGATGAAGGTGACAATGCAAATATCACGGGTAACACGATCGTCAATTCTACCGGAAATGGTATCAGAATTCGAAATGGTAGGAACCCAATCGTTGCTGGGAATATTATCACAAATATATCCGGTAATGCAATCAATGTAGGATCATTTGCAAGCACAGCTTGGATAACAAATAATCAGATATTCAATGCTACTGGAAATGGTATCTCCACTAACAGTTTGGATAACGATTCTCTAATAGCTGATAATATTATTGAATTGGTTGGTGGTTATGGTGTCCGGGTACGAGGTTACGATGTTGCTGGCCACTCCTATTTCATTTCCGTCCAGAATAACGTTCTGAAGAATTGCTCTGGTGATGGAATTTACCTAGTGGATCTACATAACGCATCGATTTACAACAACCGAATTACTGACAGTGGAGCCTATGGCTTCAACAGCGACTCGAGTTACCATTCTACACTCTGGATGAATATCCTCTACGATAATCAGAATGGCAACTTCTTTGGTACTGGAACCTATGTGTTTGATAATGGCACTCATGGTAATTTCTGGGGCCCATCAGGTAATGGTGGTTCAGAGTACTGTGATAGCTACTCCACTGGCGGAAATCCATGGATTGCGGATGTACCTTATGAAGTGACATCTGGCTACTATGACAATCATGCATTACTTCTAAGTATGCCACAATTCCTAGCATATTCTAATATCATTGATACTGTTTGGGGTGTGAATTTTCATCTCATTGCATTGAACTGCTCAGCCTTTCCACAACAAGAAATGTACATCTATGACGGTGGAAATCTTACACTGATTGGAACTTATGTAGAGTTCCAGTCTGATGCAGCAACTATCCAACCAATCATTGTCAAAGACGGTTGTTCTCTGACTCTGATGAATGGTGCAATATTCACTGCTAACAACACTGATGCCACTTATGGATTCTACTTAGAGTCGGATTCGTGGTTGGAAATAGATAATGCATCGGTAAATCGTTGCGGTTACGGAGATGGAAACGCTGGTTTCTTTGTGAATTCTACAGGGGTCTCATTTAGTGATGTAAGTATCCATAATTCGCCCATTGGTATGGAACTATACCAAGTAAGTCTTGAAATCAGTACTATCTCGTTCTATGACTGCGGAACTGCGCTTCTGATAAATGACTGTACTCTCTGTAATGTTACTGACATTTCCAACGGAAATGTTGACCTTGGTGTCAATATTACGTCTTCTTCAGAGTGTACGATTCAATTGGTAGACTTAACAATGTGCACTAACTATGGTGTCTGGATCGGTACGGGTTCATCTAATAACAACATCATCGATAACGAGTTCATTGCTATCTCTGGTACAGGACTGTATATCGCGTCCAGCGGTACGAATGTCTATCTCAATGCCTTTGTGCAAAACGGATGGCACATCGATGAATTTGGAACAGTGACCAATACATACACCAACGGAACTTTTGGCAACTTCTACTATGATTATGACGGTGTAGATGATGATGGTGATCTCGTAGGAGATACACCTTACAGTTCAGCTATATCTGATATCGTAGATAATCAACCTCTGATGGTATATGGTGCTCTGCCTACATCGACGGGATGGACCGTTGATAGGCTTACAGTTGCTTTGAATACCAACTTCACCATGAATGGACATGTGGACGTCTATGAAGAACTCTTTCTTGAAGGCACTCGCCTATGGATGAACTCTTCTGAGACTGCAACCTACAGGACAATAACAGTCTATGATGGTGGCACACTCCGCGTTACGAATGCAACTCTTAGAGCTATCAATTCCAGCTATCGTTACAAGATTACTGCGAATATCGGTTCTGAAGTCTATGTAGCTGATACATATCTGATCAACCAGCACTGGCTGTTGACCCGAACCTTGGACTTGACATTGACCAATGTAACTTGGGTTGATGTCTATGACGGTGTAGCACTCCTAGGTGGAGGAACTGGTGATTACGTGTTCGAAAATTGCACTGTTAATGGTGCTGAACATCACGGAATCTTCATGGATACCTTTAGCAACATCACGATTCGGGACTGGTTCTTCTATTCTGTTGATGATACTGCTATTCGTACTGAAGGAACCGATGTAACTATTGAAGACATCTTTGTCTATAGTTGTCAAAACGGTATCTACTACGATAATACTGGTGGTGTTCTGACCCTCAAGAACTCTCTATTCAATAACACAGACTATTGTGTCACAGGAAATACTGCTGATACCATTCTCGTCGATAACGTTAATGCGTACTATATCGGTACACGTGGTATCCACACCTATTACGTAGATAATGCCACAATCATAAACACACACATTGAGATGACTGGTGGTGGTACATGCTTTGAACTGGACAGTTATACTGATCATTTCGAATTGTATAATTTATACGGATTCAATGGCACTCACGGAGTTCTCATTGACGATTACTCCTACGGAACCATAGATAATTGTGAGTTCTATACCTTCACAACAGGCATCAGGCTTTACGGACCAATAGATGTCAATGTCACAAACTCCTTACTCCATGCATGTGGAACTGGCTTCGATGGATACTTTTCCTGCTCAGCTTATTTGATTGGAAACACATTCCAATATTGCGGTGATGCAGTCGATATCCACTCTCTGACAGACTCGTACTTCTTAGATCTAATCATCGAGGACTGTGAGTACGGTATTACAACAAGTAACATCTTCACTGATTGTGTTATTGCTGGTAACACCTACTCGGATACCACTTATCCAATCCATATCTCTCACAGCCACAATTTTGTAATTGAGAACGAGACCATAATCTCTTGCAGTTTTGCTGTCAGTCTAGATGACACTCACAATGTGACTATTCGCAATGTGGATGTTACCACAGTATCTGCTACAGGTCTACACCTGAAGAATTACAACAATCTCACAGTGATTGATGTGACCCTTGATGGATGTGATCACGGCTTCTATATTGGTTCGATTGACACCTCTGGAACTGGCGGTGGGTTGTACGTCAATGAGACCCTCTTGACTAATTGTGATGTTGGTCTATATCTCGCTGAACCGTATCTGACCATGCGAGACTGTACAATGTCTAGTATAGGAACTACAGGAATCGAGTATTACGATGTTTATGGCACAGATATCCACATAGACATTGATACAAGTAACACGCTTGAAGGATTTCCAATCTACTCGTTCTACAACGTGTCAGATGTAACAACTTCAGGTTTTGAGACCTATTCCTTTGCAGTTATTGAGTCCAGCAATGTGACGATTGTATCTGCAGATTTCCATGATTTAGATAATCTATTCATACGGTATTCTGCCAATGTCACTCTTGCAAACTCAACGGTGAACACTGATTTGGATCTGTCTGGTGATGACTACTACTTCATTGGTAACACCTTTGATGATACAATCATCAACTTCATATC
>WJMJ01000073.1 GCA_014728035.1 Promethearchaeota archaeon | reverse complement strand
TGGGGGGGAATGTCAAAGCAATTGTGAATGTATGACTCCAGATGAGTGTTTTTATTGCGGAGACGGTGCATATCAGCCAGAGTATGATGGACACTGTGAATGGAATCTTGAACCGGGAGAAGAGGATTATGTACCCGGATGCAGGGATACAAATAGTTATGGAAATGATATTGATTGCACTGTTTGCGGAGATGGAGTGTTACAGAATTTCTTTCAATGCGATTATGAACACCTATGCCTTCCTGAACAAGATTGTATACCAGATGAACAGGGAATGTGTGAAAGAGTTTGTTTTTCAGGGGCCAATGCAGGCAGCCCATGTAGTTCTGATGCAGACTGCGGAACAAATAAGATTTGCTATGGGGGTCCAAACAATGGTGAAGACTGTTCATTAGAACAGGATTGCGGTATTTTGGAAACATGCGACTACAGGGCACCAGAGGGAAATAATAATCCAGCAGGGAATGATTGTAGAGATATACAATTTGGAGAAGATGCATGCACTTACTGCGGGGATGGTATATGGCAGCCTGACATTGGTGAAGAATGTGAAGCAGCAGATACTTGTGTTGACGGCTATTGTGTAATAGATTCAACAAGAGAATGTGAGAATAATGAAGATTGTTGCTTGCTTGATTGCACATTACCTCCTACAGGGCCTTTTTGTGGAGATAGTGATTTAGATGAATGCAGATGTGCAGCAAGATCTCCTGGTTTCTGGGGAAGTAAACCAGATAGTGATTATGCAGATACTTGCAGGGATGGAAATATTCAGGATACCTCTTTGATAACAGGAGTCAATGACTGTTATACTGATTATGATTTTTCAGATGGAGAAGAATTATGCTCTTATTTCTTGAGCACAACAGGAAATGACATTGATTTCCATCTAATTGCTTCTTGCCTTGATCTTTCATCTGAATTTATATTCTATGATAACTATGTAAGAGTCTATTATGACAGCACCTGCGAGCCTGCTTCAGAAAATTATGTTACAATTTCAGATGCAATATCAATAATAGAACAATGCTCAATAAAAGGATCATGCACAGGTTATGATGATACAGATGTATATTGCGGTTATGCAAAAGAGATAGCAGAATCAATATATGATGACCATGAAGATGAGAATTGCGATGAAGATAATTGTTATGATTGTGAAGCATGCAATAATTATGATGAGCCTTATGAACCTAATGAAGAGTTCTGTGATCCTGATGAATGTGGAAGCCCTTGGGATTATTCAGATGTCCAGGATTATCTTGAATGTGTGGAATGGCTTCAATCCAGCAGTAATGTTTGTTATCAAAAAGTACTGGATGGAAATAATGAAGGTGTCTGCAGAGAAGACTGTACTTGCTGCGGAGACGGTGTTGTCCAGCCAGAATATGGTGAAGAATGTGATGACGGCAATTTAAATAATTCTGATTCTTGTGATAATGATTGTAAGGTAGATGTTTGCCAGTGGTGCGGAGACGGAATATTGAACGGCAATGAGGAATGTGACTATAATGTTCCGGATGGCATAGACTCAAACCAGGACGAGATATATGACAACAAGTGTGAGCTTAATGGAGTAATTTATGATTGTGATTTGGACTGCCAATGTGACTGCCAGACAACAGAATGGTGTGGAGATGGTATTTTAAATGGTGAAGAATATTGTGATTATAATGTTCCAGATGGAGTTGATTCAAATTCAGATGAAATAGATGATAATATGTGTGAACTAGATGGCGTATTATATGCTTGTGATAATCATTGCTTATGCAGTTGTAGGACAACAGAATGGTGCGGAGACGGAATATTGAACGGTAATGAAGATTGCGATTATAATGCAGGATACCCAGATAACCTATGCCCTGATTCAAGTGCTTGCGATGAGAACTGCTTATGTTCTGGAACTGAACCGTATTGCGGAGACGGTGTTGTTCAGGATGGAGAAGTATGTGATTATAATGCACCATATCCAGGAAGCGCATGCTTCATGGATGGCCAGGAATATGATTGTAATTTAGATTGCACCTGCAGTTGTGAAGAGCCTTTTTGCGGAGATGGAATAGTAAGTGATGGAGAGAAATGCGATCCAGAGGCACCGTATCCTGGAAATAAGTGTTTTATAGATGGAGAAGAATATGATTGTGATGTTGACACCTGTGAATGTGAAAATAATTGCAACCAAGATTTATCTTGCGGCAATGGTCAGTGGGATGGAGAAGATATTGATAATGAGTGTGAATATACACTTTGTGATCCTGTTGCCTGCAGTGAATCAGATGTATATCAGAATGAGTTGTGCCGAGCATGTAATGCCCAGATAACACACTGTTGGGATTCAGAAGCCCCGGTAGAAGATGCATGCAGACTCCTTTCAGAATGGCAGGGACCTGAACATTATTATTGTGAAGATGGGGGGGAATGTCAAAGCAATTGTGAATGTATGACTCCAGATGAGTGTTTTTATTGCGGA
>WJMJ01000072.1 GCA_014728035.1 Promethearchaeota archaeon | reverse complement strand
GTTGCACTTTCAATACCTGCAATCACCGACAGGTCGAATCCAACAGAATATGGATCGGTCATGTTTGCGTGAATAAAGAAGAATGTAACATGCCCAGTGCTGTTTGTAGTTCCCTGTGCAACAAGAGCTCCGCTTCCATCTAGAGTCACATTGACCTGTGCACCTTGAACAAATGTATTTGGTCCAGTTTGGACATTCACAATTAACCTAGATATGGGAATCTCGATGACTCGTTCGGTGTAACCTTGTAAGTCAATAATTGATTCGGTATTATTTCTAGCCAGTTGTGTTGCATCATAGTCATCAGCAATCCACACGTCCAAATTCCATGTTCCATTAACAACACGATAGAATGTAAAGTTTCCATCTGCATCACTGTATTCTGTGATTTTGTATACATCGTCATCAATAGAGTTGTTTACAGTGATGGTAGCATCCTCAACCATCTGGTCGTCCCAAGACGGGACATTGATGGTGAAAGTAACTAGAGGAATGTCCCAATAGAATGCTGGAGTGTTACCAAAATCGGTTGTGGAAAGTGACCAGTTAGCGAATTTCAGAAGGTCGTCATAATCATAGGATTCAACAGGACCAGAATATCTTGCAAAGAAACTATAATCATCCACTGGAATCCTATAGAAACTTGCCCATCCTGTACTATTCACTTCTGATGTATATATGTAATTAGTAGTACCATCATTTGTAACACTGGTATCATTTGAAGCACGCAAATAGAGTGTTTCATCAGCGGTCTTTGTTAAATCATCACCCATCAGGTCAGTAGCATGAATATCGAAACTACCCATAGGCATGATGATTGTAACCGGAGTCACAGAACCAGTTATTTCATGATTGGAGTCATTTCTAACCCAAACTGCAGAATAGTCTGTAAATCCACCTAGCCACTCTTTTGCATCAATACTTGTTTGTATTTCGTAGGTCGCATTATCAAGACCTTCAAAAATAACAAGCCCGGTTGCATCGGTTATTCCAGTTCTAGTGCCACCCTGATCGTCTGTCCAAAGAGTACCAGTTGTAGCATTATGTAAGCTGACAGCTACTCCTTCTATGGGTTGTCCATCAACATCCACAATTGTAATATCAAACTCAAATAGATGGACTTCTTCACCATATTCAGCAATTAGTCCAGCTTGATCAATATCAGAATGATAAGATGGAACCATCCAACCGTATCCAGTATCTCCGGAAGGCGCATAAGGAGCGCTAGTCGAGAACCGACCGACATCCACAACACTGATAGTAGCATTTGAATTAATATGATACAAAGACATAGAGGAAGAAAGTGTTCTAAAGACACCGCAACCTCCTGCGGGAATTTCAAGTTGGCCATTGTTATATCCGGTTATGTCAACCAGAGCATCTTCCTGAGCAACTATGAAGAACTTGTATTGACTGATACCCCATACCTTGAAGTTGGTACCAAAACGATCACCTGTTAGGCTTGGCATCCAATCTCCAGAGTCTGCCTGGGTTGTAGGATTATATAGACCCTCAACCATAAGCATAGCACCAGATTCACCACGGATATGAGTTACATCCTCGGGATTCGAGTCAGATGCGACGCCACGAGCAATCAAAGATGAGCTATTTGCTGCAATAGAAATAGTAGTCCATGAAGTCCAACCAGACCCATCGTTTCGACGCCAATCTACATCCACGGTAGCATCACCAAGATTGGTTACTCGTATGTAATCTCGTGAGTTACCCATATCAATAATGTAGAATTCTTCTCCAGCTAATTGACCATTAACTGCGGAATAACATCCCCATACATCTCTTGCAAAAGAAGCATCAACGTCACCAGCACGGAATGATATTCGATTTGTTGAATTGACCATGGTAATAACATTGTAGTCGACTTGTCGCTTTGCAATATATTCACCAGCATCAAGAACTGCTGGCCATTCTGTAACAGCTGAGCCATCAAAGAATTCCCAAAGTGAGAAGTCACTGGTAAGACCAGTTGCATCCCATTCATAAATTTCTGTATTGTTCTCCATAGCTTGAATCCAATAAGTCCCCTCGTTTCTATCATCAAAACCTTCTACACCACCGAGGATAAACTCGTGACCTACTCCAACACCTAGTTGGTCAACGCCTGGGAACCAGTCGTTGATTGCAGGATTGCTACCCTCATCACCCTGACCCATTTGAACAGCCATTGGATAATTTGAATAAACCGCATAGAATCCATAGAAGTCTCCGCCACCGTATGAATTTGGTTCATACCTAGCGTTCTCCAGTTTATTTAACGTACCATCTGGAACGCTGGAAACGTACACAGTTCCACTTGACCATTCTGAATCTAGATTTCTGGGATCATCCCATAAGTCGTTAGCATCATCCCACATCTCGACATAGTAATTGTTGTTGTCGTAATATGAGACCATTTCGATAAGTGAGAAGGTATAGCTCTTGTAGACAAAAGGATAGTAGTCAGGATAACTGACAGTTCCGACATCAACCTTTGCATAATATACATAGTAATTCCAATCAAGAGTACCTTGAGTGACATTGACTGAGAATGTGACGGTTGCTGACTGAATAAATTCAGCAGAATAATAAGATACATTCCAGACTTGAAATGGAAGCTCTGTCCATGTTTCTGAACTATTATCATAGTAGAGTGCTCGAAGGGAACCATCATAACAATGGCCATCCTCGAAAGTCAGGTCAACATGAACAGGAACCAAAGTTCTGTCAGAAACTCCAGGTTCTGTAAAGTTGAAATACCTACGATAGATATAGGTCGAGTTCCACCAATTTGCTAAATCTTGTACCTCAGCAATCTCCATTTCTCCATTATGCATTGATAATGGTGAATCCATTGTGAATCCATCAGCATTAGATGTGTTTGCAATAGGAGTCCCATTACTTGCTGGAAGAATAAGAAGTACTGCTAGGAAAATCATAATTGAAAGTTTAAATTTGTTATCCATTTACTCTACCCCCGTAACCATTTTGGTGGCCTGTGATGGATGGAACTGTTTGAGAACCTCCAAGTAATGTAATGCTTGGCGACTCGGAATTTCCTCTGCGTTATACAGAGACACAGTTCGTTCAATCAGCCACTCAGGATAGACAGTCACAACTTCTGGACTGCTCTTCAGTAGAACATGTTGCCTACCTTCTTCATCATTAACAGTGATGAGAATTCCATTCTTCTCTAGTTTCTTTAGCAGTTTTCTCAATCCAGCCTGAGTGATGTCAAGCATTCCGAGAAGATCTTCAGAAACTTGAGGTCCTTCTCGAAGAATTTGTAGTAAGTCATAAACTTGAAAATCAAGCATGTGTTTTGCAAGCTCTTCAGCCTCATTCCATATAGTTTCAGAGAGGTCTTTTCTAAGCTTGGACACATATTCACGATGATATCGTTTTGTAGTTTCCAAAAACTGTTTTGCAACTGCTGTGGAAATCTTTCCTGCCTTTACTTGCCGCAGGGTTTCTATTGGAGTCTTTCTCAAGATAAGAATCGCACGAGTGAGATATACGACTTCAGAAGAAAGTCCTTCTACCCAACCAGTCGCGATGATACCCATCTTGACAAGAGGGCGTAGAACCATATCTACATCTATCTTCTTCCCTACCTCTTCGAAAATCATCTGTTCCAAGTCCGCATTTTGGACGGTTCCATTTCGAATTAGGGTCTGAAGAAGTGTTCTTCGTACAGGATCACTCAATATAGACGCTTGTCTTTGTTCCGGCGTCATCTGGGTGTACCTGGAAATCTGCTTGTACAGCTTTGGAACCATTTTCGTATATTGGTCATCGTCCAAATTCAAGAAAATCTGTGTTGCAATTTCAGGAAGTGCATCTTTGTATACGTCAGGGTCCTCATGAGGACCAAGAACTAGGAAAACCATTGATGGTTGTCCCTTCAAATGCATATTGAGCCCGCCGTAATACACCGCGAGCTTAAACTCATCAAAAGCAAGTGAATTGAATCCGGGCTTCTGTGATTCCTCAGTTTCTCCAAGAGTGGCAATACCATAGACCCGCATTGAAGTTGTCGGGTCCAGACCTATTTGTAGACTCTTGGGAGTTTTGGAGGTAACCACGGGTCCCAGTTCATCATCCCATTTTAGAACTGCGAGTCCTTCTGGCATTTTGTTTTACTCCATTATGATATCCGACTGAAAAGGAGTCATCTAACGATAGAACCAAGGTGTTTTTCGAAAGCAGACCCCTTTAATTAGACCACAATTCTTTGTCCCTAGTGAATTGTGCTCTTGTCAAACCTTGTTCATTCTAGTGAAAAAGAAGAAATGATTATTAATAAGGAAACTTTGTACAAATGTTACAATAATTCGATATTCTGATAATTTTACTAGAAACGTGTAACTAATTTCTACTTAGAATTGTAACAAGCATATTGTTTCCAAAACCCCCAATATTGTGGGCAAGTCCAATTTCAGGATCATCTACTTGGAGGGGTGTGGGATAGAGACCACGTAATTGTAGAACCAAATCACGAATCTGGGCTATACCGGTAGCTCCTGTAGGATGGCCTCGGGATTTGAGACCCCCACTTGGATTAACAGGCATTGACCCACCAACCTCTGAAGTGCCATCCTTGATTGATTCTATTGCGTTTCCACGTTCTGCCAAACCTAAATCTTCCAAATTGACCAATTCAAGAATTGAGAATGCATCATGAATCTCACATATATCAACATTCTCAGGTTCGATGCCAGCCATGGTAAAAGCAAGGTTTGCAGCATGAATTGTTGCATAGAAAGATGTTAGCGACAAGCGATGTTGTACTGCATGATAATCAGTACCATGTCCAATACCTACAACCTTGATAGCTTGATCTTTCAGGCCTAATTGACGAACTATACTATCTGATGCAATCACAACTGCAGCCGCTCCGTCTGATGTAGGACAACTATCGTATAGGGTGAGAGGATCTGCAATAATTCGACTATTACTTACCTTTTCAACGGTCACTTCTTTTTGGAAATGAGCAAGCGGGTTTTTCGCACCGTTTTTGTGAGCCTTCACCGGAACCAGAGATAATTCATCACGAGTAAGACCATAATCATGCATATATCTTCGAGCAACCATAGCACCAAGAGCAGCAGGAGTTGCACCATAAGGAATTTCGTTATCGTAACTCATCATCTTTGCTAGGATTTTGGAAGCAATGCCACGTTTCACAGCAGACATTTTCTCGACACCGATTACAAGAACGAGTTCTGCTAGTCCAGATGCAACCATAGCATAACCAGTTTCAAAAGCACTAGAGCCAGAAGATGGGCCTGTTTCAACACGAGTTGCACCTGCAGGAACCAGACCAAGACGATCTGCAAGTAGGGTAGATAAATGACCCTTTTCTGTGAACTCATCCGGATTCTGAGAGCCTACGACAAGCCGGTCAAAAGAGTATTCTAGTGTTGACGAGTCCATCATAGCTTCCATGGCAGCCTGGATTGCTAAATCAGTTATCCCATCTTCAAGCACTCCAAAAGGTGTCATTCCAACTCCAATCACATTTACATCTGGCATTTGTATCAGACCTTCATTCAATCAATATCAGCAAATCTGTAGGTGTAACCATTGAACCTTGTTTGATATTAACTTCTTTCACAATCCCATCTTTAGGAGATTTGAGTTCATTGAACATCTTCATTGCTTCTAGGATACATACTGTTTCACCACTTGAAACTTCGGTACCCACTTCGACGTGAACTTCAGTAATCTTTCCAGGCATTGGTGGGTAAACACCACCCTCTTCCTTTGGACCACTTTTCGACGAGGTTGTTGTCGGAGCTATTGTGTCTTGGGATCTTTTTCGCCCCCATTCTAATACACGTTGCTCGCCATTAATTTCCAATTCAATCTTTGAGCCAGTTCGTTTCACAATATCGATGGTATAGTCGGAAGTCGTATCATTTGCGGTCCAAGTCCCATCCTCATTCTGTGTCGTCTTGATTGAATAACTCTGTTCTCCTATCTTTACGATAAGAAGACCTCCTTCATCAAGTGTCTTCACGTCAACCTCGTAAATTCTATCATCAATTGATGCTTCGTACTTGGGACTCATTATGGACCCCCCTGTTGTCTTGACTTCATCAATCGTTTTCTTCCTACAGAACTCCACCGAGATGATGCTCGTTCCCATTGCCCGGTAAGAGTAACTACTCTGCCGTCATGAAGTCCTTCGCGTGCTCCTTGACTCCAAGCTCCACCTAATCCATGTGTGCTCACTACACCTGCACCCGCCTGTCTGCTACTATGTAGAACTGCTGCAATAAGAGCAATCTCGTGTTCTTCAGTAATCTCACCCATGGTAGTTCTAGCAGCTTTTCTTTTCAGAAAATCCAGAGCATATTGAGGAAAGAGTGCATAAGAAATAAGGTCGCGACGTTCATGAGGAATATCCTTGAGTGCTTCTTTCGCCTTGGGTAGTTCTGGTTTGAGCAGACTAGCAGGACGATCATCCAAAGGTTCTTCATCTCCAATAATCAGCTTCTTGATCTCCGGGTCGATAGGTGCTGGTGGCCGCCCATAATATCCTCTAACGTATTGTTTTACCTCGTGCGGAACCATCTTATATCGTTCTCCAGTGACAACATTCAATGTAGCCTGCGTTCCAACTATCTGACTGGAAGGTGTAACTAGTGGGGGATAACCAAGGTCCGCTCTGACTCGTGGTACTTCTTCTAACACCTCATCGTATCTATCAAGTGCTCCCTGTTCCCGAAGTTGATTGTCCAGATTAGATAACATTCCACCAGGAATCTGGAAGACCAACACCTGAGGATTCACACCTTGCAAGCTTCCTTCAAATTGAGCATACTTTCTTCTGATATCTCGGAAATATGACGCAATGTCTGCCAACAGGTTCACGTTCAGCTTTGTATCACGGGAGCTTCCTTTAAGACTCTCAACAATCGATTCTGTTGCAGGTTGAGAAGTCGCTCCGGATAATGACGATATGGCACAGTCTACAACATCCACTCCAACCTCAGCTGCTTTCAGATACGCCATGGATGCCATTCCACTTGTATAATGGGAATGCAATTGAATTGGTATCGAAACCTCTTCTTTCAGACGTGTAACAAGATCAGCTGCAGCTTTAGGTGTTATCAACCCCGCCATGTCTTTGATACATATTGAGTCTGCATCAAGTGCCGCTAATTCCTTTGCGGTCTCTACGAATTTCTCTATTGTATGTACAGGAGATGTTGTGTAACTGATACTAGCCTGCGTGTGACCTCCCTCCCGATTTACAAACTTCATCGCCGCCTTCATGTTTCGAACATCATTAAGAGCATCAAAAATCCGAAAAATATCAATGCCCACCTTCACTGCTTCTTCTACAAAGGCCTCGAGTACGTCATCGGGATATTGTTTGTATCCAACGACATTAGAACCGCGAAGAAGCATCTGGAATGGAGTTTTAGGCATAGCACTTTTGAGCAGTTCAACGCGTTCCCAAGGGTCTTCATCAAGGAACCGCATCATGCTATCAAAAGTAGCCCCACCCCACATCTCAAGAGAGTGGTATCCAATCTTATCGATTTTTTCACAGATTGGGAGCATGTGTTCAGTACGCATTCGGGTCGCGATAAGAGACTGATGTGCATCTCGTAAAGTTGTGTCGGTAATGAGTAATTTCTTCATTGCAGACCGAGATTCTTTTGAGATAGAAGTCTATTTAGTCATTCTGTTCAGGAGTTCCACAAACTGTAGTAGAACTTTGATAGTTGTGCCCATTGTTTTAATAGGTAATCTTTTGTCAGAAAAGGTTCTGAAAACTTTGTGGATTATATGCAAATTCGACGTGCAAAATTAGAGGATAAAGATGGATATATCAAAAATGCAAGATACTCCTATAATGCACCTGAGAAATATGAGGATCTGATGGGAAGAAAATTTGAGCAGTATACAGATCAATATTATACTGTTAGGGATGGCGACAGAGTATTAGCAAACGGAAGAGTAATCCCGTTCAAACAGAACATCAGAGGAGTCCTCCGATCCATGGGAGGAATTGCAAGTATCTCCAGTGCACCAGAGACCCGTCGACAAGGACATGTACGAGAGATGGTCAAACTCATGCTCACGGACATGAACGAAGAAGGAGTAAGTTTCAGCACGCTCTATCCGTTCAAAGACGAGTTCTATGCACGATTTGGCTATGTGCCAATGCCACCATTTCACCGGATACAACTTCGAGTGGATCTGATGAGAAGATGGGAGATTCCTGAGGGATATTATCTGAAAATGATGCCACTTGAAGAAGGACTGGAATACGCTAAAATTGTTCACCGGGAAGCAATCACCGGAATCCACGGAACTGTCGTCAGGTCGGATGCCAGATGGAAAGAGCATGCAATGCGTGACGACATCCAATATGTCTTCGCATTTACAGACGAGGGAAGACCCATCGCCTTTATGTCGTATAGTAACAAAAACTATGGAGCATTTGGAGATGATGATAGAAACGGTATGATGTATGTCCATGGAATGAACATGTACTGGAGTATTCTCACAGGAAGAAATATGCTGCTGAACTTTATCCATAATCATTCTGACCAAGTTGTTACCGTTACAATTCCAGTTTATCCTGTTGATCAAGACTACTGGCACTGGACGAGACGGTTCAATATTGGAGATGTCAAGGTACAGGCGTACAATATCGCTATGGCGAGAATCATCAATGTAGAGAGAATGATTACTGGACTGCCGAGTGGAGTTAAGGGAAACGTGTTTCTCAAAGTTACAGATGCCACTTGTCCATGGAATGAAGGTGTGTATTCGTTTAGTTGTGATGGATTGACATTACAGGTTAAGAGAGTAAACGAAAATGAACATGCTGAGATATCCATTGAAGGTCTTACCAGTCTAGTACTTGGGACTGCACCATTGGCAACCATCAGAGAACTACAACAGCTTGAAGGTGAAAAAGTAGAGATTCTTGGCACATGGTTTAGACCAACTATGCCATGGTTTACTGAGGACTTCTAATCGTCATGTTGAAAGAGTGGTTCAAGAGTGTCCAAACCAGGAAAAGGAAGATAGTCTCTAGAACCAACAAATTCGGATAGAATCTCTTTCTGGATATATTTCGCATCTTTTCTAGTACCTGTAAGATAAGGATCTAGGAGTACCAAGGGGAAAGATATCATTACCAGAATAACATAGGCAAATAGTATGAAGACAGAGATGATGTTAGGCAAGAAAAGGATTTGAAGAAAGACGAATGAGAGGAGAATTATGATGGTTAAAGCATAAATAATACGGTTCAACTTGGTCTTTTTGACAAATTCTGATTCGATGAGACTCCAACTCATCTTGAAAATATAAGAAAATTCATGTTGAATTTCTTCATCCTGAAAAGTAGCTTGATGACCACCGTTGGATATTTGTTCGATTTCGGTAGATTCGCAAGCCAATGAGGAATTTTCAGCAACAGCTCGAAATAGGTTTCCTACTCTTCCAGGCACTCTGACAAGTCTTGCATAAACTACATCCGCAATTCTATCTCCAGATGTAGAAATTCGACGCTGCAGGATGTCCAGACATACTCGGATATAAATCGAAGGAAATTCAGATCCATACTTTACTTTTGCTTCATGCATTGGATGTAAGATATTTTTCAAGATTTTTGGAGATCTGTCTATTGAATAAGGGAACGTTACATAGACCCAGAGGATGCCAACAACAGCGAGTACAATATAATAATAGTCCATAATAACAGTATAAGAAGGAATGATGCTAATTGAGAGTAAAACAGCGGATGCAATAAGTGCATAAGCGGTTCCTCGTATATACATTTTGAATATGATTAGCCCAATTAAGATTCCCACAGAGGTAGCTAGTGTGATAATGACTATTTCGCCCAAGGTCGGAAAGAAGAGTAGAGCAAGTGTGGGGTCGAACACGGCAATTATATAGAATACACAAAACAGACAATATGAAACCGCACAGAACAAATTATAGATGACGATTCCTCTCTGTTTAATAAATAGAATAGGACTTGTTATTCCTATTTTTGGCTTTAGATGAATAGCAGTCTTTAGTAGAAAAGAGAAGCATATCGAAATAAGGAGAATGAATGGAAACAATATCTTTGCTAACTCAAACATTAATGGGCGCTCCATGGACCTATTTAGCCTCAGAATGCATAAAGATTTGGAATCTTTCTAAAACACCTTATTTGTTCTAACAATCAATAGACATTCCATTACAATTATAGATTCAAATGACAATATAATTATTGGAACTTCAAGAGGATGTTGCAGAAATAGAAACAGGATGCGGTCTCCGTGAGTCGAGAAGATTTTCATGAATGCATGGAGGAGAGATTTGAGAGGGCGCATGACTTAGTTTACTATGGAGACCCTTATGAGGCAATAAAAGAACTTGACGAGCTCGAAGAGAAAGAGCTTGAGAAAAAGGATATTCTTAAAATATCAATTCTACGAGAAAAGATTGCAATCAAACTGGGAAAGTTCAAGAAGACTATTAAACAACTTGAAAAACTTGAGACTCATCCTCTAGTCACCCAGAATCCAGACCTTCGCCTAGAAATAATTACAAACAGAGCAAGAGCGCTTCTAAAAATTGGGCAAGTGGACAGTGCACTTCTTGAACTGAAGCGAGCTCTTGAAGATCTGGTCGAGATATCTTGTTCCCGAACTAAACAATTGCTTGAAGCTGAAATTCTCTTTGGACTCGGTCTTGTGTACTATATTGCAAGAGAATGGAATCAATCCGTCAATCATCTTGAAGAGAGTTTGCGATTACATAAAGACATAGGAAAAGAAAATCGGACTGGACCCGCATTGAATATCCTTGGTATAGTCTATATGATGCAAGGAAATCTTGAGAGAGCGCTGGATTATTTCCATGAGTGTCTTATGATTTCAGAACGAATCGATGCGAGTGGTGGAGTGTCAACTGCACTGAACAACATTGCGGAAGTCCATCGACTCAGAGGCGATTTGCCTTTTGCACTTCATTATTTTGAACAAGGTCTCGAATTGAATAAAATGCAGGGAAGGAAAATCAAACAATCAGTCAGTCTCATGAATATAGCAAGTGTGATGGCGGATTTAGGGAAACCAGACGAAGCCTTAGAACTCTACAAGGAAGCAACCAGTCTAGCTGAAGAATGTCATGATCCACAAAAGACAGCTTTCAGTCTATATGAAATGACCATCCTAGCCATTGAAAACAACTGGAAGGAAAAAGCTATCAAATATTTGGATAAATTGAAGAAACTAGCAGAAGAATACGATATGCAAGATATCATCTCTCAAGCAAGCTTAGCTAGCGCAATTATGTTGAAACAGAGTTCGAGAATCGTGGATCATGCGAGGTCTCAAGAGATGCTAGAACGTATAATCAGAGATGAAAAGACCATCTATGAAAGAAAGATATACGCGATGTTTCACCTTTGCGACCTACTACTTCTGGAACTTAAAGTCAGCCAAAGCTCTGAAGTATTAAAAGAAATTATCGAAATTGTATCGAAACTTAAAAGATTAGCACACGAACAAAACGCATATCCAACTCTTTTGAAGGCTAAGATTATCGAGGCAAAAATCCATCTCATTGAATTGAAACCCGAACTTGCAAAAACAACACTTGAGAAAGCTAGAGAGATTGCAGAAAATCACGGACTGACCAAATACATAGATATTATTCGAGAAGAAGAGAAAGTTGTAGATAATCAAATGTCCAGATGGACGCTATTAAAGTCAAATGACGCAACTCTTGAAGAACGGATACGATTAGCTAACATAGATGATGCAGTCACTATGATGCTCAGACGGCAGCTTGTTGATATGGCAGATATGGAAACAGAAGACCCAGTTATGCTCCTGATAATCGCAGTAGAACGTGGTCTGAGTGTCTACACCAAGAAATTCATTCCCGAGGATAAGACAAATGAGATGGTGGTTGGAGCATTCATAACAGCAATCAATAGTTTTCTACAAGAAAGCTTGGAAGTTTCAGGAATAGTCGAGAGAATCAAACACAGTGATTACACTCTTATCATGAAGCAGGTGGAGGGATTACTATTCTGTTATATGTTCAAAGGCGATTCCTACTCTTCAACACAGAAGTTGAATACCTTCATTGAGTTTTTGAAACGTTATCAGCAAATATGGCAATATCTGGTAACTGCTAGTAAAGAATTGGACAAAGACTCGATTCAGATTTTGGAACAGAAGACGAACTCGGTTTTCACAGGAGTCGGAGCATGATAATACCGAACTGGAGCTGCTCAAATAGAATATTTTTCTCAAATGAAAGATATGAGCGACCAAAGAATAATTCGGCAGATGACGTGGGACATCAGTCCTGAACTGATGTTCGAAAAAGCTGAATAGACATTTGATATGGTCATAAAACAACTTGATGCGGTCACCGACTTTACTAGAAATTCGAATCAGTCTTTCAAAAGTAATCTCCGCTTTCATGTCTGTAGCGTCGAGGTACAAATACCGCTTCGCGAAGAATATGATCAGCTGTAGTTCTGAATTTCCGTCCCGTATAGAGTAACTCAGGATGATTGCGGAGTACCATCAGACGGAGCGGATAATCATAGGTAGCATCTAGAAGGTCAAGGATTTGTTGAAATTGGTCATAAGATGAACCCAAGTCGATATCAAGATTGGGTTGAGTTATAGCACTCAATAGAGATAGTCTACGAGTCTTTCGAAAATGATCAATTGCCATTGCAACAAAACAGAGCAGCATTAATCCAGCGAAGGGAATCGCAATGAACTGAAATACGGGAGTAAAGAAGAATAAGACAAAAGGAAGTAAGCATACAAAACCAAGCATTGGACCAACCCTCTTATTCATTGCAATTTGTTGCTCAAGACTGGTCTTTATTGTCTCAATATCCGCTTCAGTAATCAGTTCTGACAGATTACTGAAAATCATCTTTGCAGAATTAGGACCAGCGGTAGAGAATAAAACATACTGTCTTGGTCCATCAAACATCAAGTTGCCAACATCTTCAACTCCTGCCTCTCGAGCATCGAGATATGAAAGACCAACGGATAGCCAATGATGAGGAACTCCGTGAAAACTACGTTTTCTAGTCATATATACCCAAGAGAGAACTCCAAGAATAATGAGAGGAATTCCAATGATAAGGGGATAAATCAAGAACGGATTGAAATTGGTTTGTAGTGATGAAGTGATTAAAAAGATTATCAGAGAAGGGAATGCAAGCAGAAATCCAGCTGCACCAACATAGATTGGGTACATATCCTCTTCGTGAAGATAATACTTATCCTTCTGAATACGAATAAGGAAGTCCCGGATATGCCCAGAACTTCTTGTAATTATACGATCGAGGTCTACACTTTGTGATTCAAGTGGCGGGTCAGAGAAATCAAGTTCACTAGAAGGAGAATCATCCTCCAGTAACTTGTATGTCCCATCAATGAGGTATTCCTCAAAATAGTCAAAAGTTGACATGATTTTATTGACAATGTAATCAACAGTGTGACGCTGTCCTGTAAAGAAATTATCAAACAAAGCCATTGGAATGGACACAATTATTACTCCGCTGTACAATCCAACTGACCAAATTGTGAAGGGAGTAGGAGGACCAGACTGTCGAATCACGATGAGTATCAAGCTCAGAACCACTAAAACTACATATCCAATCCTATTACGCCAGCAGTAACGATTAAATTCGGTATCAGTCATAGTCCAAGATCCCTGTGGATGCATCCTCTGAAATCGTTTGATTTCGGTAACATTCAACCCCGTCTTCAGAACCTCATCTTTTGCAAAGTCATCACTCTGTTTCTCAGCCACATGACGAATGAAATCACCCCTGATTCCTGGTTGACTGAATAACCTTTCATAGGCTTGTTTTGCAATAAGAGTGGAGTCGGATTCAATCCGTGCCTGCAGACGTTTCAAACATCGAAGAAGAAAGAGAGCCATGAAACTAATCATATATTTCTTCTTCAGTTCCTTGTCAGGTTTTTCAATACCCAAAATTCTTGCTGGTGAGCAGAAATTTTCACCAAGACTTGGTCGAACAACAAAGAAGAGGAAGAAGAAAGAAAATGTACTAAAATCATCAAAAATCAATCCAACCACATCAAAATAGAGCGGAAGAAGTCCTAGTGAGATTAGACCTAAGAGGACCAGCATTGCCACAGAAACACCTCGGAAATATACCAAGCATAATAGTACACCTAGACCGAGTCCGAAGTATCCAAAAGCGAAAGTGAATCCAAGCTGAATTGCAATATATGCTGGATATACGAGTAGTTCTATGGCTATTGCATTTCCCAAATAATAAAGCCCCAACCCAGACAAAACAAGTCCCCAGGTAAGAATCGTGGACAGGAGTTTTCGATTAAGGATTAGAAAGGATAGAACTGAATTATCTCCCAGTGTTGGATAGCGTTCAAGAAAGAACATCACTACAAAGGCATTAGCCATCGGAATCAGAATTAATGCTGGAAAATATAGCTCAATAATTGGAAACAACAATCCACGAACACCGAAAGTTGGTTATATAGAATAGAATTAAATATTTTGTACAAAAACCAGATTTTGATTGACTTTTATGCCGAACTGGTTCATCTTAAATATGAAGAGATATCCAAATCAAAACTATGAGTGACCAAAGGACTATCCGGAAGTTGGATTGGAGAATCGATCCGGAAGAAATGTACACAAACGCTGAGAATACCATTGAAACGGTCAGGAAACAGCTCGATGAGATAGCAAATACTCCTGAGGGCGAGGAGAGTCAAGACACCCTTTTACAATTCGAGGAGGCATTTGCAACTGTTCGCGAAACCTGTGGACCAATTGAATTTCTCAAATATGTTTCAACAGATAAGGATAGAAGGGATATCTATCAAGTACTTGTTAGACTTGAGCCACAGAAGGATAGTTACGACTCTGAAGAGAAACTCTTACTAGAGAGAACACTAGATGAGTTCCGTCATAGAGGTGCGGCACTTGAGAAGGAAAAGGAAAAGGGAATGGAGTTTCTTGAGATTGCCAACAACATCTCAGTATTGCAATCCGAATTCAATCGAGTGATCAATGAGATAACAACCAAAGTTCCAGTTCGGCCACCTAATTCATGTGGTTACTGGAAAGCCAAAATATGCACGATTTGGACTTGAAGGTGTTTTACCCGATTTCATTGAAGTGCCGTCCCAAATGCTTGAAAACTGGGCTTGGAAGGAAGAGATACTGGAGCTGCTCTCAGGTCACTACGAAGATTCAGAAAAGAAACTACCCAGTGAAACTCTGAAGAAGATGATTGAAGCCAAATTACTCAATATCGGGTGTTTCCAACTTAGACAAGTGTTCTACGCTTCAATTGATATGCTATACCATACAAAAGGCGCAAAAAACACAACAGAGGCATTCCTAGACCTATTTGAGGAAATCACAGGTTTCGATAGAATTGAAAATACGACTCCAGATGCTGGATTCGGACACATAATGAGTAGCTATGCCGCGGGATATTACAGCTATCTCTGGTCAAAGGTCTATGCAGAAGATCTGTTCACAAAATTTGAGAAGAATGGGTTTATGGATGAAGAAACAGGGCTTGAATATCGTGAAACCATCCTTGCACCTGGCGGAAGCCGAGACCCTGATGAGATGGTCAAGGAATTCCTTGGTCGCGAATCGAATAACGAAGCATTTCTACGTTCATTGGGAATCGGGGAATAAGAAGAATCGAGTACAAATGGGAAGATACACTATTCCCATTGGTACTCTTGTCTGATTTGGAATCGGGATAGATCCCAGATGGTTTGAGTAATTTCGTTTCACTTGTTGTTCACCTCCTTTTTTCCCAATCCATGTATCTGATGACCAGACCGAACCGATTTTCGAGCTCAGGGACACGCTCAGATTATCCTCCCCGATTTTGTCTTATCGAACTCAAATCAGATCATGGGAACACGGATACTCTGGAATTGTATTAGGTGATAGCCTAGATACTAACTAGCATTGTAGTAGGCTTTACTCAGATTCTACAGATTGGTGGCCGACCATATCATAGAATCCGAACTGGTTTTCCGGTTGGTGAAGTTCTCACAAAACAGACTCATGTCCGAAGATTTTCACACATTCCAGCTAACCTTCTATCGACTAGATAGGTCCTCTTTATGATCCGTCAGGAAACGGACATACCAAGGTTTGGAATAATCGCTAGACATGATAACCACTCGCTGGAATTTTGTGCATATAAGTTTTCACGCAAAAAGAGTAAGAAAAGGGAACTAGAGTTCCCTCCCTCTGAACTACTAATTCATTTTACAGTGGAATGTTTCCATGCTTCTTTGGTGGACGGGTCTGTCTCTTTGTTGAGAGAATATCGAGTCCCTGACAGATGAGTTTTCGAGTCTCATGGGGGAAGATGACCTTATCGATGTAGCCAAGTCCCGCAGCAATATACGGATTAGCAAACTTCTCTCTGTAGTTTGCAACTAATTCGGCTTTCTTTGCAACCTTATCTTCAGCCTTTGCTAACTCTTTTCTGAACACGATATTGATAGCACCATCTGGACCCATCACAGCAATCTCAGCAGTAGGCCAAGCATAGACCTGATCTGCACCAATGTGACGAGAGGACATAACATCGTATGCTCCTCCGTATCCCTTTCGTGTAATGATCGTAATCAGTGGAACAGTTGCTTCAGCATAAGCATAGAGTATCTTTGCACCATGACGGATGATACCACCCCATTCCTGTTCAGTGCCTGGAAGATAACCTGGCACATCCATGAATGTGATAACAGGGATATTGAAAGCATCACAGAATCTGACAAAACGTGAGCATTTATCGGATGCATCTATGTTGATGGTTCCAGCTAAGTGTGCAGGATTATTTCCGACAATACCTACTGAACGCCCATCAAATCTGGCAAACCCAACGGTCATGTTCTTTGCCCAGTGCTCATGGACCTCAAAGAATTCACCATTATCCACAAGCTTTGTAATGACTTCACGCATATCATATGGTTTGTTTGGATCTTCTGGTACGACCTCATCAATTGACTCATCGACATCATCAGGAGAGTGTCCTGTGTCAATTCTTGGTGGATCTTCCATGTTATTGCTTGGTATGTAACTGAGCAGGGTTCGAAGTTGGGCAATACATTCATCCTCATCTTCGCTAGCAAAGTGAGAGACCCCACTTACAGAGTTATGAGTCATAGCTCCACCCAATTCTTCAAAACTGACCTCTTCTCCTGTGACCGTCTTGATGACTTCAGGTCCAGTGATGAACATATGAGAGGTCTCTTTGACCATGAAGGTGAAATCGGTAACGGCCGGACTATAAACAGCACCGCCAGCACAGGGGCCCATGATTGCAGATATTTGGGGAATGACTCCACTCGCATGAGTATTTCGACGGAATATCCAGCAATAACTAGCGAGAGACTTTACACCCTCTTGTATTCTTGCTCCACCACTATCATTGAAGCCGATTACTGGGGCACCAGTTTCAAGAGCCATGTCCATGACCTTACAGATTTTCAAACCATACATCTCAGCTAGAGAACCACCAAATACAGTAAAGTCCTGACTGAAGACAAACACTTTACGACCGTTTACGGTTCCATAGCCGGTGATTACACCATCACCAAGAATGGTCTTCTTATCCATTCCAAATTCGGTCTCTCGATGTACCACAAATTCATCAATTTCGACAAATGAGCCAGGATCAAGGAACTTCTCAATCCGCTCACGAGCGGTATATTTTCCTTTGTCATGCTGGCGCTTGATTCTTGCTTCTCCACCAGCTTTCAGTAATTCTTCACGCTTCTTCTTAAGCTCTTCAAAGCCGTCTTTTGTCATGAATTGGCCTCACGATAGATTCGGGTTAGAGGGACAGCAATTCAAGAAGAATTTGAATGTTCTGGTTAATTCGTAGATTTTCATTTTTTAGAATTTGGACAGGTTTGTATAGGGTTGGAAGTAAAGATTTCAGACCTCTTTATATGAACCATACACGTAACTTCCATACAACCAATAATCAGAAATTACTTGCAAACTTTCTTCATACAGCGAGGATTGAATATGCCCAATTCGGTAAGGTCAGCATCTGGCGCACTAAGTTTTTTCTCAAGCTTCTTGAGATACTCCATATAGAGTGCTTGCAAATCGAGATTTTCTATATCTCTTTTCAACCTAGGGGCAGAATCCGCCTCCGTTCCTGGAGAACGCTTCACTGTTTTCCCTCCAAACAGTATATTATCTATCTGAAGGTTATTATAGTTTGCCACTCAAAACGCTCAGATAGGTTAATTGTTGTAACTTATCATCCAAGTTTATTCGGGAAGTTGGTATGAAAACGAGAACACAGATAAAATATCAGAAACAAACTCGTCCTGGGATATAGGTATATGAGCTGGAAGACCACCAGAAGAGCCATAACGTTCTTCGTAAATTCTAGTGATTCGTTTTAGTGCAATATGACACACTTTGTCAGGATTCTCTGCAACAAGATATCCAGTAAAATGGTCAGTTCTTTCAATTATAACCTCACGAGACCGTAGCTTGATTCTGCTAATAGCCTCATTGATCTCATTAGTGGAGGTAATTTCATTGAGAAGGATCGATGCCCCATGCAGTGCAGCTGATGTCAACTCTGGTGTTGTCATGGACCTATCAAACCAATCAACAGATGCAAGGGGGATACTAGAATCAGCATTTGATGCTATTATTATTCTATATAGAACACTTGAAGATAATGATAGAAATAATGGAGCACTTGCTAATGAATAGATGACCATCGCAACAGAAATTGCAAGTGAGATATTAGATAGTGTCATACCTATGATATTCGGGAAGATAAACAGGATTCCAGATCCTAAGAATGCTATCAAACTACCAGCTCCCAACATCATGAAAGACCTAATAGCTGTAGACCCCATTGAAACCCGTTTCAACCTTCTTAGGACCAGCAATAGAATCTCGAGAGCTGGTAAGGCCGTTAGTGTATTGAGAATAGGAAAAAATACTGTGTCTGAAAGAATAATCCAGATACCACTTGTAACATCAAAAGATACCCAGACGTATGCGGGTAGAACGTACAAAAGGCACATTCCCCCGTATAGAAATGAGTAGATATTCAACCGATTCCAAGGTGTTTCTGGTTGAGATTCTAAAAGGGCTCTAAAAATCAAAAATGCAGCAACATAGAAACAAATACCAGATAGTCTAAGAGATATATCAACAAGGCATATTGGATTGTCTGGAGAATAACGAGTAATCAGATCAAGAAATGCAGAAATAGATAACAGCAGCATCCCAAATGCAACTAAGAGTATTGGTCTGTAGTCCCATAACTTGTATTGCTTAAAGGAGATAGCAATCAGTGATACGTAAATGCATAGCATAAAAAAAGACGCGAAGAGATTAATATAGAATACTTCAATACTCACGATTTGCACCACGACCAATATCGATGTTTATAATGTGATGAGTAATACTAATAGTGTTGTTCTGATGCATTGCTCCAGCCTCCATAATAGGTACTTGATGGAATGAAACACATTTTAGAATAGATGTGGTGTAAAGAAATGATGTGTGAGCCATGAAAGAAGCAGCACAGGAAGAATGGAGAGTCCAGTTTCATAAGGCACTTAGTAATCCAGTTAGATTACAGATCGTAGAAACCCTGATTGATGGAGAACTATGCCAATGCGATATCTTCCCTTCGATTGGGCTTTCTCAATCTACGGTTTCAGCTTACTTGACCCAACTGGTCCAAGCAGGAATCCTACATGTCAGACGGGATGGTCAGAGGAAACTGTATTCAATTGCTAACGATAAGATTCTGAACTTGATCAGTCAGACAAAAAAGGTAGCGGCGGCACTTAGTTAATGCCGCATTCTTGAATTCTAATCAGTGTCACATACAATAGGATCTCCTGGTTCACGGTCATAGAATTTTCGACCTAACCAAAGAGACACATAGACTAGACCGATTAATACAGGTACCTCGATAAGAGGCCCAACAACAGCTGCTAGAGCCTGTCCTGAACTAATCCCGAATACCCCAATCGCAACCGCTATGGCCAACTCAAAATTATTACTAGCTGCTGTAAACGAAATTGTGACATTTTTATCATAATTGAAATTCAATCGTTTTGCAATAAAGAATGAAACAAAGAACATCAACATGAAATAGGCAAGAAGTGGTAGTGATATTCTCAGTACATCAAAGGGGAGGGATAGAATCACATCTCCTTGCAGAGAAAACATAACTACAATCGTGAACAATAGTCCAATGAGAGCTAATGGCCCTAATCGTGGAGCAAAAGTTTCATCGTACCACTCAACACCTTTCTGGCGAACTAAGACAAATCTAGTGATAATACCAGCAATCAATGGAATACCTAGAAAGATGATAACACTTACTGCAATGTCAATAATTGAAATGTTTACCACGGTAGTCAGACTAGGATCAATCAGTGATGACAAAAATGTAACATAGAACCACGCTTCAAAGCTGTAGAGTAAGATCTGCATGATAGAATTGATTGCTACAAGAACTGCACATGACTCACTACACCCGCCAGCCATCATATTCCAGATCAAAACCATCGCGATACACCTTGCCAATCCTACAAGGATTAGTCCCACACGGTAATCTGGTAAATCAGGTAGAAATATCCATGCTAGTACAAACATAAGGAGGGGACCAATCAACCAGTTGAGACCCAATGAAACTCCAAACATCTTCTTCTCTTCACGAAGTTTTCCTAGTTCCTCGTATTTCACTTTTGCAAGTACGGGATACATCATCCACAAAAGTCCAATAGCTATTGGTATTGAAACAGTACCAAAACTCCACGCATTAAGAACTTGTGCAAAACCAGGTGTAAAATATCCCATAAGAATTCCAATAGCCATGGCAATCAGAATCCAGACAGGTAACAATTTATCCAACATACTGAGGCCAGGTCTCTCAGGTTCAGCCATCTTTATACACAAAACAGGTTCCAGCCCATATTATTATAAATATATCGATATATTTCGATGTATCGATATTTATTCTATTTCAGCCAGTCGGTCTTAGCGAACTTGGAACGTTTTGGATGTGTCTTGGCCTTCGACCGTGTCAAGGACTTAAGTTCTATAGCTAAACGAGTACTAGCTCGATCAATCCATTCTTCTCTGGCGTCACGTGCGATAATGCTTGCTGCAGCAACAGAGATATTCTCCTCGGCTCTTGGCTTCTGGACTATTTCGAATTTATCTACATCAAGCACTCTACTAAGACGTTGATTAGTCTTAAATCTTGAAAATTCATCAATTACAATCTTTACATCGCGAGAATCCAATCTCTTTAGTGCCTGAGAGATAGCTTTTGCATGAGCCCAGGCCAGTAGGTCATTGAGATTCTTATTCTCTTCATGCATGTCCCGAAACATCTTGTTGAACTTTTCAGGTGCGATAAGGACAGTTTCAAAAAATTCTGCATTTGCTTTGATTCGTTGGGCTAGCGCTGCAATTCGTCTAAGTGAAAGATTCTTACTATCCATTACACCATCTGCTCGAAGTTTTGTTGTTTGTTCTGGAGTCAATACCACTGCAGAAACAACAAGAGGTCCTAACCATTCACCTTTACCAGCTTCATCTGATCCAAGAATAAAACGAGAGCTTGTATCACGGACCCCCAGATTCACAATGGTGTCCTTGACTATATCAACTGGTCCAGCTCCCGTGATTACAACCTTTCCACTTGTATAACAGACAACAGTGCCATTTGCAATCTTCAAGCGAAATGCTTCATATTTACTAGTAGGTTTTGTAGATTGAGCGGAGGGGGTACGACATAGTGCAGTTTCAAGTCGTTTAATATCACTCTTTTCGATTTGTATCACAACTGGCATTCGGAGTAACCTCAATCATGCACTCGGTATTCCACTCATAATGCTATCTAATAGTAAGTATCAGTTTGATGTAGATGCTCTACATCTCCAACATCTACTATTGTTTGTGTCCCATTTGTTTCTTTAACTATTAGGGCCCCATCTTCAGTAACACCAAGAGCAGTACCATGAATTGTGGAGTTTCCTAAATTCACCAATATCCTTCTACCGATAGTAAGACTCAGATTTTCCCATTCTTTAAGAATGCAATCAATACCGGATTCACCCTCTATAGTAATCAATCGACTATCAATCCCATTAAGGATGTGGACAGCTAGCTTGTGAATCGATAGAGTAGATTCAAGATTAGTTGATATCTTTTGAACATCGGGTGGAAGTTCAGCCATATTGGTATTCACATTGATCCCAATTCCAGCAATAACATAGTAATTGCCTTTAGAATCCAACACGAGCTCACAAAGTATTCCACCCACTTTCCGGTCACTAACAAGTATATCATTTGGCCATTTCAATCCGGCATCGATCGCTGTCAAATTTCTAATCGAAGATACACAAGCGCTCCCGACCAACAAAACCAATAAAGGTGAATTTTCAGCAGGAATGCGCAAATCTATTGCTACAGAGAGATAAAGTCCACCTATCGGGGAGATCCATTTACGATCCAAACGCCCTTTTCCTTGGGTTTGCTGAAGTGCAATTACGACTGGATTTTGTTCAGATGAGTCTTGTAAAAAGTCTTTGATAACATCATTCGTAGAGTCTACAGAGGAGAATCTATGAATAACAGGATTCAACCGGTTTGTTTTGAGGAGCTTTTGCCAATCTTTTCCACTCATGATAATTTCACACCCGAATGCTAAGGTCACTTAATCGAAATATCTTGGAAGTGCTGGTTCAAGATTCTGGTTGATTCCTCTCAAGCCATTTGAACAAATATTCGTCTCTCAATGCACATCAAATTTCAAAAATACTGATGAAATGAGAGTTATAAATCAGATTTATCCGACATGGTCAGAAGAACATACCCAAAAAGAATAAGATAGGGGATGTTTCACCATTTGTATAATATAAGAGCAGTCCACAGAGAACTTATATTAGATATATAAACTTCAAACAAGAGTGGTCCTAATGTCCAGCTTTTCAGGCGCAGTAGTTCTACCCGATATCAAGAAGACATTCCTCTTCAAAAATAGGGATTTATCAGGAGATGCTCATAAGGATGAGCTATTCTATGATGTTGACTGTTTTGGAATACGGGGAATAAACATTGTAACCGGTGAGCATGGTGGTCTCGCAATTGGCGTCAACAGACACGGTCTGGCTGTTGCTAATACTCATGTGAGAAACACGGATGATCCGTCATATCATATGCTTACAGAACAAATTCTCATGTTTGCTAAAGATGCAGAAGATGGTCTAGCAATGACGAGAGACCATCTGGAGAAGGATAAGCTCTACCAATGGGGAAATCTTGTTCTTGCTGACTCGGATAGCACCTTGGTCATTGAACTTGCAGGTAATGACTATGCAATCGAGTGGTCTGAACGGAAAGTTCTCCGGACCAGCCATCACATAATGCTGGATACTGAAGAAGTTCTTAGGAATGAAGACTCCGAAAGATACGATGCTTCTGTAAAGAGAGTTGAAAGAGGATATGAACTGGTGAGAGAGATATCTAATCCTCAACAAGTTTTCGAGTTGCTAAAAGATCATGGAGAGCAACAGGGACGTGCAAGCCTCTGCAAACATGCGGTGGAGGGTAACAGAACTCATACGATCATGAGTTATGTCATTGAACTGGACTACGATACAGACGCAGGAAAACCAAAAGTCGTATTTCATTCTGCTACTGGAACTCCTTGTACAGCAGAATACAGAGCAATACCACTGATCTTTCCTGCTGATGAGGAAATCATTAAGAAAGCGAAAGAGATGTACTTCAAGTAACATCAAGTTCCGCTTCGTCTTCGTGAGAACGAACTATTTCGACCTCACGAAGTTGTTCTATTTCTTCTTCTTTATTCTTGAAGAATACAAAGAATAACACTACTCCCAATACGTAAAGACCTGAAACTACCAGATAGGGTAGTCTATAGAGACCCAAGGCTAACATCCATCCACCGATATTTGCAGCAATACCTCTAACAATGGAATTACCCGAGTTTACAACGCCACTTGCTGTAGCTCGTTCTTCTCTGCTTAAGCCCTCCATAAAGAATGCATTTGAAACTGGACCAGCCATATTCATGAGAACTGTTCTCATCACATAGGCAATGACTGCTAGATAAAGCACTGGCGCCCAGGATATCATTAGAAGAAAAGGAATCGATAAAGCCTCAGTCACAACAACGGTGCGTACTTTGCCAATCCTATCTGCCAATGCTGGGGCAAGAAAGTTGCCAGCTGCAAGCAAGAGTGTGTTAATAGCAAAAATAACACCAATAAGTGATGAATCAGCTTGAAATTCATTTTCGAAAAAGAGATTGAAGAATAAAACAATCATTCCAGCTCCTAATCCAATGGTTGAAACAGTCGTTGCATATTTACCTATAAATCTCCAATTCCGTACATTTTCAAATGATATTTTCTTTTCAGTTTCGCAGACCTCATCTTTGGTCATTGGTGTGATGAGAAGTGTTGCAATTACTAGTGGGAGAAGTGAAACCCATAAAGCAAATTGGAATGCATTGAACAAGGGCAAATTGAAAAGATTCATGAAGATGGGTGGGAGAAATCCTCCGGAAAGATTTCCCATTAGGACTGCAATCAGTGATAGACCCCCACCAAACCCAAAGAGATGTGCTCGCTCTTCATCAGTTGATAGGTCTGTAATATATGGAGCCCAAGAAACTTGTGTGAATGCACTGGCTAATCCCACTGAAACTTGAGAGAGTAACAGGTATGCTGGATTCAAAACTGTATATTGAACTGCTAAGGATAATAATACAATAATCTTGGTTGAGAGAATAATTCTTTTTCGACAGTGACGATCTGAGAACATTCCTGCTCCAACTGCAATAAACCCTGTGGCAAACATCGAAACGGATAGAAAGAATCCCAAAAAATCCTCAGAGAAGCCAGCCTCTTTCATGTATAAGTTAAAGATTACATTACTTATACCAAAAGCAAATGAATTGATAGCTGAGGATGCAATGTAAAGTCTTGCATCACGCTTGAAAAACCGTACCCTATCAAAATAACCGACTTTTGCGTCCGACATATGAAAGGCCTCTGAGGTGATTCCAATGCAATACAGACCACATTATATGCCTTCGTACAGGGGCACATTGGACAAACCTAAAATGTAAGTTAGTTTGGATATTAAACCATGAAGACCATTGACCTCCGTAGTGATACAATAACTCAACCCACTGACGAGATGATCGACGCTATAGCTGCAGCTCACAAAGCAGGAAGATTTGGTGATGATGTTATCGGAGAAGACGAGGTAGTACACGAGCTCCAAGATAAGACAGCAAGAATCCTTGGAAAGGAAAAAGCCCTGCTTGTCACATCTGGAACTCAAGGAAATGTTATCTCACTTCTTGCTCAGACATGTCGGGGAGAAGAGGTCGTGGTAGAGAATCAATCACATACGTTTCTCTTTGAAGCAGGTTCGATGGCTTCACTAGGTGGACTCTTTCCAAAACCGGTAGAAGGAATTAGAGGATATATTTCACCTACTACCCTTGAAAAAGCGATTAGTGTTGATGATGCACATTATGCAAAGACTTCAATGGTAGTTGTTGAAAATACGCACAACTATGCAGGAGGAACAATCACCAGACCGGAACAAGTACAAGCCTTAGCTCAAGTCGCACACGAACATGGTCTCAAAGTACATTGTGATGGAGCTAGGCTGTTCAATGCTGCAGTTGGACTAGGAATCAAAGCAAAAAAACTGGTTGAACATGTTGATAGCGTTCAGATTTGCTGTAGCAAGGGACTGTCTGCGCCAGTGGGCTCGATGATTGCAGGAACAGAGGATTTCATCCATGAAGCACATCGAGTCAGAAAGCGACTAGGAGGAGGTATGAGACAGGCTGGAATCATTGCTGCACCAATGATAATTGCTTTAGAAAAGATGGTTGACCGGTTAATCGAAGACCACGATAATGCTAAGCTACTCTATAAACGCTTGGTAGAAATAGAGGGCCTGGTTCTTGACGAACCAGACACCAACATTATTTTCATAGACTTGAGAAACTTCGACATTGATACTCAGAAGCTATCGGCAGAATTGGAGAAGAGAGGTGTTTTAGTCTACGGAGGTTATGGCACACGAACAAGGTTCGTTTTGAACAGAATGGTTGATAGCAAGGATGTTCAATATGTTGCTGACTCGGTAGTAGAGATTCTTGGTGGTTCATAGTTTCTATTTTTCTGAGCACTCATCAATGATCTTCTGAACATGTTTTTCCCAGCCTGGCTCTATTGCTAGAGCACGTTCAGCACATCGAACAGCTTCTTTTTTCTGGCCCATCTTCTGATGAAGTAGGCCTTTATAGTACCAAGCATATGCATAGTCTTCATCAAGTTGAATAGCTTTTGCGTAGGACTCAAGAGCTTCCTCGAATCGACCATGCTTCTCGTGACTTTTAGCTACTCTATAATGATCATAGTGTGTAGCAGGCTCTTCCTGATACAACTAGATTCACCTCCGGACACCATAGTATAGGGAACGGATTCAGATAAAGTTTGTATGAAAGACTAAACTATTCGATGTGTAGCGAATTAATGCTCTGGAGGTGATTGGCAGAGTTCCATAAGCACGCCACCAGTGGTTTTAGGATGGACAAAGGCAATTCGCATATTGTGTGCTCCGGTACGGGGAGTTTCGTCAATCATTCGAGACCCAGATTCTTTGTGTGCCTTGATTGCAGCTTCTATGTCATCCACTCGTACTGCAATGTGATGAATTCCGGAACCTCTTTTTTCAAGGAATCGTGCGATAGGACTATCGTCTGCTGTTGGTTCAAGTAATTCAATTCGACTCTCGCCGATTCCCAAAAAGGCAACCTTCACCTTCTGTTCTTCTACTACTTCAGACCCAGTATATTGAAGACCAAGTGTGTCTCTATAATATACAAGCCATTTCTCAATGCTATCTACTGCTATACCAATATGGTCTATTTTTTCAACGGTCAATTTTTTTCCTCCTAGAGGATATCCGGTGCTTTGTACTCTCCAAACACATCACGGAGAACCTGACAAATCTCTCCAAGTGTAGCATATTCTTTGACTGCTTCGATAAGCACTGGCATAAGATTCTCATCACCCTCAGCAGCTTTCTTCAATCGAGCTAGAACATCAGTTACTTTACTCGTATCGCGGGACATCTTCATTTCCAGCAATTTTTCCTTCTGACTAAGTTCTGTGACAGGATCAACACGAAGATAGTCAAACACTTGTTCCTCATCAACCTTGAATTGATTCACTCCCACAACTATTCTTGCATCTTCATCGACAGAGCGTTGGAAAGAATATGCACTGTCATGAATTTCACGCTGTATGAAGCCCTTTTCAATTGCTGCTGGTGCTCCACCCATCGAGTCTATCTTGTCTATATATTCCATAGCTCTCTTTTCAATCTCATCTGTAAGAGATTCGATGAAGTAGGAACCAGCCAATGGGTCAATTGTGTCGCCAACACCAGTCTCATAGGCAATAATCTGTTGTGTACGTAAAGCAATCTGAACAGACTCTCTGGTAGGAAGTGATAATGCTTCGTCACGAGAATTAGTATGCAGTGATTGAGTACCGCCAAGAACTGCCTGTAGTGCTTGAAGAGTAACCCTAACTACATTATTATCTGGTTGTTGCGCAGTCAGGGTACAACCTGCGGTCTGTGTGTGAAATCGCATCCTACATGATTGATCGCTCTTCGCATGAAAACGCTCTTTCATGATTCTAGCCCATAATCTTCTGGCAGCTCTGAATTTGGCTATCTCCTCGAGGAAATCACTATGCGACCCAAAGAAGAAGGAAAGTCTTGAAGCAAAACTATCGACATCAAGACCAGCACCGATAGCAGCTTGCACATAAGCAATGCCATCAGCTAACGTAAATGCCACCTCTTGCACAGCTGTTGAACCAGCCTCACGTATATGGTAACCAGAAATTGATATGGTATTCCATCTAGGCATGTGTTCAGAACAGAATTTGAAAGTGTCTGTAATCAGACGCATAGAGGGCCCTGGTGGAAAGATATAGGTTCCTCGAGCCACATATTCTTTCAGGATATCATTCTGAATAGTGCCTCGAAGCTTATCCATTGGAACGCCTTGCTTCTCTGCAACTACAATATACATAGCAAGCAAAACAGCTGCTGGAGCGTTTATTGTCATGGATGTTGACACCTTATCGAGCGGGATTCTCTCAAAGAGAACCTCCATGTCCGCAAGCGAGTCAATAGCAACACCTACTTTTCCCACCTCACCATTTGACAGAGGATGGTCAGAATCATAGCCAATCTGAGTAGGGAGATCAAATGCTACAGATAGACCAGTCTGCCCTTGTTCAAGAAGAAATCGAAATCGCTGATTACTCTCCTTGGCTGTAGCGAATCCACTATATTGCCGCATTGTCCAGAAGCGTCCACGGTACATTGTGGGTTGTACACCACGGGTGTATGGATACTCGCCAGGGAAGCCAAGGTCTTGAAGGTAATCCTTCTTTTCAATATCAAGAGGAGTATAGATACGTTTCAGAGGTATCTCAGAAATCGTTGTGAACTCTTCTTTTCGCTCGGGATATTTACTGATGGTTTGTGAAAGAGTTGTATTCTCCCAGTTTTCCAATGCATCAGCAATTTCCTGTTTCTTGTTCATCGTTTTCACTACTCTCTACAACTTGCGAGAAATTCCGCAATTAGCCGTTCAGCGATAGTATAGGGATCCGCATCACGTTTTGCTATCTGTTCGATAGCTTTCTCGAACTCATCTGTGCCTTGAAGTTTAGTCATCAGCTCTCTAGTGAGTTTGTATTCCATAATCTGCTCAAGCTCTTCACGACTACGTTGCAATCCTTTATGCTCAAGCATACCAGAGGATTTCAAGTAGTCCATATGCTCGTCAATCTTATCTACAAGTTCGGGAATGCCCTCTCCCGTTCTGCCATTGGTCTGAACAACTGGGGGTCTCCATTTATCAGCCATAGGGGCAATATCTAACATAGCATTAATCTCTGTGACTTTCTTATCAGCACCAGGAAGGTCACACTTGTTCACCACGAATATATCTGCAATCTCCATAATGCCAGCCTTGATTGCTTGAATGTCATCCCCACTGCCAGGAACATCAGTTACTAACACAGTATGGGCAATTCCGACCACTTCAACCTCTGACTGACCAGCACCCACGGTTTCTACTAATACAATATCCTTTCCAAATGCATCAACAGCTCGTACAGCATCAGAAGTAGAACGAGCTAGACCACCTAAATGACCACGAGTACCCATACTTCGTACAAACACTTCCTTATCCAAAGCATGTTCTTGCATGCGAATTCTATCACCAAGAAGAGCGCCTCCAGTAAAAGGACTTGAAGGATCAACACAAATAATTCCAATAGTATGTCCCCTAGATCGCAATTCAGCAGTTAATCTGGTCACTAGAGTACTCTTTCCAGACCCAGGTGGACCGGTAACTCCAACGATATGTGCTTTACCAGTGTGACGGTATAGTCTTGCCAGTATTCGTGATACCGAAGAATCCTCATCTTCTATAAGAGAGATTAGACGGGCAAGAGACCTGCGTTTGCCGCTCAAAACTCCCTCAATCAATCGCTCCTCAGACAATTCTAATGTCCTCACAGAAGCTATAATTTGACATTTTCACGAATGTACTTTACGATATCCTCAAGAGGTGTTCCAGGACCAAAAATCGCATTGATTCCATGCTTCTTCAGCTCGGGAATATCATCTTCAGGGATAATGCCACCACCAACAACAAGAATGTCATCAGCATCCTCAGCCTTTAGTAATTCCATGACTTTTGGAAATAACGCCATGTGTGCACCACTCAGAATACTCATACCAATAACATCCACATCTTCCTGAATTGCAGCTTCTACGATCATCTCGGGTGTCTGCCTGAGACCTGTATAGATAACCTCCATTCCAGCATCACGTAAAGCACGAGCAACTACTTTCGCACCACGGTCATGACCATCCAGACCGGGCTTTGCCACAAGGACTCTAATCTTTTTTGAACTCAATGGCCAACCTCAGATTGTTTGTATTCGAACTCCTATTGTGGAGATATAAAGCCTTTCGATTTATTCCTCAGTTTCATTTGAGGCAGACATGAACCTGAAAAGACCACCAACAATCGAGAATAGCGGTGGGCCAGCATATACTGATACCCCTTGGATTTGAAAGTTCTGTAAAATCGCGGATTCAATGAAATAATGGGGTAGGAACAGATACAAGATTAACAACAAAAACGAAAAGACGATGAAATGAATACTCTTCTCAGGTTGTAGGAGGTAAAGCACAGATACCATGATAATCCCCCCAATGAACCAAAGAGAGGACATAATAATGAGGAAACTTGAATCCAAGGCTCCAAAATGCGTAGGCCCATACAATCCTAGTCTATTTGTGTCTGGGTTCATTCCGCCCCATACAAAATAGAGTGATGTGGTACTTTCATCAGTAAGATTAGAAGTCCAATCTACAGACATCATTGGAAAAGCAAGAAGCGATATAATAATCAGAGAAGTGAAACATAATTGATTTGATACCTTTTCCAACAATACTCTCTTAAATGGAATTCCAAACCGATACACCATTATTTCTCAATAGTTGTCTTGTAAATGAGTTATATTTACATATTGGGAGAATTTTGAGAGAAAGATTGTGTACAAGAGTACTCCTTCAAGATTATTAAGGTTCATGTATTCTATTAATCAGACAATAATACGAGGAAAGTCAATGTCAGTAGAGAAGGAAGATTATACCGAACATGATTGGTACGCAGAGGCGAAAGGACTAGAATCTAACGACAAACTGGAGGAAGCCGTTGAAGCTTATAAGAAATCAATAGAGATTAATCCAGACTATGCAAAGTCTTGGTACTACATGTCTATGGTACTTGAAGAATTGGGTAGGAAGGATGAAGCAATCAAAGCAGCCAAGAAAGCATTGGAACTAAAACCAGGATGGAAAAAACACGTCAAGGAATTCCTTCCTGAAGCTGTGGAATAGATTGTTACTGGGACCATTTGAGGTCCCACAACTGTTTCTATTATTTTAGAGCATGTGAAGAATCAGGAAAGAGTAGTACATAGACTGCTTGATTCAGAGTAAGAATACCCCTATCAACCCATTCCATGACCATGGTGACGTTCTCATTTGTAGAGATTTTGCCAAGAGCAGTCATGACGGATTCTTTGTATTCTGGAACTGAAAGTAGTTCCTCTATTGTTCTTACCAGAATGATCTGTCTTGCATCAGGACCAGTTTCGGTTAGCCAATACAGAACATTATCCTTTGCTTCTGGTTGAACATCTGATTCTTTTGCACCACCGGAAATCGCATCAGCTATTTTCGATTCGTCGGACTGTGTACCCTTCAGCTCCTGTTCAACAATCGTAACGATTGCATCTGTAATCTCAGGACTGCTTTTTAGAATATCAATCAAGTCCGACCTTGCTTTCATTGGTCCTTTTTCCTCATCCTCGGTCAACGAAATACAGCTCCATAGACTCTAGCGTACAAGATTGGTTTCTTACTAGTTATTAATAACAGTATTCTGTCTGTCTGAATGAATTCTGAACTATGCTACGTTCTACAGGAATTCTAGAAGCTCTGAAATGTCTTTAATCACGACATCTGGATGGAAAGAAGACCCGTATATGTCTAGAAATTCTTTCAGTAATCTATCATGTTGATTTATCCATATTGTCCGAAGACCAAATCTTCCTGCACCCACAATATCAGCATAGAACTCGTCACCTACAAAAACAGTATCTTCTGCTGCAACATCCAAATCAGAAAGAACTCGTTGAAATATTTGCCCCATCGGTTTGTACGCTTTAACGGTACCAGGATCTATAATCGAATCAAAATATGAGGCGATAGATAACTTCTCCAAAATGATAGGAGCATGGCCCTCCCACGAATTGGTTATGATACCTAGACGCAGTTTTAATTTCTTTAATGCATCCAGTACTTGTTTGGTACCAGGCTGCAATTGAGAGTACTTCACATGAAATGACTTGAATTGCTCTATACCCTTCTTTAGAATTGAAGGCTTTGGATGTATGTCATATTCCTTTAATGTGGCAATTGTAGCATCTCTAACACAATGAAATGGTGATTTGTACTCTTCACCATCACTAATTCTCTTTAGCTCCAATTGATAGTTTTTTACAAGTCGAGGAATATATTCTTTGATAATGTCCTCATAATTTTCGGAGCTCTGTTTCAGAATCCAAAGACTTGCTTTGTAGGGGTAACTGGAGGTATCGGTTAGAGTAGAGTCGAGGTCGAAAACAACCGCCTCGAACTCACTCAATCGGATTTCAGGCAAGAATATCGAATCCTTGAAAACTAGCCACCTTTGCCAAGATAGATACCATTTGGGTCCAATCTGTGCATTATGTCAATCTGGTCTTGAGTTGGCTCTTTTGTCGTGGGAACCTCATCCGGAACTATCAGATCGAACATGACATTGTCAAGAATATCTTCAACAGTATAACCAGGATGTACCGACATTAATCGTATCTTCAAGGTGTCAGGGTCAAAATCCATCTGGCACATATCGGTAATCACAACCTCAGGACCACCACCTACAAGATTCCATTTTTCACGAGAACCTGGACCTTCCATGTGACCAGGGCTAGTGAAGTAGTCTAGCTTCTTGACAAATTTTCGCTTATCATGGGTCATCATAATTATCAATCGTTTTGCAGATGATGCGATATCATTGCCTCCGCCACTACCTGGAAGTTTCACCTTTGGTTTCTCAAAGGAACCAATGTAGGTAGTATTGAGATTTCCATATTCGTCAAGCTGTGCTGCTCCAAGAAATCCTACATCAATTCTTCCGCCTTGAAGAAGGAATCCTAGAGTTTCAATAAGTCCAATTGATGCTGAGGCACCATAGTAATATCTGGAGTCTGCAACGGAGAGTGGAACATTTTTTGGTCGTGCATCGATAAATCCAGCTTCTGAGATGAGATTGGATTTTGGCGCATGGGTTTCTTTTGCTAGAAGTGCTGCTAATAGAGGAAGCCCAGTTCCTCCAAATACATTTTCGCCATCTCTAACATGACGGGAAGCACATGCTGCTAAAAATTCTATTTTTGTGTATTCAACCATTTTCTTTCCTCCTAATACCCCATGGGTTTCATTGCTCGAAGAGCATTCAATCTTTGCCAACCGATTTTTGCAAGATACTCCTGATGATTCTCAACACCCAGTATGTACTCATTCAAGTATTCCTGCCATCCCTCTTCAGATTTCGTCTTCTTATGGAACATCTGAAGGAAGGGCAAATCGTAATCATAGTACATATGACACTGCATGGGATGTGCAACAAATGGCTCTACAACAACATGATCCACGTAGAGAGCTGGAATCTTTGTTTGATCCGGTCGGTTTTTGACCTCTTGCACATCAATCAGCTCCTCAGCAAGTACAATCAGCTTCTTTCCACATCGAGAGCCTTCTATGTCCTCACCAACAATTCCGTCAATCTGAGCGTTTCCACTCATATCTATTCTTTGAACATGTACAATACTGAAATCGGGTTGTAGTGATGGCACTAGACAGATCTTATCGCCTGTAAAAGGACAATCAATAATCTTCAATTTATCTTCTCGATAACGTACTTTTTCGACCATGTCTGTACCCATCAGGCTACGAATTGGCATGAATGGTACATTTAGTGCTCCACCCAGAAAACGCATAGCCATAGCAAGGTTACTATAGTCTTCAACCTCGACCTTGCCCTCAGCAACTCGTCTTCGCATGTTGTTCGCAAGTCCAAGAGCTTCGATGGCGGTAAAAGCAATTTCGAATCGACTTGCTACACCAGCACCTGCCATAATCTCAAGGTCCACTTCCGAACCACAGGTATGGATTGTGATATTCCGTTTCTTTTGTCTAACAAGCTCACTTGCAAATGCAATAGGAGCTCGTTGGTAACCAAAGCCGCCCCAAAACATATCAGCACCATCTGGCACCATTTTGGCGGCTTCAGCCAAAGTTATTCTCTTATCTTCAACCTCGGCCTCTGTCAAATTCTTCACCTGATAATCGTAGATGATTCTCCGGCCGTCAAAAGCATCCTCCCTTTTATGTTTGACCGTAACTATTCAAGATGTAAGACCGCAGAAATTGCCTATTGATACTAATCGATTCATTTCCGCTCTGCTTTAATTATCATGAATCTCTCTATAAACCAATCAAAACCAAATTGATCCGGATCCAATAACTGAGATCAGAGCAAGAAAAACCAGAAGAATCCACATAATACAACACAGTCCACAAATGATTCCACATGCTTTTCCGCAAGAAGGTCCTTCACTATCTCCTCTTCTAGCAAGAAGTGGATCTGGAATCGGAGTGTCAGGGTCTAGATAGTCTCTCCTACCCGTTTGAGTATCATAGCCTTCAGACGAACCATCATATACACGCGATGGGCGTGGAGATATGTCTGACGCATCGTAACTGGACCTTCGTGGGCCATCCGATGAGAAAGCACCAAAACCGGAAACATATTCGAAGGTACTCCCACAATTTGGACAATTCACTTTTATTTTCGCATCATAGGGAATAGAACCTTGAATAGTAACATTGGTACCACAATATGGGCAAATAGGCGATTCAGACATTGATTAAACTCCAATTATTTGTTGAACTCGTATGCTTTTGGTGTACATGAAGTGAAATATAGTTACCGTGTATCCAATTAGCGAATTGCATAATAGGACACATGATTTACTATTTCTGGATGATAACAATGTCACTTAGGGAGAAAATAGTCTCATTACCCAGATATGCACTTATTGGATATTTTGCACCACTAATAGCGCTACTTGGGATAATAACCGCGATTGCACTTTCACCAAACTTTCTCTGGACTGATAATGCTCTAAGCGATTTAGGACATTACACACGGACAGACCTAGGAGGCCCGCAGTTAGTTGTTGCAATCATCTTTAATGGTAGTTTGATAACAACAGCTATCTTAGTTATGTATGCCGTGTTTCGGCTGTTTCGTGAATTCAATGACCAGCTTACAAAAATTGCCCTTGGATTATTCTTCATTGCAACAATATTCTTGATGTCCATTGGAATCTTCAGTGAAAATTTTGGATATCTCCACTTCATTGTATCTGTTGGTTTCTTCCTCTCATTTCCTTGGACAATGTGGATAATAGCAATACGATGGATAAAATCGCCTTCTTTGCGGATGGTATCCGTGCTATTCATTTTCATGCCATTCATATCGATTCTCTTGTGGCTGACGCCCCTCCCCACAGAAGTCTTTGGATGGACTGGAGTTGCTATACCCGAAATAAGTACCGCACTGACAGCAATAATCTGGTTGTGGATATTTATCTATTATAAAGAATCAGGCAAATTGGAAGTACTCTGAAAATAGAAGAATAACCAAGGTTCAGTGTGAAGAAACAAAACATCGTAAGAAGATCTGAATAATAGAATCTTTGATGTGGACCTCTATTCCAAGAAACAAACAAGAATTGAAATAGCCGTAAGTACTTCAAATAGTCATGTCTTCTGTTAATAGAATACGTTCAATTCCGAGGATGAATCTCATTGGCTTCGTGAGTCCAATTATAGGTCTTATCGGAATCCTAATTTCTATTCTTTTATTGCCTAATTGGACATGGAATGATGCAATAAGTGATTTAGGAAGCTGGTTCAGAAAGGACTTTGGTGAATTTCAAGTCATTAGTGCAATAATCTTCAATGCGAGTCTCATACTAACTGGAGGTTTGCTATTCTATTTCACCATTTTGTTTATCAAAAAAACAACGGATATACCAACAAAATTGGGTATGCTGATATTTTCAGGTACTTCGTTATTTCTTTTGATGGTCGGAGTATTTTCAGAAGATTTCATTGTGCAACATGCCTTTGCAGCAATCTCATTCTTCTTGTCATATCCATTTGCAATGTGGGTAACCGGCTTGGCATGGCTAAGATTTCCTCAACAGCGGTGGTTCGCAGTACTATCGTTAGTATTACCATTTCTCTGCCTTTGGGCATTGATTACTCCATGGGCCGGTTTTGCTGCTAGAGAATTAGTATCTGCGTTGGGAGCAATCTTTTGGATTTGGATGATTAACTATTTGCACTACACTGATAGACTCTCGAATATATTTGAGAAAAAGAAAGTAGAATCAACATCATGAAATGAAAGTAGAGATAGGTCTTGGAAAGATTATTCAAGCATTTGATATCATTTCATGTGTCCTTAGATAGTTATCGACAGTTGGGAGGCAGATTGATGTCCGAAAAAAGGAAAATCGATGAGAGAACTCTAGACATGCTTATTCGGGAGAGAAGAGCGTATCAAGCAATTGCTGAGGCAGCTGTTGAATCGCTACGTCCAGAGGCGCTATTAAGTAGAATTCTCGCCAACCTTTCAGACATCTTTCTTTTTGATATGGGTGTAGTTCGCATATTCAATAGTGAAACAAAGACACTAGACCTAATAGCTTCGATTGGGCCACCAGACAAACATTTTCCCGATTCTGTAGATTTGAACGATGATTCAAGAATCGTGTCCAAAGTAGCTAGAACAAGAGAACCAGTATATGCATTAGATGTAGAGCATAATGAAATGCTGCGAGATTATTCAACACATATAGAGATTGATGCAAAATCACTTTTTGTATGGCCGGTATTAGGAGAAAACGACACCCTACTGGGAGTGATGAGCCTTGCTAGTTTGGAAGTCAAAGATCTATCTGACGAAATATTTAGTTTCTACGAAACTCTCGTGACAATGTTGAAAACAATCCTCGAAAGACAGAGAGCAAGAGAAGCACTGAGGAAAAGTGAAAAACAGTACCAAATGCTCTTTGAGAAAGCCAATGATGCAATTTTCCTCATGAGGTTTGATAAGTTTGTTGAGTGCAATACTCGGGCTATCGAGATGTTTGGTTGCTCCAAAGAAAAACTCCTGAGTGGAAAACCCTATGATTTTTCTCCCGAAAAACAACCCGATGGACAAGCATCAAAGGAGAAAGCTCTGAGCTTGATTCAGCAGGCACACGATGGGAAATCCCTATATTTTGAGTGGCAACATACCAGATGTGACGGTTCAATTTTTTCAGCAGAGGTTGGACTAAATCGTATTATTCTTGATAACGAAATTATTTTGCAGGCAATTGTTCGAGATATCTCGGAACGAAAGAAAACTGAAGACAAAATGAAGAAGATTGCTGAAACTGCCACTCTATATTTGGATGTAATGGGGCATGATATAAGAAACCAGCTGCAAGCAATCATGATGGGAACTTCATTGATGCGAGAATTGATTGAAGACGCCCCTGCTGAGAAAGCAATAGAGATGATTGAAAGAGCAATTGAATCATGCCAGAACATTATTACAAATGTCCATAGTACAGAAGGGCTTCTTAACACACCACTTAAAGAGTACGACCTCTCAGAGGTTTTGACAAGAATAGTCGAAGAGATACGTACAAACTATCCTGAAACTCAAATAGAAGTGGATGAGAGCCGCGAAAAAGCCTTAGTTTTAGCTGATAAGTACATAGATTATCTACTGTATAGTATCATAGAGAATGCTATTATCCACAATAAAAAGGATTCAAAGAGAATATGGATAGAGAAATCCGAAGCTGCAGATAGTTATGTTGTTAGTATAAGTGATAATGGACCAGGAATACCAGATAAACGGAAAAAGTATCTTTTCGACCCCACAAGAAGGTTTGGGGGGGTAGGTCTTCATCAGGCATCCCAAATAATCAAAAAATACGAGGGCTCGATTGCAATCACCGATCGAATTAGTGGATATCCAAATAAGGGAGCTAAATTCATAATTTCGTTTCCTAAAGATATATGATAATACATCTTACTGATTTCAAAAGAGAGTAGAATCTGTGGAGCATATATTACTAAATTCGGAATTCAATCTAATCGGAGCAGACTTGGTAGCAATAAGAGATGCTAAAAAAGGGAAAATCGATTATAATAGATTCAAGCAAGATATACTAAGTATAGAAACAAATTGATTTCTGATACAAAATCTGATTCATAATTAAAAAAGAAAATAGAGAGGTCCAATAGGTAGGACCTCTACTTTTCACTATAATAGTTCATCTAAGAGTTCAAGAAGCTCAACGACTTTTAGCTTTGACCCCTCTGCTGAGAGATCTTTTCCAGTCGCTTCTTCTTCTTTCTTCAATGCCTTGATTCCATCATTGAAGTTAGTTACGCAGAAGGGACAGCTAGTCATGAGAATCTCCGCACCGGTTGCTGCTGCTTCTTTGAGACGTTCCTTGGATGCAAACATAGCCATGTCAGGGAATTGCGCCTTGACACCACCACCAGCACCACAGCAGAAGCTATTACCTCGATTACGGTACATCTCAACCAGTTCAAGTCCTGGAATATTGTTCAAAACAATACGTGGAATCTCATAATGAGCTTGTTTTGCTTTCTCAGCTTTTCGGCTATCTAGCAACCAGTTCTTAGAACCTGCAAGAATCTCTTTCTCAATGGCAATTCCGACATGACGAATACTGTGACAGGGGTCGTGCCATGTCACTTTCTTCTTGTATTCCTTCTTGATGTCGAGTTTTCCTTCTTCAATCAGGTCGTAAGCATATTCTACTGCGTGACGGACTTTGAAGGGGAGTGGTTCGCCACTGTGTGAAGGATAATCATTACGGAAAGTCTTGTAACAACCCGCACAGCTGAAAAGAACTAGGTCGTAATCCTTGAACATCTCAAGATTTTCGCTCATCACTTCGTGGAAAGCGTCACGCTGACCAGTACGAAGAATTGGAGACCCACAACAGACCTCATCGCTAACTACAGTAAAATCAACACCCATTTTCTTCAAGATGCTCGCGGTGTGGTCAGCAATCTGCTGCTGTCTATATGCAGCAGTGCATCCGACATAGTATGCAATCTTAGCGTCTTTGTCTATAACATCAGTGTTATCTCCAAGCCACTTTGTACGTTCTTCGCGAGGTTCCTTGTAGGGATTTCGTAATTCTGTGTTTCTAACTCGTTCACCAAAGATCTTGTGTTTGTCGAGAGGTTCAACACCCGCTTCAATAACAGCTGCTCGTAGAGCCTCTGTGACATGAACCGTGTCAATATAATTGGGGCATTGGGTTTCACACATACCACAGGTGGTGCACGCTTCTGTCACTTCAAGCAGTTCTTTGCTTGCAGCAAGTTCGCCGTTCAGAAATGCCCTTGCCATCCATTGTTTGCCTGAGTTGTAATAACCCTCCCAACCAAAGTATAGACCAGCAGGACAGCCCTGAAGCATTCCGGTGTAGGTTTCATCCTCACCTTCTCTATCAGGTTCTCCTGAATAGGCATATTGACATGCACGACAGTGTATGCAACGTGCATTGATCTTTCGCAGCTCTTCTAGACTTGTCATCTCAATCGTTCCTCCATTCCATTTCTAGTGTATTTAGTGTTACGTTTGGTAACTTATTCATCCTCCAAGGTTTCACTCCTGAAGAGGACTTGGCTTGTCACTAACAGTCTCCCAGGGGATTGCTAGCCGACCAGGATGCAGGATCATATTGGGATCCAGAACTTTTCTGAACTTCACCAGCATCTTGTAGTATTCTTTCGCTTTTGCGAATGTTTCTGGAGCGTGGACAAAGGTGTCGGGTCTGTAATTTATCCAGCCTTTCTTAAGGAAGCTCTTAGTTGTTTCAAGATTGAATTCTCTAATCTTGTCAAAGATACCAGGTTCTGTACTGTCATAACAGAGGATTGGCATGACAATTGCTTGTCGAGCGTGGTCAATGGACGCAACCCACATAGTTGGTGGGAATCCATAATTTTCCATTGCTGCACAATACTCCTCCATCATTTCACCAGATTCAAGCCAAGGACAATACCATGTGATGAAGAGGAATCCGGCTTGCCATAACGAGTATGGAATGGCAATCTTGTTTGGTTTCTTCAGTCGTGATGCAACCTGTTTAGGATGAAGATCCTGTTGAGGGAGTGTTCTTTTCTCACGGACTTCGTACTCTTTGTAGATTTTGTCGATACCCTGTAAGGTCTCGTCAAGCTCCTCCTTAGACCATGCCCAACACTCATAGTTCATCCATTTTTGGTCAACACCAATCTTCTTGTAAAATTCATAGTCAACAGGAACACTTTCCTTTGGCCATCTAGTCATTACAAGCTCATAATTTCCACCCTGAACCATAACAGTTCGTTCAGCAATCCCCATCTCATGTTTGGATATCTCCCAAGCTGGACGAATGATATCATCCCAAGTCTCGCCACCATAGGCGACTACTGTCTTGTAATGTGGATGAGGTACCATTTTGATAGCACATTTAGTAATGATACCCATTGAACCTTGGGAACCGAGAAAGAGACCATCAGGATTGGGTCCAACACCCCAACGATAGAAGGGTTTTGCTCCAGGAAGAGCCCAAGAACCAGTGTGAAAAATCTCACCTGTTGGAAGAACTACTTCCATACCCATGATCATATCTGCTTGAGGACCGTAAACACCAGTCACAAGCGAAAAACCTCTCTCTATTGCATCACCAAGTACGGTTGCTGCTGGGGGTGCACCATCAGGAATAGGTGGAGCCCAGTCAGGATATTTGGTCTTGAAAATTCTCCATGCGTCACCAGACTTGACACCAGGTTCGACGACCATAACCCGATTCTCCGTATCTACAGTCATCTTGTCCATGCGTGTCATATCCATGTATATTCCGCCAGGCTCTATAGCTGGAAGCGCAAAACCTCCACTGAGGCCTCCGGCAGCAGGTGTTACTGGACTGAGGTTCTCGTTTGCTACAATGAGAATCTTGGAGACCTCTTCTGCATTGGCAGGTCTCACAATACACTCTGGGAGAACAGCCTCATTGCCCATGATGCCTCTGGCCATATAGCTGTGACGAAGTGGCTCGCTTGTCGTAACGTATTTATCGCCACAAATCGAAACGAGCTTCTTTACAACCTCGGCGGTGACTTTATTGTACATTTGTGTCACTCGATAATCCTCCGTTTTCGGCTGATAGGCCGAATCGTTAATTGTCGATAGTAAGACGCCGCATATTAATACCGACATAAATAGGCATCGCCTACTAGTTAAAAGTATTAAAGACGTACTATTGTGGTGTTACTCATTATACCTAGGAGTAGCTTCAAGAGTGATTATTTCCAGAAAGATAATGGTGGTCTTGTGAAAATTGGCATTCATATTGAGCCTCATGTGGGATATTCCTACGAGGACATAGTGGTATTAGCAGAAGCAGCTGACAAAGCAGATTTTTACCGCTTCACAGTATCGGATCACTTTTTTGGCCATCCAAAAGGGACTGAAAATCAATGCTATGAGGCGTGGACAGCAATTGCGCTTCTTGTTCCCCAGACAACACAGATTATGCTTGGAACTCAGGTCACATCTCAGTCATATAGAAATCCAGCTCTATTAGCGAAAATAGTTGCTAACTTGGATAATGCTTCGAACGGAAGAATAGACTTGGGTATCGGAGCAGGTTGGAAAAAAGCGGAATATGATGCATATGGTTATGAATTCCCATCGGCAAAAACAAGAATTCTACAGCTAAGAGAGGCATTACAGATTCTTGACCTTCTCTGGACAGAGGATCGCCCTAGTTTCGATGGGCAGTTTTACACGATTAAAGATGTCAGGTTTTTGCCAAAACCAGTCCAGAAACCCAGAGTTCCAATATGGGTAGCAATCAGCTACTGAAAACTTGGACATTGTTGGACAAGATCTGATAGGAGTTTATATGGAGTGATCTGGAATAGAGATTTGGTCTACAGACACAGGATCCCTGACCAGGACCGAGCCAGTTCCAGTACCGTTT
>WJMJ01000071.1 GCA_014728035.1 Promethearchaeota archaeon | reverse complement strand
GAAACGGTACTGGAACTGGCTCGGTCCTGGTCAGGGATCCTGTGTCTGTAGACCAAATCTCTATTCCAGATCACTCCATATAAACTCCTATCAGATCTTGTCCAACAATGTCCAAGTTTTCAGTAGCTGATTGCTACCCTTACCCAAGAAGAGGGAATAATCGGTGATGAAGACTATACCATCGTAGAATCTTCAGAACCAGGTCAATACATAGTTTCATTCACCCCAACGATAGAGGGAGAGTTTGATATTATTATCAGTGCATCTCTCGGTAACAACTATGATGACCAAGAGATAATTCTGACAGTCATTGTACAACAAGTAGCTGGAGACCCAGTTTTGACAACCATGACGTACGGATTTAGTATCGGGATAATTGCCCTGTTACTTGGAGCATTGTACTATGTAAGGATATACAGTGTACCAAAAATGGTGCGATGGCTCAATAAGATGATAAAATCTGTTGGAAAAGGGAATGTTCCAGAACCCGCTCCAGTTCAAGGTAGAGATGAGATATTGCAGGAAATCATCAATACTGAATTACTCCCAATGGGAGTAGCTAAACCGATTGATGAGATTCCAACTCATACGATTGACCTGAAGATACCCGAACTCGATTCGCTACTAGACGAATTAGCTGAAATTACCGGACTCACAGAGGAAGATGTTGATGTGTTCCGTCAGGATTTGTTCACCATGAAACCAAGTGAGAGGCCAGGGTTTGTCATGGAAGTCATCAAGCAAGAACGTGCACGTAGAGCGAAAGACCTTGAGGAGAAGGAGAAAGGAGTTTCAGAAGAGGAGCAGGTAGAAGCGACACCTGAGGATCTTGAAGATATGCGTACTCGATTGAAATCCCTTGGATTGGCTGAGGAGGATATTGATGTCATGGTAGCGCAAGCAAAGGGTCTCTCCAAAGCGGAAATGGAAGCTATCATTAGCGAGATTGAGAAACAATTAGGTTAACAATAAATAGCCCTCACATCAGTGGGGGCTTCAATTTCTTTATTCCATAAGGTTATTGAAGTATGAAACAGTATACATCATATGCAAATTACAGACCTTCCTACCCCAGCTTTACTCCTTGATAGACAACGTCTCAAAAACAATATCCAAAAAATGGGAAAGAAAAGTAAGAAACTCGGAGTGGAACTGCGTCCACACATCAAGAGCCATAAAAGTATCATTATAGCAAAGATGCAGCGTGAAAATGGATCTCAGGGAATTACTGTATCCAGTCTTTTCGAGGCCAAAAAGTTTGCAGATGCAGGATTTGATGATATATCTTATGCTGTTCCGTTGACTCGAAATAAAATACAATATGTAAATCAGATTAGAAATGATACCAAGCTAACTGTTCTTGTTGATAATCCAGTGGTAGTAGATGATCTTGATAATCAGGACTATTCTGAAAAAGTGCCAGTTCTAGTGAAAATCGATTGCGGTTATCATAGAAGTGGAGTTGACCCTAAATCACCTGAAGCAATACATCTTGTAAAGAAGATTTTTGATTCAGATAAATTGACATTCAAAGGCATTTTAACTCATGCAGGTCATGCGTATCATGCAACTTCAATTCAAGAAATCCAACGAATAGCTGATGATGAACAAAAAATAATGGTTGATTTCGCGAATCGTCTCAAGCAAGAAAGAGCAGAACTATATCCCGATGTGATTAGTATTGGTTCTACACCAACAATATCGGTAACAGAAGAGATTCCTGAAGAAATTACAGAAATCCGTCCTGGGAATTACGTCTTCTACGATTATACTCAAGGAGATCTTGGAACATGTCAATACGTAGACTGTGCCCTAACAGTTGCAACTTCAGTTTTGAGCAGTTTCCCTACAAGATTAGTGCTTGATGCAGGAGCAACAGCATTATCAAAAGATCTTGGTCCAACTCAAATCAGTCAAGGCCAATACTATGGGAAAATTATTACCGACTACGATTCAATGACTTTCAGCGATAGTATCCAAATTACTTCACTGTCTCAAGAACACGGAAAATGCTTACTAATAAGATACGATGACACACCAGAAGCAGGAGATGTGTTGAGAATCTTACCCAATCATTCATGCCTAACTGCAAACCTATTCGATTTCTACTATGTAATTGAAAAAGAAAAAATAATAGACCGCTGGAAAATAGAACGCGGTCACTTCACAATACCTATTGAAGAAGACGATTAGTTATCACATGACCACAGTAGGGACAAGTTTCTTCCTCGCCGGATAGAATCGGGTTTGGTAGCTTGCCAGCACAATTGGGACATACCGTTACTGCTCTCGCCATTTCCGAAACAGCTTCTGATGTATACACTATCCCCGAGTTTTCATCAATTACTCCACGGAATTTTCCCTCCTCGGAGAGTTCTTTCAATGCTTCTATGATTTGTGGTTCAGTTGCATTAGTCACTTGTGAAATCTGATGAAAGCTCATCCGTCTTTGGGCAAATAATAGATGAAGAACACTCTCCTTCAAACTCACCGCATTAGGACTGACAAGTTCACTAGATTGCGAATCAAGATAGACTAATGGAAGACGTTTCTTAGAGAGTTTCTCTGCAGCTTCGACAACTAGCTGTTCTTCTACATCAAGTTCACGTGACAATGCTTCCACTCCAATTCGCCCTTCACTTTGAACTATCTTAATGATACTTCCAGTAATGTCACCAACTTTAGCTTCACGAGTCCCTTTAACTAGAAGAAATAGACCAAGTAGAACTCCTGGAAAACCAATAACCCCCCATGATGTCAACGTATAGAGCAGTACATCCGAACCAGTAACAAATAATGTCGCACTTTGATATGTAATAGGTAGTAGAGCAAATCCTACTAATATTAAAACAAATCCGAATATTTGAGATATTCTTCCCTTCATCCTAATCGCTCCAACAATGCAATAGCACGATTCAAGTTATACATTGTGTTTTCATTCAAAATATATGAAGATATCAATCTACGAATAGTTTTTGTTGAATGAAGCCCAGCATAAACTGGTGATTCCTTTTGGGAAAAGTCACGAAATCGATGATAACAGACTTTGATGAGTTCAAAAAGTCATGGGAAAAAGATGCTGGAAAGCCAGAAAACACCATCCTCTATTACCTAATAGCGGCTCTAAATTTGGAGAAGGATAAGGATACTGCAGAAGACATGATGACAGTCGTTTTGACGAAGAACGACTTAAGGGAAGACGGAAGTTCTCCAACAGGTTTTAAACTGGGAAATCGAGCTAGTTATTTTGTTGGACAGTTTTTAGAGAGTAAAAATAACGCTCGGTCTTATGTTGGAGGAACCAACGAAAATAATTACGAAATCGATTGGAATAATCTTGCTCTAACAGTTGTTCGAAAACTTGATCATCAGGGGGGACTGAAATTCTTCATTCATAGTGGAGGAAGAGATAATCCAGTGCCATGCCAGCTAAAAAAGAACAAACACGGGCAGTGGAAACTAACCGAGTATAGCTCATTCTGCATGGATGTCAAGCCACCTCAATCTGAAGTTGATGATTTCTAGACATCTAGTAGTTGAATCAGTAACAAATGTGTGGTCGATGGAGATTTTTCTCAAAATGAGACCACACAGCTTCATTTTCACCACTTAATCTTTATTCATCTGTCCAACCAAAACATCAATATCTAAGTATTACAGAAGCTATACAGAGGCGAAGTATTTATCTAGTATCTTTCATTATTTCGTTTCAAACACCCTGAAGGACGTTGTGATTCAAAAATGGTAATTGATCGTGAGGGAGCCACATCGGCTATAATCCTACACTTTTCACCTGGAAAACCCGTAGAATTTCCAGCGGAATTCGTCGCTGACATCGGGGAGAAGGCAGCTCTGTCAGTGCTGCATCATAAAGACCGAGTATTGAAGGTGTTTCCTGTTGCGTCTGATGATATCTATCTTCTGCGCATTGAAATATCCGATTTATCTAGGAACTTCTTGAAGCAACTGAATTTTGCCTTCAACGATGCTAAACTAAGCGACATCATCTTCACAACTGGTGTATGCCTGAGAGGCGAAAAATGCTTCTACGAATGCTACTTCGTCCCAGACCAACTAGTGGTCTCACTGAAAGAACTCGAAGAGAGTTTGTCTACAATACCCGGTGTATCACGAGTTGTTTTGAAAAAGGTAGAATAATCTTACGGCAATACCAAATGTGAAGGGGAACAGAATAATTTTCACCCGTGTGGTGCTTTCCAGACGGGTCACTTAATCTATCCAGTGGATAATAGGTATAAGATTTCTATTTGAAATATTATTAGAATGAAACGAAGAAAATCAAAAAAGAAAGAGCAAGTCAGTAAACTAACTCGCTCTCGATTTCAGTATTCAACTTTTGTTCCTCAACGATATATCGAGTGATATGTGAACCATTGTGGTCCAAAGACTCACCACAATCTCGTTTTGTACTAGGTTTACTGGTTTCACAATTAGACTTCATGATTTCATCTCCGTGTAATCATGGATAACTGTGTACCAATAATGGAATCTTGTCCATTCTTCTGGACAACTTCGTAGATGCCATCATTGTTTGGAGTGTAAAGTGGCCTTCGCATATCAGAAAGATTGGGAATCTTCTTTGCAAGTTTTGCTTTAACAAGACGACGTAATGCAAAACTTACTGTACGAGGAGCTAAACTAGAACACTCACTGATATCCTGAGGACACATTGGTCCTTTTGTGGATAGGTGTCTTAGAACAATAACGGCACTTCTTGGTAAGGCTTTTGTCAGGGTTATTACCTCCTATAGTAATTCAAGACCCTCTGGAACGAGCTCCCTATAGTGTCGCTTGTTGTCAGGAATGTATGAGTTCAAGAACACTTCCAAGATACTCTCAGGGTCACGATAGATATCGTACTGTTCAAAGTACGAGAGCACATTCTGAATATCACGTAGTAGCATCTTCTCAATCTTGAGCATGTTACAGTGTTTGTCAACCTTCTCGGCTTGAGGAACATCAATAATCCAAGGACGATCTTGCCAATACAGTATATTGTATTGACTGAGGTCTCCATGGACGTAGTGAACATCTCGATACATGATGAGATAGTCATCAAAGATCTGATTCATCACTCTCTCAGGGTTCTCTAAGGTAATCTCTCGCAGTTGAGAAGCCGGTGTTTCTCCGTCACCAATAAAACGCATTGATACAAAATTGCCAATGCGACCAATTGGAGTAGGAACATGAACTCCAGCTTTGAACAGTTTTGATAGAAGGTCATATTCGAGGACAGCCAAAGATTCCATCATGTCAGTAATAACATGAGAACGTTTAGATGTGCCAGGAGGTACATAGCCCTTCTTCTTTGAGAGTGTATGAGACGAATGCCATAGACGATATGCCTTCAAGATGATTGGATGTTCTTTCCAGAGAGCTAAGAAAATAGAAGCTTCTTTTCCTGCACTCATCTGATAGAGTACGTCAGTAGCTAGTCCATATTTCAATGCTAATCGTTTGACCAGATCAAAAGAAATCTCTTCTATCTGTGTCTTGCCTTCGCCAAGGAGCTCCGATTGTAGGATACTCTTCTTCAAAGGATTATGTTTCTCTACAACCAAACTAGACACCTCTGAAGGGTACTACCTCATCATAATGACGAAGATTCTCAGGAACATACTCACTGAGAAATACATCTACAATCTCATCGAGATTTCTTTTGATTCCGTAACGCTTGAAGTAGGAAAGCAGATTCTTGATATCTCTACGAAGTAGGAATACTACTTCTTTCATATTCGCCCACGGTCCAACCGTATAGGCTTGAGGTACATCTATAATCCAAGGACGATTCTGCCACCACAAAATATTGTACTTGCTTAGGTCTCCATGAACATAATTTGCATCTCGATACATCTTTAGATATTCTTCAAGAATCGCATCCAATGCTTGATTAGGGTTTTCAAGATGTACATCTTTCAATTGAGGTGCTGGGTCAAGACCGTCGCCAATGAATCGCATTGTGATGTAATTTCCAACACGACCAATTGGAGTGGGAACTGTAACACCTGCTTGAAATGATTCCTTAAGCACATCATATTCTTTAGCAGCTAGCATCTGCATCTTAGCAAGAGTAAACACACCTCGTTCATTACTGGCTTGAGCAGACCTCCAGAGGCGATATGCTTTCAACATGATCGGATGCTCCTTCCACTTTGCGATGAAAATCGATGCTTCTTTTCCTGCTTTGACTTGAGCCAATACTTCTGTCGCAAGACCGAATTCAATGGCATCATGCCTAACATCTTCTAACGTGATTTCTTTTATTGCAACCTGTTTTGCCCATTTGCCATCAGTTTGTCGTTCCCGTTTCTGGGAGATAGCACTTGGTTTTAGCGGGTTGAATTTCTCTACTGGTCCGCCCACCATGATCACTGCCTGTAACCATAGCTCGGACAATGTTTCTTAGTGTGTGTTTGCAACTTTTTGTTCACTCTCATTGCTGAGCCTGCACGCGTCTGTATTCATAGCACAATATCTCTGAAAAACAGTAAATACCTGAACAACAAGCTGGACCTCTAGAATCAACAGTCCGACGCGTAATAGAGAGTTGAAAACTGAGAAGTAGCGGAGTCCTTAGACTCTCACAACGAGAGTGCAGGTACCTACTACATTAGTTATTTGAAATTTGACTGTCATTTTGACCTACACCTCCATTTATCGAAGCATTAAGTCCATTCTACGAAGGTTAGTATATATGTTTTTCCCGGCACGCAATAGCTTGCTGAGTTTCAAATCATTACTCTTGACCTTCAGGAGTTGTTTCTTGACTTGGATGTGTTTCTTCAACATATTTCCATAACAGAAATACACCAATCATTCCTAATATCGAAGCCAACCAAAATGGGACTACAAGACCTTCTATAATGAATGGGCCAATGGGAAAAAGAAGGAGTGAAAAATAACCAAACAACCATCCTCCTGCAAGAGGACCGATTGTTGCCCCAGCATTAAAGCAAGCTTGAATAGTTCCAAACAATTTTCCTCTTAGATTCCATGGGACTACATCAGCTTGAATTGCTCGCATTGCAGGTTGAGAAACTGAGAATGATGCATTTTGAGCAATCCAAAAAATACTGGTCTGAGCTAGGTTGGTAGTCAAAGGTAGTGCGAAATAGCTAACTCTTGCACCAGCTGCACCCCATACAGCTAATCCTTTCCGACCTTTCTTATCAGCATATCTCCCTGCAGGAATTGAAAATAGCATACCAATTGCACCTGCTCCAGAGATTACAAGACCGATTAGGCCTATATCGGTCGTGATTTTACTCATAAGAAATAGCTGAAATATTGGTTGCCCAAGGCCCATAGCAATTCCATTCATCACAGCCATTACATAAAGAGCATGAACCATTTTTCTCGTTTTGTCATCCATTTGTTCGGTTTCAGGTCCATCAGATTCAATAATAGATTGGTGTGATGTAGTTCCCATATCAGACTCCAGCTTTTGCTGATCCGACTCGTGATGTTCAACTTTGCCAGGAGCAGTTTCTTTTAATAAGACAGCAGTAAAAATCGCAGCTGGTAAGGTGATGAGTGCAGCAATAAAATACGGGACTCTGAAGACATCAGGTACAGGAAGTAGCAAGAAATCTCTACAGAAATTATAAAGGAGACCTCCAACTCCGGGACCCGTTATGAAGCCAATGTTTGAAACTACCATGTAGAGACCCAGTCCTTCACCTCTTCTTTCAATACCCACAATATCCATCAAAGCTGCTTCAGCAACAGGCCACGTCATTGCAGATACGACACCTTGCAAAGCCCTAATAATCAAGAGATGAATCCAATTCTGTGCAAATCCAAAAAGAACTAGTAGGACAACATATCCTAAAAGGCCAGTATTCAAAATTGGTTTTCTCCCACGCATATCACTAACTCCACCCCAATACCGCGCGAGAAGAGTACGAGTGCCCATGAATGATGCCATCATTATTCCGAGAATCAACGAAAATTCTGCAACTATTTCTGGAGGAATGATATAATCAGGACCGGGAGGTTGGGTTAATTGGCCCTCTAAAGCAAAAAGATAGAACGACATGGAAGGCGCAATGATGCCAAATCCGAGCATAATAAGCATCGCGTCTATAGCAATAATCAATACTTTGGGATTCGTGTATAATTTTTCCGTCTTTGCAACAGAAACAATATCGGCCATTGATACTCCCGTGTAATGCGATGACCAAAATCATGCAAATATAATTGTTCGTTAACGCCAAAATTGAATGTCAACAGGGAAGCATTTATTTTCTAAATCTCGCGCGGTCTTACGTTTTCCGTTTGAGAAAGGGTCTCAAAGAATTCGGAAACCAAAAGGGAAATGCAAGGGAATAGAACCATGCCAGATCCAAGAAATCCACTTATCGTGCAGTCAGATAAATCAGTGCTCCTAGAAGTAGACAACCCACTCTATGAGGATGCAAGGGACTCTCTTGCACGTTTTGCAGAGTTGGTCAAGAGTCCAGAATATGTCCACACCTACAGAGTTACCCCACTTAGTTTATGGAATGCTGCAGCTATGGGAATGACACCTAGTGATGTAATTAGCGCTCTTGAGGAATATGCAAAGTATCCAATTCCAGGAAACATCTCCCGTGAAATAATTGATTACATGAGTAGATATGGCATGCTCTCTCTCTACAAAGAAGGGCCTGATTTACTACTTCTTTGTGATAATCAGGACTTAGCGGAGGAAATAGGAGCAAGTAAGAAAGTAAGAGAGTTTATAATTGACCGAGTGGATGCGACTACATTCAGAGTGGATGCAAAACAAAGAGGATTTCTAAAGTACGCGTTAATTGAGATTGGGCATCCTGTTGAAGATCTTGCAGGATATATTGAGGGCGAAGCACTTCATTTTGAACTTAGAGAAAAAACGTTGAGCGGCAAAGATTTTGATTTAAGAAGCTATCAGAAGGATGCTGTAGCTATATTTCATGCAGGAGGTGGAGAACGAGGTGGATCAGGTGTTGTAGTTCTACCATGTGGTGCTGGAAAGACTATGGTCGGCATAGGAGCAATGGAAAAACTCCAAACTTCAACTATAATTCTTTGTCCGAATGTTGTTGCAGTTAGACAATGGATAACAGAACTTCTTGATAAGACCACATTAACACCAGATCAAATTGGAGAGTATACTGGAGCAAATAAAGAAATAAGACCAGTGACTGTAGCTACCTATCAAATACTAACTTGGAGAGAATCCAGAAAAGCTGAATTCGAACACTTTGGTATTTTTGAAGCGAGAAACTGGGGATTGATTATCTATGACGAGGTTCATTTGCTACCTGCACCAGTATTCAGAGTAACCGCTACAATTCAAGCAACTAGAAGACTTGGACTAACAGCGACTCTGGTTCGCGAAGATGGAAAAGAAGAAGATGTATTCAGTTTAATTGGGCCTAAACGATTTGACATGCCTTGGAAACAATTGGAGGACCAAGGTTGGATTGCAACAGCTGTGTGTTATGAAATTCGAATAGACTTGGATGACAGTCTCCGAAGAAAGTATGCCTTAGCAGATGATCGTCGAAAATATCGGATTGCAGCAGAAAACCCCATTAAAATTGACATAATTAAAAAATTGGTAGAGCATCATAAAGAAGACAACATTCTTGTGATTGGAATGTATCTTAGACAGTTGAATCAGATATCTGAAGCAATTGATGCACCTCTGATAACCGGAAAAACTCCTAACGATGAAAGAGAGAGGCTTTACAAAGCATTCAGGGAAGGAAAAGAAAAAGTATTGGTAGTGTCAAAGGTTGCAAATTTTGCTATTGACTTACCAGATGCAAATGTTGCCATCCAGGTTTCTGGAACTTTTGGATCTCGACAAGAGGAAGCCCAAAGACTTGGAAGAATATTGCGACCGAAGACAGATGGAAGCTTTGCAAGATTTTATTCCATAATCACAAAAGACACAAGAGATATGGACTTTGCTGCAAAACGTCAGTTGTTCCTAACTGAACAAGGTTATCAATATGTTATTGCCTCAGGTGATGAAGAAATCTGGCTAAAGCCCCCTGAGTCCTTCTTCCAACAGACTTAGGAATCAGGAGATTCGATACGTGTTATCTTTCGAGCAAGCTCTTTGATGTCATCTAGGGATAATCTTTCGATACCATTTTTTCCAACCTCGAAAGTGACCCATATAGGAGTATGAGGAGCTCCTTTCACCTTGGTGACTCTGAATTGCTTGATCAGTATACCTGCTTTCATGAAAGCTGGTTCATGCCGGGTGTCGACAATGATATCACTTGAATATGTAATCATATCATCATATGCACTAAATTGCTGGAGACCAGTATGGTATGTTGCCCAAAACGGAATCCCATATTCTTTACAGAAAGTAGCTCTCCAAGCTTTTAATGCGTTAACTGCTTTGAATGGATGGGACTGTAAGAATATTTCAGTAATGCTATCTGCGAAGACACCCCCAATGTCAGCTTTATTTTCTTGAAGAACTGAGTGAATTGCGTCACTTATTTCGTTGGGCTCAGTAGGATTTCTGACTAAGGTAGTTTGCTCTAATTTTGGATGCTTGCTAAGTATTCGATTAGAAAAGCAATCTATTAGATGGATGGATTTGTTATCAAGCATCGACTCGTAATCCCAACCCAATGAACATAAATTTTGAAGAACCGATACAGGAGTGTCTTCAAAACATACATAGATGACTTTTTTTCCCGAATCCATTAATCTACGAGACATTTCATTGAGCAATACGGATTTTCCTCCACCACCAGGACCCCGAATTACACCAAATGCATTTGATGGAAATCCCTTGGGAACTTCATCGTCTATAGCATCAATATTGGTCTTGTATAGAGTTCGTCCCTGTTCAAGCAAATCCTTTAACTTGGTCAATTGAATCCCTCAGTACTTAATCTAATAACTCAAGTATTCTTCATAAGAGTTGTTAGCTTCGAATAAGATATTCTACTTGTGAAATCTTCTCAATGAGATAGTGTTTCAAGGCAATTTTGTCCATGGATTGAGCGAAGACAGGCACTATTCGCTTACTTTCGATATCGAGTAACCGTATTAGAGTCCAAGTTATAGCTGAAAATAATGCAATTGGGACTATGAGTCTGAATTTTTTGAGCTGTTCTGTAGAAAGAAGTAAGGATCTTGAATAATCTCTGATAGGACCTAGAGATTGCGAATAGAGGTATGCAATATCAAACAAAGGTGAACCTTTGCATAGAGACCCAACATCTATGAAAGACACCTGTTGATTATGGAAAATAATATTGGTTTCTTGGAAATCTCCATGAATAACTTGGGTTTTCCATCCAGAACAGTCAGAATATGCTTGAACTAATTCGTGATGAAGTAAAAGATACCTGTCAGTTAATACTGCTAATTCTGACGGTTGATTTGAATGTGTTTCCCATGTTTTCTTAAAAGAGTGATATTGACATTGAATGAATTCTAATGATGAGGAATATGTTCTGGAGAGATTTATTTTGAGACTGCTCAACTTCTTATGGGATTTTTGTAGTGTAGACAAGAATTTTAGCGGAATGTTTTCAACATCATGATATACAATACCATCAATATGTTTTCGTATGAAAAATGGTGTTTGACTACTATCATCAAGATTGCCGTATGCAAGAGGTTGAGGGGATAGATCTTCTTTGTGTAATACTCCAGCATTTCTGAATTCTGCTGTATATGGATTATGTTCGTAAATAATATTGTATGCTGGAAGCTTCAAAACAACAGAACCTAGTGAAGACTCAGCTATCAAATTGATATTGGACCAACCACCTAGTCTAGTTGAATCAATTGATTGAATCTCAAATTGATCTTCTAATGATTCATTTAGAAGGTTACTCAGTTTTCTAAGAGTATGCCCATGATATTGTAATGGATTCATTATCAAACACGACTAAGTTTTACTAAACTACTTAAAGAGTAGCAATATGAGAGGTAAATATGAACGGACGAGATATTTTACTAATTTTGGTACACTTATTCAGAAAAAGAGGGGAAGAGGTAAAAATTCACAAAGCTGTAGAGTATCTATCCTTCACATGTAGATATGGGACTCCAAGCAATATAAGAAAACTTCTATCTGTAGCATTAGAAAAAGATATGATTTCTAGGATGGAGGATTCTATCTCTGCAAAATTTGAGTATGGTGTTCAGAGATTATCACCAAATCAAACTGCTATTCTGCGAAATCAAGTAGTGATAACATCCACTAACAACGAGATGCACTAAGACTCGTGTGCCTTTGCAATCCTTGCAAAGGATGCAAAACACGCAGACAGATGAATAAAATCATTCTTTCCATGACCAATTCTTGAATCAATCTCCGCCAAACGTTCAATCATCTCGATTAGCATTGAATGAGATAATGGACGTTTAAGAAGATCCTCTTTCATCTCAGATACTACCTCATCAGTAGAATATTGCTCATAACCAAGAAGACGCATCATAATCTTCCGAGCCTTAACATGTTGACCATCAATCGCGAAAGAAACCATTTCATGAATACGTTTCTGTAGATGAGTTTCCGATGCAGAATAGATTGTATCTTCCGTTATCTTTTTTGATCCAGTTGCTGCAATTTGCAAGATATGAATTGCTTTCCTAAGATTGCCATCTGCTTGGCGAACTAAAGCTTCCAGAGCGGGGTTTTCTATTTCTAATCCTTCATTATTAGCTATATGATGAATAAGTGATTTCGCAACAGCATCAGAAGCTGAAGGAAAATGTATTGTGACACAACGAGAGATAATAGCTGGAGACCATCCTGCAAGAGTGGGAGTGATAAGGATAAAACGGCAAACCTCGTTATAGATTTCCATAGTTCTCCGAAGTGCTTGTTGCATGCTATAACTCAGAGCATCAGCCTCATCAAGAACCAGAATCTTAACTTTTGTATCTGTCACTGTGTATGTAGAAGCAAAATAACTGATTGCTTCCTGTAGAAGTTGCTTTTTAGACGGGCGACGAGAAATTCCCCTAGTCTTCAAAGATGCTTTGGCCTGTTTGTAAATTATTGACATGTATTCATCTAGCGGCATCCGGTCAGAACGGTCAAGTTTTGCAAGAGCCTTGACATCCCGTTTTGCATCTGAAATATTGTAGCTTGTAATATCTCGGATGTTTAATCGCAAATAATTTGTGCTTACGTCATCTCCGAGAAAGGATTTCACAAACACTTTTGAAGCAGCAGTCTTACCGGTTCCTTCAGACCCATATAGAATGATGTTTGGACAAGTTGAAGATTCCGCTAAATTCTTGAGATGTTGTAGTGTCAATTCAATACCAAAAAAATCATCCCATTGTTTTGGCCGATATTTGATACTCCAAAGAACTGGTTCCACAAGCTACACCTACGTTTTCTCGTTGATGAAACATTATAACCTTGTTCGTTTTTGGATTTTTGAAAATAACAACCGCAAGCGTAAATCTCTTAAACGACGAATCTCAGGGGCCTTGTTTGCAATTTGCACTAATGGGAGACCTGTACACGAAATGCCTGATTCACTAGAAAAAGACCTCGAACATATGTTTAGAGAAGATTTAATGGTAGCATGTCAATATTGGGGCATTGACGTTAGTGGAACTAGATCTGGTACTCAACTAACCGAATTATTAGCTGAGAGAATGAGAGATAAAGAAAACAGATTGAGAATTTTTGCAACTTTCACGCAGTTGGAATATGATCTGCTAGGTATGCTCACTTTGAATGGAGGCGCAATGAGCTATGACCGCTTGAAGCCATATCGTAAGATTTACAGTTATGGTCAGTTAAATCAGACCGAACGAGACCTCCGAAAGAAAGGTATCATTATCAGAAGAATGATGTCTAGACTAACCGAATACGGAAGAGAAGTTGCAGAATTCAAAATAATGGACTTTTTCATACCACATCTTACGGAATATTTCTCTAAGAAACCAGAACCGAACCCAGAGAAACCCAAAAACATTCGGGATATGAAAAACGAAAGGGATTCTCTGCTTATTGATATACTTCTTCTAATCTCCTATCTAGAGAAACATGAAGTCCGAATGACCACTAGTTGGGAGTTTCCAAAAAGAGAGATAGAACACATCAAAGAACCGATGTCTGATCCAAGCGAGGAACGCTTTGAAACGGTCCAGAAAATTGCTAGAAAAGCAGGGGCATATCAAATAGTCGATGAAGACCGTGTTATACCTGGCAACATTGTGAAACTCTTTGGTGGAGATCAGAAAGAGGTCACAAAGAAGCTTCTTTTATCAGCGCTTGGAAGAACTAGGGCAATATGGGCAACTCCAGACCAGCCAACTGAATATACTCTCAATCTAGTGATTTGCAGATTGCGAGAATGTCTGAAAGATGAATGGATTAGAGTTGATGAGATGAAGGGTTGGATAAGAAGTGAACTCTTTCAAGACAGTCAACCACTCAAATGGATTCAAGTAGATGATGATCGAGTCGCAATTGCACTGGAAACTCCGATACTGTTAGGTTTGGTTGAAGGAGCATACAAGAAAAAGAAGTTAGTAGCTGTTAAATTGACAGATATTGGAGAGGAAGTACTTGCCAAGAAGAAATCAGAAAAGATACAAGGAAGAGATACATTCATAGTTCAGCCTAATTTTGAGCTTACAGTGTTCACAACCGAAATGGATTATAGTAAACTCTACAAGCTTCTTCTTCTAACGGAACCAGTTAAGACTGATGTAGTCAGTACATTTAGAATCACAGATCAGTCGATTTTCCAGGCAATTGAAGCTGGACTCCGTGAAAATGAGATTATCGAGTTTCTGGAAAAGGAAAGTAGTAAGCCCGTTCCAGGAAATGTATTGAGGTCAATCAAAGACTGGACTTCCCAAACAACTTTTGCAAAAATATCCGATGTGACATTATTTGAAACGGAAACGGAACGCGAGCTCGAAGACCTATTACTGTTGAAAGATTTCAAGAAGTATTTCATCAGACAAGTGGGTCCTACTGCGGCAATTGTATCTGGAGATATGGAAGAACTAAGTGAAACTATGAAAGAACACAAATGCAAGATAAAAATCACTGGCAGAGAAGAAACTCATATATCTACAAGTCAAGATTCTAGTATTGCTGAGAAAATTCTTCTCTATGGAGACTCAACTGATACAACAGTGCCAGAAGCTTGTCTAGGTTGTCCTGCTGTTAATTCCTGCAATAGAGTACTACGTAGAAGGAAAGAAGAGAAACAGAAGGCATAGAATGTCGTAGGAGAGATATGCTTAAAGGTCAGACTCATTGCTCTAGCCTTGTCAAAGGCAGGTTTTACGTCATGTCTGAGGAAACTAATGAACCAGGAATGGTCATGAAATTCGTTCAGGACTATCGTTTCAAAATGCTCATTCCCGAGCTATTGGTTGTATTTGGTGTCTGGTACTTGCTACCAGAATCGCTTTCTTCCAATGTCTATGAATTTCTTGGCCCACTCATGTACATATGTCAACCACTCTTCTTTGTACCTACAGGGTGGCTGGTGTTCTTAACCGCGTTTACACTACATGGAATATACCCCTTAGATAACTATCATGAGGGTAAAATACCAGATCTTCCAAAAGCAGCTGTGATTATGATTGCAATATCTTTCGCTTTTCTTCCAGTTTTGGTTTTCTTCCAAATGGTTGGATATTATATGACTGAAATGACAGAATTCATTTCAAGAAACCCATTCTGGGAGCGAGTAGAGAGTCTTGGTGATCTACTTTTCTATGCAGGTCCAATGTTCTTTGCAGGTCTACAGATGTGGCTATTAATTCCAGTATTCTTCCTTAGTCAGAGTATCGATGGAATTCATAAGATTGCCCATCACGAAACTTCAAATGAGAAGATTACATGGATATTCTACTTCCTCTTTCCAGTAGTTATTCCAATCTTCTTCAGTCCTATCGAGATTGTTGCAATGGCAGCACTATCGATTCCTGCATTTGCATTTTACTCCTATATCAGACCATACTACACATATGTGACTGCAATACATACTCTTACTTTTTCGATACTTGTAATTGTAGCATTTCTGATGGGGCCAAGTCTTCCACTGATAGAGATGTGGATACCAGGATTTAGACCTCCACTGCCAGCAAGAGACTTTCCGATATGGATACAATGGTAAGTAATGGATGGGGATATCCCCATCCAACTTGCTCTTATTTTTAAATGAGATTATTCTGCGTGGGTAGGTTTTCTATCAGCTACCTCTTCATCTTCTTCACGAAGCTTATGCTGGAATGGACGTCCTTGTCCGTATATAGCAGGATCTTCATTCTTTGTTTTGGACATAATTATTAGAAATCCAACGAACTGCACAGAAATAGATGCCAAACCGATTACAACAACATCAAAGAAATAGTCATGTTCTACAAATCCAGTAGGCTTCAATATACCAATAAGAGGATAGAAAATCATCTGAATGATAATCCCAATTAGTAGCATCAAGACCCATTTGTTAGTCCAATTAGACGCCATATTGATTGTCTCCATAAGTAATACAGGTGTCTGAATTTTGAGAGAAAGGCTCGACAATTAAAGGTGTCTGTTAGTCGAACATCTTTCTTCTCAAAATACTTCACATCATTGACCACTGTTCTCATAGTTTTCTCTTAGTAAACGCTCCAATAACGCTGCTAATTTCTTGAAGTCATCTTTTGAAACATTAGGCACAGATCGTGACTTCTTAGGAATTTTGAATCTAGCTACAAATACTGCAACATTATCATCCATCTGGGTTTCAATGATAGCAGGGTAACGGGTGTCAATATCATAAGAGAATTCATCTTCACTTACGGGACTACCTTTGTATACTGTACCAACTAGATAGGGATATGCAAATCCAGAGTGAGACACTTGTACCTTAACGGTTACAGTTTCTGGAACATCGGTCAAATGTGCTTTAGCTTCTGCAGATAACACAGTTTTTGTGTCACCACGGATGCCATATTCAACCTCAACACCAGCTCTGAGGCCAGGAACGGTAGAGAGAGCATAAGCATATTCTACTTCGTCACTGCTGAATGGATCTTTGAAAAATTCTTCACCATCAATTTGTACACTCTTAAATCCTGAAATGAACCCAGCTAAAGCTGTTAAAATATATTGGATAATCAAAATGAAGACCGTGTCATAAAGTGAGTCGAAAAGGGGATAAATCAGAGCAGTATAAAATACACCGAAGAGACCAAAAAGTAAAGTGATTACCGGAAAAACACAACAACAGACAGAACAATAGCTATCACTACTTTCAGTAAGATGCCCATAAGCATCTTTGTACTCTTCCTCAATTTTTAGTAGATTTTGGAATGTTTCCCATCTCTTCTGAGATTTCCATTCACCCTTATTGTAGTCAATTCCCCTCTTTGATAAAACACCTAGAGCAAGAGACAAAAGTACCAATGGAACTGGTACGAAAAGATAGAGGGAGAATATTGTCCAGAAGTTATCAGTAGTCATTCGGAAATATACTGCGATGGCGATAACTACACCAAAAATAATGATGGATAGTCGGTTAACTATCTTATGGCGGCCATAATCAATCACTTCTTCTGTCACATAATCACCTTCAACTTGTCTATTTTAGAACTCATACAAGATAAGCTCACCGATGTTTTTTCTGTTATTCTATTGTAATATCTATAGAAAGCTCTTCCAATACTTCATCAAGTAACTCATTACTCCCACGTAATTTAACATAAATTTTGATTATTTCCACAATAAGAAGTTGAATGCTTGCGGGGGAGATATTCGATTTGATCGATTCTATTTTTGGAGCATCCTTAAAATTCAACTCTGGTACAATTCGCTTAATCTCACCGGATTCGTCCAACTCTGCAACAATACGTGCAACACTCTCAATACTATCGATTCTACCAACTACTTTCAAATCTTCCAGAACATAATAATCACCAAATCGCCCAATATCAATACTTACTCCAGTCCAAGATAGTGAGGGGGTTGAAATGAAAAGTGAAATCGCATTGCGAATGTATTTTGGCGGCACAAAGGGAAACTCTGAACTAATCGGGGCAGAAATAAACGATCTAAGAAATACGGATACCGAAATGCCATAGAGGACCATAGTGAAACCAAAAACAAAAGGAGCTACTTGAATGAGAATAGGATGGGAAAAAGCAAAGACGAACGGAAGAGATAAAGACGAAATACCAGTCAATAATGAAGCTACTAACCACCATAAGTCTACAGTCTGAATTATTCCAGAATAAGTCTGTGCATAATCCATAGCTATTTTTTCGTACTCTGAAAATGCAATTTCTTTTTCACGAAACTCCCATTCAACATCTAGCAAAGCTATCCGATTCTTCTGAATCCAGAGTATTGCAAAAACGCAGGGGATAAGAAATAAAACAAATCCAGAAGCTTGAAGCAACCATAATTCCAGAGATAGTTCTACCAGAGCATATTGTGCAACGTAGCTAGAAAGAAATGACCAAATAACAATAGTTACAACAAGAGCAAAGTTGTATATTCCCGAAGATGGCATAACAAGTGGCGAGTCTTCCATTTTTTTGTCCACGTGTGTATAGATGTAAGGCCATATAGAAGTGTCTATGGTTTTTTAGCACCTAATTCTCCCAAAATGGTTTCTAGTGATTCAGAACTCTGTCTCTCTCTAATGTATTCACGAATTATAATGGAAACCGCATTCTTAGTTAGTAGAGACACATCTTTAACTCCAATACTTGTAATATTGCTTGGAACAGGATATTTGACATAGTATCCACTTTCGTCATTACCCACATATTTTCTGAAGTTACGGTCTCTGGATAACCACCACCATACAACCTGAGGTAAATCCTCAGTTTCATAAAGAACCACAAGCATTCTTGAAATCGAATTCATCTCTTCACTTATTGATTCAATATATCCTTCTTTTTCAATAGATTCAATTCTTAGAACCACACGAGGGTTTTGATAGATCTTGTAATCATCGAATACAGAACAATCCATCACTATCTGTGCTTTTGAAACTCCAGAAATTTTGGCCTGTATCTTTGCTAACTGAGCAGCTTCCCGAATTAATGGAAGCGTGAAGTCTTCTGATGCGGCATTTGATGTGGATCTAAAACCACCGTAGATACTAATTACCCATAGAATCGAGATATTCATCGCAATGATTAGAGCAACAAAATCGCTAATGATTGGAGATATGCGAAAAATGTATAGTGGAATTCCAATTGTGATGCATATCTGAATGATAGGCACAAAATAATACCATATTTTACCAACGGATACTAAATTGAAGTATCGACTATTATGCGCCTTTACAAATTGTTTCCAGTCCTCGAAATCAAGCTGAATAATTTCCTCTCGGACATCTGTTGGATGTCTATACTTCACAGCTTTTTTCTTAAATAACCAGCCAAGATAAAAGCCTATTGATGAAATGCTAAGAGGCACTAGAAAAGAATAGAGAAACATTGCAACCAAATCAATAGATCCCACTTCAACTAATACAAACCCGGACCACCAACCAATAATCATTGAGAGAATTGCTCCGACTATGATAGCGATCCAGAACCGTGTATTTGATTGAATTTTTACAGATTTCTCTGGCAATTCTTGAACCTCACTGTTAGCCATTATGTTTTCTCTTTAAGGTTGCCGGATTGTCTTCTGAATTTATATCATTGAAAAACTTAATAAGGAGATAATTAACTATTGTTATATTAGGAGTGGAAAAAGATGCTGAAGGTCGGAGACAAAGCTCCAGAATTCGAAACAAAAGATGAATCAGGAAACCAAATACGGTTAGAAGATTTTCGAGGTAAAAAAGTCATGGTATATTTCTATCCTAAAGACAACACAAAGGGATGTACTGCTGAAGCCTGTTCAATCAGAGATCAATTTGATGTATTTCATGGAAATGAGATACCAGTTTTAGGAATCTCAGGTGGAGCTGAGAAGTCCCATAGGAAATTCAAAGAAAAATACGAGTTGCCATTTCCTCTTTTAATGGATGAAGATTTTCAGATAGCAAAATTATATGATGTGTATAAGAAGAAGAAAATGTATGGAAAAGAGTATATGGGTATTGTACGAACCACATTCCTAATAGATGAAGATGGAAAGATAGAAGGTATTTTCGGAGGACCTGAAGGAATTGAGAAAGTTAAGACTAAAGAACATGCAGATCAGGTCATTAACTTTTGGGGTCTAAAGCTTTAGAGGGGGATATTATGCCAAGTATTGGAGATCAAGCACCAGATTTTGAAACAGTTGACGAGTCGGGAGAGAAATTCAAACTTAGCGATTATAGAGGGCAGAAAATAGTTCTCTACTTTTATCCAAAAGATGAAACCCCTGGTTGTACAGCAGAAGCTTGTTCAATAAGAGATAGTTACACTATATTTCAGGATTCAGATATTCCTATCTTTGGGGTTTCTGGGGGAGATGCGAAATCTCATATCAAGTTCAAGGAAAAATACAATCTGCCATTTCCGCTTCTGATGGATGAAAACTTGGAGATTGCAGAACTGTATGGAGCGAAAAGTAGATTGAGTATTCTTGGATTAGGTGTGAAAAGAATTACGTATCTGATCGATGAAGAGGGGAAGATTGAGGCAATTTTTGGTGGATCTGAAGGAATTGAAAAAGTTAAATCTAGTCAACATGCTGAACAAATTACTAGTTACTGGGGACTCAAACTCTAGATAAACTCTTTATTTGATGATGGAAATCAAGACAGGGAGTGTTCAAAACAAAGATTGATTAGATATTTAGATTATAATGAAGTGATATCCTAAAACCGATTTTGAAAAACGTGATTTTTGAATTAAGGAAAAAAAGAGAAAGAGATTATTTAAAATAACCTCTCCGGATTGATTGCAATGTCAAATCATCTATAATCAGTGAGAATGGATACATAACCGATTCGTACTGCGTGTTTCTTCACTCCTTCGAGATATACTAAAGCTTTCACTGCATGAAAACCACTCATATCAATTGGATTGAAACTATGTTCAAGTCGTTTATGTTCTGTAATATCTGCTTCATGTTCCCAAACCGCTTTCGCTCCACGGTCCTTTATTCCACGGATTTGCTGTCTTATCACTTTATTAGATCCATCTGCATAAGACAGACCAATCCGAAGACCCAATATATTTAATCTACGATTTCCAACTTTTGATGGAATTGGAAGGACATAGGCTAACACGACACCTGATGCATTCTCTACAAGTGAAGCTTCATATGGGCTGCCAATAATTTTGTCGGATTCAGATGCAAATTCAAAAATACAGGGGGGTCCAAGCTGATTCATCAATCATATTATCACCATGTTCAACCTTCAAGATAATCATATAAGCCTATTTTGAGCAATGTTATTGCACATCTCACAAATTTCTTGACCATTCTAAAATGATTTTATAATTTAGAAGTTAATTTGTATAGCATATCATGATTACGATTTTTTTATATTTCAGCCCGAATAAGATATGATTTCTACTAAAAGATAGTAGAATGCTACAGATAGAATAATGGAGTTCAGTACTCCTTGCATCATGGAGGATCATATAAATTAAGACCTCAAAAAAGCAGGTTACCGAGTCCGTACCATTCAGTTACAATCTTTACTAGAATTGAAGCACAAAGGATGAAGTCAGTATTCCATTTAATTCCCAAAACAAACTGAGTGACTAACATTTTGAGATGCATTTATGACTTTGAAATAAGGCTACCTTCTTCGAATGAGTATCAAGCGGTCAAGCAGTATCTTAGTTTCATTAGATGATTCCAAATCTTACCTCATCCTTGATCACAAGTCCAAAATTAAGACTTCAATACCAATAGATGCAATTACAAGGATAACTTGATACATCTAGAAAAAGAATCAGATATCCGTTGGAATCGTTTCTTGCTTCTACCCAGATTTCATACTTCACCATATCGCTTAGATCAAATTCGTAGAATCCGCGTGATAATAGAATAGATTCCACAAAAATGAAGATAGTTACAACTGATATGATACCATCTTTCAAATCAGTCTTGGATTTTGATTGTCCAATCACTTCGCGGATATTGATTAAAGTGAGCGATAAGCAACAAATGTCGAAGAGTCTAGAAGAATAACTGTATGAGGGAAGGAAATAATGAGAAATGATGAAACTGGTGAAATAGATACAGACGATAGTTCCTAATTCCACACCAATGCACTTACCAAATATTACCAACACATTTTAATCCAGTTGAAAACTGATTGGTTTTCTACTATCAAAATTCATTAGCTAAGCGTTGAAGTCAACGAATATAGCATTCAATACATCGTATTCCAGAGTTAGCGAATAACTCGAACAGACAAACCACAGTTAATATTGCAGGGAGTCTGACGAGAATAAAACGATTATAAATTCGATGAATATCATGATAAATAAGGGGCTCTTTCTTCATTCTCCTATTTCAACCAAAACATACTATCAGTATATATAATATATCTATGTAGTAATAATTTTTCTCGACAACGAGCATAATCTGAAGGTTCCTAGAGTGACGCAAAGCATAGATTAAAATCAGGGATACGTTGGGGTCAAGCATGCAAGATAGGACGTTTTTCGGCCTATCCGATGACCAGTTAGAGGCTTGATTATGCCTGAAGAGAAACTATCAGTTGAAGAACTTAAGAAGAAAGCCGAAAAGCCTGGCAAAGACGCGATGATCTTACACCCTTTCTACAAGGGGAAGATACAGTCTATTGGTAAGGCTCCGGTACGTAGCTTTGATGATTTTGCAATATGGTACACACCAGGTGTTGCCAAAGCATGCACCGCTATCAAGGAAGACCCAGCAAAGGTCTACGAAATGACGAACAAAGGGAACATGGTAGCAGTGGTCAGTGATGGAACTCGTGTACTAGGACTTGGAGATATTGGTCCTGAAGCAGCTGGTCCAGTTATGGAGGGGAAAGCAATCCTCTTCAAGTATCTGGGTGGCGTTGATGCTTGGCCAGTATGTCTTGATACAAAAGATGCTGACGAGATAATCAAGACTGTGAAATTGCTCCAACCATCCTTTGGTGGTGTTAACTTAGAAGACATCTCAAAGCCAAAATGTTACAAAGTCCTTGAAGAACTCCGAAATGACCCAGAAGTGACAATTCCAGTGTGGCATGATGATGCTCAAGGTACAGCAACAGTAGTACTCGCAGGAGTCATGGGAGGTCTGAATGTAGTCAAAAAGGATATGGAGAACATTCGTGTAGCTATGCTTGGTGTTGGTGCTGCTAATACGCGAACTGCATACTTACTTTTTGCTGCTGGTGTGGATCCCAAGAATGTTGTAATGGTCGACAGCAAAGGTGCAATCTACTCAGACCGTGAAGATATTGTCGAAGAAAAGGACTATGATACGTTCAAGTATGACTTGGCTCAAAAGACCAACCCAGATAGAATGACCGGAGACCTTGGAGAGGTTATAGAAGGCGTTGATGTGCTTATTACCGCATCCAGACCAAAACCAGGTACTGTGAAAAAGGAATGGGTAAGTAAGATGGCAAATGATGCGATTGTGTATGCCTGTGCTAATCCACTACCTGAGATATGGCCATGGGATGCCAAAGAAGCTGGTGCAAGAATTGTAGGAACTGGTAGAAGTGATTTTGATAATCAGATTAACAACTCATTAGGATTCCCAGGAATATTCCGTGGAACTCTTGACGTAAGAGCTACTACCATTACAGATGAGATGTGTGTTGCAGCAGCAAAAGCACTTGCAGACCTTGGAGCAAAAGAAGCTACCGAAAAGAAGGTCATCCCAACCATGGATCAGTGGGAACTCTATCCCGCTGAAGCTACTGCAGTTGGAATGAAAGCTATTGAACAGGGAATTGCAAGAAAGGAGTGGGACGAAAAGGACCTCTACAAACATGCAGAGGAAATTATTAGAGCAGCTCGTGCATCATCTGAGATTCTCTACGAAAAAGGCCACATTCCAAAGGCACCAAAAACATAGTTTCAAAGACTAGAAGGACACTGGCGAAAACTCGCCAGTTGTGTCCTTTTCATTATTTTATTCAAGTCTGCGCCAGAAGACAAAAGTACCAATACCAACGGGTATCAGTGTCAGTATTCCAATAACAAGAATGGCATTCAGACGTGGATTTTGGTCATTTCCGTCTAATTGAAAGTCAACATCTCTATCAGGAACAAGTGGATTTAGACCATCAATGACCTCGATACGGTCATTTATCCCATCCTTGTCTGTGTCATCACTCAGAGGGTTCGTTCCTAATTCTATTTCATGTACATCAGATATCCCATCAAAATCTCCATCAACGCGAAACGGATCAGACCCGTATTGATATTCTTCGAGATTGGTTAAAGAGTCATTATCATAATCCAAGTTGCGGTCATCTGACATTAAATCGGTTCCAAATTCATACTCCCAGGTATCAGGGATAGTATCATTGTCGCTATCGGGATTATTTGGAAATGAGCCAAGTTCTATCTCTCTATAATTTGGGATGCCATCTCCATCAAGGTCGTCTTTCGTGTCATCTAAAAGTGGGTCCATACCATATTTAACTTCGATACCATCTTTGATACCATCTTGGTCGGTATCCCAAACAAAGATATCAGTCCCAGCCTTTTTTTCTTCAGAATCTGGAAGCCCATCATAGTCCCAGTCTAAAGGAGGAGTCGGATCAGGCCAGGAAAACTCATCTGCGTCAAGGATTCCATCACCATCGATATCGGACTCGTATTCGATATATACACCAACCCAAGTTGAATTATCATCTCGATTTCGAACTTTAATACTAAATTGACCAATTGGGATCTCATCTATACTAAATTGAAAGGATGTTTCATTATCATATGTTTCTTGGAATACAATGGTATCTTCAGCAAGAGCTGTAATTTCAATAGAGCTTGCTTCATTTGCAGTACAATTCACTTGAAGACTCTGAGGTATATTGAGTACTGTACGGAGAAATCCAGATTTTCGAGGGCTCAGCGTTGATTCGAACTTGAACTTGACATTTTCACCGTTGCCTTGAGATGCAATATATACAGCAGTAGCTGCTACAGCTTTTCCTGCAAGTTGTGCTTGAGTATGATTATAATATGGAGAAGTGACAATGTCACTTGGAGGAAAATCTGGGTCTATGTTATGGCCTCCATATATACTGAATCCGGGAAAACCAGCATCCCAAAAAGGTGTTTGATCATTGTCGTTATTCATTTTCACTAAGGGGTATACAATATCAATACCGGATCGCCTCATAAATTGAGAGAAGATATCAACCAATTGAGTTGTATTATGGTATCCATAAAGGTCAGGAGAACGATGTTCCGCTATTAATCGTCGGCCCTCATCTTGAACCTCTGAATAGAATAACAGATGATACAAATTGAAAAAGGCGATAACATCCACACCTTCATCTACTAATCGCGCAGAAATCTCATTTGATCCCCACAGAGCTCTATTTTTCTCTTGGTCATCATGCCATTGCATATTTCCATTTGTCAAACAATAGTAGATATCAACGGGTAAACGATATTGCGTTAATGTGGAAGCAACTTGGTATACTGTAGCAACACCGCCAGCATTATCATTCACTCCAGCTACAGAAGGATAGGTGTCAAGATGAGCCATGAAGACAATTGCACGATTATCAGAACCATAACCTTCCTGATGAGCTACAACACTATCATGTTCACCCCAATATGAAACCTCTACTTCTAAATCCTCAAATTTGTCAATCATGTATTCTGCTGCATCGTAGTATCTTGTGCTTTCCATGACTCGATTTCGGTATGAATTCCCTAGTACTCCTACAACGGTAAGATAAGCAGATGATGAATCCAACTCATATGCGACATCCCACCAATTCAGCTCATTGAATTCATGAGGTTGAATTTCAGTTTCATCATTAGAATTTGGTCCAATAGGGTCAGTATTGAGCAGATAAAATATCACGAGAGCACTAGTAGCAAATAATATCAATAATGCTACTGCACCTACTTTTTTGCGATTCATGGCAAATCATTTCCTAAGCTGGATATCGTCTACAATGAAAAACAAATACAATCATAATAAATATGCGTCGAAATAAGCAGGCTTTTTCAACCAAATTCAGTATCCAAATTGGATATCAATCTTTCATATTAATCAATATCCTACCACTAAGGAAGTAAGAACACTATGCATTAAAAATGAAAAACTATCAGAAGGCAAGTCTCTTTAGTGCAAAATGAATATTTACAAATAGAATATCTGGAGTTCATTTGATGTCATATGATAAATGTGTTAGATGTGGATCCTGTGTAAAATTCTGTCCCATGTTTGATGCAATTGGAGAAGAACAATTCTCTCCCCGAGGAAAAAATTACCTATTACAAGTTATGGACGAAATTGAAGATGATGCAGAACTGGCAAAAGAATTTCGCAGACTTCTATTCCAATGCTCTATGTGTGGAAAATGTGCGGAGATATGCTCTTCTGATGTTGATTTGCTTCAGATCTGGCACAAACAAAGAGCTAAAGCCTATGAAACTGCTCCTGAAGAGTTCGAATATCTAGATGCATTAAAGAATGCTTTAGCAAATGTAAGGAATATCTATGGACTCCCAATGGATGACAGGGCAATCTATTGGGTTGATGAAATCGAAATGAGCTTCCCAAATATAGAAGACCGACTCTATGAAAAAGGAAAAACTGCAGATGTGATGGTATTTCTGGGATGTCTTATGTCATTCAGGGGATCACAAATTGATGTTCTAAAGTCATTTATCACAATGCTAGAAGAATTGGATATCAAATATCTTGTCATGGGAGCTGAAGAATTCTGTTGTGGGCATCCACTTGATTTAGCAGGAGACGAAGAAGGAGCGAAAGACCTGCAAAAACATAACCGTCAAGTTATCAAATCAGCAAAAGCCAAACAGGTGATAACATGTTGTCCAGGATGTCTGATGCAGCTTAGAAATCATCATCAATTGGATGCGGAAGTACTGCATCACACACAATTCTTTGATAGACTGCTCGATGAAATTCCCAGTTACAATCAAACCGAATCATTCGCATATCATGATCCATGCGAGTTGCACCGATTGTGCGAAGTAAAAGTGGAACCAAGGTCTTTACTTAGGAAAATGGATATTGACTACAGAGAGATGGAATTATCTTGCTGTGGAGGCGGAGGTCTGTTAAGATTAACTGACCCTAATTTAAGTGATAAAATAATCCAACTACGTGCACAGAAAGAAAATTTGGAAAACACTACGGTGATAACGTGTTGTCCTGCGTGTAGAGAACAACTACTTGGTACAAATTTGAAAACAAAGGACATCGTTGAACTAATTGATCAGTCTTTCAGAGGAGAATGAAATGAAGTTACGAGATATTGCAATAGGCGCAAATGCTTCGATGTACTACAGACTAAATTTCAAGATGATTAAAGGAGTCTTTTATCCAAAGAACGAACAAGAAGTAATCCAAGCAATATCCACTGCTCGAAAGATGGATGTTAGCATAACTCCCAAGGGTGGTGGGTCCGGACTAAGTGGAGCATGTACTGGTGGAAATGATGAGAGAATAATGCTAAGCAGCCTTGGTATGACAGATTTACTAACTATTTCAAAAGACTCTGAGCAACCATATATTGATGTACAACCAGGAGCTACACCCGATGAGATTAACGCCTTCCTTGAACCTCATGGAATGAAACTATGGGTTGCACCAAGTAGTAGGGATATTGCAACGGTTGGAGGAATTCTCTCGACGGATGGAGGGGGAAATGATACTTGGGTTAATGGAACAATGAGAGATAATACATTACGTGTTACAGTGATTCTTCATGATGGTTCCAAATTAGTTATAGATAATGAAGGAGTCACAAGCGAGAACAAGTCTTTAGCAGAACGACTCAACAAAGCTGAGATGAATATTCATGATATTGCTGCATCACATGGAACTCTAGGATTCATTACTGAATTACGTCTAGCAATCAAACCATTTCCTAAGGAATCCCTTGTTGGCGGACTGGCACATTTCGACGATGCTACTGATCTTGGTACAGCTCTTACTGAAATGATTGAGAAAAAAAGTAAGATACGTTATGGAGAATCCATAGTAGCTGCACATGAGGATGTGAGAGGCTCACTAAAACCGCCATTGCTAATTCTACAATTTCCAGACTACGTTAAAGATGAAATATGCGATATAGTTGATTTGGAAGAGCTTGATAATGACGAGATTGAACGAATGAAAGACATCAGAATCAAATTACCAAAACGAAATCCAAAACAGGGTAACCAGATTGCACTCTTTGAAGGGTATGGATTCTATGAAAATAGTCTTCGAAAAATGCAAGATGGAATTGATAGCATTGATAATCTTCTGAGAGAACACGGGTTGGAACCTTTTGCAAAGTACGGTCATGCACCAAGTAAGTGGTACCTAGGAGATAATACTCCAGCATATGGGATTGTTATGCATTCCAGAGAAATTCGACCTGACGATGCAACTGGAAGAGACCTCTTTGATACAGTTCTAAATATAGTCAAATTAACCGAGAAACTGGAAATAACACCTAAACCTGAACATAAATGGCCATTTAGTGACAAGTCCAAATTGAAACGAATGATAGAACTAAGAGAAATAATTGGAGGTCATTTCAACGATTTTCTATTTGACCCGCATTGTGATGATGTGCTGAGTTCTATGGTCTAATGAGAATACTTTCGGCTTAGGGTCTCTAGGTGTTTATATATGCACATCCTTACTAACTTATGATAAGGATGAGAAAGAAAATAGGTAGCCCAAGAGGGTTATTCGATCCTTACTATGTGCCAGAGATGTTGCTTCATCGCGATAGGGAGATGCACAGTCTAACTGGAGTCTACAGAGATTCCTATGAATCAGAATACGGAGTCAACTGTTTGGTTCATGGGATAACAGGCGTAGGTATGACAGTATTTTCACGGTATTTTCTAACCAAATTGATACCTCAACAGTTCGATGCGTATACAGTCTATGTTGATGCAAGAAGCAAAGATGTTTTGGAGATAGTTTCTGAGCTAAATGATAAGATACATCAAGAAACAAAGAAACCTATTACAGTGGCATTTGATCTTGATGTATTATGGATGCAATTCAAAAGAACTGCAACTTCAGCAAGTAAGAAGACCATATTTGTCATTGATAACATTGATGAAAGAAATGAAGAAGTTTATGCAAAGCTTGCTCGACTCTCCAAGGAGATCAAAGCTAGTACAATTGGAGTCCTTAACAGTCATGATTATAGACTGCTTACAAAAAAACCAGCAACTCAAATGGCATACGATTTTGAAGTACCTCTAGACACCTATACTCAATCTCAATTGTATGAGATAGTCCGTATGCGTGTTGAAGATACATTTCCTATGTCATTGACTGATGAGATTATCAGATATATTACCGACATAGTTTGCGAATTTGATGCGTCCAAACCCAAAACATCTATTGAAGCCCTGAAAGCATTATGGCCACTATCTTCTCAGGGACAGGAGATTGATTCTGAAGCAGTAAGAGCAGCTACTTCTAATATAACGATTGTTGGGAATGACCAAGATTACATGGATATTATCGATACTATCGCATTAAATGACTTCATGACCCTTTTAGTTTTGGAGAGTATAGCTGAACATCTGACAAGATATCCAACTGAAACCTATATCGATAAACACACTGTCAATGACAATATAGCAGTAAAATGTGAAGAATTAGGAATACGTTATGATCCTCATGATATTGAAAAAAGTCTACAGACTTTAATTTTTCAAAGTATCCTCTTCGAATCCGGGTATTCTCGAAACCTACTTTATGTCCTAACTCCGCCAGAGGTACTATATGACGCATCTATGAATCTAAGAAGACAGCTTGCAAGAAGGAAATGAAAATGTGAGCCGGTGTATACCGGCATCACTTCTACTATTCACCTTTCATAGCCTTTTTAGCGGCAACTTCATCTTTTGCCCAAGCTTCAAGGCCATCTGTGTGTTGGTACTTGTCCAAATCACCAATATCTTCAGGTTCGATAAGAACTAACCATCCATCCCCGTATGGATCGTCATTCAATTTGCTAGGATTATCTTTGATATCTTCATTGACCTCTACTATCGTCCCGCCAACTGGACTCTTAACCGCACCTGTCCATTTTCCAGACTCAAGAGTGCCGATACTTCGACCTTCTTTCACCTTTTTGCCGGGCGGTCGCATTCGAATGAATTTGATTTTCCCTGCTGCGTAAGCACCAAGAGAAGTTAAACCAAGACGGACTTTTCCATCTTCATTTTTCATCCAAAGCGAATCAGTTTCGCCAGCATAGTAGTATAGGTCATCAGGAAATTCAAATTCGTCGACCTTAACCAAATTATTCACCAAGAAATCCCTGTGAAGCCAGCCTTAAGTGGATTTCGGATTATCAGGAAGGTTTTTTGATTACTGGATACTTGCCTGTTTTATTGCGGATTGAAAATGCTCCACATCTTCTGAGTCAATCTCTACACAAACAGAACCATAGTATCCACAGTCTTTCGAACTACAACGATAATTAATTGGACCAGATGATTTTTTCCTTACGTTTTTGATCACCTGAACATGTGTACTTCCACAACAAGGGCATATTCTAATTTTCTCACTCAATCTAAATTCTCCCGGTAATATACGACAATGCAATTCTTACTATTAAGCCTCTCGACTGACTGTTAGGAAAAGAATATCCAGATGGTATTGAGAAAAATCGTGGTCATTATTTACCCACACACAGACAACAATATGAAATGAAATCATCGGAACCACAACTGAAAATTGGTTTTACTACAGCAGACCAAGTAATACGCCGAATTGTGAGTACAGGTACAAAAGAAATTGATGATCTGTTGAGAGGTGGGTTGGAACTAGGTCTCACACATCTATTTTTTGGAAATCGAGATCTCCATGAAGATATTCTTAGATTGGCGGTACATATCCAGCTTCCACAGAAACAAGGGGGTCTTAATAGTCCGGCAATTATTGTAGACAGTGCCAACATTCTCAAAGTCGATCAGATCTCTGATGTTGCATATGAACTAGGGCTTGAACCAGAAGAAGTAATGGACCGAATCTATATCTCTCGTGCTTTCAATGCTTCACAGACTTACGATTTGATTATGAACCAATTGGATAGTTTCTTTGCACGCATATCAGCTAAATTACTAATCATCACAGGATTGCCAAATTTATATCTTGAAGAAGGATTGACCGGAGAGAAGCTCCAAGAAATCAGTCATATGATAACAAAAATTACGACATTTACGCTAAGAAGGGAATTAGCAACTGTAGTTACTGCACCAAAAGTGGAACAGACTAAGAATATACCTGCAGGAGGGCAAACACTGGCAAGTAGTACACAGATACATGTTAGAGTTGATCAGTCCTCCTCGTATGTAAAGTATTTTCTCAGTAAACATCCACAATTTCCAGAACATACAACATCCCGTATGAAACCTACCAGATATAGCAGAACCCTTCCCCTCTCATATTTTTTGAGAGAGGAAGAGTAGGAAACTATTCGCTTCCGTTACCAATACTATCAAGCAAGGCATCTATAGCCTCTCGTGGTAATTCCTTCGCTTGATCGATTAGGTTATCGATTTCATGGTCTTCGACACCCCTTCGTTTCAGCTCCTTTCGAAGCTCGTCCAATTCGAAATCACTGAGTTTATCACCCGATCCTATATCCCATCTGCTATCGTCCACAACTGGTGGAGTTTCATCAGGGGTTTTGGTTTCATCCGGTGTTAATTCATCTATTTCTTCAGTTTTTTCTGTAATAGGAAAGACAGTGTCTATGACTTTCTCTGGTTCGGTAACAGGCGTGCCACCAGGAGCTATTTCTTGTGCCTTCCTTGCGATTTTATCGAGGATATCCTCAACTGTAGTGTGTTCACGACGTGCGGCCCTTATAGCTTCTTGATGAATCACTTCTTTCACAAATGCAGCTTGTTCACTCATTCTCATCTTAGAGATATCAGACTTGAATTCGTCAAGTTCTTCTTGGTTCAAATGAGTGAGAAGTTGTAATTGAATAAGAAGTGTGCCCATTTCTGGCACTTCAACAGGTACTGAATGTTCTGGTATATCACTAATCGACCTAGTTAACTCAAGTCCTTTGAGCGTATCAGTCCAAAGATCCGCAATCACACCACGACGTTCACGAACTTCAGAGATTGGTTTAGGTAGCTTTCCTTTCTCCATTGCTTTGATTTGTCCGTTTATCTGTCTAATACGTTTTGGAACACTCCAGACTTTCACATACATGCCCAATATCAGGATGACGAATAGACTGATTGGGAACCCGATTCTAAGACTATTATCAACCAATACATCGAATTCGTTCATCAATACTGACACTCTGAACTGGGCCGTTCCATTTGTGTGATAGGGGCTACTCAGAACTATCTGGATGGCTGATGGAACTCCTACAGACTCTGCATAGAGCTCTATTGAATACCATCCATCACCTTCTTCAATCCATCCTACAATGGTTACTGATGGAGTATCACTGGAAATTGTAAGAGATGCGTCAGTGATTCCAATACCATGCCAGGTATCATTGAACTGCACTCGTACCACTCTGGAAACGCCATGAATAAGACTGAATGAAGTTTCTTCAGGTTCGGATGATACTGAAGTTGGTACCTCGATAATTCTGAAACGTATAGTTACCTCAGATGTCTGGTAATTCGTTAGCTTCAAGACTATCGTATAACGGTAATATCCATCTTCTATGACTGGAGTGCCATTTGAAATCTGGTAAATTGACTCATCTAGAGTGTCAAACACCAATTTGTACCAACCGTCCTCCATTGGGATTAGTGAGAAGTCACGGCCTCCATCGAAGGTAACTCCTCGGAATACACTTGCATCAAGAAGACTTGCACCGGATATACCACCTATATAACCTTCAGTAGTATCAGTATCATTATACAGAATCATTACTTCTATTGTATCACCCATGGGCACAATGAGATTCTGAGGATTATCCTCTGCGACCCTGTTTTGCACAGGTGAATCAATAATTAGCTCAGTGGGTACTTCAGTAACTTCTACGTTCAAAGATGATGTTCCAACTACATAATTTGGTTTAGTAAAGGAAATAGATACTGGATATCTTGCACCAGGTGTAAGAATTGTTGTGTTGATAAAAACGGAATAAAATCCATTTCCAATGTCTGTAGCATTTATACCTGAATATGGACCCCATGAAACAATAGCACTCGCTGCAGGAATTCCGCCTCCATTCCATGTGTCTTCGTAGTAGAATGAAACATTTCCTTCCCAACCCCATACTACAGTAGGAGCTAGAGAAGATGTTGCTTGTGTGGGAATCAACTTGATAGTAAGTGTCAAAGTTGTAATCGAATCACTAAGGACTGGGTCACCTGGTTGTCCCAGAATGGTAATACCCCAACTCCCATAATTAGCAAGAGTTGTATTGAATACAGCCTGCCAAATACCATCAGCAACATGTGTGAAATTCCCTTGGATACCTACCTCAGAAAGGTCCCAGATAACAGCTGTTCCATTAGCTTCTGTAATCTGGAAACCGAGATCAGTAGCAGTGAAATTCACCTCAAAAGTTACAAGGTCGGAATAATAGGCATTGATGGTCTTTGTTGTTTCTCCGGATAGCTTCAATTCAGTTCTACTTTGTTGAAGATTAATCTTGAACTGGTAGGGAGCTGGATTGTAGTTGATGAATTCAGCTAAAATATTCACACTGTAGAAAGTAATAGGCAATTCAGTCGCTGAACCAGGTATCGTTGCAGTATAATATCCAAGACTGGTATTGAATGTCATTGGATAATCTACACCCTGAAATGAAACGTAGATATTCTGCACGTATGTGTCATTAATGGGTACTCCATTGAAGGTGTCATTCAGATATACTGTGATTGGAACCGAAGCACCACGTGGAAGATTCAAGGATGCCACATCTGGAATGATAGGAATCATATCTGATGGTAGAGTAAGGACAATCAACGTGATAGTTGTAACTGCATTCGCGAATTTGTCCTTTTGAGCATACACTTTGATGACACGTGTACCTGAGTTTGCGAGTGAGGTGTCAATATTTGCAGAGTACACTCCAGTAGAACCGATTTCAGTTAGAAATCCAGTTCCCCCAGCCCATTCGAAAGTAAGTGTTGCACCTGCGGTTAGATTCCCATTAAGTAGATTCTCATATTCCACAGTGATATTTGCATTTTCCGTCCAACTAAGTTGGATAGTATCTTCAAGAGGTGTTAAAATCGTACGGATGACTGTAACTGTAAAACTGGGCTGAACTACTGAAGTTCGGTAGTAAGTTCGTTGTGCAGTAATGTTCAAAGCATAACTTCCAGTAGAATCCAAGTCAATTGTGCTGAATGATATATTGTAAACACCATTGGGCAAGGAGGTTATTGCGAGATTACTAGGTACAAGGCCAGTATCGAGATAGGATACAAAAATAGTAGCAGCGTTAATCCCAATCTGTCCATGGTCCAAATCTCTGAAGTATACCGTCACATTTACACTATCAGTGATTTCAACTGAGGAAGGAGAGGGTAAATCAGATTGTAAACTTGTCCAAATCAGATCAATCGAACCTGTAAGAGTAATAGTACTCAAATTGGCATAGAACGGTTGATTTGTCGCATTCCAATGAATTGTGAGATCGAAATTATAATCACCCACATCTGGAAGATAGGAAGTAAGTACAGTTAGGTTATAGTATCCCTCAAGAGACCCTGTACCTTCTGTAAGAACATAAGATACTCCTTCAAGAAGAGATACTGTCTGGCAATCAAAGTAAATTATCGCATTGGATATTGGTGTTTCCTTTGCACTATCCTCCAAATAGAAACCAATTGTAAGATTATCAAAAATTGGAACGGATTCAATTTGGCCAAATGTAACTGACATCGTTCTTCCAACTGTGGATACTCTCAGTGAAGTCTGATCATCTGTATAATATGGAGATGTGCTATCATTCCAGTCAATAAGGATTGTCAAATTCAAGTTGCTAACTAAAGTGCTTCCTAACACTGTCGAATTGATTGAAACGAAAAAGTTAGACCCAGATGGTGTTATCACATATTCATTTGCACCTAAGAGAAGTCCTTCTGAATATATCAAAACATCAGAACTGCTTACTGAAATCGAACTGCTAGAGAGGATATCAGTATATGTAAAGGTGAAAGTGAGATTATCAAGGAATCTCGTTTGTGATGGAGGAGATATAATTTCAACCTCGGCATCTCGCTGCGTTACTGAAACAGTTACGTTCCGAGAAGCATTATTGTGATAAGGAGCAGACCCATTCCAAATTGCAGTTATCTTAACTTGGAATACACCCAAAGAAGGTAGAGCTGTAGTATTCAATTGGATATTGTAAACACCAGGGGAACCCTCACTTACAAAGAAATCAGACCCTTCTGAGAATGTGGTCGTTGTTTCAATGCTTATTGTAGCGCCTGCAATACCCTGAGTCACATCAACATCCCAATAATACATGGTGAACTCCGCATATTCCAGATAAGCAGCTGGAACAGGTGCATCCTGAACATCAAGGCTCGAAACACGATTACGAACTGTGAAAGACACATAGATTGTATCCCAGTAATAGTATGGTGAATCAAACTGGTATGACATGTTTAGATACAATACCTGTGTTTCTCCCACAGGTAGAACTTTATCAGCAGTTTCAACCAGAAGACGGTATGTTCCTGTTACTTCTTGCCAAGTAATCGTAAAGTCCCAATCAGTACCATTCAAAACAGTTAGAGTTGTCTGAGGTGTTAGATTTCCGATGTTATCCAGAGTAAGCATATCCTGGTAATAGAGAATTATCTCCATGGTGGTTCCATAACCAATACTTCCCACAGGTTCTGATGAAACCAAAGTGGTGCGATATCTGACATTAAGAATTCTAATCGCTGATGCATCTGCCACATAATTGGTTCCGTTGTAGACAAATGATGCATTTATGTTATAGTAACCAGGAGTCTCAAAGAATCCAGAATAGAATTCGAAGTTAAAGAGTCCATTGCCTTGTAATTCTACTTGGTAGTAGTTTAATGGAATCTGAGTTGTTCCATTATACAATGTAATCTCTGCATCATCAATTCCAATATCTACTGAGCCGGCAATGTCCTCGTAAGTGATACTAAAGGAAACATTATCACCATAAGGAGTAGGTGCAGGAGCCTGATAATCAAGCTGACTTTGTCGCAAGGTAATGGTCACCGTAATTTGTTGAAATGTTCGATTTGCATAGTATGGTGATCCGACCCAAGTAACATTGATATGAAATACAAATTTGCCAATGCTTCCAAACTGGGATGTGTCTAATGAAATCGAGAATAGCTTTGTGCCTGCATTGTACGTGATTTGAGGAATTTCGGTCAGATTGGTTGATATTGATAGATTATTTGCATTCTCAATCAATGTGTCAACAGTGGTTGTGTCGATGTAACCTAATTGAAGTGATGCATTTTCTCCATAAGCAGTGTTTGTTGGAGGTTCTATCGATAGAGCAGTTGTTCGTGCTATTATTGTTACTCGAACTAATGTCGAATCATCACGATAATAGTTGGGGGAGTCTGGCCAATCAATTGATATATTCAATTGAAGATTTGAAACCAAGACCGAAGTAATGACTGTTGAATCAATACTAATCTCGAACTGATTAGAGCCGATATCGGTGAAATCAAAATCTGAAGAGGCCAACTCAGAAACACCATTGTAGATATGGAGTAAATTCTTAGTAACAGAGGATATAGTTGTTCCATATCCAAGATCTGTTAGCTCGATTACAAATGTAATGTTCTCAAGGTAACTAGTACGACTTGGTGTAGATACGATTGTCACGTCAGTTGGCCTTCTGATAACAGTTAAGCTGAGACTTAGAGAAGCATTATCATGGAATGGAGCGATCATGCTCCAGTTAGCCCAAACATCTATTCCAAAACTTCCAATCCCGCCCAATGCATCAGATGCAACTGATATAGAATAGTATCCGTCAGCATCATCTGTATATGTATATTCAGTTACTAGAGTTAACGGGCTGCCTCCAACCTCCACTGTTATGGTTGCACCTGGAATTCCAGTTGCCCCATCTGCATCACCATAGTATACTATGAAATCAATCCAATCGAGATATGATGTCTGAACAGGAGAAGTTTCTCGTTCTAGAGAGGATTCACGATACCTCAGCTCAAAGGTGATGGTCGTATCATCCCAATTATAGAATGGGCTCTCGTAAGAGAAGCTCATATTTAATTGAAGTGAATATTCAACACCAATCTCCAATGAAGGTTGATTATATGTTTCGATAATAAGTTCATAGTACCCTTTACTTTCAATCCAGTTGATTGTGTAGAGCCAAGATCCTGCAGTTTCGATAGTAAAGAAGACATCAGAATTGTTTGCAATATCTGATAGGGTAAGTGTGTCTTGATAGTAGAGGATAACCGTGAAAGATGAGTTGTAGGGGACTGCGTCGAACGGATCTGAAGTCAGAGATGTAACTCTTTTTGTTATCGTCAAACTTCTATCAGCATCTTCTGAATCATAGTATATTTCTAATGATGTCATGTTAGCTGTAATTACATATGAGCCAGGTGTGAGGAAATATGTTGTATTTAGTTCAATAGTATATTCGCCATTAGTTCCCTCCGTCACCTTGTAATAACTACTTGAAATCTCAGCTCCAAGATAATACAGGGTTACATTAGCTCCAGTGATACCACTTGTAGAACTACCCGTTACATCAGTCCAAGTAACAGTAAATGTTACATTGTCCATGTAAGGTGTAGGTGCAGGAGATTGATAATCCAACACCGTGTCACGTGTCGTGACGGTTACGAATACGGTTCTACCAGTTTTATTCTGATAGAATGGAGAGCCATACCACACAATATCAAGTGTGAAAGATTGCTGACCGAGACCTCCAAATTGAGTTGTATTGAACTCAACAGTAAAGGTTCGAGTTGTCAATTCATATGATAAAGTGTATTCACTTAGACTTAGAGAGATGTTCAATGATGTCGAGTTTTCTATCGATTCGTCAATCAGTGCATCCTCATAATTGAATGTAAATGAAGCAATTTCAGAGTATGGAGTTGCTGAAGCTGGTACTAATGATACCAATGTATCTCGTGCTAATACTCTTACAGAAATTGTGTCAGTTCGATTAGTATAGAATGGTGCAACTCCATATGACCAATTGATGTATACTCGCATGTAGATTAGTCCAGTATGAGAGAAAATTGATGTATTAAATCGAACAGAGTAATTTCCAGGGCTATTTGTTTGGTCAACTTCCCAGATATCAACTTTGGATAGGTCTACTGACTCCCCTGTAAATACTACATTGATATGAACATCACCTGTATCATTAATGATTCCATCACCATTACTCCTTGAATAGAAGAATGTGTAGCTCATATTAGTGAGATAAGGTGTAGGTTCTGATGAGAGAATCAATGTGTACCGTGAATCTTCTCCTACGATATTTGCAGAAGCTCCTACTGTCTTATTTTGGAATTTATACACAGATCCAGTCCAATTGAAATATACTGTGAAGTCTTGAATGCCTAATCCATTAAATTGTGATGCGGATATGGTAATCAAGTAATACCCCGCACCCAATGTTGTATCGTTAACCATCGTTGCAGATACCTGCATGCTAGCATTCCAAACTTCGTAACTAATCAGATTGGATACAATTCCAGCACCAGCAGTATCCAAGTCCCCATAAAATACTGAGATTTCAATCTCCCCATTATATGCGGTTGGCTCCACGGCGCTAACCAAACGAAAGTCTGTATTGTGAGTTCGGACAACAACTGTAAGATTGAATAGCCCGAATTGGTAGTTCTCTCCTTTTGAGAAATTGAACATCACAAGATAAGTACCAAGATCTACTGAGTCAGAGGTTGTAAATGTTATTTTATACTCTTCACCAACCATAGTGACAGATATTGTTTCTGTCCAATTATGGTCAACTGTTGCTCCTGTAATTGCCATGTCACGGTCTATATCCCAGTATTCAACATAGAAAACTGGAGAATTGCCCACAGGAATATCTAATGCTCCAGTAGATGGAATTGCGTAGGTATATGCAATTCTAATAACGACAGTGAAGCTGAGAGTCTGATTTTCATAACCATCAGCATCAGCAGTCAAATTATAGTAGTGTGTCCCTTTGCTTAGACTAGTGATGTTCACCGTGATTCTATAAAGTCCATTTCCAAGATTTTGCTGGCCGTATATTTCTACACCTTCAGCGGTAATTGTAGCATCCAGGATACCTTCATCACGATCAATATCTGTGAATGTGAGTGTGACAGTGTAGTCAGTTTGATAAGGAGTTGTAACAGTGCGGTCTCCAGATGAAAGCTCACTTCTTGCAGGACGATATTCGAAAACGATGGTGATACTTGAAGATCTATATCTTGAATCAGTTGATACAAAAGCGACATAAATCGTGTACTGGCCCTCGGGGAAATACCCTCCTGCTATGGTCAAATTATATCTACCATCATTGAGATGCTCCAATGTGAATACATAAGACCCAGTGGAATTCTTAACTGTGAAATTGGTTGCAGTTAGTCCTGTAAGGGGATTCCCATAGTATTGTCCTTGTTCAGTAATATTCAAACGGAGAATGATATTGAAATCATCACCATTTGGAAAAATCATATCATTGAATTCGTTTGATAAATCAGTTTCAATACTGTGTATTGTAATGTCAAATGTATAATCAGTTGGATTGAAATAATCCGAAGAACCCATTGATACACTCAGCGTTACTGAAGTAGCTCCTACAACCCAAGAATCTGTAGCGATTGTAATATCAAAAGTACTTACTGTTGTTATTTCATGGAAACTTGTAGCCCAAGTGAAATTGAGCCAATCAACATTATTGTATGTTACAAGGGTACCAGTATCCAAGTCGGTAATCTTGACAGTGAGGTCAGTTGTATTCCCGTAGGGAGAAGTCAAATCACCAGTGACAGTTACTGAAGTATAGTGTTTTCTAATGGTCACATCAAATGAGAAGAAATCAGGGTCCATATAGTTGGATCCGCTCATTGAGACCTCCAATGTAACAGTAACAGTACTCACCGACCATGAATCGGTTGGCAATGTATCAGTTAATGACGATGCAGGATTCTGTTCGTAGAATCCACCAGTCCATGTGAAATTGAACCAAGAAGCAGCCCCTGCAGCAAGCTGAGTGCCAGTATCAGAATCATAGATGATTATGGTGACATCAGTTGTTTCACCATAGGGAGTAATATAATCTCCAGAAACACTTACTGACGTAAAGTGTTTTCTAATGGTGATATCAAAATCATATGTATCGGGATCAAAGTAATCCGAACCTGTCATATCTACTGTGATTGTTACAGTTTCAGTGCCTAATGCCCATGTGTTAGTGAGTAAAGTTACACTATAACTTGTACCATCAAAGTTCTGAGAGTCTCCAGTCCAAGACATGGAGAATGAATTAACATCCAGAACGGAAACAACCGTACCAGTATCAAGGTCTACAACTTCAACAATAAGGTCTGTATCCATTCCAGCTGGTGTAGTCATGTTACCTTTTACAGTCACAGCAGTGTAATGGTTTCTAATCTGGATATCGAAGTTGTAAGAATCAGGATCAAAGTAATCTGAACCTGTCATATCGACAGTAAGTGTTACAGTTTCTATACCTACTGACCAACCATCTGTATCCAACTCATAGATATAGTCTGATGGATTTGATTCACCCTCAGATGAAGGGATAGCAGAATCGAATGTAAACGATGCCACATTTCCAACAGTAACAGAAGTACCCAGATCAGTATCAATCAATGAAATTGTTAGAGTTGTATTTTGACCCCAAGGTGTTGATAAATCACCACTAATTGTAACAGAAGTGTAATGCTTCCGAATCTCAATATCAAAATCAAATGAATTTGGATCAAAGTAGTCTGACCCAGTCATATCTACGGTAAGAGTGACTGTATCTATACCCACAACCCATCCGTCTGTATCCATCTCATATATGTAATCAGAGGGATTTGATTCGCTTTCTGGGTCATTTGCTGCAGGAGTAAATGTGAAGGAATTTACGTTTGTGGAAGCTACAGCAGTCCCAGTATCACTATCAGTTAGGATGATAGTTACTGATGTATTGAATCCATAAGGTGAAAGAAAATCTCCCACAACAGACACGGTTGTGTAGTGCTTGCGTATGGTTACTGTAAAAGCATAATCATCTGGAGTGAAGTAAATCGAATCTACTAGAGAAACCGACAAGGTAACCGTTTCATCGCCCAAACCCCATGTGTTTGTAGTGAGGGTCTGGTCGAAAGATCCGGGTAAATTAATAATTTGTGCTGAATAACTTACTGAATTAAAACTGAGTGATGCAACATCACTTGTTGATAAAGAGGTTCCAGTGTCCATATCAATCAAGACAACAGTCACGTTCGTATTGAACCCAAACGGAGTAACAAAATCACCCTGTACTGAAACAGAAGTATAGTGTTTCCTGACAGTAAATGTGACATTTGTATCAGCATCAGCCATAAAAGAATCAGATTTAGAAGCGTCAAATACGAACCAGTGATTGCCAAGTCCGAGATAATTCAAATCGAGAGAGATGTTATAGTATCCATTCCCTTCTGCATCTGTTGTGATTGTAGTTCCGTTTTCAAAGGCAATTGTCGCTCCTGTGATAGGTGCATCATCATAGACATCCCAATAGACAAGGGTAGCTGTTGAATCAAAACCAATTGGTGTTGATGTCACATTTAGATAAGTCAATTTCGTCTCATGGTATAAATCTAAATCAAAGTATTCTGTCGCATTATTGTAATAGGGATGGTATGAAGCAATATTAATCCTCCAACGTTGAGCAGTTCCTAAATCGGATGTATTCAGGACAACTCCGTATGAACCATCGCCATAATCGTCAAGAGTAATCTCAATAGGAGAGCTACTCTGAGTCCAATTCATAGTGACTGTAGCTCCAGTGACACTCCCCGAAGTAATATCATCAGTGAGATTGAGCTCTACTTCAAGTAAATCCCCAGCTAATCGTAGTGAAGTTCTATCTGATACAGCATCGTATGGGTCAACTATAGTGAGAGTTGTATCATGCTGGACGATGAATTCTCTCTCTATTAAACCGGTAGCATTAGTCACAGACACACCAGTATCATTGTAGTAAACAGAAGCTGTCCATACACCAGCAGGAGCAGTAGAGTCTATAGTTTTTGTAAGGGTCAAATCGGGAGAAGTCCTACTCTGTTCACTTCCAATAGTTCGAAAAGTACTGGATGTATAGAGATTACTATACTGAGCAGCAATCCAAGCATCTGAACGAATACCATTTGAAACTTCAACTTGGTCAATTCGTCCATTGAAGAAACCCTCTCCACCTGGAATCTGGGTGTCGGAATATCTCCCACCAATACCCCAGTGTCCTGAGAATGAGAGAGAATTATATGAGCTACTACCAAGATATCCGGCATTTGTGTTATCAGCACCATTGACGAAAATCTTATTGTTTACAGGATTATCAGAGTCCAAAATACAAGCAAAATGATACCAACCTGGAGACCAAGCAGTTCTCTGACTGTATTTGTACATATAGCCGCCATCAGAATTTTCTACTTTGAATACAAGACTACCATCAGGCACACTATTGCCATAATCGGTTCCCACAAGTGCAATTAGCATATCGTCATCATTAGAGATGTACTTCTCCATAATTACCTGAGTCGTTGGTGAAGTAGAGCTGAAAGAACTACTCAAATAGAACCAACCAGAGATTGTCACATCATCAGATGGGTCTAAGTTTTCAGTATCATTGATCTCAATCCAATCATCTGTGGCAAATGACTGAGAGTAACCAGATATACCATCTGCTCTTACGTTACCAATTTGATTACCGTCATAACCTCCAGTAGTAGAGTCGTAATGAATTGCCGTTGTTTCCTCATCTATCGTATTCTCACCTAAATGCCAAACAGCAGCGTGACCTTCAGTCCATACATCATCAGGTTGTTCTTGCGGCCCAACAAATGGATTGCCATAGTACATGTATATCGTCGTGTCCGAGGTACTGGATAGATTGGTCTTAACCCATGCTACAAGTTGGGCTTGACTACCTCCAACATCTTGATTCCAAAATTCAATCTCATGAGGAAGGATATCACCATTTGCAGATACAAAAACAATATCATCACCATCTGATTGGACTTTTGAAGTGTCGTACAAATCTGAGTCGAGTATATCTACAAGCATTGGGTAATTAGTAAGGTCAGCATCTACTTCGGATGAAGAAACTGTAATTGATTTACGGTACTGGAATGAGGGAATCTGATGAGTGGGAGTGCCAGTAGTAGTTGCATAATCAGTATGCCACTGAGAACCAGTTGGATCTGTCAACACTAGACCAACTCGTGAGTCAGTTATCCAAGGAGTGGTTGCTTGCATCTCGAAAACATCATTGATATCGAAGATATCAGTATTGCCAAGCGTCTGACTTTGATGCCCAATTTTTGCATCGAGAATATAATTCATACTTTCGAATTCAATCACCCAAACTCCCCATATATCCACTGCATCAGCAAATATCGTAAGTTTGCCACCAGTATAAGTCCAATCGGTTCCGTACGTCTTGGATTGCCCTACGGGGTTAGTGACCGAAGTAGGTTTCCATTCAGTCTGAGGATAGTCTATGTAGGCGTTCATAGAAGCTGCATTTGGTGGGGGAGAAATCAGGACATTAGCAGTCCAATTCACATATTCTGTACCATTGTCCACAACAAAAGTGGTTCCGGTGTTCATATTTTCATCTAGACTCTGTCCGCTCCCAGAAATAGTTAGAGAAGCAGTAGTTTCCAGTGAAACCGGGTCTGTAGAAGATGTAGCAAATTCCAGAGATGCAGTCTCAGTACTTCCATAGCTATCCTTGTTGGTCTGTTCCGAGCCAACAGAGAGAAATGAATTAGGGCTGTCTTGATTTCGGAATTGGGTGAGAATCCAATTGGATGACCTTGCGGTATTTGATATCCTTACTTCGTCAATTATTCCATCAAAACTCCGAGTACCCTCACTATTGTCCCCAATTGTTACTTCTGTATTTGAGTCATCAAAAGTTGAACCGCTGTTTCCTTCCCCGTAGTAGTAAGAACCATCAAGATAGACTCGAACTTCATTTGAAGAAAGGGATTGGTCAAATGTTACTACCAAATGATGCCATGTGCTCAGACTAATAGCATCATCAGGCGAGTTCCAGTCGGTATTGCCTCCATCCGTATAGATTCTGACTTTAAGTGTTTGAGTGTTATCCACACCAATCATAAAGATGTGAGGTCCTCCACCTGTGCCAACCTCTTTTGATATAATTCTGTAATCGCCATCCGTATCAAGATAAAACCAACTCTCCAGGGTAATCGCACCCCATGAATCAGTATCCATTTGACCAACGATTGCACGTTCACTGCTACCAGCAAATTCGTAAGCACCATCAATCTGCCCATCTGTCACGTTTCTTGCAGCCATGTCAAATGATACACCATCATAGTTGTTCTCAGTACTATCGATAAGTTGTCCAGCAGTCAAGTTATTGTTCATATGCCAGACGGACTCGTATCCTGTATTCCAAACCCCTGCAGCATTCTGAAGATTTCCAACCTCGGAGTCTCCATAATGCATCTCAATAATAGTATCAGATGAGCCAGATAGAGTTGGAACATTAACCCAAGCGATAAGATGAGCATGGGTTGAATTGTAGTAGTGATCATAATATTCGATTTCGTGAGCTAGTTGAACACCATTTTGAACGAAGGCAATATCATCGCCATCCTTCTGTGCATCGGTTTTCAGGTCCGAGTCGTAAATATCAACTAGGACTGGGAAGTCAGTTAGAGTCGCAGCTACTCGAGCTGAATTAATTGTAATGTCTTTTTTGTAAGCAAGATTTGCAACGGTATCCTCAGCATTTGGAATGATATACTCTACGTATATCCTTGCCAGTTCATGAGCATCAAAGAATGATCCATATGAGCCCTTGATGTCGTTGTATGACTGATATGATGATGCATACATGAAATCTAGCATAATTGCGACATGGTCTCCAGCATTCCAACCATTCTCATTGATACCCTTTTGAAGAAGAGCAGAAAAATCAGGAGAGTAATACCTTTCTCCATAACTCCAAGCTGAAGGAGACCAGTCTACGCTAGTATCGATAAAGGTCAGCCTATCCTCAAGTTGGGCACCACCATTCGTAAAAGCGGATATATCATTTAATGAACTATCACGACTTGCAAGATAAAGCCGCATATCGCTCATTGTACCAACTCCAGCAGATTCCACTTCAATATAGGCTTGGGTAATTGCTGCACCTGAAGGTATATTCAATGGAAACTGTAAGCCAATCTGGTACGGACTAGTGTCGCTCCATGAGGTTCCCCAAGTTCCAACAGATAAGACTGCATCATTGTTATAACCGTCTAAATCGAATCCTGAACCATCAGGATCGTAACCATCACGATTCTCACCGTCTGGTAAGAAAGGTGAGATACTATACATCTCGGAACCAACAACATCAGTGCCATTTACAGTAAGACCTACTTGTTCTGGGAACGGACGAACATCCAAATCAACGGAGATACTATCAACATATACATAAGCATCTCGAGCAGATGCTTGAGAGCCTGAAAGATCTGTCGCAAGTCCAATTTCCAATAGAATAGAATCAGGGAGAGAAATTGCATCTATTGTTGAAATTGGAATTGGTACTGTAGCTGATAACCAAGTATCGGTTGTTGAACCTGAAGCAAAAGCATGAAGCTCATATTCATAATTACCAAAACGTAGGACAAGGTAAACTTGGTCATTCAAGTCAGAAACGGAGTCAACTCTATAGTAGAATTGAACTTCAGCAGAAACAAGTTCACGATAAGGTGCAGATATCATCTGACCGATGTAGATACTATCAGTCGAGGAGAGACTTGTACTTGCACCCCAATTCGCATCGAACCGGAATCCTTGAGTGCTTTCATATCCTGAACTAGAAAAGCTATTGAACTCAAATACACCATGATGAGGATGACCAGTTCCTGAATTATCTGTTTTAGTGAGTGCCCAATTATCGGGGATGAGAACATCTTCAGAATTAAAGCTGGTACCAAGGAATTTCTCGGTGTGGTAGGAATTCATATCACCATTGAGGAGCTGATCACTATCTGTAATCACCATAGTATCAACGGTTGTTTCAAGACCAGAACCAGTCCAGCCATCATCCAATGATACGGTGGTAGTACTAGGACTTGTAGAATCAATGATCATAGAACCGTCATACGTGTTTGTAGCGGTCCCAATCATTGAATATGAAAGTGGCATACCTGTGCCAGTTGTAAAGGTTGTATCTGCAACAGACCATGAGTCAGTACCTTGAATGGTTTTTGACTCGGAATAATTAGTGCCAGCTGGAGTAGTAATACTAGGAACTGGAATTACAAATATCAGCATAATAAGAAGTCCAACAAGACTTGCTCTCCTCATGTTTCGTTTTCCTCCGAATCTAAGATTGATACTCGTCAAGGAATAGAATGAACCTAAATTCATTTCATCTATTCTGTGAGAACAATTCTCCCGACCCATAACAATGATTGGCTGATGAATCGATTCGATAGCTAGTCAATCATTTCGATTTTTCGCACGAAGGTTATTATGAATAACTACATCATTCACATCCATTCAATTTCCAACAATCCCCTCAAGCCGGATTGATAGGTCTTTCAGAGTATCAAATTGTCTCTATGTTTGCTGTCATAATGTGCTTACAAACTTATTCATATACTTACGTTGGATGAATAAGCGAATGAATCTACTAGAGAGGAAAAAAGGTTATATTTTTCGCAAATAGTCGCGATATCCACAAATAGTGTAATCTAATCTATCAAGCGCATCTCTGAGAGCTACAAAAATATAGCTAGACTTGAAGTCAAGAGGGTGAATTGATATCTGAAGAGGCCCTCCAAGCTCTAATTCTAGCATAATATCTGAAAAGGATGTATTCCCATCACCTTGGCTTATGACATAGTCTGCTGTTGAGAAGACCTTCATACTTTTAAAATCATGGATATTGTTTCCAATAACACAATATTTGAGTCCAACATCTTTTACTTGGTTCAATACGGTTTTAGTTGCTTGCCAAGCTGGAGGTATGAATCCGAAGGGTCTAATGCCAAAAGCTCTCCGAATCATGGCGATGCCAGATTTCAGACGAGAAGCAGACCTTTTAGCAGTGAGCTTCTTGAACTCATCTAATCCACCAGACTTTGTTGTGTGAGAATATCCATGTAAAGAGATTTCCAAGTCAAGTGATCGTAAATAATCTACAAAGATGTCCTTTTCTTCAAATACATTAGAGCCTTTTAGCTGATAGAATGGAGGGATCAACAGAGTAAAGCTGGAAATCCCAATATCTGATAAGCTATCATATAGTGATATAATCGCATCCTCATAGATTGGAGAAACGTCATGGATAGACAGCAGAATATTATAATTGGATACACTATTCACTGTCTTAACCATATTCTTCCAACACCTGATGAGGTATATATACGCATCTTAGGAAGATGAGTACAGCCGCCATGTTTGATTAGAGGGATTTACTCCACTGTTTATATGCAAGCTCAATATCCTTATCGGTTATGGTTTTTCTATCAGCGTGTGTTGTAAGCTCATAGGCCCGCTTTGCTAAATATTGTCCAACCTCTTCCAAAATCTGTGCTAGTCGTTCTGCACCTTTATCGCTAACTCGTCCTGCACCAGCACTTCTAATTAAACGGTCTACTGGGGCAACAGGAAGAATTCTGTCTTTTCTTGAACGTGGCATAATGCATTTCTCCTCGTTAATCTATTAGAGTACGTATAAGCCTTATTTTTATAGTTCTTCTATTTAAAGGCTTGTAAATCAATAAATATCATTTTTAACCAATGAGTACTAGTCAAAACCCATAATAGTGAAATACAAGTCATATAATACGACCCCGTCTGAGTACCTCGACACGTGCAGCTTTAACTTCTTCTTCAATCACTGAGAAATCCATTTCTTTTTCCGATGATTCAATCTTATTTTGTTGTGCATGCAGCAGAGGGTAACTTGGTGCTAGAGAACAACACGAGAGTCCTTCTTTTGCAAACTGATAGGTTCCTATCTTTATCGCCATCTCTTGTATTTCTACCTTATCATCACCAACACAAGGACGTAGTATAGGAAAATCACAGACCACGGAGCTTATCACTCTAAGGTTTTGTGATGTCTGAGATGCTTGCTCACCAAGGATTTCTCCAGTAACAATAGCATCTGCATTTTCAAGAATCGCAACTTCACGGGCTAATCGTAACATGTTTCTTTTACAATGGATACATGTTGCCCTCTCAATACCACAGCTCTTAATCATATCAAGATCTGGACCGTGGGGAATTATATACAATTTCACTTCAAATCCATAGATATAGTCTGCAAGTAACTGTGCTTGTCTTATCGCTAAAGCAGTACATCCATCCTGAGCATAGGGAGTGTTATCAAAATATACGAATACAGGTACACAACCACGTTTCATAACTTTAAACGCCGCTATGGGAGAATCGAGTCCAGTAGAAACAGTACAGACAACCTTTCCCTGTGTGCCAGTGGGCATTCCACCAACACCATCAATAGTTCTCAAGAATATATATGCAGTGTCATTTCGAACTTCAACGTATACAGACTGTTCTGGTTCTGATAGATTTACATTCAAATCAAGCTCAGGAAGTTCATGCAGAATTTTCGCTCCAAGTTGTTCTCGAATATCTTGGCTTGAGAATGTATGTTCACCTACTCGACGTGCACCAACGGCGAATGACTTGCCTTTATCGAATTCGTGTTTCGCCAGCTCGAATCCTGTTTTAATCATAGTTTCTAATTCGGAGGTAACCACTACCACTGGAGAACATGAAACCACACCAAATACTCTAGAAACCAACTCAGCTACTTTTTCTGGTTCAGATGTTTCAATAAAGATTCTACCCCATGTTCGTCTTACTTTTTCAAGAGGTAATTTCTGTTCATTGATAGCAGAAGAAATATTCCGAGCAAGAAGAGCCGTCATTCGTTTGCGAGTCTGTTTTGATTTGATTCCAATCTCACCGTAGCGAACCAATACAGCTGAATATCCAGGTTTCATGATGAAACATCTCACTGAAACGTAGATATAGGAGTAATAAGGCAATTCATTGCACTAGTTATTGCCAATATGTTACTTTCGACAATATACTTTTCAAAGAACATGTTTCGTATTATCTGGGAGAAATCAAGAATGTTAGGCCCCCAACATGTATACTTTCAAACAGGAAGTATCTTGGAAGAAGAGATACCAAAAATAGCCAATTTTATTGTGAAATATCAAAGGGGGTACTATGAGTCGGAAATTGACTACAAGGATATAGTGGAACAACTAAGAGCCTCTGTAGAAAATGAAGAATATGTACAAATAATCGCACGTGGAAAAGATGGAAACGTGGTGGGATTCATGTCAATGTTTACAGGTTTTGAATCAATGGCTTTTATCTCTCCCTGGCATCCTATCGTAAAAGATACAGATGATAAGTTAGAGATTGCAATGAGCTTGATTGAGAATGCAAAGGAATTGGCAAGAAAGAGAAATATTGAAAGATTAGAAGTCATGTTCTCAGGTATCACTGAAGAAAAAAAACCACTTCTTGAGGAGTTAATAGGTATCTATTCAAATTCTGGCTTCAAATTGGCATCTGAGGAGATTAAAATGATGCTTGATATCAAAAAGATTTCTCTTGAAAAAATAAATCTCCCTGATGAAATAGATATTCAAAAGTATACAGATGTATCAGAAGATAAGATTAGAAAATGTGTAGAAATCTCATTCCAAACTAGTCCAGATCGACTATTTCTTAGTCTTAGCGACAAACAGCAGAAAACATGTATCAATTATTGGATAAGTAAAGAGAGAGATTTCATTGAAGAAGCATCTCTAATTATGACAAAAGATAACGAAATAATTGGATATTCTGTCGTACGTATGGAAGATGGTCAAGCTGAAATTGGTCCTTTTGGAATTGCTCCCAAAGAACAAGGCAGAGGATTAGGAAAATTACTTCTCTTACAAACACTCCAAGCATTGTCTAAAGAAGAAATCTACAAAGTTTCTCTTGAGTTAGATCGAGATAACACAATGGCAAGAAATCTCTATGAAAAAGTAGGTTTCTTGTTACAAAACCCTCAACTCTATTACTACTGGAAAACTAACGAAAGTTGGGAAATGTGAAGAAAATGAATGCAGTAAAAGAACTTGAGTTCAGAATCCTATCAGATAATGTCGTAGACAGTGATAGGTTAGTTGGTCTACCAGGTTTTTCTGTTTTTGTGAAAGCTCTTCATTCCAGCGATGAGGAAATACAAATTCTGTTTGACTGCTCCAGTGACCCAGAAGGACTTGCAAATAACATTGAAGCTCTAAAAGTCGATCTTGATGATGTTGATTATGTTGTCATTAGTCATGGTCACTGGGACCATGTTGCAGGATTACCTTATGTTGCTGAACAAATCGAGAGAAAAGTGCCATTGATATGCCATCCACATGCACTAGCACCAAAGTTGCTTAGAACAAAGAAAAGAACCCAAGATATAGGCATTCAATCTTATTTTTCAACTGAAATGATTGAGAGTTTGTATTCAGTTATTACAACAAAGGATCCATTCAAGATATCCAATGCGGTTTCCACAACTGGCGAGATCCCCCTTCAAACATCATTCGAGAAGAAAGTTGGCAAACTAAAAAAGGCAATAACTATAGTTGATGGAGAAGAGGTAGTGGATGAAATCCTTGATGATTTATCCCTTGTATTCCGAATGAGTGATGATTCATTAGTACTACTCACAGGATGTTGTCATGCAGGACTGGTTAATACAATAAATCACACAGTTCAATTGACTGGTATTTCGGATATTAGAGCAGTTGTTGGAGGATTACATCTTAGAGGGGCTTCTCAAGAGCGTCTGGATAAGACCTGCTATAGACTCAAAGAAGCGAAAATTAAAACCATTGCTCCGGCTCATTGCACTGGGATAAAAGGAAAATGTTTACTTCTAAATCGTTTCAGTGAAGAATACGAACAAGTACGTGTGGGAACAAAACTTGAATTTTCTGTCTAATATAAGAGAAAGTTTTCATATGGCACTATCAAATCTTAGAATTGGTAGCTATGATAACAATTGGTGTAGACGTAGGTGGAACTTTCACAGATATCATCCTCTTTGACTCTGAAAACAAAATAATTACAGTACACAAAACACCATCAACACCAGATTCTCAAGACATTGCTGTTATCGAGGGAATTAAGGAGATATTGAAACAGCAAGATATCAAGCCAGAAAATGTGGATCTTGTTGTACATGGAACCACAGTAGCTACTAACGCAATGCTTGAGAGAAATGGAGCAAAAGTGTGTCTTGTTACTACAAAGGGATTAGAAGATGTATTAGAAATCGGACGTCAAAATCGACAAGACATCTATGATATCACGGCAAGTCGACCAACACCACTTGTAAAAAGAAACTGGAGAATTGGGATTAGCGAACGAATTGATGCTGAAGGAAATCCAATAGAAGTTCTAACTGATGAAGAGATAGACAAAACAATTTCTAAAATTCAACATATCGATTCAGACTCTATTGCAATTTCTTTACTCTTCTCATATAAGAATGCAGACCATGAAAACCGACTTTTTGAAGCAATTTCTAAGCGAACAGGCAAATATACCGTTGCATCTTCCAAGGTCTTGCCAGAATTTCGAGAGTATGAAAGAAGCTCTACAACAGTACTTGAAGCATATCTAGGTCCACTTGTTTTAACATACTTACAAAGACTAGACAAATCGATAAAGCAACTTTGTCCAAATGCAAAATTAACTCTCATGCAGTCTAATGGAGGAACAATATTATGTTCTGAAACTGAAGGTAGAACAATAGGTCTGGCAATTTCAGGTCTTGCTGGAGGAGTGATAGGGGGTTGGGAAATAGCAAGAGAGAGAGAATTATCAAAAGCAATCACTTTAGACATGGGAGGGACATCCTGTGACATTAGTGCAGTTGTGGAAAAAATAATCGTTCGTCCCGATAATGATGTAGACGGACTTCCAATACGAGTGCCAGCAGTAGATGTCAAAACAATTGGTGCAGGAGGTGGAAGTATTGCATGGATTGATGAGGTTGGTGTACTTCATGTAGGACCACAAAGTGCGGGTGCAGAGCCAGGTCCAGCAGCATATGGATATGGAGGGCAAAATGCAACTGTAACCGATGCCAATCTAATTTTAGGAAGACTCAATCCAGATAACTTTCTAGGAGGAACATTTCCATTAGATGTTGCAGCTTCCAGAAGAGCTATTGAAAAATTGGCCAATTCATTATCAATGAGTCTAGAAGAAACAGCCTTGGGAATCATCAAGATTTCAACTTCAAATATGGTTCAGGCAATTCGAGAAGTAACAGTTGAAAGAGGACATGATCCCAGAAAATTTATACTCATCCCTTTCGGGGGCGCCGGCCCCACACAGGCTTGTGAGATTGCAGAATCACTAGGAATCAATCAAATTCTCATACCGCCACATCCGGGAATCACATCAGCATATGGTTTGATAGTTGCAGATTTTCGTGTTGATACAATGAAATCAATAGTGCTGACTGGAAATCAAGATAGTGAAAAAATACTTCAGAAAACACTTGATGCCCTACAAGAGGAAACGAGGAAACGACTAGTACAACAGGGCGTCCCACCTGAGACTATAGTATATGAATTTAGCATTGATATGAGATATGCTGGTCAATCCCATGAACTTTCTATTGAAGTTCAAAAGAAACGTATTGATTTAATCAAGAAATCACGGATTGCATTCGAGAATCTCCACAAAGCTGAATTTGGATATACGATGCCCAACCGAGATGTTGAGTGGGTTACTGCAAGAGTTGTAGGACATGCACCGCAATCAGATTTGCACAAAATAATCAAAAGGCAGAAACAAATATCTGAACATGTTTCTGAAAGACCTGTGATTATGCCAGATGGGCAGAAGCATATAACTAAGATATATCTCAGGAACAATTTGGGATTAGACCAGATAGTACATGGACCATCGATCATAGAGCAATTAGACACAACAATTACAATACCACCAGATTGGCAAGGTATACAAAAAGAAAATGACATCCTACTTCTTAGGAGGGTAACCAAATGATAGAAGACCCTATCCTTTTTGAAGTGATTAAGAATTCGTTGATTTCTTGTTCCAGAGAGATGAGTCAAGCTCTCAGGCGAACTGCCTTTAGCCCAAACATCAAGGAGAGGCGAGATTGTAGCTGTGCGCTTTTTGATTCACAAGGAAGGCTTGTTGCTCAATCAAAAGATATCCCAGTTCATCTTGGAGCTATGCCCATGTCTGTGAAATCATGCATTGAGCAGATCGAGGACGAGATGCAGGAGAATTCAATGGCCCTTCTTAATGACCCCTATAGTGGAGGGTCACATTTGCCAGATTTAACACTGGTAGCTCCTGTATTTCACAAAGGCGAAAGAGTTGCTTTTACAGCTAATAGAGCCCATCACGCGGATGTTGGAGGAGTAAGCCCGGGATCAATGCCTGGTATGGCAATATCTATAGAAGAAGAAGGTGTTTTGATAAGACCCAGGATTGTTGTTCAAAATGGAGAACTAAGACAGTCAGCGATTGAAGACCTACTATCTGCTACACGGACTCCAAATGAAAGATTGGGCGACTTGTCAGCGCAAGTAGCAGCAAACAACGTAGGAATTCGACGTCTTAATGAGATATCTCAAAGGCACAAGTGGGAAACCATAACAAGAACATTCACTGAACTGAGAGATTATTCCACACAAAAGATGCAAATTGCAATCTCGAATTTTGAAGGGCAAACTTCACAATTCATTGATTTCATGGACAGTGATGGAACAGGACATTGGCACATTCCAATAAAAATTGGAATACAATTTGAAAAACAAGCAGCTGTAATTGATTTTGCTGGCACCTCGAAACAGGTTATTGGAAATATCAACTGCCCTCTCGCTTCCACTTTGTCTTCAGTTTACTACGTGTTCATCTCAATCTTAGGAAAAGACATTCCCACAAATGAAGGATGCTGGAGTGTACTTGACATCAGAGTTCCTGAAGGTTGTCTACTTAATCCTCGTTATCCAGCCCCAGTATCAGCAGGAAATGTAGAAACATCCCAACGAATAGCAGATGTAACCCTTGGAGCATTATCGAGTATTATGCCAGACAGGATACCAGCTGCCAGTCAGGGCACAATGAATAATCTAACAATCGGTGGGATAGACCATCGAACTGGTAGGTCCTTTTCATTTTATGAAACAATTGGGGGCGGTTCAGGAGCGTGTAAAGGGTCTCATGGGGCCAATGGAATTCAAGTTCATATGACGAATACGCTAAATACTCCAATAGAAGCTTTAGAGATTGCATATCCATTACGAGTAATAACATACAAAATTCGACAAAATAGTGGAGGAGATGGACGTTGGAGAGGCGGTGATGGAGTAATCAGAGAGATTGAGATTCTTGCAAATGATTGTGAAGTATCAATCCAATCAGAAAGACGACATTCAGAACCTTGGGGATTGCAAGGAGGAATGTCTGGACAATCGGGAATCAACCAAATGAGTCTTGATGAAAAGCACTTTCGATTAGAAGCAAAAACAAGCATAAAAACGTTAAAAGGAACAAAAATAAGAATCGAAACCCCAGGAGGGGGGGGATGGGGAACCCCATCCAAGTATTAAATTAAATATCAAGACCAACTTCTTCATTAATTGCGTTAATTCGTAGAGTCTTAGTATCATCTCCAACTGCAATTCGAACATACCAAACAGGGACATAGTATCCAATTAGCTTTTTGAAAATTAGTCTGTGTTCAAGAACACGTTTAGCTCCAGTAGGTCTCTTTTTAGCAGTTTTTGAAACTAGCCGTATCACTTTATCAATGGATTTCGCTTTTCCAGATGCGACTCTTGCTTTCTTAACCCATGCAGTCGTAGCTTTTTTCTTTCCAGGACCTGTAAGTAAATCTTCCATCTGATTAGCAAGGCCACCAGTTCGGCCATCAACAATCATACTATCTGAACGATCGATCTCATACAATTCAACGATAGGAAACTTGAGAGCTTTTCCAGGTACTGTTTTCCCCGTTTTCGGTTTTAGAACCTCACCACCTACAAGAGCTGCCTTTACCTGGTCGTTGACACTTATCTCCTCTTTTTTAATACTGAGATACTTGATTTCCAATTTAGCCTCATAGATGCAATAGAATTCGTACTTGATTTTAGGTTTGCTTACACTTAGGTCATCCTTGGATACACCGAATATGTCAGCACCTTCTTTTTCAGCAATTTCTCTTGCTTCTTCAAGTTTTACTTTTTCCTTAAAGTAATACATCTTCTGCTTCTTATCATCTACTTCCAATTTAGCGTGTCCGCCAGTTGTTTTGAACGACGAAGCAGTAAGAGTTTTTTTCTTGGACTTTCTTGCCATTTTGGCACACCATAAAATCCTCTGAATTTTTTCCTTATATGTTCTATTTCCTTAGATATTGCTTCAAGAATCTCACTTGTGTGAAAATGCTAGTTTAATAACATCTTCAGTATCATAGATTTTTGCAAAACCTACCCGTTCAAATTGAAGAAAAGTACCTGGTTTCATTTTTTTAATTCCGACTTCAGCAAGACCAGTCACTACATCACCATCAATCATGGTCATCTCCACAGGAACACTATCATACTTTGGTATCCAGTGGATCATTCTTCCACCTACATCCCGAACATCATCTACAGATTTGCTTCTAAATTCCAATACTGGATTCTTACCTTTATTAATTGCAAAGTTAGCAAGGTCTTTCAATCGAAGAAGTTCTTGATTTTCGCTCTTCTCATAATCTTTTTGAGCAATACCTACCTCGATGAGATTATTTGCCGGATTAGGGACAAGCTGAATTTTTCGTACTCCACGTTTAGGAAAGTCAGGATGTACTGGAGCTTCTCCATAAGTGATATCAGCGGGGAGTTTTTCCAAAGTAGCCCAAACTGGATTTTGTACGAAAAATAAACGAGGTGCATCAGCATCTCTTAGACTTCGATTCTCTGAATAAACTGCTTTCATAGAAATTGCAATGTCCACCAGACTGAGACCTAGGTCAAGCATGGCCTTTCTCACTGCATCAGGATGGATTCCTCTTCTTTCAAGAGATTGCAGACTCCAAGTACGTGGGTCGTTCCATCCAGTATATGTGCCTTCTTGGACTTCTTTTCGAGATTTGCTTTTGCTCAGGGTTGCATCTTGGAATTTTAGACGCCCATAGTAAATCAGTTCAGGATGATGCCAGCCATATATATTCCAGATATGTTGTTCAATCTTGCCCTCCTTGACCAAATCCTTTCCCCGAATAATATGACTAATACCTAATTCATGATCATCAATACCCCAGGAATATTCAAGAAGTGGCCAAACACGATATTTTGAACCTACTCGTGGATGGTCGGTTTCAGATATTCTAAGAATAACATGATCGCGCATAGCTGGATCAGGGTCGTCCATTCCAGTTTTCAATCGAACAGCCGCTTCTTTCTCTTCGTATGTTCCATCAAGCATCTTTTCCCATCTAGCAAGATTCTCTTCAACTTTCAGAGTACGACAAGAACAAGGAATCATTTTGATCTTGTGTTCATTTCTCCAAAGAGCTGCGTCGCAATCACATACATAAGCTTCTTCACGATTAATGAGGTCAACCGCATATTTATAGAATAAGTCTAATCTATCGGATTTGTAAACTGTCTTATGATATTTCACACCAAGGTAGTCAAGACCCTCAGGAATCAAATCAAAAGCTTCAGGTTCTACTTGTTTTTCCGCAGACCCAATAGTATCGTCAAAAACAAGAATAAGTTCACCATCATATCTTTTGACATAATAGTCATTCAATACAACCATTCGAGCATTTCCCACATGTAGAGGCCCTGAGGGAAATGGAGCTAATCGCATGACTATCTTATCCCATTTATCAGCATTGGGTAAAGGAGGCATCTCTTTCTCTTTCGGTTCTGAGTCATCTTCCACTTCAAGAAGTTCCGGAGCAATCTCCTTTAGTTCACGTATTTGAGCTTCTAGACCCATTTTTTCTATCTCTACAACAAGCCGTTGGACAATATCTTTTACCTCTTTAGCACGAGGGCGTAGGTCTGCTCTAGCTCCCAGTAGTGCGGCCATAACTGACTTAACTGAGGGTTTGCCTTCATATTTGAAAGCGTTCTCTAGAACTACTTTTCTAATTTCAAATTCGAGATCACTCAATCTGACTTCAGCTCCAAAGGAGTAACTTAGGGAGAGAATATAACAATTGCTAGATGTGCATATATTCGAAGTACAAAGATATTTTACGGTAGGGAGACGCTTATTTACCGTTAACAAACGCCTCGAAGCTATCACTAAAGAAAGGTGTAGAAGCATGTCAGAGCTAAAATGTTGTAAAAAATGTGGTGCATATCAGACCTGTAATCATAAAGGCGAATGTTGTATAGAATGTCAATATTTTGACCCAATCGATAGAACGTGCCTTGCAGTTCACCGGAAGAAGGTCAAGAAAGTTGAAAGCTCTGAAGAGGACGATGAGTTTGAGTTCGAGGAAGAAGTAGATCCTGATACCTTTCTTTTTGAAGATGATGATTTAGATGAGGAAGAAGAGGACTTCTTTGATGATGAAGAGGACGAAGAAGATGATATCTTCGAATTAGATGATGAAGACTGGTAAACTCATTCATACCTGTTGAAGTTCCAGCAGAGATGTGTAATCATGATACAAATCTCTGCGTTATTAGAACCACTCCAAATTACGAGGTCGGCAAATTATAGAAATACAAACCAAGTAGAGCTAAAGCTATTATTACTAATATTGTGGCATTAGATACTAGCCAACCTCTAGCTCTTTTCTTTGAGATATAGATTGGTCCAAGGCGTTTTAGTCCTGTTGGTGCTTGATCCGTTGGATTAGCAGCTCGCCAGATGATTTCCAGTGGACTTGCATCACTTGGAAATATATCAAGATACAGATGAGAGGCATATCCAATTAGGAAAAGAGCAGTGATATAGTACTCAATGTGAACACCTACACTAAATGTCGCAGAGGATGCAATTTTAGCAGCAGTGTTGAATAAAGTACCCATCACTACCACGAAAGGCAGTAAAAAGGAGTGAAATATCACATTTCTGTGACGAGATATACCCATCAAGGGAATGTCCCAATCTGGCATGAGAGCTCCAACCACAGTCATCAAAGCACCCATAAAGATGGAAATGTTACCTACAATTGGAACACCTGAAATCCATTGATAAACAATTGTACCACCTAAAGAGCCGAAACAAAATGCAATGAAGGTCATTGCGCCAACAGCTCCCCGATTACTGGTTGTTCGAGAACGCATACCTTTGTGAGGGGCTTTGTAATAGAGAACTGGTACCAGAAAAGTGGCTGCAATACCACCAACTAAGAAATAGGAAAGCATATCCATCAGTGTTCCAAGGTCAGATTGCCAAACACTGAATGCATAGATTAGTGAATAAATTGCGAAAAATAACGAGAATGCAAATAACATGTGAGAGAGCTTGTTCATGGTATCAATCTCCGATGCTGTATTGTATCAAACTATACGAGTACTTGTAAAGCTTCACTTTATTTCTTTCCCCGAAGGCCTGGAAACCAATAGATTGTTGACCTTGCATAGCTCTTTTGTAGCTTTGCTACACCTTTTGAAACAAGCAAATCGAATGCGTTACGAGCTCGTTCCTCGGTCCACTCAAGATTGACAACAACATCCTCAATGGTTAGTTTACCATCCTTCTTTGCAGCTAGTCCAAGCAAATCACGAGGGTCGTGAGTAAGCGCAACTGGGATAAATTGGACAACTCTTATGCCGTCCTTGAGTGTGGTTAATCCATCAACAAGCCCCTCCTTAATCATGGAAGAAAGAATGTCCTCCACTTCATCAGGGTTTGTGTTCCAACCTAATTCATCAAGGCTAATCAGCAATTCGGAAAAAAGCATAATCCCCCCAAAGTTTCTGGACTCGCTTGCAAGTCGTAAAATATCACGTTGCATCCCATCAATCCGATCATTTCGTTTCAGGAGTCTCTGGACCATACCCTTCTTACTCAATGCTTCAGAAATCCAAGATTCTGGGTCATAACCAAGTTCTGACAATAACTCAACCAAAGCACTTCGATAAGCAGGCACTGATAAAAGCATCTCACCTTGTTTTTCAAAAATCTCCAGTAATTTTCGCCTAATTCCTTCAATTCGCTCTGCTTTTGCAACAAGGCTATCGAGTGACCGATCAAGACGGTCTTCTCGACTGAGTTCAGCTAATACTACTGGAATGACGATATCGTTTGTTGACTTTATACTGAATTCCAGAGTTTTCTCATGAAATCCTGCAGCACTAACAATGCCATCATAATGGCTCATGGGCAATGAAATTCTTATTCCTCCACGTTCGTCAGATTCCATTGAGAGTACTCCTAATTCTAAGGTAGCATTTTCAATGGCCCTACCAGATTCATCACAGATATGGAATTTTACTGAGCATAACTCTTCAGAATCAGCCACAAACGCCCCATCAGTAAGAAAGCGTTCTACCGGTGATTTCTCAGGGAAAACATCCAGAAGATTCACAATATCTTCAATCTTCGATTCTTTAACAAGCCCATCCGCAAGAAGAGATTTTGTTCCCTCAATAATCATTTTCCTCGTATGTGCCAAAGCGAGAAGATTATTATCTTTGGCATGAGAACGGATAGATTTTCTCAATGAAATATCACTAGAAATACGCTTCTCTAACAAAGATATTAATTCAGAATAAGATTCTGAAGCGAAAAAGAATGGATACACAAAGTCACGCCGAATTCCAACTCTCTCATCATTGTCCTTTAGTCTTGAAGGGGGATAGTAATTCAATCGCAATTGACCCTTTTTTGAATATCCTACAACGAAGAACGGAAAAAGAAGACAAACTCCTTCTTTAGGAATGTTAGCACTACGTACACCAACCAACAAAGAATCAAGGCTTTCACGTGCAGAATTGATAGAAGTGAGAACAGTCTGTGCTTTATTTGTAAGACTATCAATGTCTGACGAAATCTTACTGGATTTCTCTGTCATCTCTGCAATCAGTGCCTTCCGACGAGATATATCTCGTTTCAAAGCCTTTTTTCGTGCAGTAGAGATCTGTTTTAATTCCTCCTTTAGACCGATACCAGAACTAATCTTATGCTCAATATTTTCGATTTCTACTTCAAGAACACGAATTCGCTGGTCCAGACGCTCAATTTTTGGTAGATGCCCTTGTTCCATCCGAGTTAGTAAGATATGAGAACGTTCTTCAAGTGTTTGCAATATATCTCGTATATGGGTACTTGCAGAGTCTAACAATGAGAGGGTTCTTTTAATTTTCTCAGAGTGTTCTGCAAGTTCGCTGTCTTCGATCATAGAGGGGAATGAAAATGCATAGCTTTCGAGATTGGTATGATAGGGCCAATCAAGTTGAATTGAAACCGCATCAGCTATTGCTCCTGACATTAAACCAGGAACTTCCAAAGAGTTGCTTTCTATTATCTTGTTTAATTCGGAGTCTAAATCACTAGTGACAGTTCCAAGAGATTCGATTGTTAGCGCACTATTCAGAGCTGTTTTGAATGACTTGAAATCGATATCAGAATATGTAGGAATTGTTGATGACGCAAGTCCAAGTCGTTCAATTAACGCAAACCAGTTAGTAGTAGGTGACTTAATGACGTGGATAGGCAGATACGCTTTGAGAAAGAATTCCAGATCCATGCCATTTCTTTCTTCTAGAGCATTCAAGAGAATCGATGCCATCACATAGTCTTCTGGGATTGCTTGTTCCATCATAGAACCACCTGCCAGCTGTAAGCCTTTTGCAGCAGATGCGGGAACAATTGAGTCGATTGTTTTAGATTCCATATGAATGCCTATCATGAGATATAGAGGAACGCTTTTCATATTTTCTAGGAGTGCATTAATTTGATGACTTTTCGTATAAGAAACATTATCTTTTTCTTTGGTATGTCAATAGGTAGATAAGAGTCAAACATTTATGCAACGATGTTAATCGAACCACAGGGGCTTTTCAATGCCGAGTGCAGTCTTTCTAATTCAGTTGGATGAAAATCACGGGTTTATCCTAAAGAAGAGATATCCCACATCATTGAAAGTAACAGAGGCAGACCTCAATAACATTTACGTCCCCCATGCGGATAAATTTGGACTTCATGTTATCAATCTAGATGGGAGGAAAATATTATCATATTCTAAGAAGAAGATGCCAGAATGGGTAATTTGTTTCGAAATGGAAACAGATGATGATATCAGCTATGAAAGTACCCATCTAGAGGGAACTGCAAGACTACTTTTGGAGTTAGCTGAAACATCAGTTGAGGATATAAATCTCGAAGATATAATGAAATCCGGGAGCAGCTTGTCACAAGAAAGTCAAGAGCAGAAATATGCTAGAGTCTTTCTTACTCCATCAGCCCCTCTTATATTGGAAAGAATGCAAAAACGAATAGTGACAGGCGCTGTTGAATTGTCAATGTGGCTAAAAAACGAAGTGGGTGATGACGGTATTGATATCGTGGAGGCCATCACACCCCTAACTAGTGCTGGTATACTCGAAATTGAAATGATCACAAGAACAAAACAATATGTGTTTCTGGTTAAAGATTTATTCGGATATCGGGCTCCACCTACACAAAGTATGAAGTTGACTGAAATGACTTATCCTGAAATTCACAAGGAGTATGTTTCTCGTGTAGATAGTTTCTTCAGTCCTGATGAATCGGGAAGAGGATACAATCCGACAATAGTCAGCGGGGAAGAATCTCAACCCATAATTGAAGACCGAGAGAAGATAGCAGAAAATGTTGCTAATACAATTCATTATAATATCATTTCTGTACTACGAAAAGGTCCACTTTCCATCGAGGAAATTGTGATTGAAACTGCATTTCCAAAATCAATTGTAACCAAAGCTTTGTGGGCATTACAGTCAAATAGTATAGTTACATCTTTTGATGATGAAACAATATGGGCACTATTGACGAATCCTATCTTTGATTGCTTCATGCCAGAATATGTCGCTCCCATAATAGCGAATAAATGGAATGAAGAAAATCTTGATGCTAAAGTTGTAGTGTCATACCTTGAACACCTTATCAATAGCTGGAGAACAAAATCATGATTCGAGGTATCTATATACTCGGAGAACAAAATAACATTCTCTTTTCAAAAGAATACGCAAAGAGTGATTCCAGAGCTAATCTAATTGAATTCCTAGTCAATCTAACCCAGTTTCTGAAATCAGTAGATCTTGAGAAGACCGAGTACATGAACTTATCAGTATCAAGAGTGTTCTATGCTAAACGAGGAAGTTTTACATTTATATCCCTGGCAGATAAAGCTGATGAACCCGCACAGATCGAAGAAAAAACAGATCAATTAATAGACATATTCATGAAGGATTTCGCAAATCTGGCTATGGCTGGACAGCCACTCGATGATTTTGGTGAAACTGTTGACCAAATTGCTGTTACCATGGTTAAAGTTGCAATCTTGGGATTTGCAGGAGTTGGAAAAACAACAACATTGCACTTGCTTCGAGGGGAAACCCTTCCACTGGTTCATGATCCTACAATTGGTGTTTCAATTAAAAAACTACCAGAGGAAGTACAATCTGCAAACATAGTACTTTGGGATCTTGCAGGTCAAGCAAGATTTAGTATTCTCTGGTCTAAAATGATTGCCAATGCGCAAGTCGTGATATTAGTCACAGATAGCACATTGGAGAATGTATTACGGAGCAAGAAGTTGGTTTCACTTGTAAAAGAAGAAGTACCAAATGCACAAGTGATTGGAATTGCAAACAAACAAGACCTTCCTACTGCCTTGACTCCAGAGAGAGTTGGTCAAATATTAGGAGTGCCAACCTACGAGCTTGTTGCAATTGATATTTCGTATCGAGAACGCCTTGTTCAGCTAATTCGAAAAGCAATCCTCGAAGGAAAAACTTCTGAAAAATGATAAGTGGTTTTGCTAGTCAATTATCTGAATGAGAGGTCCTCTATGAACAGTGCTGCAATTTCGATGGCGCAGGAAGCAGACAACGGATTGAACTCTTGTTCAACTTTATCCAATTTCTGCACAGCAGTATGATAATGAAAGAGCTACATTCAAATCATATTGTATGAGAAATATTCAAAGAAATACAATGCAGCACTGTATGCAAAAATACAATAACAGGACAAAGGTTAAGAACTTGCAGCATAATGTATCTAGTATACAGGGCTAAGATAATATTAGGTGACAATTCATGTCTTTTGATTTTTCAGAGATACAGCGACAGATGGAGGAACTCAATGGTAAACTCCAGGCGATAAAAGCTTTTGCAGAAAAAGTGGCAGAAACAAAACGATTAGCTGACACATTAGCCGAGAACTTTGCAAGAATGAAGTCTGAAATAACTCAGACTATCAATAAATCATTTGCAGAAATCGCGGATCAAATTGAGGAGCTTAGAAAAAACATGGAACAGATGGAATCAGTGCAAGTTGCACCTGATACTGGAGACACCACTTCGGTTTCTGAACCCAAGAAAAAGCCGGAAATCACTCCGAAAGTAGAATCCGAGCCAGTTCCAAAAGAGCCCGAAAAAGTTCCAGAGAAAGAGCCTGAGCCAACTCCAAAAGAACCTGAGCCAGAAGAGCCCGAAAAAGTTCCAGAGAAAGAGCCTGAGTCAACTCCAAAAGAACCTGAGCCAATTCCGAAAGAACCTGAACCAGAAGGAGATGCTCAAAAACAATTCCTTGAGCAACAAAGAGACAAACTGAAGGCTCAACTTACAGATTTACGCTTTGATTACATGAGAGGATATATTCCTGAAGAAGAATACAAAGCAAAAGAATCTGAACTTGATTCGGAATTAGCAGAACTAGAAAAACGCCTCAGTACATTATAATTAGTATACATGGGATAATTGGGAGCTATGCTCCCAGTCCATCTTTCTTTTTTAAAAAAGAGCTATTAGTGGAGCAGAAGCCCCACCATAGAGATAATCAAGATACCTAGGAAAATGAGTTATTCCTCTAGTGCTTTAATGGCTGCTGCAATGTATTTTTCAGCAGTCTTCAAGCCAACCCCATCCACTTTCTCCGACAATTTACTCGGATCTTCTCTTGAAAGATTTAGAACAGTTTTAATTCCAGCCTCAATTAATTTTTCTTTCATTGCTGGGCCAATACCAGAGATATCGGATAATTTTGGTTTCTTTTTCTTCTTTTTCTTTGGCTTAGGTTTTGGCTTCTCTTCTTTTTCGGGTTTCTCTTCCTTTTCTGGTTTTTTCTTTTCGGGTTTTTTCTTTGGTTGCTCTTTCTTTGGTTCTTCTTTCTTAGGAGCTTTCTTTGGCTTCTCCTTTTTGGGAGGCTTTTTCGGTTCCGCTTCCTCCTCTTCTTCCAAAGGTTCTACTACTACTTCAGGTCTGGAGTCCTTTCGTTCCTTCCTCTCTCCAGCTTCTCGACGTTTTCGTTTTAGCTTACTTGGTTTAACGCTTGTCGGTGCTGCAGCTGCAGCGAGCGCGGCATCCATTTCTTCAGTCGCAATTGACTCGGCCGGTACGGAAGATGCAACTTCTTCCAGAACATCAGCTATCATTATTGGCTTTCCCTTCTCGCGCTTTTCCATTTCAGAAGGGGTAGTATAGATAACGAAACCACTCTCTCGAATATATGGAACGATAATTCCTTCTTCTTCTTTTTCACGCAAGATTTTGCGTGCTACACTGATTCGAACATTGAATTTCTTCGCTAAATCATATGGTGTAACAGAAGATGCTCCTACAAGATAATCATCAATCTCTTTCAATACTGTTTCTTTGGGAACAGCATCTCGAATGACTCTTTCAGTCTTTGCTGTGGATCTTCCCCATTTCTTTCGTGACATTCGTATTATGTCTCCTAGGTATTTGATTGAAGTCAACGCAACTCTCTGAGTTCAACTTAAAAACATAATCATTGCACTACTTCTAATTAGTAATTTTTGAACAATACATCAATCTAACAATATAATAATCCGAATAGTTGTTTCGGTGGACATTAGAATTAATACCTTATACCAAATTTTCTTCATTATCAAGAGGTTCAACAATCATTGTCTGGGTCACAGATACCTTACTTCTTGGAGGAATATCTTTATCGATCACACAACTTGGGTCGATAATAGTTCCTTCTCCGATTCTAGTCGCTGGATAAATAGATGTGTTAACTCCTATTACAACTTGGTCTCCAATCATTGCTCCCATCTTAGTAAGTGGAACACGAATTTTTTCCTCGCCATTTTCGAGGAACAAAGGAGCACCAGATGGACGCCAATTCCAAAGTTGAACACCAGCCTCGATACATGTATCAGAACCTACTATTGAGTCCGCAAGATAAGTCATTCTGCCAATATTTACTCGTTCAAACACCATACTATTCCGTAGTTCTACAGAATAGCCAATGTGCACGCCATCAGACAGACTTGTATACTCTCGGACCAATGAGTTGTTTCCAACATATACACGTTTTCCGATATGAACAGGACCTCTTATGGTGGTACCAGGACGAATTATGCTACCCTCATCAATGAAAACGGGACCTTCAAGAACAACATTCTTGTGTATTTCTGCAGATTCTGCAATGAAACTCCCATATCCTCTTAGTTGGCGGTCTAAAACAATCTGATTGGCTTTCAAAATATCCCATGGCCACGTGAATTCAGCCCATTCCTTCTCCCAGACTGCAGCTGCTACAGTCTTCTTGGATTCTATCATATTCTCGATTGCATGTTCCATAGTTTTGTATTTCTCTAGTAACTCAAGAATTTCAATGTTAAAAACAGAAACACCAGCAACTGCATAATTACTGACATATCTATCGGACCCTCCTTTTTCAACGAGTCGTTCAACAATTCCATTACGTCCAATTTTGACGGTTCCAAATTGCTGTGGATTGGAAACAAGAGTGACTAACATCGTTACATCAGAGTTCATTGTCCTATGATTGTTTAGTGTTCTAGTAACCATATCAGGCTCAACCAAAACGTCACCATTTACTAGAAGGAACTCCTCTTCATTTTCCAAATCATTATACGCAGATAGAATCGCGTGTTCGACACCTTTTTGCTCATGTTGGATAACATAACGGATGCTGATATCGTGGTCAGCCCCCATTTCAAAATAATCGATGATTTCTTCACGACCATGACCCACAACGACAACGAGTTCGTGAATATTGTTTTCCTTTAAACTCTCAATTATATATTGCAGCACGGGATGACCAGCAATCATCAACATAGATTTTGACCTATTTGAGGTAAGAGGCATAAGGCGACGACCTTTGCCGGCAGTAAGTACTAGAGCTTTCATTATGCAGTCAATTCATTCTGTGTAATATTCTTGATAAAACTGTTGGCAAATACTCAACACTGTACTCACATAGATTCTAAGAGGCTAAAATAGATTCTTTGCTTATTAGCACCAACATTCTTGTTCTTGTTCAGTTTGATATGACCAATCTCACTGGTATTTTTAACGTGTGTGCCAGCACAAGATGCAGCATCATAATCCCCAATCAAAAGAACTCTAAATTCCTTGACGTGTTTGGGAACCATCTCCAAATACCTAGTCTGATACCCCTTCTCTCTAAGATAAGAGATTGCGGTTTCGCGAGGCATGAACTTGGTTACCACATCCAAATCATGAGAAAGAATCTCATTCACTCCAGCCTCGACCTTTGCTTTCATATCATCAGGAAAATCATTGAGAGGAGAGTAATCAGCTCGGCTTTCACCAGGCTTAATCATATTACCAACGGTGACCAGGTCATAATTCAACTGCAAATATCGAGAGAGTATATGTTGACAGGTATGAAACCTCATACATTCATATCGCCAACTCCAATCAAGAATTCCGTGTATTTTGGCACCAACTTCTAGGTCCTCAAGAGTGTCGACTCTATGTTCTACCATCCCATTTCGTTTCTTGGTTGTTTTTACCTCATACTCCTTTGAGGTGGTCAATAATTTCCCCTTGTCTCCGCTTTGTCCTCCGCTTTCAGGATAGAATGCGGATCTATCAAGAATTACTCCTTTTTCAGTAATTGCAGTAATGACTGCATCAAACTCTTGAAGATAATTATCTTTCATGTAGAGGGGTTGGGTCAAAATATCACTTCAATCAAGTTACTCGGAATCCTTGTGACGATTCCATTCTTCACGAGCTAAATGTCCAAGTTCTTGTTTCTGACTATCGCTTAATCCAAGATGATCAGAAACAGTTTCAGCAATATCGTCTACTTCCTTTTCAGTTTCCGCTGCATGAATGCCTTCAATCGTTGCTTCGATTTCATCATCATCAAACTTTCCAGTTTGTTCTTTGTATTCCACAAGCTTCTGAGACAAATCACTACTAGCTACAAGAGGAATGTAACCCCCTTTCTTTGGAAGCTCAATGCCAGCTTCTTGCAATTTGGGCTCAAATGTTTCAGTAATTAGTTGCTGACGGGTTTTGGCAATTGGTACATCCACTTTGCTTCCTTTTTCAACAGCAGATTTCATTTTAACTAGTATTTTAAGAATAGGTGGACCCAGTGGAACCTTTGGACCACGACGAGATACAGCAACAATCAAAATGACAATAATACCCACTAGTAAAATTAACACCAGCGGATTGAGCAAGAGATTAAAAATTCCTTCAAGTTGCATATTTTGACCCCTCTATTCATATGGGTATACCAAGATTGACTTAGAACACTAACTTTAAGGTTTCTCTCTTGCGTTAAAGTAGCAGTTGAAGTGAAAATGAAATCCACAAAGACAATTCTACGAGATTTAGTAGAGGGAAAGATATCGCAAGCAGAAGCAGAAAAACAATTAAAAGAATTGTCAATCGGAGTAATTGGGGATTTAGCTCGAATCGATGGTGCTCGAGAAGAGAGAAGTGGAATTCCTGAAGTGGTTTTTTCAGAATCGAAAAATGGAGAAGATTTGGTTGCGATTGCTAAATCAATGATTGAGAATTCTGGATATGCTTTAATGACTCGGGTCAGTCCTGAAAAATTGCAAACACTTCAAGAGAATTTAGAAGAGTATACAATTGATGCAAAAGGAGCAGGTCAGCATTATACTGTATTAGCAAGCTCTGAAAAATGGGTCCCACCAGAAATTAAGGGAAAAATTGCCGTAATGACTGCAGGTACTTCTGATATCCCTTATGCATGGGAGGCAATTCTCGTTGCGAAAGTTATGGGGGTCGATACAATTTCATTTTTTGATGTGGGTGTTGCGGGTATCCATCGATTAGTTGAGCCCATTAAGAAAATAGTACAGGAAGATGTTTCAGCAGTCGTGGTGTTGGCGGGAATGGAAGGCGCTCTACCTACTGTTGTTGCTTCACTTGTAAATGCCCCTGTCATCGGTGTGCCAATTCCAACAGGTTATGGCCATGGAGGTAAAGGAGAAACTGCACTTGCTTCAATGTTACAATCCTGTGCTCCAGGATTAGCAGTAGTAAATATTGGAAATGGATTAGGGGCGGGTTCATTTGCTGCGCTTATCGCTAGAAAATGTGTAAAGTAAGCTTATTCTATGGTTTGAGGATTTGACTTGCAATTTCAAGATACACATCCACAGATTGATACATCTGTTCAAGATTTATGAACTCGTCAGGTTGATGTGCCTGCTCTATTGATCCTGGTCCACAGATTACATTGGTTATTCCAATCTTTGGTTGAAGGACTGAACAATCAGTTCCATATGTGGCAGCATATGGTGTTGGTCTCGACCCTGTAACCTTCTCCACTGCAGCAAGACTTGCATCAACAATCGGACTGTCTATAGGTGTTGAAACTGCGGGTTTACCATGAATATATTCAATTTTAACTCGCTCAGAAAGACCTGCGTCATTAAACCGTTCTCGAATTTGTTCCATAACATCTTCGGTTGTCTGACCTTTTACAATTCTCATATCCAGGTGAATCTCACAAGAATCTGGAACAACATTGATTTTAATACCCCCATTTATCATACCAACATTCAATGTAGGAGTGCCTAGTAATTCATCAGTTGTGTATGGAAATGCCTTCTGAGTTATACATTCAAGCCCTTTGACAGCTAATGCAATTGCGTTGATGCCTTCTTCAGGACGAGATCCATGTGCAGATTTACCACTAGCAACAATTTTGGACCAAAACATCCCTTTTTCACCAACAAGTACATCTAGACTTGTAGGTTCTGCACATATCCCATATTTCACTCCAGATAATATTCCACTCGCAGCTACCTCTTCTGCACCAGAACAACCACTCTCTTCATCTGAAGTTGCTAACATCACAAGAGGTGTTTCGTGCTTTTCTTGAGCATAAAGTATCATTGTTTCTACTAAGGCTGTGACAGGGCCTTTCATATCACATGCACCTCGCCCATAAAGCTTGTTTCCAACTATCTTTCCAGCAAAAGGATCATGAGACCAATTTTCTAAAGGTCCAGCTGGGACAGTATCCATGTGGCCATGAATTACCAGAGGGCCTAATGTGTTCTCATGAGTGAAAAAAATCAGATTCGGTCTATCTGAGGGGCCAACAGACTTGCACCCAATTCCAAAATCTGCCATATGTTGTTTTAGTACATTAGCAACGTCAACTTCTCGACCAGGTGGACTCTCAGAGTTGGTTTGAATCAAATCTCTAAGGAGTTTTATCATTCTTTTTTCATCGACCATGAAAACCACATAGATTACTAGAAGAGTACTTGTCTAAGAACATTCCCGTTGTGCAAAACTTGGACAAAGTTTTCACCTGTGGTTACATTCCCCTATGTTTTTGTAGCTATTCGATACTATTAGAAATGCAGGCCAATGATGAAATTACCCCTGTTTGACCTGAAATGGAATGATTGCTCAAGAGCAGTCTGAGGCCTGCTCTCTTTTAGAAAAGGTGGCCGGGTCCATAATGGTCCCATCAACACATTAGCAATGGAATAATGTCATCTCATTCATTGAAGTTTGCAAAATGCTAGCTTCGATTAGTCCGGGTAAGGGATAGTTGAGAAATAGATAGTATGAAACAACATCAATATCCCCGTCTTTTGTGTTGAGTGTAGCTTTCTCTCTCGGGTTTTTTAAGGCGTTTAATGTACTATATTTATGGACCTCGGCCATGGACTAATTCTCCAAAGTTTGGTAGTGACGCGATTTGAGAGAGATTGCGTTTTATTTTCATATTCACACTGGGTTATTTATACGAACGGTAGTAGATTTTGAATTCCAAAGTACCATAGAATGCAACTGTGACGCATTTTGACAAGGTGTATTTCGAAATATCAAAAATCTCGAAATCCGGATGATTTAACTGTTGAAAAAGAAGAAAGCTACTAAACAAATGGTCATTCTTTTGGGAGGCGATACTGAAATCCTCTCTCAGATGAAGATAGAGCTTTTGCAGAAATAATCTCTTTTCTTCGACTTAGGACAATAGATTCAGAATTTATTTCCAATACGATTTCTTCCCCTTCTTGTACGAAATTTTCAATCTCGGCCCTGGTCATATTGTTGAGAATATCCTTAATTTGATCACTGTATTTTCTTGGCATGATATTCACGGCATTGTATTATTTAAAGACTGTATCGTGTGGTGATAAACGATTTCAGAGATGCTGATATTATGTTATTTCACCACACCATACATGAACTTTTCTATGCTAGTTTTTATGGACGATATGCAAAGGGATGACGAGCTGACTCCTTGCGGAGTTGTACTTCTGAAACACTCTCTCGTTTCTCGATAGCTCTACGGATTGCAAATCGAACTGCTCGGAAATTATTGATATGTACTCTTTTTGGATTAACAGCATTTGGATGTACGAAAACATTTGCTGCAATGACCAAATCCTTCAGTAATTCTTCAGGAAGTACATGGTCAGTAACTGTTCGGTTTACGGCATCTACTACTGCTTGTTGTGCTACATTGTATACCATATCTTTGTGCTTTTCGTGGGTAATTGTTACAGTTGGAGCAAATATTGTAGTAGGTTCGAGTCCGCTTATTACATTGGAAGAATGATATCCCTCCACTCTTTTTCCAGCATTCTCTACAGCCACGTGCATTGGCCCATCTCGAAGGCCCATTATCAAGTCAACATGAGCTACTTCTTGGCCCTCACCACAGAGTGCTTCACCATGCATAAATTCTAAGTCGGTAATGATTTCAGGAACCATACCAACGGCAATAGGATAGCTCTCAGCAACGACGACATTATCACCCTTCTTGAACTTAACAGGTCCACGTTTAATGAGGAGAAGATCTTCCAGACATGTACGGATTTCATCCAAGTCATCATAGGATGGAACATCTCCAAGTAGTAACGGTTGACGTGGATCTCCAACTTGGATACCCATCATGTTAAGAGCAGCTTTAACAATAGCACCACCACCACGATTCACTATTAATCGAACTGTCTTTTGGATGCTCCTTTGAATAATGAGAGCTTCATTCAGGTCACCTTGAGCTAGTTGTGCTTGCATTTTGATATAGCGATCTGGGAATATATTTGCACTAGCAAGGATTGCTCCATCACAGCCAGTAGCAAATGCAGGTAGGGCTACTTCATCATGTCCAATTACAACTTGGAAGTCGTCAGGCCTTCTAACAAGAATGGTAGTAAGGTTTACAAGATTCCCACTAGAATCTTTCATTCCAATAACACCTTCAACCTCTCGAAGTCCATCAATGAGTTTCCAATCAAGCATCACACCTGTGACTTGAGGAATATTATAGAGGAAAAGTGGTAGTTCACATGCTCTAGCTATCTTCTCATAATGTTCAAAGATTTCTTTGTTTGTGGGTTTCAAGAAATAAGGAGAAACAACCAAAGCAGCATCCGCACCAAATTCAGCAGCTCGATGTGTAATCTTGATTGCATCATTTGTATAAGCAGCACCAGTTCCAGCAAGAACAGGTACACGTCCTTTTGTAGCATCACAAGCAATCTTAATGGCTTCAACTTTTTCTTCAAATTTCATGCTGGTAAATTCACCTGTTGTACCACATGGGACAATTCCGGTTGCACCAGCTTTAATCACATAGTCAATAAGAGCTCGATACTGTTCTTCATTTACTCCGTTTTCATCAAAAGGTGTAACAAGTGCGGGAAATACACCTTCGAATTTGAAATCTTTCACCATTATATCTACCTCCAAATCTCCTCTAGTGCTGCTGAAACGGCTTCTTCCGCAGCTCTTGTTATTGCTCTACGATCTCTTGAGTTAAGGTCTACATCCATTGCCATAATCATTACATTGGATTCTACTTGCTCTTTTGGAATCATCCTAGTTTTCAGACTCTCTGAAACAGCTTTTGCAGCACCTGATTGAACAGGGCCATAAAAGAGTGAAGCTTGTCTCATAGAACGTATTTGACGCATTGGTAGCATTAAGCTACTAGGACGTACGCGAAGATTCGGTTCGAGTATTATTGAAAGGGCTTCATAGCCGATTTTAGGAGTGGTAAGTAGTTTTACAAAAACTTCACCAAGAGGTCCATTCGCTTGTCCTGAAATTACACTTGCTGAAACTATATTGCTTCTGCCATTCCCGATTTTCAAGTCGGAGAGGAATTCTTCATTTAGACCATATTCCATTACAAGCTCCTTCATGTCAACTTCCTTGACTAATTCAGGGTGTTGCAATGGCTTAATCAACTCGAGTTTTTCAAGCTCTATTCTTATTTCTTCTCGAAGTTCGCGGGTTAATGTGCCACCAGTATTCAAAGGTAATCTTGCATGACCTGCATTTATACCCATTATTCGAAGAGCTGCTTTAGCAGGAGGAGCTCCTCCATTTCGTGTTATAATTCTAGAAAGAGTTTGAACAGAGTATTGAAGCTGTTTTGCTTCTTCGTATTTTCCAGTCTGTATTTTTTTCATAACGTCCAACCAGATATGAGGAATAACATTAGCTGAGGCTAAAATGGCTGCACTTGCTCCTGCAGCAGTAGCTGACAGAAAACACTCATCGTGTCCAATAAGTACAGGTATCTTATCCTTAACTTTCTCAATCAAATCTAAAGTGTGTGGGATATTTCCACTACTATCCTTAATTCCAACAATATTGTCAATTTCAGCTAAATCCTCAACTAGAGAGCTATTGAGCACACCTAGAGTACATTGTGGAATATTGTAGAGAATAATAGGAAGATCACTCTTTCTAGCTACGGTCGCATAATGTTCATAGTAGCCTTTGTCAGAGGGACGCAAATAGAAGGGAGAAATAACCAATGCTGCATCACAACCGATATCTGCAGCATATTTTGTCAATTCAATGGTAGCTTTGGTGCTATTTTGACCAGTCCCAGCAACTATTGGAACTCGTTCGTTAACATACTCAACAGTAAGTTTGAGTATTTTCTTTCGTTCCTCAGTACGCATGTAAACAAATTCACCAGTTGTACCTGCCGGAACAACACCAGTAGCTCCATTTTCAATTGTATAATCAATTACTTCTCTGAAACCTTCTTCCATGATGTCGCCGTCTTTGGTGAATGGAGTCACCAATGCGGGCATCACTCCATTTGGAATGAATTTCTTAGACATGGGAATCAGCCAGCAATACTTTCGAGCAAACATTTCACATATAAATCCAGCCCAGTATACAGTTTCAGTATGAAAGATTACGTTCTTGTACTAACAACCTGTCCCGAAAATGAAGCGGATACATTAGCTCAGATTTTGGTTGCATCAAAGAAATGTGCATGTGTGAATATCCTTCCAAAAGTTCAGAGTATTTACCATTGGAAAGGTGAAATCGAAAAAGGAAAAGAATCATTGTTACTGATGAAAACTGAAAAAGCATTAACTGACAAATTATGGGAGGTCATCAAAATTAATCACTCTTATGATGTTCCTGAGTTTGTTATCATACCAATATTGGGTGGTTCTGATACATATTTGAGTTGGATATCAGAGTCAGTGAGAGATGATTCGGATTAGAATGAACCATCTTCACTGTGATTATGCAAAATCTACTCTGCGTGCTGCATATACGAGTGATTCATTGAAGTATTTTCCAATTAGCTTTGCAATAACTGGACCGACAATATAATTGATATCTCCTGGCATCATACTAGAAATATTTGTCTTTGAAGAGAGTTTCCCTTTTCTACGTAATCCGTTTATTTCTCGTCTTACTATTCTTCTTGCTTCTTCAAGAGTCATAGGTGTTGCAGTTGGACCAATGAGACCATCCTTGATGTCTGAGATTGCACGCTGGACAAAAACAGACAGATTATCAATATCATCTGCATTAACCATGTGCCCTTTCCCATGAGTTTCACAATCACCCTCTTTTGGAGTGCTCCCACAGACACGACAAAATGGTCTATCTCTATGCATTTTGACATAGTATGCAAGGAGATTCGCACACTTTGCATCATCCGTCGCGGTCCATTCAAGACCTTTTGTACCAACTCGTCCAATTGCTCGAAATACTGTATGGCTTTTTGTGTAAATCCAGATAAGAGGGCTGAGCGATGCACGTTTTCGTTCTGCTATTAGTTCTTCTTCTATTTTTGCCTGTACTGCAGCCTCTTCTTTCTCCATCTTCTTCACTCGTTCTCGCTTCAAGAAACGTTGCATAACATCAAATGCAATAGTGTAATTATTGAATTCAAGTTTATCTACATTCAATGGTTTTTCTAAGACTCCAGTAAATAGGGGGCTTGGTGTAGTGCGTAATAGATTATCTGCATGATCTATATCACGATTAGACAATCGAGCATGGAACCAAGCGGATATTGATGCTGTTTGAAGATGGGGATGAACTGTCTTCATTTCATAGATTCTCTCTTGCATAAGATCAATGAGAATTTCTTCTCGAAGGTTCTGTAGATGAGTATCCGCATCCTCATAGATACTTTTCAGAAGTGCTTTCGTTCTTAGAAGGTCTTGTTTGGAACGATGATAGGTTTCAACAACACGAACAACAGGATGCAAAGTTGGTATAAATGAATACCATGCAAGGTCGTTTCGTAATGCAATCATTGTTTCACCAGCAATTCTTTGCTGACTCATATCAGAAGCAGAACTAACACCCATAGATTTCAATGCACCACTCTTCACAAGCTCGCGTGCTTCTAATAATTTCTTGACCTCATCTGGTGAAGGAACACGCATCTTCTTTTTGAGTGCCTCTAGTACTTGAATTTCCATTCCAAGTAAGCTTGTAGGGTCTTTTGTCAAGAGGGTGATATCAATTTTATCTAACTCTGATGCTCGTAAACCTCTGGCTTTTAACATTCCCTTAACAGGTTTCTCAAGAGTCCGTTCCAGTTTATCAATTCGTTTTATCGAGCGTTCTAACCGTTCCAATTCTTCTTTAGTGAAAGCTGGTGCATCTGGTTGGTCTTCAGGTTTTACTTCTGTTTCAGCACCAATATCCGTTGATGCTTTTAATAGGCCTTCAGCTAAAGATTCGGCAGACCTCACTCCGTTTCTACTCAAAGTAGATTGTGAGGTTCCAGCAGGAGTTTGGGTGAAAAAATCAAGAATATCAAATGCAATTTGCTGGTTTTCCATAATGACTTCTGAAAAACGCTCTGCAACAAAAGTACCCAATTCAGTTTCTAATTTCTCAATTGTATACGGCGTTTTCAGTTTATCTTCAATGAATTCTAAGATTTCTCGTTTTAAAGCATGAACAGTCTTTGCTACAATAGTTTCAATACTGCCTTTGCAAAGGTTTTTGATAACCGTATCGACAATCTTCTCCCAAATTTCCGGGTCTAGTGAAGTAGGAGTTATCTGACTTCTAAGATATACAGTTTCTCCAATCACTTGATTGATACCTCGTTTCAGGACTGAAATTTCAACAATCTCTTGGTCGTGTGGACGAGTCAGTTCATCAATAAGTGATAACGAACTCTCCTTCAATCCTGATGCTTTAATATAGAGTTCTTCTCTCCACTCATTAGCCCAACCAGTGATCTCATTTAGAAAATCTATCCTACAATTGGGAGAAAATTCACTTGGAATTTTTGTGAGATATTCCTTGATGAGCTCAGAAGCTTGTGTTCTAACAGTTTCGTCTGTCGCAGCAGTTGTACATTCATTACAAAAACGCACAACAAATTCACTGATGGTTTTTAATGTGAAAAGCCCTTCATTAAACCGGCGATCAAGGATTAGCTTGATTTCTTCTCGTAAGAGACTCTGCTCATCTTTTGCTACCTTTTCTTTTTCTTCTGCAGGAACGCTCCCAGTATCTTCATAGCTAATTACTATTGTCCCTTGATATGTGTGAAGGTAAAAAGCTGCAAACTCACGAATCAAATCCTCCAATGGAACTTCCCCATCAATACGCCGTCTGAACAATTGACGGTCTCGAGAACTCCTCATGTGAGTTACCAGAGCTTCACCTAAGAATATCTCTTTTCCAGCTTCGCTCATCTGACGTGTTTTAACCAACCAGTTACTAGACACTTTAGTTGCCTCCATCCATCTTCAGATAGTTATTTCCAATCGTCACAGTCAATTCACAGTCTTCAATCTCATAAGTCACCAAGTAGATCAATCCAGGAACTTTGGGGTCGCGCAAATATGCTCTTGTGGGCCTTGGTAACAGACGTCCCAAACCACGCATTACAGAGTTCATCATGAATTCCAAAAATTCCTCGCCAATGCTGATATTGATTCCCTTTGTAGCGCTGGTACCCTCAGCTGCCAATTTATCCAACCGTTCAGCAAAAAGTGATTCCATTTTATCTTGATGCGAGTCCATTTTGAGAAGTTTTTCGTTTAGTAAATCTCTAAGATCTACATAGAGCAACATTTCTTCAGAGGGTTCAGGTTTTTCAGGTAGTGGTTGTTCCTGTTTCAAAGGATAATCCTCCTCTATTGCTCTGAGACGAGGTTCTAATGGAGGGGGTTCCACGGGTTTTCTTGGTAGTTCAGTAGGTTCTTTTGGTGGTGGTGGTGGTGGTGGTGGAACTTCAGTAGTAGGGTCCGTCTTGGATAATTCAAGTAATTCTTCATATTTTCGTTTTACGTCTTGATGTTGAGCAAGTTTCCATCTGTACTCTTCATATGCTTTATCATAGGCAGACTTGTCTTTTTCATACTTTTCCAGTTGTTCCTGGTAGGTTTTCTTTTCAGCACTGTATCTTGCACGTGTATCTGAGAGAAGCTCTGCTCTTCTAGCATTGTGTTCTCGAATCGGTTTGTTAATCTCCTCAATTCGATCACATTCTGCTTGCCAAGCATCAACTTCAGCCTGATATGCCTGTTCCCGAACATTCGCCTCATGTTCAACCTTACCAGCTATTGCTCTTGCAGTAACACCTTCACCAACTTTATTATGTACAAATCGCTGGAAATCCATCAGTTGTTTGGAAAGCGGAGTTTCATCATCGAATTGAGAGTTGAGCGTTTCAATCCACATCCATGCTTCTTCGATCCATTCCTCAGGTTTCTCCTTTTGATCATCAAGTATCGCCATTAACTCTTGTACAAGAGTCGCATCTTCATTTCTTATCTTCAAGATGATTCTTCGAATCAGAGGTTTAGAAAGAAGGGTATCTGCAATATCCGGTATGACGTCAGCTACCAGTGTTTCAAACTTTGTCAAGAGGGCTTCAAGTTTTTGGCCCCAATCCGAAAGAACAATTTCCTCAGATTCAGGGTTTTCTGCATGGGTTAGAACTATTTCCGCACGAGTTATTTTTGCAATATCTGAGAATTTTATCAATGACCAGATATCAATATCCTTGAATGCTTCCGACATATCTTTCGCAATAATCTGCATTAAGACAGCAAAATCACTCTCGCGGGATCCTTCGAATGCCTTCCTATCAAACACTGCATTTAGCTGAAGGAAAAGTTCACCGTAGAATTTCTCAAAGAGCATAGCACTCATTTCATCGGTTTTTTCATCAGTGTTTTCAGAACGGAACTCTTGCATTGCAGCCAAGAATACCTTTCGAGCTGCAGTTACAACAATATATTGAGATAATTCTTCTGCAAAGTACTGAGATATTCTTTTACAATATGCCAAGAAGTATCGGAAGATACTCTTTAATTGCCAAGCTCGAATCTTACCAATGATTGGCATCTCACGTTTTGCAGACTCGACAATTTCCTCAGCCAAACCATTTGCCAAATTCTTCTCAATGCCCTCAAGGCGATGTCCACTAAGACGAATGTCTTCCAATAAAGTCTCTTTGTGTTCATCTAAAGTAAGCTGTTTTCCTGAGGTGATATGAGCTTCTACTAGTTCTGAAAAAACATCGACTGCATTCACTAGATGGTTCACAAAATCTGATGCCTTTGTTCGTAAATCCTGGAGGGCATCAACTGTGACTACACTAGTGCCTATGAAATCACTAAGGGATTCGATTGCTACTCGTGCGATATCAACTTCCTCAGCACTATAAGCATAAGTGTTGACTTCACTCAAGATTGCTCTTCCAATTTCTGGAACTTTCTGTGCTAAAGTGTGAATTGCAGTAGGAGTAAGGATTCGGTGTCTAAAGTGTTCAATAATCTCTTCTTCAGAACCAGTAGGGAGTAGAAGTTCATGAGACAGACGCTTCACAATTTTAGGACCAGGGGGAAGCATTGTAAAATCGTCAATATAGCTTAGTTTGATTATGGCCTCATTATCAACATGTTCAGGTTTCAGAATTAACGAGTCCCACGAGCCTTGAAATTGCCTGTCCATCATTTGAACATAAATGACATTATTTAGTCTGTCATTGAATCGACGTAACACGGTTAGACCATCTGTATCATAACTCACATCATTTTCAACTATTGCTTGTTCAATATCTGAAATCTTCTTAGCTAGCCTTTTCATATGGTCATCAATTTTGAATGGGTCAACTACACCTTTCTCCCAACTAAGCACACAGACATGTGACCCAACCCCTTCAGATTGCCCTCCAGAAATTATAAGCTGTTCTGGTAGAACATCAGGCCCTGGCACATGGTCTAAATCCCACTCGACTGATAGTAATTCTAATCCTTCTGAATTTAGAACACCATCACGAATTAGAAAGATTAGCGGAGTGATATTCAATGCGACACTATCGGAATTTTGCTGCATCATACTGCCTGATCCAATAGCGCTGCCCAGAGGAAATCCTTGACTTGTTGTAGAACCCAGTACTGAAGCTGATGCCATTCGAATTGCTTCAACTGTACTTGGAGTCTGAATTTTACTTTTTTCAGCTCGTGCCATATTCAAACCTCCAATTTGAGGAATATTAGTTATTTAATTTGGGAATTTCCAATTCCACATCAATTGGTCCCAGAAACATATTGGAAGCCTGTCTTTTGAACTTAGCTGGGTCGAACGCGAGTTTTCCACTAAATGGAATACCATATACCATCTTTCTGCCTTACGAGTCCTGCTTTTTCCAAACTGGATAGAGTTACCTCAAGTGTAGTAGGTAATAGTGCATCAAGAGCTTCTGGGATAGGAATGCTTTTTGAAACTTCAATGTCGTAAACTAACTGTTGAATATCTGAGTCACCCCTCGCTTTGAGTAATCTCAGAACAGTATCTTGAAAGTGGTTAATACCAATTCTGGCTTCTCTAACTTGTAAAGAAATATCACCAAATAAATGAGGGATGTCATGAGCAGGTAGAAGGTATTCAACATCCATCTGAGATATCATATCCAAAGCTCTAGCACGATCTGCGATATCACCACTCAAATCAAGATAGAATTTCCTAGGATCATTGGGAAAATTGTTCACACAATCTCCAGAAAATAATACCTTGTTTTGTGGTTCGTAGAACACACAATGTCCAGCAGAGTGACCTCCTGTATGGATTACTCTGAGCCTTGTATCTCCTACCGATATCACTTCATCATCACGAAGAATATGATCGGGTTCTATAGATTTGTAATTTACCCTTAAAGGACCCTTTTCCAATTTCATCGAAAACCGCCCTGCAAAATCAAGACGTAGACGTTCCTTAACAAACAGGCTTGGTTCACGAAGAAGCATTGCATCTCCCTCATGAATCATAATAGATGCACTCGTTTTCCTTTGAAGCACCCCTACCCCACCAACATGGTCAGGATGTCCATGTGTACAAAGAATTGCAATAACATCGCTTTTCGGGTTCAATCCCAACTTTTTGAGAGCTTCGATAATTTCATCTCCAGGGTCTCCAGCAGTTCCAGGATCAATGATAACCGCTTCATCATTGGAATAAATAATGTAACTTGTCAAATATCCAAAGTCTTCTACATACTTTCCACGAACTCTAACTAACCCCGGATGAATTTCTGACATTGACATATGCATCTAATGGATTTAACTCAATACTTATGACAATATCGCCTACACTACAAACAGATGAATGGTGAAAGAATTGGATGCTAATGCAGTCCTTGAAATGCTGAAACAAGTCAGAAAAGAGTTGAATCTGACAAGAGGAGTTACGCCAAAAATCATCGATGTCCATGATGATATAGAAGGAAACTTGCATATAGTAACATCGGATAGATCTGAAAAAAGTCTCTTCGTGGGGCCACGAGGAAGAATTGTTGCTGAATTCGCAAAACGACTTGACAGACATATTTCAATTTACGGACAAGATGAAATACTTCTCAGAAACCATAGACTAGAGCTAACAAAAGAGCGAATTGAGGAACTGCTTCATCTTGTTCAAGGGAACCAATATCAAGTATTGAAAACATTGCTCAGATATTTACAAAACGAGTTAAATAATTTCGATAAAGAAATATTTGTACCAGAATCCTCTGTGAATGTCGGTGTATCTTTCTCAGGAGGAGTAGATAGTGGAGCAAGTTTGATATTAGCCCAACGAATTTGGTTGAAGCCTACTGCAATAACAGTAGACCCAGGTGTTCGATTTTTAGCGCCCCATATCAAAGAATGGATAATAAAATGGTGCGATGAGATGGGAATCCCGTTGAAATATGTGGACTCGTCAAATCTAATGGATACTATATTAGAAAAAGCTGCAACTGGTCAGATGCATCCATGTAATCACTGCCATGAAATCATAATGAAAAAAGCAAGAGAAACAGCGAAGGAAAATGGGCTTTCTACGTTGATAACTGGTGAAATGTTGCCCACAGGAAGACAATCTATCATAATTGACCAAGAAATTCTGATTATTAATCTACCAGCAGCTTTATCGTTAACCAAACATGACACCAGACAAATATGCAGTCCATATGATTTCATTGGATCAAAGGGCTTCGGATGTCACGTTGTGAAAAGTGCACACCAAAAACGATTCGGAATGGTTGAAGCTTCAATCTTTAGAGTATTGCGTGAACTTCAAGCTGGGATTCTATCCACTGGGCAAGCACTGGCGTTTATCAATAAAATATTAAGAGAAAGTTCATGATGAGATGTGAGGACTAGGACTTGCGAATTTTTCAAAGGAGTTCGCTAGTATGAAGGGAGTATATGCCATTATCATAAAAATAGAAAAAAAGTTGGAATTAACGATTGGAAGACTTGGAAAAGTCTGTTTTACACCAGGAATCTATGTATATTCAGGTTCTGCCATGGGGCAGGGTTCTACCAGTCTGGAAAATAGACTCAAACGACATTTTTCTGAGAGTAAAACAATACACTGGCATATAGACTATCTTGTTGCGATGGCCAAATCAGTCAAAGCATGGTATGCAGAATCATCTAACAGGAGGGAGTGTGAACTAGCTCAAGAAATGGATAAATCTAATAAATTTGAGAGAGCAATAAAGGGATTCGGTTCTTCTGACTGTAAAAGTGGATGTTATGCGCACCTCTACAAACACATAGGAAATTCAGATACGGTTTCAGATATTTCAAAAATGCTTCCAGGACTACAAGGCAATCTTTCTACCGATGGGAAAGTGGTTCAAGTAGAGCAATAGATACAGACTAAGGAAATATTAAATGCGTCTAATCTTTTCATTCAGCAACAACTAGGGGAAATATTCAATGACAAACTGGAACCAAATTTTATCCGAACTTAAACAATCCGGACAAGTTTTTACCATATATCTAAGATATATGCAGAAAGATACTCTAGCAAAGATTCGCGATGTGAGAGTTTCTGAAATTTTTCAGGACCATGTAAAACTCGAGAATGAGTCAGGATTTGGTATCCTAAGCTATGATGACATTCTATACCTGTCAATTCCTAAGAGATGATAAGACAAAGAGATTGTAAGAGCAAATTTAATACCTTAGAAATCTGAAGATTAATAGAATGCTGTGTGAAAGAGGTACCTACAGTGAGCAACTTAGTCTTAATTCCAATACAAGGAGAACGTATTCTCTTAGAAAGAGATGAACATATAATTACCAATTACAGATTTCTCCAGAGAGATCGTGGGTCAGAATCATCTGTCGGAATCCCACTATATGCTATTAGAGAATACAAGCTTACTTCTCGTTCGGGTATGTTCAAAATTGTAAATGGAATAATCAATGTGATTGGCGCAATGCCACCCAAAGAAGCTCTGAGAGGTGCTTTAGGACTAAGAGAATTTGAAAGGTTGCGTGTTGGAGACCAGAGGAAACTTTGTGAGATGTCAGGGCTGTCATTCGTTCATCCAAATTATCCGTATGGTAATTGGTCAACAATAGGATATCATCGACCTTTTTCAAAGCATTTCTATGATAATTATGCTTGGATTCGAGGGGAGGAGATTTTCACTTACTTTCCAGGCTCATTTATTCTAACCAATTACCGCCTTTATCAGAAGGATAGTAAAAGAAAGAAACTCTACATTTTTCCTCTACATATGGTCCAAACCTTTGAAGCAAAGGGGAACAAAATCAAAATTAAAGCTTCTACTGGAAAATTCGAAATCAAAGGAAAAGTACCTAGACAAGATCATATGCTTAGAGTTTGGCAGATGAGAGCATGGGATACACTTCCTGAAGAACATCTTGATTGGCTAATAAGACCCTTTCAATTCATTCAGGCACGACATCCACTATCTCAATATTCTGTGAGTGACACTGCATCAATAGACCGACAATTTGTTGCTACTGAAACAAGAGAAGATATGGAAGTAGCTTCCGGAAGTAAAGGAGATCATACAGTATTTGTCAAACCAGTTATCAAAGATAGATGCACAAACTGCAATGCACCACTCTCATGGGAACAAATTGATTGGGTTGGCCCAGATCAATATCAATGTCCAAGCTGTGGTGCAACTCATAGAGTAGACTATGTTAGAATGTAGGGATAATTCTAACATTATTCGTTTAATCTTGTCCAGTTCAGTGATAAGCGACGCAGTGTTTCATCTGTTGGTAGCCCACTTTCACGGTTCCAACCTCTGAGACGATAGTAGTCATCTAACATTGGTTCCAGATCCACAGTCTGGCCCTTTCCTGGCCCTTCCGGCATAGCTTCATGTGTGAATCGTTTTGGTAGTTTGTCATCTTTCCGTGTTATGCCTTCTCGCGCATTGAATAATCGTTTCAAAGCAACTTGGCGTTCAGCAATCAGTGTCAGGTTTTTCTCATCACCAAGATATTTTATTCCAGTTGCAAGTGGTAACATTTTTGCAAAGTCCTTCATCCAGAAAATAGGGGGCCATGACACAGAATACCAACAAACAATCAATGTGTCACGAATGCAGTATGCATTCTCAGTCTCAACAACTGCATTTGCTTTGTATTTTTCTACATAAGGATTGAGAATCTCAGGCAGGGTATGTTCACCCCAACGATCTACAGCAACATCCTCGTATCCCAATTGATCGACGACAACTAAGCTTCTAAGATGATCTGCACCTCTCGCTCCAGTTGCATGAGATAATCCAATGCTACGGTGTGTACGGCCATCTTGTCCTGAAACTTCTAGTCCCTTAACATGGATAGCAAATTCATCAGCACCATTACCAATTTTCTTGGCTGCAATCCTTGTTCCCTCTGCGAGTAAATCACCGAACCCAATTCGAGCTCCAATGTTCTCAAGTATCTTGATTGTACTCTCACGATTTCCCCAGCTCAAATCGATGCCATCAGTATCCTCGGTGTCAATTATACCTTTTTCGAATAGTTCCATTGCAAAAGCGATTGTCGCTCCAGCTGATATGATATCCATTCCATATCTATTGCAAATCTGATTTGCTTTCAAGGTAGTTGGATAGTCATCAATACCAAGTAGGCTCCCAAAGGACATAAGACCTTCATATTCAGGTCCTTCTTCAAGAGTACCTCTAAATGGACCATCAGAAATGAGATTGACTTTTTTGCACCCAAGGCTACATCCGAAACAAGCACGATCAGATATTGTAAATCGTGGACGGATATATTCACCAGAAAGTTTCTCCCAACCTTCAAAAACACCAGTCTGATGATTTCTTGTTGGAAGCTCACCAATTTCTTGCTTTACCGCTGTGAGACTCCATGTACCCCACTTACCCATTTCCTGAGCTTGTGGGTTAGTTCTAACTCGCTGATGGGCTTCCTTAGCAAACTCCACAAATCCGTCATGATCATGTACATCAATCCCACCATGACCACGAATAGCTATCGCTTTGACGTTCTTTGAACCAAGAACAGCACCCATTCCGGTTCTTCCAGCTGCTCGAGCATTATTGATAATGACAGACGAAAATTTCACGAGCTTTTCACCAGCAGGTCCTATCGCACCTACTTGGATATCTGGGTCTCGATGATCTCGACGAATCGCTGCTGATACCTCATTTGTTTTCATACCCCATTTATCTTTGGCCTCTATTAGATGTAAATCAGAGTCATTGATGAATATGTAGACTGGTTTCTCTGAACGACCTTCAATAACCAGCATATCATAACCAGCATATTTGAGTTCTGCACCGAGGAAACCTCCCACATGGCTTTCTCCCCAGATTCCCGTCTGAGGTGACTTTGATACGAATACAGTTCTCCCGCTCATTGGCCAGAGGGTACCTGTTATAGGTCCAGTACCGATAATCAATTTATTTTTTGGACCTAAAGGTTCGCATCTTGCAGGAACTTCTGCAAACATTAAACGAGCTGCAAATCCATCTCCACCAATATAGTCTCTAATCCAGTCTGATGGAACGGATTCAATCATAAAGTCATTATTATCCAATTGCACGCGGAGGATTTTTCCAGCGTATCCACCATACTTCATATCAAGCATCACCACGGGCTTTACTAGCAGTTCGTCCTATCTCTCTGAGATATTCAGATATTTTTTCATGGCGACTAGAAACAGAAACACTTTGTATGGGTCCATATGTTATTGCACCAGTAGGACAAGCTTTTGCACATTCAGGATCGCCTCCACAATGGTCACATTTGATAATTTGCATCTTTGCGGTATCAAGTAAAATTACACCATTCACGCATGCACCAACGCAGGATTTGCAGAGAATGCATTTGTCATTATCCAAGAAAGTCATCTTTGTTATCGGATCCCTACGCATAGCATAGACAGGACATACTTCGACACATGGAGCTTCTTCACACGGAGCGCATACATTTGGCACATCGATACCTAAATCATCGTAGCGAACAATTTTGAGACGCGCAAGACTTGGTTGAAATCTTCCTTCGTGCTTAGCGGAACATGCTAGCTCACATATTCTACATCCTGTGCATTTTGTATAATCAACGACCAGTTGTGATGTCAAAGCGATTACCTCGCAATACCACAATACTACATTACCATGCTAAAAGGATTCGCCCATTGACATGTACGCTTATTAGGATTTGATAATCTATCGTACTAGGTGAATATTGATGCCCAAGACTATTAAAAAGGAGCATAATGGGATAATCGAAATCGAATTTGAGATAGGAGACTTAGAATTCGAGGCAAAAGGTAAGCCAGAAGTAGTTGAAAGAATGTTTAGACATCTTCTGCATAAAATAGAGGTCGGAGGAATTCCAGTAACTCTTCCAGATATGTCCGAATTTGAAGAAGAAAGCTACGAGGAGGATTATGAAGTCGAATATGACGAGGAGGAATATGAGGAGGAAGACTACGATCAGGACGAAGTAGACCTTCCAGAGATTGATGAAGAATTGGAACCTCCAGGACCAGACGATAAAACTGCACACTATGAAAGGTATGTCGATGACACTCCCCGACCCCCAGAAACAAGACGAGTTCCATCTTGGGAAGAATTGGATCATACATCTCCACCAGAATCTGAAGCTGAAAAACGAGCTCGTGAAAATAAAGAAATTAATGAATAAGAGATGCCAGTTTGGGCATCTTCATTAATTGATCCGACAACCGTTCATTTTTAGTTGGACAACCTTAGAAATCAGAACGTTGGCCTCACAGGAAAATGCACTGGGTGAAACTCTGTCGTGGTCAGCGATGCTATGTCATGCAACCAGACCTTCATCCCAGCCAATGCAGCTTCCTATCAGATCGAGTCCAACAATGCCCAAGTTTTCATTAGATGACTGAAACCCAGTCATATTTGTCTTCTACTTGACCACATTGCATACCTGTTAATGTGTCAAAGAGTTTTTGTGTCAGCTGGCCAATTCCACCGTCAGCAACGCTATAATCATCACCTTTGTACCAAAGATTTCCAACTGGCGCTATAACAGCAGCAGTTCCAGCCCCAAATATTTCAAGAACTTTTCCAGACTGAATACCTTCAAGAACCTCATCGATAGGTATTTTCCGTTCGTTTACCGTGTAACCCCAGTCTTTTGTCATGTGAATTACCGAATCACGTGTGATACCCGGGAGAATGGTCCCTTGAAGGGGAGCGGTTGCTAATTCGTCATCAAATCGAATAAAGAGATTCATTGTTCCTACTTCTTCTATATACCTGTTATCATGAGCATCCAACCACAGAACTTGAGAATACCCAAGTTCCTTTGCCTTCTTCGCTGCCATAAGACTAGCAGCGTAATTACCCATTGTTTTTGCAGAACCAACTCCACCTTTTGCTGCTCGAACATACTTGTCTGCAACCATGATTTTCACTGGTTCGAAGGATTTGAAGTACGGACCTACCGGAGATAGGATCACATAGTATAGGTACTCGAGAGATGGACGTACTCCAAGTTTTGATTCAGTAGCAATCATTGTAGGACGAATATACAATGAAGTCCCACGAGCTTGTGGAATCCAATCTTTTTCGATTTTGAGTAGATGTTTCAAATTTTCTAGAGCTTGCTGTTCATCAATGTTAGCCATAACCATTCTTGTTGCTGAAGCGTTGAATCGTTCGAAGTTCTTTTCTGGCCGAAATAGAAAGCATTTGTCAAATCGCCGGTATGCTTTCATTCCTTCAAATATGCCTTGTCCATAATGCAATACTAATGCAGATGGATCCAATTCAAGTTTTTTGTAAGGATGAATTCTTGCAGGATGCCATTTTCCATCAGAATACTCCATAGAGAGCATATGGTCAGTAAAAACAGTACCAAAAGGAACTTGCAAGATATCGGCAGGTTTTGCCTTTCGTTGTTCATGAGGAACGAGCTCAACCTCAAGAGTCATATCTATCACAAGACATTTCCGATAAAACCCCCTCTTAGTTCTTCTGTAATATTCTGGTAGTATTCAACGATTACACTCAAAAGGACTATAGGCATAATATGCAATAGGAGTTTGAATCACCATGAGCCATCTCGAAGGATTTGATGATGAGGAAATTGATCCTTTTGAAATAGATCAAAAGGAAATTTTGGGAGAGTACACTGTTGAATGGATTTCCTTGAAAAAATCGTATCAAGAAGTTAAAAGACAACTTCGAGAGATTCAAGAAGAACTCATTGAGCTAGATAGAAAATTGAAAAGAAAAGAGATGTCTGAAGCAGAACATATCAAACTATATCAAGAAAAATGGCAGGCATCTACTCAAATCATCCATGTGAAGAGAGATGTCGAGGCACGACTCGGAGAAATACAGAAAGAGATTCGTGAAGTCAACAAGCGATTAAGACTCCAAGAGAAAGAAAAACGAAAACAAGAGAAGATAAAGGAAGAAAAAGCTCATGCGATGATTGAATGGATGTCTCTTCGAGAAGGGTTTGAGCTTGTATCAAAAAAACGGAAAGTAATCAATCAAGAGATGGATGCTTTAGAACTCAAACGCCGAAAGGGAAAGGTCTCGGATGAGGAATATAGAGAAGAGCATATCAAACATCTTCGCAAGCTAACTGAGTTGAGTACAGTAGAGTCTGATGTAAAACGAAGACTATCAGAATTACTTGAAATCATTAAGAAATAAAAACAAAAGAAAGCAGAACCAAAGAGGTTCTGCTAACCTGTATTATGCGTAGAAGCCCATTGCAAGCATCGCTTCGGCAACTTTTAGGAAGCCAGCAATGTTAGCACCAAGGACGTAATCGCCTTTCTTGCCAAATACTTCAGCTGTCTTGTAGGCATTCTCATGAATATTGACCATAATACCATGTAGGCGTTTGTCAACTTCTTCACGAGTCCAGAAGAATCTCTGACTGTTTTGTGCCATTTCAAGACCTGAAACTGATACTCCACCAGCATTGGCTGCTTTTCCAGGGCCAAAGAGCACTCCAGCTTTCTGGAAGATTTCCACTGCCTGGGGTACACAAGGCATGTTAGCACCTTCACCAACAGCCATTACGCCATTGTCAACAAGTGCTTGTGCCTCTTTAGCATCAACTTCATTTTGGGTTGCACTTGGGAGAGCGATATCACACTTAACACTCCAAGGACTACCTTTTGAAGAATATTCAACATCGTATTCATCAGCATATTCTCTGATTCTACCACGACGAACATTCTTGAGCTCCATAATCCATGCAAGCTTATCACGGTCGATACCGTCAGGATCATGAATCCATCCACTAGAATCACTCATTGCAACAACTTTGACACCAAGGTCAAGACATTTCTCTGCTGCAAACTGTGCTACATTACCTGAACCAGAGATACATGCAACCTTTCCTTTCATTTCTTCGTTCTTGGTTTTCAGCATCTCTTGCACAAAATAAACACAACCATATCCGGTAGCTTCAGGTCGAATTAATGAACCACCGTAAGGGAGTCCCTTACCAGTTAACACACAAGTGCCATGATGGTTTGTAATATTTCTGTAAGCACCATACAAGTACCCGATTTCACGACCGCCAACACCAATGTCACCAGCAGGCACATCAGTAAATTGACCAATATGTCTGTAAAGCTCGGACATGAAGCTGTAACAGAAATTACGTACTTCTTCATCAGTCTTACCCTTAGGGTCGAAATCAGATCCACCTTTGCCCCCGCCCATTGGTAGGCCTGTGAGACTATTCTTGAAGATCTGCTCAAAACCGAGGAACTTCAGAACACCCTCATTCACGGTGGGGTGGAATCGGAGACCGCCCTTATAGGGTCCGATGGCTGAATTGAATTGGATTCTATAGCCACGGTTGACCTCAATCTTTCCTTCTTTGTTAACCCATGGTACTCGGAATTTGATAATTCGTTCTGGAACGGTAATACGTTCAAGAATTGATTTCTCTTGGTACTTGGGGTACTTCTTTGTTGCGGGCTCCAGTGATTCTAGAACCTCAAGAGCTGCCTGGTGAAACACCTTCTGCTCGGGGTCCTTTTCAACTAGGGCATTATATACATGCTCGATGTACTTATCCACTGATATCACCAATATGCTGTATTAGGCAATTGAATCGCAAAGTTGCTTACACATAAATGAATCGGATTGGGACTTGAAGTAAGAGTAATAGATGGCGTAGATGCACAATTAAATATTGCTTTACAAAATAGTAGATATATCACAAACAGTGAGACAGCTTAGATGCCCGTATTTGAACAAGAATGGATCTCTCCCATACTCGAAGTATACCTAAGAGAGAAGATTACAGACAATTATACTGTACTTCTAGGTCTCAATCCATTAGGTCAGACCCTTTGCAGAAAAATATACGAAAAGAACTTTTTTCGAACAGTACTATTGTTCAATTCTCCTTCCTTTTCTTCATGGAACAGGTATCCAGCTGGAATTAAGCCTCCAGTAATTCCTGTCCATGGCATGATAAGAGATGACCTTATGATGATATGGGGTGATGTCAGTATCAAAGACTATGAGTGGCTTACCGATGCATTGTTCTATATCCGCGGAAATATCCCTACTAGATTTCTGGTTGCAATAGTAGCTCATTCAGGTCCAACTTGTGGGCAAGTTCTTTCAAAGAAAGGAGAACGGTTATTAGAGCGATTGGATATTCCAAGAGGTCATTCTGATTTCTATGATGGCCTAACAGCACCACTGATCAGTGTTGCAACGGTAGCAGATCTCGACCCCGTGATTTTATATGTTGAGGATCGATTGGATACCGAGCAAGTGATTCAAATAAACGATATAATTGTCACTCAAGGAGAAATTGATACTGCTGAAGACCTTATCAATCGAGGATTCGACCTCCAGCTCTCAAGAGTCTAACATTTATTCAATTGAGTCACCGCGTTCTGTTCTCCCGTAGCCAACACGTTCACGTTCTCGATGAAAAGTCGTCAAGGAGGAATCATCTGAAAACTGTCCATCACACTCTAGACACATGAGAGCTCTTGTATCAGAAACCATTACTATTTTACCACATGAGATACATGTCCAAAGACCATTCTGAAGCATCCGCGTTTTTCTATATACAGCTTTTGCCAATTCTCTTAGCTCATCAGGACAACTTTTTGCTATCCCGACGATGCCATCATCATTCCATCTGCATACTAATGATACTAGCGATGTTGTTAGCTCGATTATTCTTGTTGTTGTCCCATCAATATCCTCTGGTGGATCAGATTGTATGGTGAAATCATTTTCAGAAATGGAATAAAGAATCTCAAGATACGCAAGAAAAGCTGGTACAGGATAATGTTGCTTTCCTCGTGCTTCAACCATCTGTGCAAGTACTGCAGATATCATCAAAGTCTGAGAGTAATCATCTTGAAGAATTGCCTTAACTTCTATCGCAATCTTTCGTGAATCCAGCAAGTAACGATCCGGATTCAGTCCCTTGTCTGATGCGATAATTCTGATAGAGTCGAGAAATGATTTTCCTTTCTTAATGTCACTGTTCACTCTTTTAGCAAGGATACTGTAATCAATTCCAGTGTCCTTAGCAAGCTTATGCAGAAGGTCTCGGGCTGTTAAACTCAACAGGAATTCATACTCCTGGTGGCATTAATAATACAGATTAAGTGCATTTTAGATTGTCGTATACGGTCATAAAAACATCACAGTACCAATTTAACATCCAGTTACTGATTCATATCAACCAACAATATCTTTAGGAAATTGTTCAAGTGTCATTCAATAAAGGTGCTAAACGAAATGATGCTCTCAGACACAGATATTGAGAAGGCAATAGATAAAGGAGACATAAAGATCGACCCATTTGAACAGGATATGTTAGGTCCTTGTAGCATCGATTTAACGCTTGACTCCGTTTTTCGTATATATAGTCCAGGGGCTCCTGTTGATATTAAATCTGACAAACCTGTTGATAGAGACACCAAGGTAGTGGATACAGAAACAGAGCCATTTATGATTCTACCAGGGCAGTTTATTTTAGCCCAGACCATAGAGAACATCTCAATATCTCCAAAGTATGCTGCACTGTTAGAAGGCCGGTCGAGTGTAGCTAGACTTGGAATCATTGTTCATGCAGCAGGTCTAGTTAATCCTGGTACCGGAATTGAGAAGCCTAGTCGACTGACATTAGAGGTTTTTTGTGAGAACCTTAGTCCAGTTCTTCTTTATCCTGGAATGAGGATTGTCCAGATTATGTTCATGCCACTCAGTAGCCCTGCTAAGACTGTATACGACAAACGGAAACAGAGTAGATATGTGGGTCAACAACGACCTGATGTTAGATAGAATGGTAAGACTATTTAGGGGATTGCTCTGGCGAGAACACGGCGGTCGTAAATGAAAGAATACGATGTCATTCTAGCAACTGGAGCAGAACATATGAAAGCTCGTTTTGAGAGTTTTGGCTATAGAGTTTTCACCTGTGAGCTCAATTATGATGATAGACGGATATTTCCTAATGCAGATATCTATACAAGGATTGAAAATGTAGCTGAATTATCAAGGAGACGTGTAGTAGTTATTCAGAGCTGCACAGGTGCTGGACCTGCTGAATCTGAAAGATATACCACATCGGACCGTGTGGTTGAACTAATGCTTATTTTGGATCTATTAAATAGACCTGTAGAAGTCGAAAAGGTTGGTCACAAAGAATACAAGGAAACTCCTATTGAACCTCCAAGAAATGTAGAGGTCGTCCTAACATTTCAGCCATTTGCGCTGCAAGATAAATCATTCAAAACGGGAGAAGCTGTTTCTGGAAGATGGGCAATGGAAACCATGGCAAAGCTGTGTAACAAAATTTGGGTGGTTAATCCACATGCAACTGCAACGATGCCATGGGTAGAGAAGCTCAGGAAAAGAGGCCTTTACGAAGAAATTGACATTGTGCCTGATTTAATCAAGTTTGCTGCCAAGCAATTTGGTTTTGATGAGTATGGAGTAATAACACCAGACGAGGGAGCTCAAATGAGATACGACATAGCAGGATTTGGAAAAAGTCGTGACAACTCATACTGTGTGCAGGTTCATGGAGATGTTGAGATGGACTGTAAAGATATTATTGTGGTAGATGACCTTACAAAAAGTGGTAGTACTCTGTTGAGTGCATCTGAAAGACTAATGGAACAAGGTGCAGAAAATGTAGGGATGGCAGTAGCTCACGTACTTCCTCTTGTTGAGAAGGGAGAAGAAAAGCTCGAAGCGCTAGTGAAGAAAAGCAAAGGTAGAATAGTCACTTCAAATACTGTAAAGACACGAATTTTTTGTGAGAAGAATCCCCAGCTGACATACAATATAGTTGATACACTTATCAATTATTTATGAAGGAAAAGTAATGGACAAGTCCATTAGCTGAAGTATTTTTCAGCACTGGACTTGCCAATCCAAGTTTTTGTAGTGTATCGCTCGACGAGATCGCGAGCTTCAAGAGATTGCAGAGCTTGAACTACTGCATTTTGATCACATTCAACATGATTCTTTTTTAGAATGCGAGTTATGGCAGCAGGTCTATGACTATCATTGAGTATGACTCGAAGAATCTCCATCTCAAGTTCGGTAATATCCTCACTCATAGTATGCACTCCTTGGAGGCGTTCAGAGGAATCTTTTAAGATTATCTCTATAATATCAATCAGCTGATTTCTACAAAGTTGTTTCGAAACCTTTTTACAAAACACTGACACGGTTGATTCGGTCTATTTTATGGCAATAGAATCTGAGTATCACATTGGAATTTCAAAAGGAGAAATTCCTAAGTATGTATTACTTCCAGGAGATCCAAAACGTGCAACAGCAATCGCTGAGCAGTTCTTCGATCAACCAAAATTAATAGCCGATAATAGGGAGTATATGAGTTACAAAGGAACGTACCAAGGATTGCCCGTTGCAGTCTGCTCAACAGGTATTGGTTGCCCTTCAGCAGCTATTGCGATTGAGGAGTTAATCCATGTTGGCTGTACCACATTTATCCGAGTAGGAACAGCAGGTGCTATCCAAAATTCGTTGAGCGCGGGGGATTTGGTAATCATTACAGGTTCCGTTAGAGATGAAGGAACCTCGAGACAATATGTTCCAATTGAATTTCCTGCAATAGCAGATCCTCTAGTCGTTTCCAAATTGAAAGAATCTGCAAAGAAGTATACGGACCGATATTATCTTGGAATCGGACACAGCAAAGATGCATTTTATAGTGAGTTTCCAGAAAAGGTATCAGATTCAGATAGGTTAGAACAACGTTGGGAAATTATGAGAGAAAGTGGTGTTCTTGCCACAGAGATGGAAGCCTCTACTCTATTTGTTATTGGTCAGCTCAGACAAGTTCGCGTAGGAAGTATTTGTGTAATAGTAGGTGAACCAATAGAGAAAGAGGCGAAAATTACTGGAAAACCAGATCTTGGCCCCTTGATTCATACAGCATTAGATGCATTTGTTGCTCTTGATGAAGTTGGTTAAAGTCCCCCAAAGAAGGCAATTTTCTGAACCTTCAATTGAATTTCTTCAGCCGACTTTCTATCGGTTCCCAAAGCTTGAGCTAGATTATTCGGACTGGCTGCGATAACTTCTGTAACAGATGAAAAACCAGCATTAAGTAATGCATCGACAGATTGATCGCCAATGCCAATCTCAGAAAGGGTTTGTTTCAATTCTGCAATACTCTCCTCATCTGCTTTAGGGGGAGATACCTCAGGCATAGTTTCTTCAATTGACTTTGGTTCTTCTGATTTTTCACGCTTCTTCTTTTCTCTAGGAGTTGATATTGAATGTTCCAGAATGAAGGAAGGTCTTAGAATGATAATTCCAAAAATCATCATGGCTAAAAGAATCGGTGAAAGTATAATACCACCCATATCAGCTGCAACAATGGTTCCATCACCACCAACGGAAGGAAGAGCATTAGAAACTCCATCAATAAGGACTTCTGTGATACTAGTTCCTGTTACTTCTGAAATTAGAAGAAACCACAATGGACTGAATAAAGCCAAACCTCCAACTTCAAACAAGAAGAATTCACGAAGCGATGAACGACGAATTACAAGAAGTAAAAGTAAGGGTGCTGCCAGAATTGCGATTGCGATTACAGTCCACAATAAAAACAATCCCCAAAGACCTTGTAATGCAATATAATCTGTGACACCAATTCCAAGTAACTTAAGATATCCATATCCAATGAATACTATACCGGATAGAATGAATCCTACAAGAATACCAAGAGCATAACGCATTTTCAGTTCACCTACAATGTTGTTGGACGTACAATCAATGGGAAATCTAGTTTAAAGATGTTTTGAGAGTGAAATAGGTTTTTCTCCTTATAGAAGCAACATATTTATGAGAAGTAGAAAGGAGAGCCGATTCGTGAATCCCTTGAAGCCATTCATTGTTGTAGGAACCAGACCTGAAATTGTTAAAATGGCACCCATTGCCCATGAATATGAGAGAAGAGGAATTTCATTCGTCTTGTTACATACAGGTCAGCACTACTCAAAATTCATGAGTAAATCATTTTTTGAAGATATGGGTCTAAGAGAACCTAATGTAAATTTGGAAATAGGGTCAGGTTCACATTCTGAACAGACAGCCAAGGCATTAGTGGGAATCGAAAAAGAGTTATTGAAATACAAACCTGATATCGTTTTGGTGCAAGGTGATACAAATGCAGTTCTTTCTGCTACTCTAGCTGCTGTGAAGTTGAATATCCCAGTAGGACATGTCGAAGCAGGATTGCGCAGCTATGATCAAAGAATGCCAGAGGAACATAATCGAAGACTTACAGACCATGCATCAAGCTATCTCTTTGCTCCTACTGAGAAATCTGCAGAAATCCTCAGAAAAGAAAATGTTTGGGGTTCAATCCACATCACAGGTAACACAGTAATTGATGCATTGGAATCTAGAATTCCTCTAGTCAAGAAAAGAAGCAATCCAATCGAAAAATATGATTTAGAGGAGTACATACTTCTAACATTACATAGAGCTGAAAATGTTGATGACCAGAAGATACTGACCAAGTTGATAGAGGGACTGATTACATTAGATGAACCGATTTTGTTCCCAGCACATCCAAGAACGGTTTCAAGGTTGGAGCAATTCGATTTGGTTGATAGAATTGAAAAATGTGGAAAAATCAAAATAATTCAACCTGTAGCATATCTTGATTTTTTGCGATTGATATTGGACAGCAAATTCATTCTTACTGACTCAGGTGGAATTCAAGAGGAAGCAACTGCACCGTCTATCAATAAGAGAGTATTCGTACTGAGAACCTCAACAGAGAGGCCTGAAGCTATCGAATCCGGTCATGCAACTCTAGTAGGGGTCAACCCATCGAAATTTGTTCCAACAATTAAAGATGCTATATCAGAGGGTCTAGAAGAATCACGAATAAGCCCATATGGGGATGGAAAAGCAGCTAAAAGAATTGTTGATATCCTTGAGAATTAGATACAGGTGAACATTCATATTCCATTCAAAATATGATAAGTACTCTCAAAAAGGATTGATTCATGTATGACAAAAATATGTTTAGCAAATGATGATGGCCCAGATGGTCGCAGTCTGAGAGTCTTTGCCAAAAATCTATCAGACTTAGGAGAGGTAATCGTCATTGTGCCAGATCAACAAAGAAGTGGTTCCGGAAAAAGCATGACCTTGAATCATCCCCTCAGAATTATAGAAACCGAAATTGAAACAGACATTAAGATGTTGAAACATTCTGGAATGCCAGCGGATTCTGTAGTGATAGCTAACTCATTCTTTGATGATATCGACATTTTCATTGCAGGAATCAATGCAGGAGCTAATTTAGGGTATCAGAGTATGATGACAAGCGGAACAGTCGGAATTGTAATGGAAGCAGCCATTCTTGGATATCCCGCAATTGCAGTTTCTATGACAGTGAACCCAAATGAATGGTTCAACAATCATGCTAGTGATAGAGATTATGCAGAGATGAGCAGAATCGCTACAAAAATAATTAAAGCTGTAATAAAGAATGGATTGCCAGAAGGCATTGATGCTTTAAACATAAATTTCCCTTTGGATATGCGGAAAAATCCAGAAATAAAGGCCACACGCCCTGTTCGATGCAGAATGGCGAATACATTAGACCAGCGAATCGACCCTAACCAGTCACCATATTATTGGATAGATGGTGAGTTTCTTGAAACACCAAAAGATACTGATGCACATGTTGTATTGGTTGAAGAGAATGTTTCCGTTTCACCTATCATCATCGAAACTATAAAACAAGAAGAAGTAGAAAAAGTCAAGGATTTTCTTGATTTACTAACCTAAGTGCGTTCCAAAGGGCATCAGTATTAGGTCTAGGCAAAGATTTCTCCTGTTCATGCTGATTGATAACTCGAGTTTGTGAATCTTCCAAAAACTCACCAATTTTCACAGTGTTTATACCAAATGAAAATAATGTATCAACTACCTTTTTAGATTTTCCAGCATCACATGCAATCAGCATACTTCCACTACTAATAAGTTGAAGAACATCGATGTCAAGAAACCTACAGATTTCGAATGTAGATTCATGCACAGGGATAGAATTGCCATTGATACGGCATCCCAAATTACCTGCATCACACATCTCATGAAGACCATTAGCAACACCACCTTCTGTAGGATCGTGCATGGCAGTAACATGACCAGTTCGATATGCCTGTACTCCATCTTCAACCACGCTTATTTGTTGTTTAAGCTTCTGGGCTTCTTTAAGTATGGAAGAATCGATTGCTTGTCTAAGATATCTTTCTCCTTCAGTTGCAAGAATGGAAGTCCCCTCCAAGCCAGCATATTTTGTTAGTAAGATTTCATCACCAGGATTTGCTCCACTTGATGTCACGTAACATCCGCGTTTAGTAATTCCTAACATGAATCCTGCAACAATAGGTCTATCAATCCCTGTAGTTACCTCAGTATGGCCTCCAGCAATAGAAACTCCCAATGACTTTGCTGCACTATCCATCTGATTCATTATTTGTTCGATGGATGTTTCATCGATTGTTTCAGGAAGAAGAATAGATGATAGAAACCAAGATGGGGGAATACCAAAGGTGGCAATATCATTTGCGTTTACATGTACTGCTAACCAACCAACATCAGATATAGAACCAGTAATTGGATCAGTTGCTGCCGCTATGACATAGTCTCCAATCTCTATTAATGATGCATCTTCCCCCAAATGCGGACCTAGAATTACAGACTCATCCATTTTACCTAAATGGGAAAATACATACTTGACTAGTAAGTCAGGTGGAATCTTTCCGGGACGCATCATTGGACCTCATTCAATCTAGTGCGCATAAGTCTTGTACCTGATGTATGAAAAGTAGTATCATAGAAACCCAGACTGGGCTCTCCACACTCACTATGACACCAGGGCAAATCAGACTTGATGCGCATTCATTCTTGTCATATTGTATTAATAACACCATCGAGCTGGCAATGCATCAGTCCGGTCAAGTGATATACGACTCTGCAGCCTTAAGGTCTTCCGAGCGAATAGTTGATTTACTGTGAGCACCGGATATGAATTCACTAAGAATCGAGTCCTTCTTCAATAACTCCTTTGAAAGGAAACATTTTCCGCCGCCTACTTTGGCAATCAGATATGCCCCAAAGGTCTGGCGAAACTCATGAACAGACAGAATAGTTTCGATTGGGTCGTCAAAACCTTCTTTCTTCATTCGAAGCATAGTAGCCAATTCAAGTGCTTCGTGATAGGGTCTCTTTAGAAAGCGAATCCAGTTCATTTGAGATGGGTCTACATTCACAGTAGCAATACGAACATCTGATTTCTTCGCTATTCTAGCAGCTCGCACTATATCACGAACTGGAGTATATTCGAGATGACCAGGTCCAACAGATTGAGCAAGTGGAATATTTGGAGCAAAATCAGAAATAATTACAATTAGGGGCTCAATATCGCGATTTCGCATCCGTTCTCGCTTGATAATCTCCAGAGATTTCATGACCGCTTCTGCAAGAGGGGTCAGTCCAGAAATCCGTAGTTTGGAAAGAGCTCTGTATATCTTGTTCCAGTTTGTCGTTGGAGCTTGAACTTCAATAGCTCCACTCTCTTTGAAAGCTACAATTCCAGTTCTATCTTTTGAACCACGTGTTTCTCTTTCAATTCTTTCAAGTAGTTTGCGAATCTGCTTTCTACTAGATTTCATAGATAGGCTCACATCTATTACGAGAAGAATAGTCAAGGGTGTATGCCCAGTAAACACTTTTTCACGTATATCGGACGATTTGATTTCCAACTGCTGACCTGGTGCTAATTTTCCAGTTCTACCTATAGCTCTAACAATTGTCGCTGGCAAGTCTATACTACCCAAGTCGCCTGTCGGTTGACGAGATCGTATAGGTCTTCCATATTGAGCAGTTTCTGAGGCTTTAAGAGAACCGACACCTCGTGAACTTACTCTTTTGTTGATCCAACCGCCAGATGTGATTTTTGAACGAATCATTGCTTTAGCCTTAAGCTCCTCAACATCGAATATTGGTTCACCTGTATCTAAATCAGGAGTTTTCGTGAAGAACTCTGAGCCTAAATCAACTGGTGGGTCGCGAATCTCGGATTTTGATCCAATCACTTTTGATTTATGCTTAGCTTTGTAGGGCATTGATGCACGTCCCCATTGGTCGCCATCCTCAGCTTTTGCAGGCCCAGCTTCAACTGTATCAATACCACTAGCTGGACCACTTTTCCTTTTTGTCATAGTACGTAACCAATACCGAACAATATAGTATATCATCGGAATATAGACTACGGTGAGAACTATGACGATAGGTATTGGAAGAATGGAACCAATTGGAATACCAAGTATGAAGTGGAAGGGATTCAGCAATAGCCACCCAAGATAACCAAACACGACCATAGCCATTATAGCACAAATCGTGCCCTTGATAGGGTCACCTCGGGGGTTCCTTATTTTTTTGGCTGTTTCTTTTTCCCTTCTTGTTTTCCGCCTACAGCATACCGAGATTGCCTTCCAAATTTACCTCCACTAAAACGCGTTCCTTTTTCAGATTCGTCAGATGACTTCTCTTCTGGAGGTACCTGAGTAGGTGATTTGCGGCGATCCTTCTTTTCACTGACATCAGCAGCTCGAGCTATAGCTGTGCTGATATCTTCAGAGGAAGGAGGTTCAAGCAATCCACCTCTTCGTGTTCTATGACTAAGAGTCAATTGTGCTGCTAATTGCATGTCATCAAGATTGACTTCTGTTCTGCCATCAAGAGCTGCATTTGTGATTGCGGTTTTACTAATGATGATATCTGGTCTAACACCATCAACTTCAAGAGCATCACAAGCCATTGCAATAGCACGTAATTTACCATCAGAGAGCATAACATCAGGAAGTAATTCTTGGGCTTTCAATATCCGTTCTCGAAGTTCGTTTTGATATGGACGATATTCCTCTCTGAATGCATTGGGATCGGATTCAAATTCCAAATTCCTACGAACAAGCTCCATTCTATCTTCAATAGAATGATTTGAACTAACAGAAACATGTAATGGAAATCGATCCAATAATTGAGGTCTAAGTTCACCTTCTTCTGGATTCATAGAACCCATCAAGATGAAATTAGAAGGATGCGATATCGAAATACCCTCTCGTTCAATTACGTTTACCTTTGTAGCAGCTGCATCTAGAAGGTCATCAACCAGATGATCCGGAAGCAGATTGACTTCATCAACATATAGTACATTTTGATGTGCTTCTGCTAGAATTCCTGGTTTTAGTGCTTGTATCCCCTCTTGGAGAACTCTCTCTATGTCAAGAGCTCCAATCAAACGATCTTCTGTCGTTGAGAGTGGAAGATTTACTACTCGCATAGGTCGTTTCTTTTGGACTAACTCTTCACCAGAAGATATCCTAGCCACACATTCAACACACAAAGATTCGATATCACGAGGATTACAACCAAACCTACAGTCTTCGATAACATCAACTTCAGGAAGTAAGTCTGCTAAAGCTCGTACTACGGTGGTTTTACCTGTACCTTTAGGACCTGAAACTAAGACTCCACCAATTCGCGGGTTGACCCCATTTAGAATTAGAGCAAGTTTCAAACGATCGAGACCAACTAGTGCTGTAAAGGGAAGAACAGAACGTTTTGATTCAGACATAGATACCCCACATCGAAGCAAGAAAAGTGGTAAACTCAAATAAGGCTGTCCCTTTACGTATCGTTGAGAAAAACATGTTCTCATACATCACCCATTTAGAATGCCCACAGTGTCACAGAATACACTCAGCTGATGCAAAGGCAAGCTATTGCGTATGTGGTTCACCACTCTTTGCAATTTATGATATGATGAGTGTCATTGATGAGATTCAAGCAGGTATGTTTCCATCAAAAATAAACTCATTATGGAGATATTCACAACTGCTCCCTGTAAAATCACCATCATTCGTTGTTAGATTAGGAGAAGGATGGACGCCCCTTCTAACTACGAGGCAATTAGGAAAACATGTAGGATTGAAACTTCTGAGGATAAAAAACGAAGCGATGAATCCAACTCAAAGTTTCAAAGATAGAGGTCTCTGTGTTGCGATTTCCAAACATCTAGAGCTAGGAGCAAAATCTTTTGCTCTGCCTTCAGCGGGTAATGCAGGAGTATCTACTAGTGCATACTCAGCTGCTGCTGGAGTCCTGGCTAAGATATTCATGCCAGAAGACACGCCAGAACCGTTTTTCCGTACCTGTCAAATGTACGGTGCAGATATCGAGAAGGTATCTGGTACAATTACTGACGCAGGAAGAGTGATGAAAGAATATGATGGGGGATGGACAGACCTTTCAACTACAAAAGAGCCATATAGAGTAGAGGGTAAAAAGACGTTAGGGTTTGAGATAGCTGAACAAATGGGGTGGAGTATGCCAGATGCAATTATCTGTCCAACTGGAGGTGGCACAGCTCTTATTGGAATATGGAAAGCTGTAGAAGAACTCGAAGCTATTGGATTACTTGATTATAAGAAGCCAAGGTTATATGCTGCTCAGAGTGCAGGATGTGCACCTGTTGTTAGAGCAATGGAGAAAAATGCCCTTACAATAGAACCTTGGGACAATGGAGAAACTGAGGCGTATGGTCTTCGAGTACCAAGTCCATTTGCAGACCGTCTTATTTTAGGTGCACTACGAGGGTCAGGAGGTGGTGCAGTAGCTGTAATAGAACAAGAAATCCGCGCAGCCAGAAGTATCGCTGCAAGAATGGAAGGAATTGATTTTTGTCCTGAAGCAGCTGTTGGTCTAGCTGGAATCAGACATCTTGTTGAATCGGGTGATATTGATTATGATGAGGATGTTGTACTTCTAAATACTGGATCGGGTTCCAGATATCCATATCATCATCCAGGATAAATAACCATCAAAAATACTATCTCTCAAAAAGTCCGAGTAGCTCTCTGTCAGCAGACCAATACCCAGCAATGTTATAGGTCAGATTATCTATTGCATCGTAAAGTTGGGAGGAATTGAATTGACTGAAACTCCTAATTCCGAGCATCAAGAACATGGATACAAGAAAATATCCGATTCTTTAGCTGCAAGTAAAAAGGAAATGATATTCTTTCTAATGCTAATAATTCTGTACTTTTATCTGAGATTTTCGGGGATTGAAGCGACACTTGTAATAGTGTTGGGCTTGTTATGTGGAACATGGTTAGCATTTAGGCCTTCAGAGTGGGCAGTCGAGGGAATTGAAAGTGGTGCTGGACACCTCGGATTGACTGCTTATGTTGCAGGAATGTTTTCAAGCTTGGCAAGCAACATGCCAGAGGCAGCAATAAGTGGAATAGCAGCTTACAGTGGAGAGATAACTAATCAACCAGAGCTAAAGACCATAGCTGTTCTTTCTGTATTGATAGCAGCAGGATTCAACATGATTCTTCTTGGACTTACCATTATTATATCCACAAAAGGAAAAGATGACATGCCAGTTCCAGAAGAAGCTATCAAGAAAGACTCGGTATTACTAAGATGGACCATTGTCGCATTGATTTCTATATTCGCACTGGGAATTGTTGATGTAGCATTTGCGGAGAGTGCAAACGCACAGTTCTTCATTCCATGGGAAGCATCATTCATTCTCTTCTTTTCATATATTATTTATGCATACTCGTTAGTAACAGAAGATAAAACTGAAGATACCGAAATAGCTGAAGCACATCATTCGAGAAGAACAGCTGCAATCCTTGCAGTAATAGGCTTCATTGGAATTTTCCTTGCAGGGGAAATACTAACCTCTTCTGTAGAGATACTTCTTCATGAGTATAATCATATTATTTCGGACTTTGCAAATCCTGTCACAATTGCAGCAGTAATTTTGGGTGCAGCTGGAGCTATTCCAGAACATGGAATCGCATTAATTGCAGCTGCAAAAGGAAAGATTGGACTTGCTGTAGGTAATCTAATAGGAGGTGTTTTGCAGATTATCCTATTAGTTAGTGGAGGAATAGGAATTTTTGTACCAATTCCAATGAATAGATATGTCTTATTCCAATTAATAGTGATAGCTGGAAGTCTATGGTTCCTTAAACGGGCAATCACAGATGATCATCATTTGGATTTATTTGAGGGAGCAATGATAATTTTACTACAAGCATATGTCTTTGCACTCCTCATTTGGGGAACTCCTATATGATATGTTGAAGTATGTCAGTAAGGTCGTCACCTTGAACCTTTATCATGGCGGCCTCGGCTACTTCTTTGTCTTCTGCTCGAAAAGCTATTGAGAGACCTACAGTATTGAACACAGAAATATCATTCCTTCCATCTCCAACATAAGCAACTTCTTTCAAGTCCACACCGAAATGGTCTGCAATCCGTTTTATCTCGATGACTTTTCCTGCCCAACCAACATTGACCTCAACCGAACCAGATAGAATTCCATCCTCATGAAGTAATCTGTTTGTCAGAACATATTCAATACCAACCTTTCTTGCAACATCATAAGCGAGGACATCAAGTCCACCAGACAATATGGCAACTTTTACGCCATGTTCTTTTAGTCTATGAATCGTTTGCTTTGCTCCAGGGACAAGTTTTGTGCTTTCAACAACCGGATGAATCTCGGTGAGTTTTCGTCCTTTCCATAACCCTGCATCAAAAGCTGCCCATTCGTTATAGGTAATAGCACCAGAAAAATACTGGTCAAAATAGAATCGTCCTTCTTCTTCCGTGCCAAAATGTTCGTGCAATCGCCACCAAATACTTGAGTGACAGGTTAGTGTTCCGTCAACATCAAAAACGACAAGTTGTATCGCCATAACCAAAAACACCTAAACAGGAATCTTTCTCATAATTAGCTCTGTGCTTCTTTTTCTCGTTCCTCTCTAGCCTCACGTTCTAAGTCTGCTAACATTGCATCTATACGTTCTTCTTTACTAGAACCTGAATCTGCAGAAGTAACTGCTTCCGCTTCCCTTTCGTCTTCGAGTGGAGGAAGTACTCCTTCTTTCTCTAATAGAACTTCAGCTTCAATGGCATCTAATTCTCTATCAATTCTCTCTTCTGCCTCAAGAGTTGTTGCACCACTTGAAAGATCTTCAGAGAGAAGTTCACCAGCAATAGAGATATGCTCGAAAGACTGAGATAGACGGTCAAGTTGCATCTGAATTTCAGTAGGACTAAGTAGCTCACGAGCTTGGGCCAAAGCAGCATTTGCAATTTTGAATGCACTCAACACCTCAGCTTGGTCCTGAGCTTCTTCGAGATTCATAAGAGCTGTTTCAAGAGTAGTAACCTGCTGACGATAGCGACTTTTACGTCCCTCTAGGTCCATTACATGAGTTAGATGTGCTTTTGCACTAGATCTATCGCCACGTTTCATAGCGTCCTTTGCGGATTTACGTTCTTCCGCCATTCGTGTATCAAGTCGTCTGATACGTAATGTTAGAGCATTCATAGTACCTTTTATTTCAAGAATTCCACGTTCGGAATCGACTTTTTTCTTACCACTCAGAAAACCCATTAATTGTCCACCATATTTCGGGTTACACTACAAAGAAGTACTCAGAACATTTAACCATTTGGCATTGGTCTGCTTGAGGTAAATTATTATCCAAAATAGAATGCAGTGTAGATGTGATAGTATGACCCTTGAAGGAGTCTTATTTGATGCAATTATAGCAGCGAAAAAAGTTGTGGTAAATAATTTAGACCAAGCAGCTGAAAAAACTGGTTTTGAAAACCCATTTGGCGATAAGACACTCCTCCTTGACCAAGAAGCGGAAAACGCAGCTATCGAGGTATTGCAGACCTCTGGATATCAGATGAAGATTGTTACGGAAGAACAAGGCATCATTAATTCAGAAGGAAAAACTGAGTATCTTGTAATAATAGATCCTATTGACGGATCAGCAAACTTGGAAAGAAATATCCCATTATGTACAATCGGAATTTCTGCTTCATCATTTAAGCCCAATCTAACCACTGACGAAATCGAAATCAGTATTGTTGATTCATACTTTACGAAGGAAACGTATGTTGCGCGGAAAGGGCAAGGTGTGACATGTAACGGAAAACCAGTTTCTGTTGCACAACCAATTCCAATCGAGGAAGCAATTATTTCCTACGACTCAAAGAAGAAGGGGGATTCCTATTTTTCGTCTGCTTCACAGAGGATAGTGGACGGTGTAAAAGATGTGAGAAGAACAGCAAGTAATTTGTTAGACCTCTGTTGGGTTGCAGCTGGCAAACTTGATGCCATGGTAGACCTCCGTGATATGCTCCCAATCATCCACGTAAGTGGAACACATATGGTATCCGAAGCTGGAGGGTACATCCTGGGAGAGGGGGGAGATCGATTTGTCATGTCATTAGATTCACAGTATATGATGAATTTTATCGCTGCCTCAGACGAATCTCTAGCCCAATCTATTCATCGACTATATGTTTCAAAATGAAAGCAAAAGTCAGCTAGTAGCTAACTTATTGTTTATATCATTGTTAGATTCAGCTAAATTGGAGTTGATTCCTTGTCAAAACCAACAGTTCCAGAAGAAGTAGCAAAAGCCATGAAAGGAATAAAGCACAAGATTGTAGTTCTATCAGGCAAAGGAGGGGTAGGAAAGACCACTGTTGCAGCAAATCTTGCAATGGCTTTTTCAAAATCCCATTCTGCCGGAATTCTTGATGTTGATATCTATGGACCTAATGTGCCGAAATTATTGGGACTAGAAGGCAAACATCCAGCAGCAGAAGGAAACATGATTCATCCAGTAATGGGACCTGAAGGTGTGAAGGTTATGAGTATGGGTTTATTGCTAAGAAAAAGCGATGACGCTGTGGCATGGAGAGGCCCCCTAGTAGCACGAGCAATAAACCAGTTTCTTGGAAATGTCCTATGGGGAGATTTGGATGTACTTGTCGTAGACTTGCCGCCAGGTACAGGTGATGAGATTCTGAGCATCCTACAATCAATACCAGACATTGATGGGGTGATTATAGTAACAACACCCCAAGAGGTAGCTGTGCTTGATGCTAGGCGTGCTATCCAATTGGTATCAAAAATGAATGTACCGGTTCTTGGAATTATAGAAAATATGACCGAGTTCATTTGCCCAGAATGTGGAAAGGCATACAAAATATTTGGAAAAGGCGCTGCACAAAAAGCATCAGAAGACTTTGGCATTGATCATTTGGGAACTCTTCCATTAGACCCAAGAGTTACAAAATTAAGTGATGAAGGTACTCCATTTGTAATCCAAGAACCAGACTCCAAGGTTTCGCAAGATTTCAATGCTATTGTGAAAACACTTGCTGAGAGAATTAAGTTAGTATAAAGATGAACAGATAGACTGAGATATTACTCAGTCTCTTCTGATTCAATTTCTTCATCAAAGTATTCTTCATCTTCGTCCTCGTCGATGTAATCATCATCAGTTTCAAGACCTGACGAAGCTATCTTCGTGATTATTGGATACACGAATATTAGCCCTACAAAAGCAAGTGCAACAATGGCCATAATGGCACCACTGGCATTTAACCATGCAACAGGATTTACAAGCAAATCAAGGGATGGCGAATAGAACAATACAAGCTGGAACCATTGAGGAATAGCAAAGAGAAGTGGTAAACATATCAAGATCAATATACCAATTGATGCAATTATCTCTGCCATATGAAGTAAAATCCGTTTCACCGTACTGTCGACTGCTTTTTTCGCAATTGATGACATTGTTCTTCTCCATTCGAGTGCAATGTAGAAGTCCTTTAAAACTTGCTGGATAGCAGAAGGTCTGGGGGCCAAAAATAGGAGGAATCGAATCCGCAGCGCTTGTGGAATTGGACGTCAAATCTGAGAGAGAGGGTGTGTGTAGCGGATGATTGTGGCCCCCGTTATATTATAATATAATATATTATAATATAAGTGTATGTAATGTCAACATGGGTGTTTTATTATTGTGATGATAAGTTGATGATATTAATAGAAGAAGAAGAGCGACCTGAGAAATTAACGCTGGAGGAGGAGAGAGAATGTTACGGAATGATCATAACAAGAATAGTCCTCAGGTCGTTCCTAATAATATAATATGTTCAAAACTATATAATCAATTCTTGGACGAACCTAATCCCCGCCAAATATTGTGAAAATCGCAATAAATAGAATAATTAATAGAGATTATCACAAGTTTTAAATGTATTATTGTGGTACATACAATTGAATGCGTGTCGAGGAGCGCCAAACATCACATTTGACGAATGTCATCAATAGTGATGCTCCCTCCTGAAAAATCCTGATTGCACAAAAGGTGCACACATCCTCTCCTCCAATCGCACTGAAAAAGTCGCGATTAACCTCCTCAAGCAACCAAGCGTACTATTTTTCCTGGCGCACCTCGCACCTTCAATTTGTTTATGATGCAAAAATTATTATTTTGAATGAGGGAGGTCTCCCCCCCATTCTGTCTTTTACTTAGTTATTCTACACCTCTAACAGAAATCAAATACCTGTGGAAAAGGAGATGTTTCTACAATGATTGAATCATAACCATAAGAAAAAACTTCGATTATGAACGGGGAATCTGCTTCTGCAACCTTGATCCAGATATCACGATCACGTCTGTAGAAGCAATAGTTGAGACATGTATATCTTATTTCAATAATTGCTCTATCAGGAATAGTATCAAAATCAGAAACCAAAATGGGATTGCCTTCTAGAGTGCATTCCAAATTTGGTTCAGAAAGATATAGTTTGAATACTTTCCCATTATCCGGAATTAGCAAGGCTACATGAGGTCTGCTTATAGGATTCCAATGTTTTGGAATTGGTAACGTTCTACATGCATATGCTCCTTGAGCAGACTGTAATATCACATAAGTACCCTCGTCTAGTTTCATTGTATCGAATAATCTCCATGGTGGTTGTAGTTGTTATCACATTGAGGTGTATGCCTTGCTAACAACTATATCTCAAAGCCATATAACACGAACGAACAGTGAAAAGTTTCCTAAGAAACCTAAAGCTTAAGGAGAATGTAAATAGATGGGGAAAAAAGCGGTGTTTCTTTCAAAGAAGACCAAATTATCAAAATATCAGAGGGAGTACGTTTTCCAAGATAAAACAGACTACCTATAAAATACTGACTTAACATTTGGTCAGAGAGGTCTAGTCAAGTTCATTGTCTATCCGATTCTTAACTTCTTTAGCAACCTCATTCAGAGAAGAAAATACCAAATCCGAACCAACACTTACCAAAACTTGTTTTGAAGTTTCACCAGTAGAAACACCCCAAAACTCGATACCTGCAGCTTGTGCAGCAGCCGCATCTATACGAGCATCCCCAACATATACTACCTCATCAACCTTAAGGTTCAAATAACGCACTAATTTTAGGAGACCGTCAGGATATGGTTTGGGGTTAGGGGATTCATTTCTGGTCTGAATAATGTCAAAATATTCATGGAAAGGATGAGTTTGTAATATTATATCCACCGCATGACGACCATTGTTAGTTAGAACTGCAGTCTTCAAGCCAAGGGTTCTAATCTGCTGTACTGATTCTAAAGTACCTGGAATAATCAAGGTGTTTTTAGCAGCATCACCCTCATGGGAATTCAGAACCACATCAAGATCAAGTTCCATCTGCTTCCAATCTTCTTCCGAAATACCATTATCTGAGAAGTAGGTTTTAGCTTTGTATTTAGTACTAGAAATTCCATCATCTATAGTCAGAAGACTAGAAGGTAGACCTCGTTCTAGAAAGAATTTCTTTGTGTCACTACGCATTGCCTCCAAGGGCAATGTCAATTCAGTTATTGTTCCATCCATGTCAAAGAGTACTGCTTTCAGCAATTCTCTGGTCCTCGCGTTCTATGTTTTGAAACCTAATGATATGTTTCATACTCAATATACTGTTATTGAGGTTTCTGGCTTGTGATATAGTCCTTTATAATTTCGCATGTGTGAGGAAGTTTATTGAGATAAAAATGTCCTTCATTCAATATGATTTTCGTGAGTAATGAATCTTCGATTTTTTTGGCGATAATGATTGAATTCTTTATTGGAACAGTCATATCTCTAGATCCGTGAATAAGAAGCGTTGGACAGGAAATATTCTGTAAGATATCATCATGATTTGAGGTTTCTTGGATAAGACTATATGATGGGCTTAGAGCGATAACATAATTTGGATCCATTATTCCAGTCGATATTAATGCGATAGAAGCACCAAAGGAATAGCCTAAGAAACTGTATTTTGATATTCCAGTTACTGATTGTACTTTATCAACCGCATTACGCAAATCAGCAACAGCCCCATCGACACCAGCATAGTCGGATTTGCTATCTCCACTACCTCTGAAATTAAATCTGAAAGTATCAACTCCTATGTGTTGGAGATGTAGAGCAATTTCTCTAATTACCTCATTATGCATATCTCCACCAAAAAGAGGATGAGGATGCAATAAGAACATAACAAAAAGATGTTCATTAGTTTTCGATTCCAATATGCCTGATAGAAGATTACTCCCTACTCTAAATTCTATTAAAGTGCTTGAAAAACTACTCACTTCTCGGTTTCTCCAATTCGAGCGATTTTATACAAGTACTATCTTTTGTTGCTTTTCTTACAACACCGACAGATATACCAGGAGCAATACCTTCAGCTACTGCTTTTACATAGGGCAAACAAACAGTATCGCAGTATAATGCATTATGTTTTTGAAATTCAGAATGTTGAGGGCAGAACGGATGATCGAACTCAACATACTCTTCTGATTTCCAAGTATCATTCATTTTTGCTCCAAACATATGGCCTATTACTTTCCAAGCATCTGATGCATCTTCCAATCCATTATCTAATCTTAACCGTTCCTTCATCGATTTGGCATCTTGTGACCCTAGACGGCTGAAAACTTCAGTTAAGGCATCTAAGCCCTCCTGTCCGAATCGTTCTTCCAAGACAATTGCACATTCATTCATCAAACGAGTAAGGTTACTTCGTAGTTCAGTCACTTTGTTTCCAGCAGGGATTATCCCTTTCACTGCAGCAGTCCGCATAATTCCCATTTCAATATCCTCCAAAAAGATAGGGGATACTGTATTGCATTAAGAAGCTCGTTTTTAGTCTTATCATCTAAACCAAAAATCACCAATCAGGATATATATAAAACTGATGAAATCTTCTTGATTGAAATGAATCTCCTGGGAGAAATAGATAGAACAGATATGCAATCGATGGTTGATGCATTCCCTGAAATGCTCCAAATTACAACATTAACGCAAGAATTTCGACAAAGTATCCAGCTCGCAAAAAAAGATAATATTGAAGGAATTTGTCTACTTGGAATGGGTGGAAGTGCTATTTCAGGATTGCTTACAAAAGGAGTAATACACTCAGATGTGCCAATCATTTCAGTCCGGAACTATTCAATTCCGAAATTTGTAAAGCAATCATGGATTATAATCGCAGTTAGCTATTCAGGTAACACAGAAGAAACTCTCTTATCACTTCGAGAAGCCAAAAAAAAGGGCTCTACATGTTTTGCAATCACAAGTGGAGGGAAAATGAGGACAGAAGTTCCATCAAATCGTACTCATGTGCTTCCAAAAGGCTTTCAACCACGTGCAGCCCTTCCACTAATATTCTCAGCTGTTTTTCCGACAATCGAGTTACTGCTAGGAAAAGAGCATATTGATTTGAAATTGATTGCAGCACAACTGAAAAAAACCCAGAAACAATGGGGTACTGAGATTAGAAAGCCAGAAGACTTTGCTCAATTTCTTGTAGGAAAAATTCCAATTTTCACCGGATGGTCTCACCTGTTTCCAGTAGCATATCGAGCTAAATGTCAAATAAACGAAAATGCAAAAGCTGCAGCATTCTATTCAGAGCTACCTGAAGTAAATCACAATGAGATAGAGTCGGTTCTAACATTCACAGAAAAAAAGCTTGTACCAATTTTCCTTAGGAGTGTACACGAAACTCGAAGGATAAGCCAGAGATTTGATATTACCCATGATATATACAAAGACTACGGGTGTGAACCAGTTAGTATCAAATTGAGAAGTCAATCAAAACTGGAGGAAACTTTGGCTATAACACATTATCTTGATAGAGTATCAGTCAACCTTGCCAACATTATTGGTGTGGATCCAATCAATGTGGACAGGATACAAATACTCAAGAAACGCTTGGCATCAGACAATGAAACCATCTGATGCCCAAACTTGTATTATGATATTTGTGCTTCTAGATTGAAAAGTAGAATATCCTACTGTCAATTCGATGATGAAATTCCATTCGCCAGAACTAGATGCATTGTAAACAGTATTTTTATCCGATTCAAATTCGATATTAATCGACATGTTTAAGGTTTCATCATATTCTGATCCTACTGTCCTGTATTCAGGAGGAACAATTAGTCCAATATCCTTTCCACTTAGTGCCGACCCATTAATGCTAACATCACAATCAAGAGCACTAAGACGTATTGAACCTGCAGGAACTTGAGGAGCTTGAAATCGAAATGATACCGAAAGGCGGGGATTTGTCCTATTTATTGGATCCAAATTAGTTATTTCTAGTCCAACCAAATCAATCTCAAGAAAGTTTGTGATTATATTGGCACCACTGAAATACTGGGCGGATGAATAAAGTGATGCACCACTAATAATAGCGATTAGCATGACTGATATGACAATCGCATTTTGAGTCTTCTCACCAGATATCATTTCTCTTCACCAGTGATAATAATTCGAGCTAAATATACCCCTTTTGCTTTACGCAGTTGTACTCGACCAATATCGACTTTTATTCTTTCCCTATCAAGCTCCAAGGATAAAAAGAGATGCAATGTGAAGAATCCATGGTAGTAAAGCTAAACCAGCAGGGAGAGGAATAGCTGGGAGTATATCATCCTCTTTAGCCAAAATAGTGATATTTATGATAATACCCACAGAGGCAAGTGCCATGGACATAACCCAGACATACCAAGGAAAGAAGGCAACAGTATGGGATGAAATCAAAGAGAATGTAACATAATCGCCAGCACCAATAGAAACACTCTCTGTCTTTATGCGGGTATAATCAAATGGATCAGATCCTAAACGGTCATCCATCTGTATATCATCAATTGCTGGAGAATGTCTTGTAAGGAAATAGTCTTCGACTATTAGTGTTAATATCATCACAAACATCGTAGAAGTGATTAAGGTTAATCCCATGAATACACCAAAAACACTTCCATAAAATATTACAAACAGATTGCGGACTGTTGGTGGAATTGCATCAATTACCAAAAGAGCTAAAGATACCATTGCAACAGCCAGAGAAAAAAGAGATAAAAGTCCAAACCATACATCTTCAGATCCCTTTAGTAGTATAAGCAGGAAAACCTGACTTACAAACAAAGAAACAAAATAGAGAATGGGCGATACAACAAATGCGACAACAATTTTCCTTGTACCACGTCCACCTCTCTTCATTACTGTGAATAAAGCTAAAACTACAAGTGCACCCAACCCTGTCGATACTATTGCTTGTATGATTATATCGGACACACTATAATTGTAAGATTCTGATATTATTCGCCCAATAAGACCACTACCAAGTACGGAGATTCCGATAGCAGACCCAATAACTAATGGAAATATCGATAGAAGGATAAGTATGATTCGCGATCTATTAATTTTCAAGAACAAACACCTTTGCATAAATTTCTACATTCTTCAACAAATACGTCTACTAAATCACTAATGAGGTCATCTATCTTGGTAATAAACGATAAAATGTAACTAAAGAAATTAATGGAAAAAAGAAAGGAATAGGGGACAGAGTCCCCTGTATACTAAAAATGGTTCTACTTTTGCCTCATCAGGACATATCCACCAACGAGGATGACCACTGCAGCGCCAACAGCGCCAGCTACAACTGCCATCAAAACATCTGGTGCTACAGGAGCATCAGTTGTATCAGTGACATCTGGGTGCTCAATACCGTAGAAGTAGTTGGGGTTGTATTCGAGTTCTGTGAACTCACCGTCAACGGACTCAGATACGGTAAATGGACCAGAGGTGACAAAGAATTCTTCGTCAGGGTCAGTTGGGTCAGGATCCCACTCGTTCCAAGTTGGGAAGCTTGGGTCGGTGAAGATGTGCTTAGGTAGGATAGGTTTGTATGAGACCGTGTGCAGGTGCCAATATGATTCCGTATCAAACTCTACAACGAGTGTGTAAGGAGTCTGGGCATAAGCTGCTGCGAGGTCTGTCAGGTCTGCACCATAGGGGTTGCCAGCTGAAGTCTTGAAGAAGTTCAACGAGTAGGCAACATCCTCTGCAGTAATAGGAGTACCATCGGTCCAGGTTGCGTTCTGGATCATATTGAAGGTAAACCTAGTGTGACCATCAGGTACTGCTGGGTTGTCGTCATGGGTCTCAGTTGTGAAGTCTTCACAGAGCCAGTTGACGTCATTACCCTGTGAGTCCTGGGTGATAAGACTATCCCAAAGCTGGTTATTGATATTAGCTGCATAAGCAGAGGAGCTTGTCATGAAGTTGAAGGTGTCGATGTCTAGAGGGTTGCTCCAGCGGAAAGTTCCACCAATCTCTTGACCAGCGGCCTTTCTGTGAACCTTATAGTTGGTCCACCATCCAGGTACACCATCACTAACATCGTTGACAAATCCCTCGAACTTGTCAGTTCGGTAGGCGGAAAGAAGAACGTTTTCGTAACAGATGATCATTGGACACTCAAATACCCAGATCTTCTGCATCTCAATAGCTGCCTCATATACCTCTTCAAAAGTGGTACCATAGAGGAGCTCATCTCTCCAATCATCATATGAATCGTTTCTGAAGTTAGGGAAGTTCCAGTATGGTTCATCTGCATAATCTGACCAGTACTCATAAGCGAGCCAGTCAACATCAAATGTGCTGAAACTTGAACCAAGGAAGACGATATCATAATCTAAGTGGAAGTAAAGACGGTTAAGATATTCATAGAAGTCTGTTGCGATTGAAGTAGCATCAATATCTAATGCCTGTAGAGCTTCTGCAACTTTCTGACCTACTTCAACAGCAATCTCAGAAGATTGTGCACATTCTACGAGGATGTCAAAGTCTTCACCATTAGGTGCCTCTAAGAAGTCATCATCGTCTACGTTTGCAAACCCAGCCTGAGCAAGTAGATTCTTACCCTTCTGTACGTTGGCTGCGTAGTAAGTGTATGGTAGGTCACCTTCAATTGAGAATGGGTTCACCTGTGGCACACAGGAGTCCTGTGGTACCGATAGACTGTCCCAAACTTGGTCTGAGATTGCGTTTTTATCTAATGCAAAAGCAAGAGCTCGACGGAAGGCTGTATAGTTAAGTGGGTATTTGTCACAATTTATTGTAACGTATCCATATCCATTTCGGAGTACATTAGCGACCTCGATATTATCATCCTCTTCTAATTCAGGGAGGAAACCTGGGTCAACCATGTCACCGATAAGATCGATTTCATCGTTTTTCAGTGCGAGGACTTGTGCGTCGTCACCTGTGATTACGTTGAAGACCAGTTTGTCAATATAAGGCCCTGACTTTGCATGACCAGGAAGTCCATCCTGTGCAACGACAAGAGCTGGAGAAACAGCCATCAACATAAAAGCAGTAACGAGTGACAAAGCAACAAATCTTTTCACACGTGTGCTAGCCATAATTCTCTCTATCTCCTTTTCCGAGTCGAAATCGGATACATCAAATAAGATAGAGGGTAATAAAAGCGTTATTGTTCATTTCAGTACACATTGAAATAGCTGACAATAATGATAGTAGGCAGATTAAGTGTAGACATATTCCACTACTCGCGATTAAATGTATTGAGTAGTAGTACCAATATCATCAGATATTTTTGGTAGAATCTTAAAAAAGAAAAAGAAATGCGGCCCAGTAGGGCCGATTCCTAATAGCTGAAACAACTATCCGTACTTAATCCGAGGATCTAATACACCATATAGTAGGTCAGCTACGAAGTTAGCTAGAATAGCGGTGATTGCAATGATCATAAAGATTGCTTGGACTACTGGATAGTCTAACCGGAACAGGCTATCAAAAATATAGCGACCTAACCCGTTCCAGTTGAACACCGTTTCGGTAAGCGTCGCTCCATTTATCAAGAACCCGAAGGTCATAGCAATAATCGTAACCATTGGTAACATAGCATTCTTTAGACCATGTTTGTATAGAACTTGATTCTCATCAAGACCTTTTGCACGAGCAGTCAAGATGTAATCCTCAGTCATAACATCAATGAGATTGTTACGCATATAGAGGAAGTAACCACCATAACCACCTACACCCAATGCAATCATTGGGAGGAAAAGGTGATGAAGAATATCAGCTGCCAACCATAACCCACCAAGAGGACTCGCTTTTGCTACACCCCAAAGTGGTTGGGTAATTGTCTTCCCTAAGGGGAATCCTATCAACCCACCAGTCAATTCAGGTACGTAGAAAGCGAAAATCATCAACAACATCATACCTAACCAAAAGATAGGTAATGAGTAAATGAAGAGAGCTAATGTAACAGCACTGACATCTTTTCGAGAACCGGGGTCAGCTGCGACCTTTACACCAGTCCAGATACCCAAAATAATAGAAACAATAGATGATGTTCCCATCAATAAGAGAGTATTTGGAAGGCGTTCCATAATCTCATCCATAACTGGTTGCTGATTCCAGAAGGATAGACCGAAATTGCCTGTGAACATGTTGACGAGGTATCGCCAAAACATGTAGATCCAGTCAAAAATGTCAGGATCAGGAACCAATCCGAAACGCTGATACAGTTCGGCTAAAGCCTGACGTGTAAGGTTTCTTCTCAGTTCTTCGCTAATCATCAGGTCAACAGGACTGACATCTAATACAAGAGTTGGAAGTCTAAAGAGAAAGAAGTTGAAACATACTACCGCCACAACAAGAAGAAACATGTAAATGCTCCTTCTGATGACATATTCACGTAGTCCCATTCTCAGACACTCCATTTTAGTTTATACCTAGTACGACTAAGTACTGTATAACAAGATAGTATACTCCTATCACCCATATAAGGTTGATGTTCTCGGTGATGTGAGATTGCGGAAAAAAGGAAAAGGAGAAAGACCCACAGAATGGGCCTTTCAGTTCTAACATCGTATTATCTTTCTCTGAGCCTTGGATTAAGAACCTGGTCTAGAGTATGACCTACAAAGGTAAAGGCCAATGAAAGTATTGTGATCATCAACCCTGGAAATACCACAACCCACCAAGCACCTTGGCTGAATCCACCTGTGCCTTGTGCGTCTGCAATCATCCGACCCCAGCTAGGTTCGTTAGGATCAGTTAGACCCAAAAATGCAAGACCGGATTCTGATAGAATAGCACCGACAACACCCAAGGTGATATTTGCAAAGAGAATTGGGGTTACATTGGGTAGAATGTGCCTAAAGATGATGTAAGTATCAGATGCTCCAATAGCTCTTGCAGATTCAACATATGCTTTGTTCTTCTCAGCCATTACTTGCGATCGTATAAGTCGCGAGGTGCCAGTCCAACCCAGAATTGAAATTACAACGATGATGTTCTCTATAGTCGGCCCTAAGAAGGCCGCCAAGACCATCATCAATGGCAATCCGGGAATGACTAGTAAGAAGTCTACAACACGCATTAAAATCTCATCAGTTTTTCCACCGAAGTATCCAGCAGTAAGACCTACAATCACACCAACCGCAGTTGACAGAGCAGTAGCAAGGATACCAATGGTAAGTGAGATGCGAGACCCAAACACTAACTGACTCCAAGCATCCCCACCTTTATCGGTGGTTCCAAGTACACCAAAATAGCCTCCATGTGCAATAACTCCAAGTTCCTCGACAGTTATTTCCACGCCACCAGTGTAGTTAAGATATGGATGTTCATAATCGCCAACAGAATCTTCGAAGAACGTTTCTGAAGGAACAAGACCAAAAGCTACAGTGAATACATCTCGTTCATCTTCCTGCACATTGTTTTCGTCTACAACCATTCCACCAAAGGTGTCTCTGATGTCGAAGAAGCTAAGATGTTTGATTCGAGTCTGAAAATAATCAGCATATGGAGGATTTGATTCAAATACTCGCATCCAGTTTCCTGAATCATCAATAAACCAGATATAAGCTCTGAACATCAGACCACCACGCTCTTCAGTGAGGAAATCACCTGTAAGAGTGGTAGCATATGTTAGTGAGATATTGACATCCTCAGGAAGACCTTCAAATGGCCATTCGACTTCTTGTTTAAAGACAATAAAGGAATCAGCGATAGGATCTAATAGCTGAGGTCCAGTATCATATGGATCTTGCAGTGTAATTTCAGTACCAGCTGTATGTTCCCACGTTAAATTAACTCGACCGTTCCCTCCATCCGGTACATAATGCTCGTAGGAGAAATCAGTAGAGTCGCCAATGAGTTCAAATTCAGGCGCTTCGGTTAATTCACGATCGGGCATATACTGATCGGTAATTACACCTGTAGGATCAAATACTGACATCCACCCAGGAGCAAGAAATTCTGGTGCAACTGTGTTGTTTGGAGAGGGATCGTGAGTTGCTAGCCATGGAGCTCCAACGGCCATTCCAACATAAAATAAAAGCACGATAATACCAAGAATACCGATCTTATGTCTACGGTATTCCTTCCAAAAACCAGTGAGGCTCATGTACCAGTTGCTATCTTTCCAACTGGATTTTTTTGATTCGGACAATTTCTTACCTCCAGTGTTGGGAGTGAGCAGGCAAAGGCCCTTAAGAACGCACCGCTTTGTGCGGGCAAATACCTACTGTCCCTATGTACTACTACTTAGTAAATGGTGATTTTACATAAATAAAAGTGTCTATCTAGGTATACACTGAAAGTGGATAATTCAGTCTGCAGACTCTTCTAATGTGTCTATAAATGGGTCGTCGGGGTCATCTGCCTCTCCTCCGCTCTCACGCATTCTTCTCTCACGGGCCTTAATTATATCCTTAGTGCGACGAGATGCAACCCAAAGGTCCGCAAAAATCATACCTACTAAAAACACTGTAAGAACTCCTGTAAACGCAATCAGGGACCCAATAAATCTAAGACTCTCGTGAAGAATGGTGAGGCCCCATCCTCCAAGTATCAACACAGGGGGGATTAACAATATCTTCTTCCTTGGTTCTTCACGGGTCTCGGGAAAAGCTTTCACTCGAGGGCTCATTGGTATCGTTACTTAGCAATAATCACACCCTTTTACGGTTTTCGTACTCGGCGTTCTTTATGAAAAACCAAGTTTGAAGATCCAACTTTTCGTATAGGAATACTAAGTTTCGATTGAACAACAACATACCTTCATCCCTAACAACTCTGTTCTTTTTCTAACAAAATCAAAGGGGAAACTCTTACTGCACTAACCATCCCCAGTAATATGATGCATTAGTATTAGCTGAGTCTTTTTGGTTTTTTTGTGTGTTTTGGGAGGTTTCTCTTAATGTGGACTTGGCCTTTCTCATACCTACTACCGTGTGCATTCTGTTGGACTAATAGCATTGGATGTTGCCCAGCATGGCGTACTTGGAGAGAATTGATTCCAGTAGATGGATCTATAGTACTCTAGAGAAACTATATTCAGAACGCATTGAATACACATGATTCAATTGTGGTTCATAGTCTAATTGGCTCATTCATACTAACTATCCGACCTCGCTATAGTATTTCAATCCGGATGTGTCAGTTATCCTAGCTAAACACCCGCAACTCCCTCTTTGATTTAAATCCCTCAAGTTCAAACAAAAAAGTTGACTGAATCCCAAGGGTTATCTAGGAAGAGGTCTCCGACCCATTATTAATCAGCAATCGCACCCACCGTGCTTGTGCCGTTAGGTATTTAAGAACCTAACCGAGGACAAAATTAGTTACGGACGTGCTATTGCTCCGACGGAGAGTGCTATAACTATATGAACCTCCTTGATATTAAAAACCTACGCATGTACTATCAAACACAGCAGGGGTTAGTGAAGGCCGTCGATAATGTTACCCTACAGCTTGACTCTGGTGAATCAATTGGCCTGGCAGGCGAATCTGGTTGTGGAAAGAGTAGCTTGGCATATTCAATTATGCAGTTGCTGCCACCAGCGGCTAATATTGTGGGAGGTAATATTTTCTTCAAGGGAGACGACCTTCTGAGAAAGACAGCGAGAGAGATGCGTGACATCAGATGGAAGAATGTCGCAATAGTCTTTCAAGGTGCTATGAATGCTTTGAATCCTGTATTTGAGATTGGTGAACAGATTGCTGAGGCCATTCTTATGCACGAGAATGTTACAGAAGAAGAAGCACTTGACCGGTGTGCCAAGCTATTTGAGATGGTTGGTCTTGATCCTGGTCGTATTCACAATTATCCACACGAGTTCTCTGGTGGAATGCGACAAAGGGCCATGATTGCAATGGCTCTAGCATGCAACCCGGACTTGGTAATTGCAGACGAGCCAACAACAGCGCTGGATGTTACCATTCAAGCACAGATACTCAAACTCATGCAGAAGCTTCAGAAAGACTTGGGTCTTTCATTGATTTTGATCACTCACGACTTGAGTGTTATTGCAGAAACTTGTGATAAGACAGCTATTATGTATGCGGGACGGATTGCAGAGCTAGCAGATGTGGTTTCGGTATTCAAGGAACCAATTCACCCATACGCAACGGGCCTGGTTGGTGCAATTCCAAGCATGATTAAAGCAGAAAAGAAGAAGCTGACATCTATTCCTGGGTCGCCACCAAATCTTATAGACCCTCCAAGAGGATGCAGATTCCATCCAAGATGTCCATATGCAAAAGAAATCTGTACACGTGAGGAACCAAGTTTTGACGAGATTGATCCTGGTCGATTCGTGTCCTGTCACTTTGCAGAACAGCTAAAGGGAGAACTCACAGTAGACTTAGATTGAGGAGGTCCAAAACAATGACATACGAAGAAAGTATTGAACTAAAAGGAGCCTCAGATTTATCTGAAGGAGAGACCATCATTAGAGTCAGAAATATGCGAAAATGGTTCGAGGTAAACACCGGATTTCTCTCCTCACTTCTTTACAAACAAGAACTTTATGTGAAAGCCGTTGACGGCGTAACCTTTGATATCAAGAAAGGAGAAGTACTTGTTCTGGCAGGAGAATCTGGTTGTGGAAAGACTACAACTGGAAGATGTGTGTTATATCTTGAAGAACCAACAGATGGAACAGTATACTACTTGGATCAGGACTTAGGAACTCTTGATAGGAATGAGATGAAGGAACTCAGGAAGAGAATGCAAATCACATTCCAAGACCCGTACGAGTCCCTTAATCCAAAACAGAGTATTTTTGGAATCGTATCTGAGCCATTAACCGTTCACAAGATTCCACTAACACCCAGCCAACGCCGAAAGCGAGTTCTAGAAGCATTGGAGAGTGTTGCACTAACACCTGCAGAAGACTATATTGACAGATATCCTCACGAACTGTCAGGTGGTCAGAGGCAGAGAATTTCTATTGCACGTGCTTTAATTCTGCATCCTGAATTCATGGTAGCAGACGAGCCAGTTTCTATGTTAGATGTATCAATTCGTGCTGAAATTCTGAACCTCCTGCTCCAGCTCAAGGACGAATTGGGTCTTACATACCTATTCATTACACACGACCTTGCAGTTGCAACATATATTGCAGACAGAATTGGTATCATGTATCTTGGGAAGATTATGGAACTGGGACCAGCTCATGAGGTCGCATTCAATCCATTGCATCCATATACACGAGCTCTCATTTCAGCAGTACCTTCTGGAGACCCAACTGTGAAACGACGTGTAGAGTCACTGAAAGGAGAACCACCAAGTCCCATCAATGTACCATCCGGATGCAGATTCCATCCAAGATGCCCATACGCTCAGAAGAGATGTGTCGAAGAGATACCTGAAGACCGTGATATGGGTGATGGTCACTTCGTTGCATGTCACTTTGCTGGCGAGCTTCCTGATGAAGCTCAATTTTAAAAAAATCAAATTTGATAGATTAAGGACCCAATCGGGTCCTTATTTCCTGTTTTTCAATAATCAAGAGGTCTAAAAATGGCTGAAGTGTCCGACCGTCCAAGAATTATACGCGCGATAAAAAAATGTCTAACAGATACATACGAGTACTACCAAGATGCAATGGATATCCTTGATAGTCTTGGTGAAGGATCCATGGGAGTAGGAATGACCCCCCTAATTGGTGGGTTTGCCATGAAAGACCCAAAAGATTCTTACCGAGAAGCATTAATCAAGGTGGATTCTGCAGAAAAAGCATTACTACCTTTAATCAAACGTTTTAAGGATGGACGTGTCAACAAGTCACATTTTACAGATGAAGAAGCACTTATTCTTTTGAAAGATATTGGAGAGTTCGACCACCAGATGTTAATCGACAAGCTTGCTGAACAAAAGGGACGCGAGACCGTCTGGTATAAGCTACGAGAGCTGTCACAGAAACTGAAGAGAGTTTACAAACTTGTTGCTGAAAACTAAATAGTTCTAGTAAAGATAATAACCGTTAGGGATAGTGAAATATCATCACGGTCCCTTGAGGTTAAAGTATGGATAGACCCACATCTATTGAAGACATCCAACAAAGCCTTGAGAGAGCTAAAGATCTAATTAAGCAAATTACTGACAAGGTATCGTCAATATCTGAAACAATCCATATAATGACGCAAGATAGACGGATTTCCAAATCGGTATCAGATGGTGACTATATCATAGGAATCCCAAGAGTAATGATATGTCTTCAAGATAATTCTCCAGAAGACAGAATGGTTATCAATTTTCTTAAAGATGTGAGAGAAAAGGGAGTTAAACTGCCGTCATTTATGGTTCAATCCAGCCCAACAGGGAACAAGAAATCCTATAGTGAAATAGTAAATCGTCTATTAGGACATCTTCGTAAATATGGAAATAACCTGATGTTTATCTCACTCAAAATTCATAAATTACCTGAAATTCTTGAGATAGAAAAAACAATAGTAATAGGCAAGAGATTCGCACTGCGAGCAACTAGTTTTATCCAAAAAATAAGAGATTCGACATTCAACATTGTGGAGGATAAATCTGAGTTTGGAGGAGGAAAGCTAATCTTTTCGGTTATCGAATCTATCAAAAACTATCAAGACACCATGGCAATTGAGCTAACAATATCAAGTTCACTTGCACATGATATCGAGAAGCTTGCTGAATTGTTCAAATTATTCACATTGGTGGTGTCATAAAATGAGGAAAGATAGGGGAGAAAAAGAAACTCAACTACCATTTCCCCATGGCATCGAAGTCGAATTGCAGGTTGTAAATCGAGATGGAAGCTGGATTCGTGGCGATGAGATACTAGATATTTTTGATAGAATTGTATCGAGTGCAAAAATACTATTGGACAGGAAGATAAAGAATACCAGTGTAGAAACGGTTAAGCAAAACTATAATCACTCCGCTCAAACTGAAGAGGGAGAAAGAGGTTCAAGGATAGTAGCAAGTTATCAAGACCCACAAGGTGTTGCTCGAGAATACACCTTGCTTGGCCATGATCCAAATGTAACTTCATTAACATGGATCTTAGAAATTGCAACACCTCCATGTACAACACTGGAAGAACTCGCTTGGTGGGTTCAAACACTGATAGCGGTCTCATATGATTCAATACCCAGAGAATCAAGAGTAGTACTCATTTCAACTGGATTGAATCCGACACAAGAATACCTCAAAAATCTGTCATTTGGAGAACATCATCACATTCTTGGACCAAATGTTGACAATAGTGTAAAAATAGCAGTATACAACATGATACGAAATTTTATCCCACAATTAATCGCTCTCTCGGTCAACTCACCTTTTGAAAATAAAATGGCATCAGATGAAATTTTTGTGGACGAGAAAAATCGTACTCGCGCACCAAGATGCAAGCGATCGATTCGTCTATGGAAAAACACAACTCAGATGGGACCTAGTAATGAATTCGAATACATACCACATTTGAAATCTGCAGATGAAGACGCCTTCGCTCGTCATGTCAATAGAAGTCCCCCAAGAATGGTGGATATGTTTCCCTTCACAGATTATGGTACCATAGAAATACGAGTCACAGATACTCAGTTATCTGTACCCAGAAGGATAGGAATCGCTCTACTACTTCAAGCGTTGGCACTCAAGGCAAAACGAATGGTTGAAAAAGGAAAATTCGTCCCGGATGTAAGTGCTAATACTTTAGCAGCCAACAGAGAAGCAGCAATAGCAGCAGGTCTATGGGCCCCTTTTAGACCTGGTAAAAGTGCGCAGATTTCTGATTTTTTGAAAATGTATAATTTTCAAATCCAAGATGATGGGTCAGTATCATCCAGAAAGAGAAACAGGTTCATGGGAGACGCTGTTATTTCAATGCTCTATATAATTCGTGATGAATTAGAAGAGCTAAATGCTATTGATAATCCCTTTTTCCAAGCATTGTTGATATCCATTTTTGGAAGCGAAACAGTAGAAGCTCGAACAACAGGTGCAGATTTCCAACTTGATGTATTTGCAAAATCGGACTTCAACATGGTAGTTCTTTTGAAACGATTAGCGGAAATTACACGAGAGTGTTGTACAAACTGGTTATATGACCCGTTAGATGGCACTCCTAACCTACCGACATGGCTATGTTGGTGGAAAGGAATTGAACCAGAACTAGTTATCGATTCAGACAAAGTATTTTCAGGTCAAGAAGCCCATTTTATGATAACCATAAAGAATACATTGGATAGAGATATCACCAATCTTACCATCAAGTACACAATAGAAGACTCGGATAGAAATATTGTTGAAAGTAACATCATCCCGATATCCAAAATACAATCAGGTCAAATCCATATTGAAAACTTGAGTTTTCAAACTAAACGGGGAGTTTCAGCTTACAATGTATTTTCAGAAATAGGTATCGCAGGGAGAGAGATCCCAGTAACTGGTACAATTAGTACTTACTGGATGCGCGTTTCTGCAAGACCAGGGACAACCACCCAATTTGTTGATGGCAAGACGCCAGTTCGATTTTCTGGAGAAATAGACACAAACTATCCATTCAACACAATGATGGATTGCAGAGTTGAAGTAATCGCTCCTTCGAGAGAAAAAATATTTGCATCCGTTAGTACACCACTGAAGATTGAGAAAGGTGAACTAAGAGTAGTAGACCATGAGGACTTTCCCCCGTTGATAATTCCGGAAGATGCAGGTGAGGGTGTCCAAAGATGTGTCTTAAGAGTTAGTTTACTAGAAGACGAAGAAGAGATTACCACTGTAACATCTAAGCCGTTTTATGCAGGATTCGTGAAAAAGGGACCTCAGGTACTTTTACGAACAGATGCTAAAGAAGCGCATTCTCCTGGCGAATTGATTCATGGAGAGGTTGCAATTAAAGCGAGAGGAAAACAAATTCCAAAACACGCATCACTTCATGTCGCATATCATACTGATACTGGAGAAGTATATGACATAGCAAGTATGAAAATATCAGACTTAACTTCTGAGGCTTTAGCATTCCGATGGCGTGTTCCAACAATATCAAATGAAGCACCAGAAGCTCGCACGGGAATAATCAAAGCCTGGATAGAATTTAATGGTTCTCAATTGAGTGTCACTGAATCAGATAGAATGCGAATTGCACATCTGGGAGTTAGAGTTAGTATTGACTCATTAAGAGCTCCAAATAAGTCACAGATTGGAAAGCGCATTTCAGGTTGGCTGAGAATTAGGAGGAACACAGAACTAGGGGAACCAGCTGCTGTAGAAATGTTATTTCAATTTCCTGACGGTGAAGAACATTTAGTACTTAGACAATCTGTGAAACAAAGCAGGAATCTTTCATTTGCATTTGGACCACTGGAAATACCGAAACCTAAGACAGATACCAGCCCATCACATGTTGTGCTTATAGCACGACTGTCTTACGGTGGAATCGTATTGGACCAGAAAACACAGAACATCAATTTGGGATCTGACATTTTAGAAGAAATAGCTAAAATAACATTTAGTGGAATTCCAAAATTTGTTTCACCAGATGAAACTGTATCTGGGACACTACATCTGACCAATATATCTTCAATGTTATTGAATTGTACTCTAACGGTATTTCTGGAATCGGTTGCTGGAACCAATCAAATAATTTCGAAACAAGTACTAATAGAGAAAAATACAACAAAACTAATTCCAACACAGTTTTCAATTCCCCTAACGGCTGAAATGAGTACAGCTCAGCTCAAGGTTAACTTGCAGTGTGAAAAACGTGTATTTGAAGGACGGCTTAGACTGAAAGTGAAAGCTATCGAAGAGCCAATATTTAGGGTAGATTTCACAATCCGAAATCAATCTGGTGATGAAATTCCCAGTTTAGTCCAAAGAGTAACTCCGGTCACTATTAAGATTGACATGAAATCGCTTAAAGGAGAGTTTAACAATCTCCAAGCAATATTGCGCATTCTTTCAAGACGAGAAATCATCAAGGAGTTTGAGATAGAAATTCCTGACTCCGACCAAGATCAGTATACAGCATCAGTAGATTGGATCACACCTGATGTTATGGTTACAGCATATTACCTTGAACTAATCATAATGCAGAAAGGAAAGATTCTTCCTAAGAGAGCAATCAAACAACCAAGAAAACAATTCACTGTCTATTGAGCAGTTATTACACATTAATTCAGTCATTAGTCGATTTATACTTCGACAGTTGTTGAGGAGATTACCAAAGGTATAAATGGTACGAAACGGGATGTTTTACTAATAAGGGAGAAAAACAATAGCATATAATATATGCTCATATAATAGAGGTTCGCTAGATAGGACGTCGAACACCTAAAGGACAACAAGGATAACAAGAATCTCGGATGTGAAGAGAAATGCAACAGCTATTGGCCCACCCAGTTGTTTCAGGCCTGATATTGATGGCCATAATTGGAGCTTTAACGTATCGTCTTCGTTTCGTAGACGTATCAGGATTAATCAGTGCTTTCATCGTTGGATTCACAGTATGGTATACTGGGGGTCCCGTGGCGTTCAGCCTATTACTCTTCTTTTTCATAACGTCTGGCATTGCTACAAAATTCAAATACAAAGCAAAAGCTAAACAAGGATTTGCCCAAGAGCAGAAAGGAAAAAGATCATGGAAGAACGTTTTTGGTAGTGGTCTTATTCCTATGATGTTTTCCATTGCAATGTACCTCTCACCATTATTCAGCTCTGATCCAAATATGGCATTCTACATGTTTGGTGGGTTTATCGGTGCTGTAGCAACAACATCTGCAGACACCCTAGCCAGTGAAGTGGGAATATTCAGTAAAGGAAAGCCAAGGCTCATAACAAACCTTAGAAGAAAAGTACCACGTGGAACTATTGGTGCAGTTTCTCTACTGGGGGAGGGAATTGCAGCTGCTGCTGGACTATTCATTGGAGTTATCGTTGTTATTTTTGGTGTACTCGCACCTGAACTTACACCTATAACAAATAATGCACAACTTCTTCTTGTTATTCCATTATCAATACTAACAGCATTCATTGGGTGCAATATGGATAGTCTACTAGGTGCTGCTTTTCAAAACAAGTTTGTATGTGAGATATGTGGAGCAGTTACAGACAAACACTTCCATTGTAGTTACGAAACCAAATATATCGGAGGTTTCAAGAGATTCACAAATATGCATGTGAACTTTGGTTCATCCGGAGCTGGAGCAGCTTTTGGCATTGTGCTTGGAGCTGGCCTTTTTGTATGGATTCTAGGCGGGTTATTCTTCTGGATTCTAGCTTCATCTAGTAACTAAAGATATGTCGGAGAAAATTCTCCGATATCTCATTATTATTGAGTACATTCATATAGATGATTAATTTTCAAACACAAAGATTCCATTGTATTTTTGGTGAAGAAATATATGTCGCAGATTCAAAAATCAAGTGCTTATCCTTGGGCATTAACAGGAGTATTTGCAGCAATTCATTTTATCATAACTATAATTCCATTTAGTATCTCAGTTGGTATTGAAGGTGTAATTTCATTTGGTTTGATTTCTGCACCAATAATTGGTTTCTTACTAGGACCATTATATGGAACCCTAGCAGTAATTATTGGTACTACTCTTGGAATGTTTGCAAATCCTGCAATAGGCACCATACTTGGACCATTTACACCTCTTGCACCTGCATCTGCTGCACTTGTTGCAGGGGCAATCAGAATGGGAAGACCACAAATATCATTCTTAATCTATCTATCTGGAACAGTTCTTTTTGTTATTGGGCCTATTTTCCTTCAAGCTGGAATATTTCTCTGGTTACATATCATAGCTTTAATCATTAGCATGATCTTCATTATTCCACAAGTTGGGAGATTATTGTATGAAGGAGTGACACCAACAACAGAAAGCAATTTCACCTTCAGAATTCTTCCTTTCCTAATTATGGCATTCATAGCTGTGATGACAGATCAATTGATTGGTTCCGTTATTGGAGTTTACTACTTCATCTATATCCAGTTAGTACCAGCAGAAGTTATCGCACCATTCTATGTGTCTGTAGCTTTTCTTTATCCCATTGAGCGGATAATTGCTACATTTATCGTAGCACCAATCTGTATCTTGGTCTCAAAAGCTATTAAGAATGAAAACCTCATCCTTCCTACAATTCCATATGTTGATAGAATCTCCGAATTAGGACAAGAGGAATCTAACTTGTAAAAGCCTTCTTGAAAGAAAAAAATTACATTGATTCAGTACCAAACTTCATATGGTTTCGTGCAATAAAAGCTCATAGAACGGTTAAACACTGTTCTTGTTTACACGTCGGTGTGGACAGGAGAAAACAAATTTGCAGTTTAATGAATTAATAATCTTCGCAATCGTTATTGTCGCGTTTCTTATTTTGGTCTTTATCGCGAGTGGAATCAGAGTTCTGAAAGAATGGGAAAGAGTAGCTGTGCTACGGCTTGGTAAGTTTAAGCACATACGAGGTCCTGGAATAATCTGGATTACTCCAATGCTTGACAAGGTTGCAATGAAAGTATCATTGAGATTACAGACTTATGCATTCAAAACTGAACGTTCTCTGACAAAGGATAACGTTCCTGTTGTCGTAGATGCGGTCATGTATTTCAGAGTAATCAATGTTGAAAAAGCGATATTAAGTGTGGAAAGGTATACAATTGCAGTAGAACTAGCAGCCCAGACAACACTTCGTGAAACAACAGGAAAAGTTACTCTGGATGAAGTGCTATCAGAGAGAGATAAAATCGCCCAACATTTGCAGGAACTTATTGATGAAAAGACTGAACACTGGGGCGTCAAAGTCACAGCAGTAGAGATTCGTGATGTTGTTATCCCAACTCAATTACAAGATGCAATGAGTCGAGAAGCACAAGCAGAACGAGAACGCCGAGCTAGAATCACTCTAGCTACAGCTGAACTCGAAGCATCAGAAACGATGCTGAAGGCTGCAAAAATCTATGAGGAGTCACAAGTTGGTTTTGTGCTCAGAACATGGAACATCATGCAGGAAATTAGCAAGAATGCAAATCTCATAATCATGTTACCAACCAACATACCTGAAGTTGGTGCTTCAGCAGCGGCATCCGTAGCTTTAGCTGCAGGCACAGGCGGTCTAAAAGTTCCAAAAGATAAGGGAAGCGTTCAATAAAGTAGGTGAAAAAATGGACGCATGGATCAAGGTATTTGTTGTACTTGTGCTTCTTTCAGCATTAAGTATGATTGTTGGTTACATCATCTTTGACCCATTCATAGGGCTTATACTGCTAGGAGTTATCCTAACATTACTAGTCCTAACTGTAGAACCAGCAACTGGAAAAGCAATGGCACAGATAACAGTGCCCCTAATAATCATCCTGTTTGCATTTCAAACGATGCTTACACCATCTTTTGAATTTGAATGGTGGATGTTAGTAGTCGTCGCCGCTGTTTTGTATATAATGTTCACCATATTTACAGGTGGTGGCAGCTTTGTAGAGGGAGCTTTTATTGATGCGAAAGTTTCTATGAAACTCTTTCCACTATATGCAGTTGCAATTATCGCAGCAACGATTATCGATCCCACCAATAGACTGACCGTCTATATAATGGTTGGAACAATTGGATGTCTGATGATTCTTTACTTCATCTTTCTAAGAAATTATGATGATTGGCCTCAACATCAATATGGAACAACACAGAATATTGAGGCTCTCACCGACATTAATCCTCGTGGAAAGATTAAGATTGGTTCTGAAATTTGGTGGGCAAAAACAACTGGACCTCCAATCCAAGCTGGAGAGAAAGTTACTATTATTGGTCTAAATGGCTTAACAATGCTAGTAATCAAAGATGATGGTAGATATGACTCTTCATCATAGAAAATAAAAAAATAAGGAAATGGGACGCATTTTGCGGACCCATTGTTCTCTTTTTATCCGTTTTACTCAGATTCTTTTTGGATTAGTGATGAGTATACGAACCATATGATAACAGCTCCAAGTAGAAATCCCAGTATTGAAATAATCCCCCACTCTATTTGGAAGATTTCAGGAAGATATGCAAACTCACGAGGATATATGGGAAACATAATGTAAGCAATCATATTCCACATGAAATGGAACCCAATAGCTGCCCACAATTTCTCACCGGACAAATAGTACGATAAACCTAGGACAATTCCACCAAGTAGAAGATTTGTTGTAAACAATAGGATCATATGAGGTGGGACAGTACCAAGTGGAATCCACCAACTGAAATGAAACAAGGAGAAAAGAATTGAACTAAGTAATATGCCAAAAATAGGACCACCTAATCGAGCCATTCGAGTCATCATATAACCTCTGTAACATAATTCTTCGAAAAACGCAACTGGTGTAGTAATGATGATTTGAGAAATGATGAGATCTGTAGTTATTTGACTTACGGGTCTGAGAGTGCCACCAAGATATGCGAAGATTACCACAAAACCAGATGCAATAATGCCAGTAAGTCCACCAATAAACAGGTCTCGTACGGTATTATCATCCATACCTACACCAAGCTCTTCTATAGAATTTCCACCCTCCCACCGTACAAAATATAGTGGGAGAATATACATTAAAATGAAACTTCCGAAGAATAGTAATGTGACAATTAGATTGTAGGATTCACCGGTGAAAATGAAACTAGCAGATACAGGTAATAACACAATAATAAACATGAGCAGAGAAAACAGGATTACTCGATAGATATTGGGTTTAAGTGTTTCTTTACTTTTCATTATTTACACGAATAGCGTTTACCAGGAAACAACCTATAATCTATATGGTTTTGTAAAAATCATCTTTCTTTTCTGAGGGATTATCCCGTAAATGTTCTTATGGTATTCTGAATATTAATACAATAGAGATTATACTTCAAGGTTTGGTGACAACTGATTTAAGTACTATAATCTAGTGAAGTCAATATATCCTCTAATAATAGGAAAATAACATATAAAATTGGAGAGAATTCCTTTGTCAAAAACGAGACGTCTATTGTTAGAATTTGAAACCGAACAAGTTGGAAAACTGGCAAGGGAAAATTCAGAAGTGAGAAAGGACTTGGTTCAAGCAATGTCTGATTCTTCAGACGTTGTGAGGGAAAGAGCTCTACTTGCATCAATAGAATACTCGAATCCCAATATAGTAGATGATATTGCAAAAGCAATGAATGATGATGAAGATGATGTAAGAATAGCAGCTGCACAAGCTTTGGCATATTACCACCAGCCAAAGACAATTCCGATATTACTAGAGGGGTTAAAAGATTCCAATTCTTGGGTTAGATCCCATTGTGCAAATGGGCTCTCAAAATTGATTCATGGTCCATTATGGGCTAGATTGCCAGAGGAAGAAATTGACAAGATCATAGCTGATTTCCCAGGGATGGTCGAAGAGGATATCCGACTGTATCTAAGAGAAATTCAGATGGATCCGGAGGCAATAGATTCTCTTCTGAAATGGAAAAATAAGGACTTTGATATTGAGATAGACTACTCAATTTTAGAGGAAGAGTTAACTGGAAAACCAATCGTTTTTGAAAAATCGAAAATCGAAAGAATAGAGCCAAAAACAACCGCTGATGAGATTTCAGAAATATTATCAGAGCTCCCTGATGAAATACTAGCAACTCTTCCACCTGAAGACCTCAGTAGACTCACACCCAAAACCGCACGAGAATTGGTTAACTCGTTGATGGAATCATTCGCATCAAAAGAGAAGTCAATTGAAAAAGAAAAGAAGAAACCAAAGACAGATAGAGGTAAAGTCAGGAAAGTAAGAAGAGTTCAAAGAGTAAAAACGGAAACAGCAAGAGAGGAAATGCTAGCCAGACTTCCTGACGAGGTTAAGGATAGTATGCCTTCAGATGTACTAGAGAATATTAGTATTGAAGAGCTTGAAGCACTCCTTAATATGACAGCTGAATCTGAAGATGTCACTGCAAAGGTAGAAGAAGCGATAGTTCCTGAAAAGAAATCCCCTAAGAAGAAAAAGAAGAAGGTAGTTAGAAGAGTTAGAAGAAAGAAAAAGAAGAAACTAACACTTGAGGATATCAGCGGAATAGGTCCATCGACCGTTGAAAGCCTTAAAGCAGCTGGATATGAGTCAGTTCTTGATGTGGCTAAGGCGAATCCCGATAAGCTAGCAGAGGAGGTTGATGGAATCGGTAATGCCACAGCAATAAAAATAATCGAAGAAGCAAAGAAACTGACACCCTCCAAAACGAAAAAAGAGAAATCCAAGTCCAAAAAAGACGACCTATTGAGTAAGTTACCTGACGAAGTAAAAGAGTCAATGGGTAAAGAAGCAATAGAAGCGATGACTGAAGACGAGATAGAAATGCTGATTTCTTCAATGGGAGAAATGGAAATAGAAAAATCAGAACCTGAAATTTTGGAGCTGACTGGAGACAAGAAGATTGATTCTTTGATCGAAAAGTACGGGAGAGAGAAAGCGGAGATTCTAGCTCAAATCCCAGAAGATATGCTAGCTAGTATCCCAGAAGACCAAATTAGAGAAATGGATATACCGACTCTGAAATCACTGTCCCAAGCATTCGAACACTCTTAGTCTTCACCACGAACAACAACTGCAAATTCGGTAGCTAGTCGTCCATACCACTCAAGCAAATCACGCATATTATCCACATGACGATAGGTGCCATTGCCATATTGTGCCATTGCAAGCATCAATTCTTCATCAATCTCACTTCTTTCACCGAGTCCAATGCAATAAATAACTAGACGAGACCGATCTGGAAATTGCTCCTTCAAAACTTTGAGAGGGGGAGGTCCGAAAGTTGTCATTCCATCTGTCAACATGATAAGCATTGTAGGTTTGGTTTTCTCTCCGAATGCATCCAAAATATCAGCAGCTGTTTGAAGCGATGAACCCATTGCGGTAAGAGTACCTCCTTCTTCGACCTTATCAACAACATGGGTGCTAATAATCTGTAAACCTAATGCTTTTTCACGACCAGTACATTCAACAAAAGGCTGTACTTCACCAGTTTCAGAATCAAGAAATGTCATTTCACTCACAGATTTCTCAAAAGTGATTACGGCAACTTTTTCACCATATCCGCGTCCTACTTTTTCAGCTAGATATAGTAAGACCGCCATAGCAGCAGCTTCAGCTCTACTAACTTTTGATCCTTCTTCAAATCGGTCTAAGAAAGCTTGGACTTCAGGATTGTCTCCAGCAAGATCCTTGAGTCCCTCTCGTGCGTGAGCAATATCTTGTACTGGAACATCTGTTGTTTTCATAGACCCACTTGTATCAATGCATAAAATGGCATTAAAGGGAGTTGCAATCCCGATAGTTTTGAACTGATATCCAGTACGTTCCTTCAGTGCCTCAAAAGCAAGCTTCGCAAAACTTTTTCCTGAAAGAGAAGGTCGTGTTGTCAAGATTTCAACTTTAACATCCAACTCTGGCCAATTAAAGGACATACCAGGATATACCAACCGACCCCCAATTAATTTTTCAAGAGTATCAAATGATTCAGCTGCTCTACTAACCAAATCATCAGTATTCGCATCTTCTGTGAGGGGTTTTAATCCAAATTCAACATACTCTAAAGCAATCATATCTTCATCATAAAGAACTACTTCTACCTCATCACCTTCCATAAGAAGTGATGCCTCAAGTACTAGCGAGTCTACTACTATCTGGTTCTCATCAATATCCTTGCTTTTCCGAATCTCCGCTGCGCCCCAAAAACTGCTATGGGGGTCTTCAAAAATAACAATCGACCCAATATCTGAATTCAATCTTTTTGCTGTAGCGGGATGCAAATTGGCGTAACCTCTAAGGTCTCCACCATCAATGATTTCCAATTTCACTGATTTTGTAATCGTAGTAGCCTCCTTATCTGATGATATGCTATCTCTAATTTGTGTTATAAAATCTGAGGTGGACTATGAAAATATCTCTGAAACGTGACTTAGAATCTCACCAAATGAATCGGTCTGAACGTTGGTTGATTCCAATTCTTCATAAAGAGATTGAGGTATAGAATCAGACGTTAATTCTAGTTTTTTCAAAGATTTATCACCATGACTTTGTAACAGGGATAGTCTTACTAATCCAAGATTTTCTCTTAGCCATAGATGTAATTCTTTAGACCCATCACGTTTTCTAAGTGAAGCTATAAGTGAGTCGAAATGAATTCCATTATAACCACCATTTTGCAATGGCTCCAAATCAGGCCAGGTAGAAGACGGAGGAATCATCACGTCTAAAGAAGCCAAATCAATATCTTTTTTCAGGAATAGCTTGATCAGAAACTCCTTGATCGGTTCAGCTCTATCATAAGAGAATGAATATTGTTGAGATTTTGTAATGGTTTTGGATTTTGAGAAAAATGGTCTATTTATCAGTGTGAGAGCATTACCTGCTAATATTTTTTGAGCATCAGCTAAAGTGCCAGGAAACTCGTGAGTGAGTAAAAAAAGAATGAGGTCAATTGCTTGTACAGATAAGAAACTGTAATCAGTACCAAATAGGATTTTGTTAGACCAGCTCTCACCCATGATACGTATACGCTCTTGTGCCATTTCGAAAAGAACGGGAATGTCCTTCCCATGTAGACTGGAAGTTTCACCATAGATGGCGGGGTCTCTAAGAATTCTATAAAGACGAGAGTCTCCTGGATTCATTCCACAATGAGCTAATACGACCTTCAAATCATTAGATAACGAAGGATTATCTTCTCGTACCTGAGAAACAAGGTTCTGAATCTTTATTGCAGTATTTATGTTGCGAGTATCAAAAATTACAGGAATACACCATTCCGCAGCTCGCTTCATTACGCGTGCAGTCAAATCATCTTCTATCGCATCAACAAATAATTGAGCCAACGGATGTAATTTTAGTCCTCGTAGACCTAAAGTTCCAATTGCATAATCTAACTCTTTTACAGCTGATTCCTTAGAAATCTTAGATCCATCGAGTGGATCCACCCTACAAAAACCAATAAGACGAGCTGAATTTGGCGGGCGGGTTGTCCATCCTGCGATTTTCTCATTTGAGGTATGAAAGGAGGGTTTGTCGGGATAACCACTCATTGAATAGTCATCAGTATATGGAAAAACGACGCTTCTATCAATAAGCCATCCATGATTCAATCGATTCCAACTCTTTTTTGCTTCAAATAAGTCTGAAACCATAGGAGTAGGCACCACCCCTAAAGGCTCGAAAAGAAAACTATCGGACTCGCTCATATCTTTAGAAATTTTCTGCATTTCAAACCAAAGTAAGGTATAGAATTCATATGCTCCAGACGGTGTGTTTTGATGACTTTTTTCGCGCCCCATATGATGGTGAAAATCAACTATATAGAGGTGAAATTCATCACCTTTCCTAATATTTTGTCTAGGAATATCACGAGTCGCTCTGATATGTAGCACATAGCTAACCTCAAGAGTCTATGATACAAAATGATGATAAAGTATTGTGTAAACACAAAATATGTCGCCTTTTCCCAGTAGGCATATATCGTTTCAAGAGCATAATCAAATAATATAATCCGATGTGAAAACTCAATGATTGTGGTAGAAGATAATGAGGTAGGCGAAATTCGTAGATTCCTTGTTGCTGATGCACACATTGAATTAGGATATGTGAAAATTGGAAAGGAAAAAAGGGAATTTACTCCTAAGAGGATGTTTTCGTATTTCAAATTAGTCGAAAATCAGCTCTTTGATTTTGCAAACAAGTATCCAACTGCTTTTCGTTATACACCAAGAAAAGCTTATGGTTATCTTACAAGACCACCTATCCTAAGTGAACTATATAAAAATGTAATGAAGAGAGAAGAACATAACTGGCTGATAGACTTATTCTTCATTAATCCATTGTTAAAAATCGTAGACTCTCCACTACCACGAAATCAACAAATTGCGAATACGGAATATATCTACAGAATATCAATGGAACCACCATATAGTCCAAGATTCTATTATATGCAGGAGATGAGTTTTGAGCTTCGGAATCCACCAGGATGGTCATGTAGAATTGATGCTAAAGAATTGGATAATGTAATCAAAGGACCAAATAGGTCGTATCTATTAGAGTATATTCGGTCAGGGCTGCCAATATTTGTACTTATCAACACACCTCAAGACCTTGATAAATTATTAAAGTGGATTATCTTTATCAAGGATGCAGGGCTGAAATTTCCAAAACTTGTTTTGAGTATAAGAGATCATAAGATATGGGGAAAGGACATACTAAGGTTACTGGATATCCCCCATGTTAGAATTACAACTTCAGGAGCGACTATTGGCTCATTAAACATGCTCATCAAACATCTAAAGAAAAAGTCTAAGATTGATTGGTCATCAAGAATCATCTTTTCTAGTTCCTATCCTGAAACAAAGAAAGGCGACGGTATTGCAGAAATATTAAGCTTCATTCTAAGCAAAAGTTTAGATGCTGCTCCGAAGGAAATACAACGAATTCTTGCTGGAAATTTGCTATCTTTGCTCCCGATGAGACCACCCTATTTACAATATAATGAGAGTCGAACAAGTCTTATTGCACAATCCAAGTTAGGAAAGTCAGTCATATCCGAGATATCAAGAATCTCACAAGTTTTAGCTGCTAAACAAATTCAAGGAATTATTTCGGTCGATCACACTCTTCGAGATATGGGAGGCACAATAAATCTGGATCAAGTTGCTGTTACAGCAAAAGATCCAGCATCTAAAACAGCATCGAGTTTTGCGTTGATTCTCGAGAAGGATGGTTCTACTATAATATCTGGATGGGACAGAGAAACAGGAATGGATATGCGAACACGAGATTTTGATATATTTTACAGTACCATAATAGGACAAGCAAAACAAAGAGCTGTCCTCTTTGATTCTCCAACGAAGTTGAGTAATCTCAATCCAGTATTACTAGATATCCTTGGTGTAAAGAACCCTCATGAGGTTTTACCTGCACTTCAATTTGAAATTGAAAGAACCCATCAGAATCATGGAACCATATTCTTGTGCAGTAAAGATTTGAATGACCTAGGTCTCAAAGAAGATGAACTAGTACTAATACTTGAGACCGTTTCTGGTCAGTGGTGGCCAAGTAAAGTAGGAATCCAAGGAGATTGTCCTAGTAGGAAAGTTCTGATATCAAATGATGATGCAACCCTGATGCGTTTGAAGAAAGATTCCAGGGTTGATTTAGTGAAATACGATGGTTTTGTATATGACATCCAAAAGGCAGTGTTTGCATATGAATCCCCTGGAAATCTATCAGATGCTGAAATGATTTCCTACGTACATTTACATGAGAAAGCAATCAAAGAAGTATTAGCGAACCGGCTTCACGGAAAAGGAAACAAGATATGGTTTGAAACCAAACCAACTCCAATATATCTAACACTTCAAAAAACTGAACCGCCCCTGGATATCGGACAATTAGGTCGTGTGCCATATCAAGAGATTGAATTTACTCCTTTACAGACCACCAATAACCTCAATGTAATAATTTGCATTGTTTTAGATGAAGGAATGAATATCAAAGATATTCCATTAAAGACAGTTTACTCTGTTAGGAACGGATTTAATAGATTGGTAGACCTCGTACCAGAATTGAAATCATTTCTAGAAGGATTAGGAAGTGAAATCTCTAGAGCGGAACTTTCATGTCTTATAGCTCTACAGATAATTGAAGCTTTCATTGACAACCAAAGTGAAGGTAAGCTGGGTCTTTGTATTGTGACTGATAATGTAGATAAATTCTCAATTCAAAGAGGAGAGATAGTTCAAGAATTCGTCACGTTTTCTAATGATATGCAATCTGAAGAAGTTCTAACCGCTTTAATTTACACAATTCTCGATGCATACAAAGAGCCGATAGGAGAAGATAACTTCACATTAGCATTCCGTTCGGTGGCGGAAATGATGGAAGATATTGGAAACGAAAGACCAACTCTTGTATGCATGATTGGCAATGATTTAGATATTGGAGATACCGACCCAAGTCCCTTTTTACGTGCAATATCAAAAACTCAACAATACCATATTGAATATTTTGGAGTTGGGAGTGATTTTGACCAAAGTAAAGTAGAAGATTACTTTACAACTCTTAATGCTTCAATAATTCCAATACGACAGTTTTCAATTCATAGCTTTACAGGCTATTTGGTTTCTTCAGTCTATGATCTTGTGAATAGAAGAAAATCAGTCTAACTTTCAACTTCCTGGAGAGCAGTTATCCGATCCTCCATGATATCTACTTCTACCTCTGCGCGATATATTATTTCATCTAGTTCTTCCAAAGTAATAAGAATCCCCTTCATTCTTTCAGCTGAATCATCCGAGTGCAATGATTCACCGGATTCTGATTGCATAAATGCATTTAGAAGGTTCTCAGCATTCGTAATACGGCTCAGGATGGACTGAAGATTTTTCAATCTTCTAAATAATATTTCCAAACGATTATGATTATTTGTCATCTATTTGACCCCCTATTTTTGAACCGAGTCTTCTTTCAGTGTCATCCAAACGTTCAACTAACCGTTCTAATCTCATAACAACGGAATCAATTCGCTTTCTAAATACATCAATCATGGTAGTGATATCAGGACTGAGAGAAATTGCATCATGAGATTCTTCAGATGCTTTCAATTCTTCTAAATTCTTTTCAATAATACCAAGCCGTCTACTCATCTCAGCAGCTTCCAATTTTTCAATCTTTGTTGATATCGCATCAATCCTCTCTTGGATCACATGCTCCTTTGTACTCGTTTTATCTCTCTTAGCTGATACGATTGGACGCGTTGGTGTATCTACTGTCTCTGTTTCTAAGACTACCTCTTTGGTTTTTGAGGGAGGTTTCATTTTTTCTTTTGTGCTAAGCCATGATGAAAGTAAGTATCTATGAGTGATTTCTTCCAGAGATATATCATTAATCACTGCAAATATTGCATATTTCCGAGAAGAGTCCCAAATGATCATTTCGTTATGTGATTCTTGCATAAATACAGCTGCGATAATACCCTTCTTCAGCTCTTGATACGCCTTAAAATCTAGTATCCATGAACTGAAAAGTAATGCAAAGATTGGAGACATTTCTAATTTATTAGTTCTGAAGATAACATCATCTGATTTTTCTTCCAGAGACTCTTGAATCCATTTTGTAGGATTGATTTTTCCTCGAGGCATAGATAGAGCAAATGCATCAGTTACATACCCATTGCCAACATCTATTTTCAATTGTTCAATATAATCAATATTGGGCTCGTGAAATTCACTCATCAGAGGGATTTCCAATTCATATTTGGAAATAAGTCGGCCTATATCCTGAGGAGTATATCCTTCCAAGCGAAATGCAATTGCCAGTTTTCTATTTGGTTTCTTCTTGTCGTCGGTAAACAAAATAGCAAGTTTTTCTGAGATTATTCCTTGACTTCCTACGATAATAAGACCGGTCTTGTTTACCAAGTCCATACCTCGATCTATCATAAGATTGATACTTTGTTCAGTGGGAATGACATATTCTTGCTGAATAGATTCATCTTTTAGGAGACCCTCAAAGCCCTTCAAAATGAGGCCACTCTCAACCCACCCTGGATTCACTGATGAATCAGAGAGTTTTGAGCATATGTACCCAGATATTTCTTCACTCAGATACAACGCATGTAAGCGGGTCATTAATTCCTCAGTCATCGTCACATCTCCTATATACCTGAAATGAACTCTTTAATTTTCGAAATTATTTTGGGTATTTGTTCAAGATTCACATAATCTTGATGAACCCCTTTTCCAGATTCAGCAATTCCCTGTAATAACTCTTGGTCAGCATGTTCACCAATTCCAATAGTGCAAACAGAAATTCTATTATGATTTGTTTGTGAACAAAAAACCGGATTTCGACCTTCAGAATAAGACCCACTAGAAAAGAATAGAACAATTGTGGGATGATTATTCATTTTGTGTTGAATTTTTGCTAAATCAATCCCTTTTTCGAGACCAATACATGGATTTGATGGCTCAGTTCTATGTACTTCCAATTTCTCATAAAACCACTCTTTAACAATTTCAATGATATCGGGAGATTCAATACTAGATACAGCTGTTTCAGCTCCTGTAATGGAATCAAACGTATGCATTATATCAAGGTGAGATGAAAAGCAAATCATAGAAAGAAGATGACTGTCTTTTTGAATGAGAATGGTTTCTAATAGGTTGACAATAAGTGTAGTGACAGCATCAAATCGACTGACCAAATTAGATACTCCATCGATTACTTGAAAAATATCTTTCTTATGTGATGATGCCCCACAATCTATTACGCAAGATAAGTTAAATGGAGGACAAACTGAACCTGGAGAGATAACGAATTTGAACACATTATCCCAGTCTATCTGTGCGTATCCATCAGATGAAATAGGTGCAATCTCTGAAATAGTAATTTCAACATCAACACGTGGAACAGGAATCTTTTGCCCAACTCTTACAACAAGCCCATGTAGATCATCTTTGAAATCATCAATTCTATTTCGCATCTCTTCAACGACTTCATGATGCGGAATTTCAGGATTTACAGATGTAGCTATTAATGTCAATGTATGAATTTTAGGTACAGCTTCGTGATTCTTAACTGAAACAAGTTTATCCTGGGATATATCAAGAGAAAACCACAACCTAGAATCAATCACAATTGACCCTTCAGGAACTTTTTCTGATTTTCGAATTTCTGATATTACAATTTGATGTTTTGATGATATAGTCACGTAATCAGAAAAACTAACTGACTTTGAAACAAAGCATATTCCTTGTTGATTTCTACCCATAATAGCTTGCAGATTCATTGTACACACCAGTAACTAATGCAATCTTGTAGAATAGATTTGACTTGCAATAGATTTAGAACCGTAGAGAACTTCAACTTTGATATTCGCCTTTCCTACATCGAAAGACATTGGAATTAGCTTCAGATCAAGCTGGTTATCTGATCTAGGACTAATATCGTGACGTTCATTTGTCACTTCTGATACACCTTCTGATGTGACAAGAGACACAATAACCCGAATACTCAGTATCGTCGCACTTGGGTTCATAACACGGAGGGAGTACTTAAACGGTTTTCCTCCAACTATCGCATCTGGAACTGTTCCAAGGTCTACCTTTATTCCCATTTGACTGGGAGATAACGGTCTGCCCTTTGGCCAACGAGGAATTCGTTCTAGTTCAATCAGCCGCGAGAGAGAGGTCTTTAATTCACGTAAAGTCATTCCAATATTTGATGCTGCTTCAGGTAAGTCAAAAACACCATCATGGGATTCATAATATGTCAATACTCTACGGTCAGCTTCAATTAGATCACTAACACCTTCAAGAATTTCCAGTATTGCCACCGGAAGCTCATCTGCTTCATGTAGTGAAAAATACTTGCCATCTTCGACAGAATCTGCGATGGTTCTGAAAGATTCTTCTACCAATGGATTGCATCCAACTACGAAAATAAAGACTGTTGAACCATATTCCTTTTTCAATTGGATAACTTCATCGCAGGGATCATACCCTTCAGGACATCCACGAGAAAAATAGTCGTCACCCAGTGAATTATATCTACTTCCGTGAGGAGGAGCATCTCCAACCAAGAGAAGAACCTTATACGCATCGACGCCCCAACTTAATTTGGTTCTAGCATCATGTATACCATCTGCAACTGCCTCTGGTGTGTCCCCGCCCTCAGAAGGTTTTAGCTTTGATATTTTCTTGTGAACTTCTTTGATGTCATCTGTGAAATCGAAGACTTTTGTAACATAAGACCTGTCTTGTGGTGGATGGTCTCTATATGAAACAATTCCAAAACGAAATTCCAAATCTTCCGTTTTTCTCACGATTTTGTCAACGATATCAAACAAACTATCCTTTACAGCGCTAATATCATCTTTCATTGAACCTGTCGTATCTACGACGAAAGCAACATCCAAACGAGTCTTAACCAGCCCGATCCACTCCAATTGAAAAATGGATGTGTTTCCAATTAAGCCTTTGCTGATGAAAGCAGAAGGTTTTAGGGATGAACACACTACTAGATGGTGAGTATCATGAGCGAGAGTGACTTAAAAATAGTATTTGAATTTGAAAATGGTTTATCACTTGAAGGAACACTGGACCGGGTTCTAGCACCCCTTATTGTAGAAGAAATCAAGGTAAGGTTGCCACTCACTGGGAGAGGTGCTGTTATGCGAGGTGAACTAAAGATTACTTTGGGAATATCAAAGGGAAACATCAAACCTGTTAAAGAAGTTAAGAAAGGAGATATCGCATATATGCCTCTAGGAGATTCTCTATGTATTTACCTAAAAGATATGAAAACTTTTAGTCCTGTGAATATTTTGGGTCGAATTACATCGGAAGAATCACTCTTGGAAGAAATAAAATCCATTAAAAGAGGAAGTAGAATCACAATAAAGAAAACGGTGTGATTCTATTTTTATATTCTTTGAAGACTCCGAAGTAAAGCTTCGTGTTCATCTTTCTTACTAACAGTTGGGTCTACAACCATTCCTGGTTCATGCGTTTCAATGTAGACCTCCATCCCAGAATCTTTCACACTAGCAAATCCACTTGATGAAAGAGACCGAATTCTTAGTTGAGTCGTATTGAATTCTGTTTTTTCAGATACCTCAATGGAGGGTGTATCACGACGAAGTTTGCTTTTTGTGATTCGGATTTGCTCCTTCAGCTCGGCAACTTGAACCTGCAAATCTTTCCGGGATTGGCGTTCTTCATCTAATTGTGATTTGATATCTTCATATTCATTGCGTTGTACAAAATCTTTGATAGGATCTACCCACGTAACGGTAGTACCATTAAATCTACGATTTGTCTTTACTAATTTCAAAGCTCGCAGCACAGCAAGAACATCATATACTCGTCGTTTCGGAGTCCGAAGTTGTTCTGCAAGAATATCACTTCTGATACCTTCTTCTCCATATTCTTTCAAGACTTTAACTGCTTCAGCTGCTAAATCAACTAATTTCACTATTGCACCCCGGATTTGTGCAAGAGGTATTCCACAATGCACCTTTCCAGTTAAACACTCACCGGAGCTATATGAGTGTTTGTATTGTAACTGCGATTTTTCGAACATTCTTAAAATTTATCCAAAATAAGATTAATCGGAATGATTATCGATTTTTTGGAGTTAAATTTTGAGTTTCGAAGGCAAAATCAGGGAAATTGCGTAATTGGTGTGACCGACAATTTCATAACGTACCCACGAGGGGCAAGACTCATACTTGTTCGAAGGCGGCGCTAAGAATGAGCAGGAAAAAAGTAATCATAATGGGTGCAGCCGGACGTGACTTTCACAACTTCAATGTTTTCTTCAGGGACAATGAAGATTATGAAGTGGTTGCGTTCACCGCTGAGCAGATTCCTGGAATAGAAGATAGAATGTATCCTCCTGAGCTTTCAGGTAAGCTCTATCCGGAGGGAATAAAGATCTATCCAGAAGAAAATCTTCCAGAACTAATTGAGAAATTCGAAGTTGAACAATGCATTCTGGCGTATTCAGACTTACCGTATGATACAGTTGGAGAAAAGATTGCATGGGTTAACTCACTGGGTGCTGACATAAGATTAATGGGAACCAAAACCACTATGATCGAAAGCAAGAAACCAGTTGTTGCAGTTTGTGCTGTCAGAACGGGTTGTGGAAAAAGTCAGACTTCTCGACGAGTAAATCAAATTTTGGTGGATATGGGAGTCAAGCCAGTAAATATCAGACATCCAATGCCCTACGATCCTGACCTTACAACACAGATAGCTCAAAGATATGAAAAACTAGAGGACATGGACAGATACAATTGTACCATTGAAGAACGAGAAGAGTATGAACCCATGATAAACATGGGAGTAATCCTTTATGCGGGAGTCGACTATGGAAAGATACTGGAACAAGCAGAAGAAGAAGCAGATGTCATTACGTGGGATGGTGGAAACAATGACTTTCCATTCTACAAACCCGATCTTCTTATTGTGCTTGTAGATCCACACAGACCAGGTCATGAAATATCATATTATCCTGGAGAAACAAATCTACGTATGGCGGATGTTGTAATCATCAATAAAGTCGAAACTGCAGATTACGAGAATGTGGAAGAAGTTCGCGAAAATGTCATGGAGGTTAATCCGGAAGCAATCATTATTGATGCAGCATCACCTTTGGTCATAGAGGACATTTCTAAAATCAAAGGTAAAAGAGTAATTGTGGTTGAAGATGGTCCAACAGTAACTCATGGGGATATGCCTTATGGAGCTGGGTATATAGCTGCTAGAAAAGCTGGAGCAATTATCGTAGACCCACGGCCTTATGCAAAAGGCAGCATTATTGAAACTTTCCAGAAATACGATCACCTAGAAGATGTTCTACCTGCAATGGGTTATGGAAAGGAACAGATGAAAGATCTTGAGAATACTATCAATGAAGCAGATGTAGACGCTATTGTGATTGGTACTCCAATAGATCTTGCTAAACTTATCAAAATAAAAACTCCAAGTGTGCGAGTAAAGTATAACCTTCAAGAAATAGGAAAACCAGACCTGGAAGATGTTCTTGCGGAGTTTATAGAAAAACACAAACTCAAATAATCAAAACATACCTGAGAGAGAATAACTCTCTCGGGGTCCTACTATTTTTGTATTATAAAGAAAGTAGAGGAGGCAATGGCCTCCTTTCATTTTACCACCATTCCTGATTTGAGCCTTCGCTCGTTTCAACAACAGTCTTACGGGCCTTAAGATCCTTGTAAATAACCGCTGTGAAGATGTAATCAAATGATGTGAGAAGAATTGCTGAAAGCATCAGTGCCGTAATCGCGTATACTATTCCAGTTGGAATGAAGAATAGCGCAAACTCGATGACTAAACTAAATACAACTATAGTAATAGCTAATACGATTCTAGCACCAAGTAGATGAAGGAAATTGCCACTTGTCAGATTGAATGATCGTTTTAATGCTTCTACAATTGATACATCTTCAGCCATAATCACTGCAATTGTTGGAATCAATCGAATTGTGATATAGAAGAGAATGACTGTGCCAACAAGCAGGAGTAGAGCTCCAGTCATAGCAGCTTCTAGAGCAGCCATGTCAATGTTATATGGGTCCAACTCGAATAAGGGTGCGATGGCAATAGACCCTGGCAGAAGCAAAACTACTGTTAGGATGACAATGAAAAGCTGATACAATATTAGAGCTGGAGCTCGACCAATTGCCTTAGATATAGACGAAGGAAAGTCACCACGATTTGGTGCACCATAGTTATCAAGAGCAATTTGAGTTGCTGCTCCTCCTATTATGGTATAATAAATTGTACCAATTAAAGCAAGGATGGCTAGTATCAGCAAGAACGTAGCTAACGTTGATGCCTGATATTCCCATAGTAATGTAAATATTGCAACTAAGTCACCCTGAGCGTTGATAATTGCACTAAGGGTCTCGAAATCGAGGGGTGGTAGAATTGCTAATAGAGTCATGACTACAATTAGTGCATATATTGCAGAGGCAAGACCAACTAGTGCGTATGTTCCAAATTTCCTGAAGAATAGATTGAATGTTCTTGAAACTGATTCTATTGCTCCAACCTTATACGCATTAGCTTGAGCGTCATCGGGAGCAAATGGATCAGGTCCTGAGTCAATTTCCATTAAGGTTCCTCCTCAGAGATTTCTTGAGAAGACGTGCTTATAACGTCATTGAACAGGATAATTTGGATACTTTAGGCAGGTTTTGGACGCACATCACAAATCTCCATGAATTTCATTCCACCCGCTTTCTCAAGTAGTTCCTCGAAAGAAATGATGAACACGTTAGGAGTGACTTCGGTAGAGTTCTTTGTTATCCGTTTGATTTCTAGAATCAATGAGTCATAGTTTGCTGTGACAGGACCTTTAGGTGCAACATAGAGATTTAGAACATCCATACTATAAGGGTCAGACATATTCTCCTTTGCAACCTCAACTTGAATTTCCTCAACTTCACCAAGTCCAAGTAGATCCTCTCGAAGAGCTGTAAGATTTACAGTAGCGCCTTTGATCTTTTTCTCGCTGAGACCCATAATGTCAATTTGTGCTTCAGCATCATTCTGACGACCAATATCCCAAAAGAAGGGACCATCAATACCACATATTGGGCATGGACCATTCTCATGACGGGAAGCAACATCACCAAGCAGAAAACCTTCAAAGATGGTACCAGAACCGTCCAGATGAAATAGAGTGACATGACCCGACTCATCCTCATCTACAAAATCATATGTTCCATCATCATTCATTGCAATGAACTCGAAGGAGAGCATAAGAGGTGAAACATTATGATAGGGACCATCATATGCACACTGCACAGCAAAGGAAATCTTACTTTCAGATGATGCATAACCTCCAATGATTCTGACATCTTTTGCACCCTTCTCCTGAAGCGTTTGTGTTATGTCCTGTGCTACAGGGTCGTAGATTTTTTCACCAGCAAGAAGAACAACTACTTTTTCAGGTGCCTCATAATCAGATTCCTTCATTGCTCGGAAAAAGCGATTTCGAAGATAACTAGGCATTCCAGCAAAACCATTAGCTTTGAAGGACTTAGCAATCTCAACAAGTTTCTCACTTGGAATTGCTCCGCCAGCACTAGTAGCAATATAGAATTTAGACATTTGTTTGAGACCAAGATTTACAGCATGCCATCCAAGATGAGGAGCATAAGGAAAGAGATTCATACTCGATAATTCCCAACCAGATTCAGCCCAAGGATCTACTGCCATCTGACCTACTTTTACACAATTCTTGAATAGCATTTCATTATCGTACCGAGTTAGAAATACTGGAGATGGAAGACCTGATGCTCTTCCTGAACTCAACCAGAATTGAAGAGGAGCATAGCGATAAGTAAGATGGTCCTTTAGCTTTTTCATCGCACCATCTGCACCAAGATGTAGTTTGACTCTAACGCCATTATTACGAATGAACTTATGTTCAGAAGACTTGCCAGATTGTTTCGAGTAAGTCATCAGATTTGAAATTATTTTTGCAGGCTCGCGATCTTCTCCTTCAACCTGCGAGGGATTCAAGACAAATTGGGTAAGATTATCCTTGTATTCGTGTTTCTTGACAAGAGGAATTTGATATTTGGCCCAATCTTCAATGCAGGTAATATTGTAGGGGTCTATATCATTTTCTTTGAACAGTCTACGGTAATATGGATGATTTGGCCACACTTGATACCTAATGAAAGCTCTGAACTTTCTATCTTGCATTTCCTTTATTTCGCGATAATTAGTGCGTTTCAATTCCTTAAAAGAGAAAGTGGTCTTGGTCAATTGGACAACCTCTAGTTATGCAATAGGATTTATCAGCAAAAGGAATATGCTCATAATAAATATTGCGAGATAGCATCTTTTTTCACGATAGAGCAGAAAGCCATAATAGCAGGGAATCCGTTTCAAATTCGACTGACAATATAATTTCGATTAGAAGGTGAATGTTTTGTCCGAAAGCGATGAAAAACTACAGAAAGGCATTATGGAATTAGAAAAGGGTAACGACAAAAAGGCCTTTTCATTATTCAAAGATGTTTTTGAGAAAAGACAGGAAAGACTTTTGAAAAAAGTACAGGACAATCCCAAATCACCTACACTCATGCTAGATGCACTATACATGATTCATGCCCTAGTGTGGCTAAGGATTGCTGAAGCTGGAAAGGACAAGAAGCATGGAGTGGAACTGTTGGGGAAGGCGGTAGGGACTGTTGAAGCAGCAAAAACAGCTCTGGGACCACTGGTAACAGGATTGGCACAATGGGCTCAAGAAAAACAGATTAAAGTCGTTCAGAATAAAGCACTAGGTCTACTCGCTGCTACAAAAGACCTTGAAGAAATGGCGAAAAAAGCACTTGAACAACGGAGAAAAATGAAGGATTAGTCATTTCCTTCATTTCTCATATTTATCCGCATATTTGATTACATTTAAAATTCCACACATTCGTATAGTTACTATAAGATGGTGTATCCGCTTTCAAAAACACCATAAAGTTAAGTCCATAATTGGTAGCTTACGCACAGTAAGGAGGAAAGTATTTGATAACTGCTTTTGTTAGTATGTCAGTTGCCCCAAGCTCAGATGAGGAAATATTGAAAGACCTTGCAAAATACAACATTGTAGATGAAGGATGGTTGACTACTGGAGAATTTGACATTCTGTTGATATTGAAAGGAGAAGACACGGAAGAGGTCAATGAATTTGTAAATTCCACGGTTCGTTCAATGGAGGGAGTAATTAGAGCTGTAGTTACATTTGCTATTGAATCTGTAAAATCTGTGGATTAACGTCCATCCATATATTTTGCCCATTCTTCTGCTGGAAATCTTTCTTTCATGATTTCTAGTTCGGATATTATACTAGATTCCAAATCAACATTGAAATGATTGACCAGTTGCATGAACAAAAAGAAGGCTTGAGCAAATTCACGAGTTAATTCAGAATGATTTGGTGCTTCATGCCCAAGTCCCACTTCTTTATATCCTTCTTCAAAGCTGATATGACGGGAAATTTCACCCAACTCTTCTATCAGATGAACGAAGATTTGAGAAGCTGCAAACTTATCCCATTTTCGTTCTTTTTCAAATTGACGCTTTATTTCTTGAATCTCTCTAATATGCAATTAAGACATCCTCTTTGTTATCTTTAGAACCTGAGCTCGAGCTTGATCTAAAGCATGTGAGGGGCAATCCTTCAATAGCCCTAATGGAATTTCAGAATCAAGTTGTGTTGCACCTAAAAACATTGCTTCACTAACAACTCCCAACATATCCACAGGTGGAAGAACGGCGCAAGCAAGTTTGGATTCTAACTGGATGTTTTGAATATTTGTTACTATGCGCCAGATACGTTTACCATCCGTACATCTACACACTGAGAGGTTATCAGAACCAGATACATCTTGCATCTGACTGACCTCCACTGCAAGAATATCAACTGCAAAAGCTGGATCTTCATCGAAATCTAGAAGTCGTGTTTGAAAACCTTCTACAATTCTAAAACAATATAGTAAGTCAGCATAGACCAATTGATCCTTGGTAGTCGAAGGATTGAATCCAGAAGAAGCAATAGAGCTTTTTACAATTTCTGAGAAATTTTTGATAGACTCGATAAGGCTTTTTGTTGCTTCGGATTCAGCCAAGGTTTCAGCGTCTGTATATGCATACTTGATTTCATATAGTCTAGAACCAGCATTCTTAAGCTCATTATTTAATTTACTATATTCAATATGTAACTTCAGCTTACGATTACCAACTATCTCATTCAATCGTCGTAATGCATCTTCCAATACAAGTATTCTTGCATCTTTTGCAGTATCCATATTCACCACCAATTCTGTTTTCATCTTTCTTCAAGTTAAAACCATTATCAATGAGAAAGACTAAAACATTTCATTGTTATCATTTGGATGTTGATATTTTACCACCGAAATATCCTTTTATGATTAACATAGAGAACTGATATATATCCAAGTGTGTAATACTCAACAGGTCATTACTAGGAGAGATATCCCTTGATTCAAGCGGTCTACATCCTGATAGCAGAAAGCGGTCTATGCGTAGTTGACCGCAAATATGGAAAAGCAGACATGGATCCAAATCTTATTGCTGGATTTCTAACAGCTCTGATTCAATTTGGACGAGAATTAGCAGAAGGAAATCGAGTACATGTTATTGATTTTGGAGCTTTCGACATTTGTCTATCTCTCAAAGAAAATGTTATTGTTGCAGCCACGGTAGATAAAGTAGATGATGGGAATGCAGCAATGGCGGTTCTAGCCGATGTTAACAACGCATTTATCGACATGTACAGACATCTTCTGGATGATTGGGATGGCAACTTGGAACCGTTTGAAGACTTCGTTTCAAGGATAGACGAGATTACCAAGCATGGTAAAGCATCTGAGCTGAGAACAATTGTTCCAGTGTTAAAAGGAAAAGTATCGCCAATGTTAGTTCGATTAGGACAAATGACTCAGAAAGTCTATGATGTCGCAAAGATGTGCGAAGGGAAACTTACTACGAGGTCAATTGCAGATCAATTAGGTGTTGAGGTAAAAGACGTACAACGAGCATTGAATACACTAGAAGACATGGAAATGCTTGAATGGAAAGAGATAGGAAACTAAAATTCTAATACTGCATTCAAGAAATTCACAGGCTCAGGCGATTCGCCCGAGCTTGTTAATAATTATATTTTTGACTATTGAGCTTGGCCCCATTCATTTCCAGTAGCAATTAGAATTAGGCCTATTACAATAAGACCTGGAGCTAGAACTCCTGGTATTGTGTATGTTCCAAAAATCACATCAGCAAGAGCATGTCGAAGTGCATGGATAACGCGACCAGCAAATAATACCATAAACCCTAATCCAAGAAGGAAATTAGATCTTCGTAGAATGCCTCCAGATTGATAAGCAAGATACCAAAACAACAACGGGATAAAGAGTGCATAAATTGCACCTGCTCCACCTGAGAGAATACCCTTAACGAGAGGTTCCATTGGAACAACTGCAAGAATAATTCCGATTAATATTGCAGGGATTGCAAAAGCGATTTCAGCCCAGCGCTTACCGAATATCATAAATCCAGCTGTAGCAGAAAGAGTCGCTAAAGCCATCCATTGAAACAACGCTCCAGCCGCCAACCACGGATTCACATCAGGAAGTAAAGGTGTCATTCCGAAAACGCTTGTCAAATCATTATACAATGAACTGGGGTCAGCATAAAAGTCACCCACGAAGTAGAAACATCTACCTATTGCTAACAATAGAAAGAATAATGCCATAGCTAGTTGAAATGGATTTCTTGATTCTCTCCATCTAAACATAAGAAGAAACGTGAAGACGTAGAAATAATATCCAACAACTAAGAACCAGAGCCCAATATGTACCTCTCTAATTGCCAAATCTACTGGTTGTAGCATAATAGTTGTACTCCATGAAGCTTTTGCTATATACCTATGAAACAGACTACTTCCTACCAAATAAAGATATTCCGCGGGTCAAATATCTATCTATTCTCAGTACAACAAGCATAGCTCTATATTACAAAATAGTAACAAAAAACTCAAGGTGCTGAATTGAGTTCAAAGATATCTTGGAAACTAAAATTAGAAGACGGAACAATAGAAACTTTTACAGATATCAGAAGAAAAGTTGGAAATAGAATTATTCGTGCTTATTTGCTCAAACCAATCATAGAGAATTCAAGAATTGAAAAAATAAAAGCTACTCTTAGAGGGCCAAAAGATGAATTCAAAGATTTTGATAAATTCTTTATCCTCAAAGGAAAAATATCAGATAGAGATTTCAGAATTCTTGTGGAATCAGGGGTATATGAGAACTTGAGAATTGTTGCAACTGACGATACAGAGATCGTGTCAAAAACACCGGAGGAGATCATCAAGCTTGTGACAGACTCTCTGGCTGAACCAGTAAATTCAATGATTATAGTAAGTTCGGAAAGCAAAGTCCGTGCTGAATAACTTAAAAACCAAGGTCCAATCAATACAATATGCTCTTGAGGGAGTAAATGATGAAAAGATACGCAAAATGTCCAGTATGTGGAGTAAGAACTGTTCTTGATGTTCCACCACATATTGTTGAAGGCGCAAAAAGATTTCCATTCACTATACGTGTCAAACACAAAGATCACTATTTCTACATCAATTTGGACAGCAATGCGTGGGTTACAGATATTCTACATCCGAACTTGGTTGAGTAGATTGTCCATTTATCCAATATATCGATCTGGTGGACTTTCATCGCTTTCTTTTTGAGGTATTCGTTCAGAAATCTCACTTTTAGCCCATTCAATGAATTCTTTCACTTTTTGAACATCAGCTTCAAGCAATTCGAGATCGAGTTTGACTTTCACTAATTCAGCAAATATTTCAAGGAGTTTCTTTGATGCTCGAAAGTCCCTCTTTATGACACTCATAGTTTCACCCAATAAACAAGCACCTTCCATATCATACATAGATGAAACCCATGCTGGAATGAATCCATTTGCTCCATTAATCACAGATTCTTCAGACACGATGGTTCCACTGATCATTTCTAATTGTCTGAGGGTTTTTTCTGAGCCAGCAGACACATAGACTCTAGGAGGAGAAGGATATGCATCGAAGAAACTCTCGTAACTAACCTCATAGGCAGCAAGAGCATAAAGAGAAGAAACATTCAATGCAGAAAATTCTTGTGCTAAGAATTCAGCATATTCAAAGACACCAGCTGCAGAAGAGGGTTGAAAATCTGCAGTTACTACAAGGATATCATGGGGTTCATCTGGTGCGGCTCGATAGAGATGGATAGTGGACTTTGGAAAGTGCGTGATACCTTTTCTTACAATAATTCTTGGAGGGAAATCTTCACTGAAAAAATCTAGTACGGGTTTCGCATCTAGGATTTTGACCAATGTCCTAACTGCGATAGTCCCAACGTTTGCGATACCAGGCATGCCTAATACAACAACCGGATTTTTGAGAGAGTCAGAAGCTATGTCCATATAGCGCCTTGAATACATTTCATTTCATTCCATTTCAATCTGTACATAATTCCATTTAGGAGCATCGATTTCAGAGTCCGTAGAAAGAAATAGCGTTTTCAGTTGTTATTTTGGCTGCTTCTTCTATTGGAATATCCTTAATTTCTGCAAGTGATTTTGCACCATGAATAATATTTGCAGATTCATTCCTTCCTTCAACTGGAGATAAATAGGGGCCATCAGTTTCTAACATTATCAACTCTAATGGGATCATTTCTGCAGCCTGAACACGATTTCTATATCTACCAAAATTCGCAGGTAAGGTGACATACCACTTGTTTTTGACAATTCGTTGTGTAACTTCTGATGGGCCATCATAGCAATGCATCAGCACATTTTCCATATTGTATTCTTCAAGAATATCAGCAGCTCTACCCTCTGCCTTTCTTGCATGCACAACGATGGGAAGACCAAGATCTTGTGCTTTAGTAATGAATTTTTCAAAGAGCGGTTCTTGGGCTTTTCTTTTCTTAGAGTCTTTTACCCAGTGATAGTCCAAACCAGCTTCTCCAATTGCAACGATGTCATCAGCATACTTGTCAATAAGATGAAGTATTTTTTCAGCTTCGGCCGGTTTTAGAAGGGATGGTTGACATCCAGCTGTATGGTAAATATACGTATCATGTTTTTGGACAATACCGAGGGTTCGCCTGAAAGAACCGGGATTTATCGAAGAGGTGACCATACCAACAACTCCCGTATCTTTCGCGCGTTGAATGACCATTTCGCGATCATTTTTGTAATGTTTCATATCAATGTGAGTATGAGCATCGAATAGCTTCAAAGAGGATAACTCCATGTTAACTGATGCTGCACTAGATTTCCTTTTAATCTTCGAGGAAGGAGTATAAACGGGATGAGCAATGAGCGACCCACAAGAGAGATTACGTGATAAGACCCGTCAAATCACTGCACTCCAGCAAAAAGTAGGTTCTCTAGAAGCGCAGCTGAGTGGAGCTCACAGGAGAGCACACAAGCTAAATGAATCTGTTCAAACACTTGAACGAACTATTGCTGAGAAAGATTCTGAAATTAGAATGCTACGGTCAGAGCTGGAAAAAACAAAGGGAGCCTTAGATACAGTAGGTGCAGAAATTAGAGGTATGAAAGCAGAGCAAGTTGCTAGTATGTCAAAGCAACGTCCTGGCGGTGCAGAATATTCTATGAAGGAAAAATTGGAAACCGCTGAACGAAGAGTAGCTGCAATGAAGGACGATATGAAACTTCTGAGTGAGGCAGCAACGGATGTGCTAAATCAGGAACCCGGAGCTATTGATTCGCTAAGAGATGCGGTGCTTGCGGTAGGAGATCCGAAATTCAAGATATTAAATATAGTATTGAATCGACGTTCTGTCAGAATTGATGAAATTGCCTCAACATTGGTAATTGATGTATCTGAAGCGTTGAGAATATTGGATGAACTTCAGTCAGCAGGAGAGGTTGAACTACGAGAGGGTACAACAGCAATTCCCGGAAAGAAATACAGAGAAGTCAAGATTCCAGCGGAGGAATGGAAGACTTGGGAACCGTCAGATATTTTCGATAATTTAGAAGATATTGTAGAAAAAGCAGAGGGAACAGAAAACATAGTGAAAGCTCTAGAAACTGCAGTGGACATCCTAGAAACAAAAATGGCCCGTGGGGGTGCTTTAATATTTCAGATGAGAAGGACAGCTGGAGCATGGAGAAAGAAAGAGGGCGATCGGGAAGAATTGAAATACACTATAAGAGAGTGGAAAGGTCGAGCTGAAGCGCTCGCTTAGAATCTATTCTTCTCCTTTCTTTATTGCCTCTCTCACATAGGATCCAAAATCTGATGTTTCGCCATCTCGTTGGATACGGATTTTGGGTTCTTCACCTTTAATTTGTCGTTCAATGTAACGAATATCCAGTTGTCTAATAGTCTGTCTGAATCCACGATAAACTATGAGATAGAGAAGAATCTCTTCAATTCTTTTCGCTACAGCTGGTTCAGTTTTAGATAATCCTTCTAGATATTGAAGTGCATCAGGAGCTGTAAATCGTTTAAGAAGACGGTCTCGTTCATTTTGAACTTTCTCTGCATGTTCACGCTTTTCTTTGAGTGCCTTCTCTTTGGCCATCAGTTTGGCCATCTTCTTTTTACGAATCATAGCCAATTCTGAGTCATCGTCAGTCAATTAAGAGAACCTCGTCACCAGACCACTGTAAATAGTTGTTAAGCTTACCGATACAACGAGAATTGGTTTTTTAGTACATGATACAATGAATTCTATAGACAACCTGATAGATTCAATAACCGGAGCTGAAATTATGACTGATGATTGTAAATTCTTGGAAGCTTCATCAAGAGGTCCTTCCTGTAAATTGCGAAATGTGGTTTTATCCAATGGGGAGGTTAAAGCTAAATGCAAACGTTCGGATCTATCAGTCATTTGTATTGATGCCTATACATCACTTTCTAGAGGTCAAGATGCAATTAAACAAAAGAGTACCGATGCATTTCCCTGGTTAGTCGATTCTGCAACTCATTTTGAAAACCTGAAAGAAACTGATAATGCAATCATAGCAATATCTAAGGCAATTACTTTTGCTACAAAAATGAATATGCCCGATAAAGCATACGAATTTTTTGTTTATGCGCGGATGATGCTAGAAAATGCCTTACAGGAAGGAGACCCTACTGTCATGCAACCAGGCCCAAAACGAACACTCATCGATGCAGGAAACGGCATTATTTCAGCTGTTAAACAACAGCTAACATCAGCTGCAGTTTCAGATGTGCAGGCGGAATTGAAAGCAAGTTTGCTCGAAGGAGTCAGTCTGAAAAAAGCAGAGATAGATGATACAAAAGATTTGGTGATTTATCATGGACGTGCACTATATGCAAAGAAACTCAAGGAGTACAAAGAAGGGGCTGAGAATTACATCAAGTCCGGAATAATGCAAAACGCAGTCACTTTTGCATGTATGGCAGCTCTTGCGGAGTTGATGCTTGGTAGGCCAAAGGAGGGTCTCGTGTATCTAACTAAGACAGCTAATTCTTCAGAACAAAAGGAAAAATGGCATAAATCTAAGATGTTCAAATGGACCAAATTAATCTTCAAAGCTTTCGTAACCCGAGAGGAGGAGCCGATGAACGATGCGCAAAAACTCTTTTTCCAGCTACCTTGGGCTTTCAAAGATGACAAGCAATTTGCAGAGAGAGTCATGGACTCGGTTCAAAGACGAGTCAGCCAGTAATTTTGAAATGCGATATGAAGAATCCACTTGTATTGTGTATATGAGGAAAGAATCGCTGAATCCTAGATGCACAATCGAAAGCTGGATACCCCATGGATCCAGTACCATCAGGATTAATCAGTTCAATGAAAGGATATCGAGCAAGTACAGAATCGATTTGAGACTCACCTTCATGAGGTAAAATCGAACATGTTGCATAGACTAACTCGGTCCCGATTTTATGCTCATATGCTTCAATGATAGCATCAAGAATTTTATTTTGCACAACCATTAACGCCATTAATGAATCCTTATTCAGAGTCCATTTGAAAGAGGGATAACTCCACAAGATACCAGTGGATGAACAAGGAGCATCAATCAAAATTTTATCAGCGTTTCTAATAGGAACAGAAGAAGCATCAGCTAGAATCCATTTAACTGAAGAATACCCCAGATCATTCGCCCTTTTCTTCGCAATACTTATTCTCTCATTAGAACTTTCAGTTGCGAAAATTGTACCTTGATAAGAGGTGTATTCAGATATCAATTGAGTCTTCATTCCAGGAGCAGCACACGCATCCCAAATCACCTCGTCAGATTTAGGATTGAGAAGCTTGACGGTTTGAACACTAGCCTTGTCTTGGATTAGAACATATCCTTTCTTGAAAGATTCAGATTGAACTAACTGGGTAATTCCATCACGGATAAGATACAAACCAGATATGTCTGAATCTTCAATAAAATCAATACCAAGCTCTCGAATATCTTCCAAAACTGACTCCTGTGATTGGAGTAGCTTATTTATTCTCATGAAGTAGCTTCTTTGTCCATTATTTGTCCGCATCAATTCAATTGCCTGTTTATGTGATAGATTATCTAACAAGGTTTCAACAAGAAAGGTTGGATGAGATAATTCAATGCTTAGACGATTAATGAGTGGATACGAAGATAATTTCTCTTCCAAATCAGTATTGATTGCATTACGAATAGGAGATATCATTTCAGGAATTTTATGTAAGTAATATTCTATCAATTGACGCATCTTTGTGTTTAACCATCTACCCTCATAAACAGCTAAACGAGCAATAGTTCTCTCAAGGATTGGTAACTGTTTAGCCGATTTGGGACCAGAATGTGAGATTAACCAATCAATCGTATTAAGATAAGTAATGGTGCCATAAGAGAGTGAATCAACAAGATTACGATGTTGTTTCAATTCGCTAAAAGAATCGTATCTTTCTCTAAGTAAAGATTTCAGTGATTGAGAAGACCTCTCATAGTTAACCAAGACTTTGATTGTATGGGTGCGTAATATTCGGTCTCTTTCACCTGTATCAATCATATTTACTCACAATCATACAAAGTCTACTTCTGGACCTACATGGACATATTTCATCCGAGTTAACATCTCTGGGAAGTATTTGCCTCCAATTATCCCCGAGTCCTTATAGCCCCCAAGATGCGGCATATAGGGATCAAAATAGAGATGATCTTGCCCAACATTTACCCCTGCTGCCTGTATTTCTTTTGCCCATTTATTACGAACTTCGATATCATCAGTGAAAATAGAAGATCTCAGACCAAAACGGGATGAGTTAGCAATTGAAATGGCCTCATCAACACTGGTTACTTTCATAACAGGTAAAGCAGGAGCGAATACTTCCTCTCTTAATAATCTCATATCTGGTGTCACATTTGTTAGAACAGTTGGTTTATAGAATAAACCTGCAGGGTCCTTTTCTGCAAGATAATTACAACGATACCCACCAGTTTCAATTCTCGCACCTTTTGCAAGAGCGTCTTCTATTTGATCTACAAGTATGTACAATGCTGTCAAGCCAACTGGTGGTAACCCAACTTTTGGATCGGATGGACGTCCAACTTGCAATTTTTCAGCTTCTTCGATGATAAGCTCCAGTAAGTCATCATGAAGCGATTCTTGTACAAGAAGACGCTTGACAGCCATACATGCCTGACCACTGCCAAGGTATCTGCCTTTCACAATCATTTTAGCTGCAAACTCAAGGTCAACATCAGATCCCCACACCAAACTTGCATCACTTCCAGCTAGCTCTGGAGCCATCTGAATCCTTTTACTAACTGCTTCGGACCACAACATAAGTCCAGTATCACTATCTCCATACCAAACTACTGCACCCACATTGGAATCAGACATAAAACGATTCATCATCCGTTTCCCACCTCCTGTGAGCAATTGTAGTATTCCAGGAGGGAGACCTAGCTCTAAAAACTTCTTCATGAAAATCCGGCCAAGCAGAATAGTACTTAGTGGAACTTTGCTTGGAGGTTTCAAAATAGTCGAGTTTCCAGCGAGTATTGAAGAGGTAATGCTAAGAATTCCGAGTGCCAATGGAGAGTTATAGGGTGTAAATAGACAGGATACACCATAAGGTTCTCTAAATCGATAATTTTTACCACCATCACGTCCAGGGTCTTCACGAATATCTAGTGCTTCTCCCCACAGTTCGAATGTTTCTCTCTCAAGGTAATCAGTAAACATTTTCCAAGTCCATTCGAATGTCTTTATCGGAACACCTTCTTTTACTGAAATCTCCCGTACGGTTTCAAATTCTTGTTTTACAGCCAATCCAGCATTGTATAATGCGTCAACACGATCATCAAGAGTTACGCCCATACTGGGACGTCTGAAAGGATTGAATAATGCATGATGGTCCCGGACGCCTGCTGCAATCGCATTATTGATATCAGAATCACGGGATAAAGCAATTTTAGCGTAGAGAATGTCATCAAGTTCATCTTTGCTATACTTTGGAACACCATGTGCTTTTCGATAATCTCGAAGATATCGCATCTCCGCAGTTTTTGAAGGAATGAGCCCAGGCATTCGAGAAAAAACAAAGCGTTGGCTTTTTGATGCTGCTCGCATCTGTAACGCAATTGCCAAACCTGGATCTAGTATTACCTTATCCATGTCAGGAAAGAAAGTGTACTTCCCAGTGTCTATTTCTTCTCCATCAACAAGTATAGGATGTACATCCATTGTAAAAACCTCAGGTGGAATGTGAAAATGATTGATTTCAAAATGGTATATAGTCTTTCGGGAAAGAACTGATTTTAAGAGTAGTTATACACTCTTAATCTAATAGACGTTCATAACATTGAACAAGCATACCTTCTGCTTGCTCATAAGGTTCACCCCAAGGACGAAATCCAAATTTTTTCATCAGTCGTTCAACTGCTTCTTGGCCAACCAATACATTACAATAGTTCCTTTTACATCCATGGGCTTTTCCGTATTCTGCAAATTGGATATACATGGCAGATGCAAGGCCAGACCTTCCACATTGAGGAGAAACGGTTTGATGTTCTCCATAGAGACCTTTATCGGTAATTATTGCTTTATAGACTCCAACAATTTGCCCCTCCAGACGTGCTCCAAAGTAATGATATCCTTCTTCCATCTCGTGGATGATTTCTTCTGGAGTGTACATTCTGTGTTTTCGCCATTCTTCAGGATATTGGACACACAACGGCCATACCTGTTTGAACAAGTCTGAAATTTCTTCAGCATCTTCTTTTGTGAATTCAATGATACGAATTTCTTCAGCAGGCATCTCGCTCATTGTCACTCATACCTATTGTGGAGTTTCCGCTACATAAGGATAGGTGTAGCTCATAAAACAGACTGGGCAAAATCATAAGCTTCTTGAATTGGGGTGCATCCGCCGCACCGGTGACACCCAGCAGTAGTTTCTTTCGGATTTATTTTTTCACGGAAAAGAATTCTACCAACATCTTTTACAAATTCGAAATACAATTTTGGTTTTTTCAAATATGAAGGAATGAAATTCCCAAGTTGACTATTTGGAGCCGGACGAATAGGAGTGATTACTGGAAGCACTCCAGTAGAAGCTATCTCATTCAGCTTCGATAAAGTGAGAGATAGGTCTTCTCCAAGACCATACAAAATGAATGTGCTTACATTTCCTTTTCCAAAAAGATCGAGAGCAAGTTTCCAGCTCTTCATATATAACTCATAAGAGCCATATTCGGTTTTTCCGGGACAGTATTTTGCTCGAATATCTGGATCTATACTCTCAATATGAATCCCAACCGCATTAACTCCCACCTTATAGACTTCATGAATTTTTTCAGCATCTATAGGGGGTTCAAATTGCACTCCTACCGGAATATCGGAGATTTCGCGAATAGCCCTGACAACAGATAATATTCTTTCAATTCCGACATCATCAGCATCGGGGGTTCCAGTGGTCATGAGAATGTCTTTTACTACTCCTTCATTTAGAGCAGCCTGTAACACTTCTACGAACTGTTCAGGAGTTTTTTCAAGAAGAGCGTCTTTAGATTGATATGAATGAGGAATGGTACAGAATTTGCATTGTTGACCAGTTAACCAGTAGCGACAATTCTGATACAATGTAGTAGCAAGAGTTTCACGGCCATGAAGTAAAGCAATCTTGTTGTAGGGAATACCGTCATCTGTTTTCAAATCGTAAAAAGAAGGCTTTGGAACGAGTTCTAGTTCTATCGACCTATCATATAACCAAATCATAGGGTCTTCTGTTGGTTCTAGTTGAGCAGATTTGAATTTCTCAGCCATCTCACCACTTCGGATTGGGATTCCAACAGGACGGCCATTTGGCAGTAGAAAGTATCTTCCTCCAACTGGACCAGCACCTCCTTTCCTACCTTGAAATTCCGAATCTGAAATTGATGCTCCCTCTGTAAGCAATCTAACTTTGAGTCTGAGTATCTCTTCCGTATTCATTCCAATCCCACCATACTTCCTCATTAGGCCTTAATTGCTTTCAGTTATCGTCTTCCTGATGTTTGTGTACGAATTCAACTAGATCAAGAACCTCAATGGATTCTCCAGCTTGTTGTTTCAACATATTTTTACAAAACGGACAAGAACTAAGAAGCAGGTCAGAATCAGTCTGCTTTGCCTGTTTAACTCTTTCATGGCCAATCTTTTTGGCTTTTTCAGGATACATCAATCTTAAACCAGCACCATTTCCACAACACATTGCATTATCACGAGTTCTTTCCATTTCATGAAGTGCTTTTCCAGAAATATGTTCTATCACCTTTCGAGGTTCTTCATATACACCACAATGACGACCAAGATGACAAGGATCATGGTAGGTAATAGGATAAGAAATATCGAACGAAGGAAGCTGATCCCTATGCATATCAAGAAATTGACTGATATGAAAGATGGGTTTATTCAACTCGAAACCATGCTCAGGATAATCCTTAGTTAAAGCCCTAAAGCATCCAGGACAGGAAACGATAATTTGTTTTGCTTTATGTTCGTTCAAATGCTCTACATTATTTTCAGCTTGTGTTAGAGCATTCGTGTTTGAACCAGTTCTAAATAACGGCGAACCACAGCACCATTCATCTTCCAAAACTGCTACATCGTATCCAAGATTATTCAAAACACTAATAGTAGAATTGGCTATTTCACTTTCTCGATAGGATGATGTACACCCAACAAAATAGAGAATATCGGGGTTATCAGTAACCTCAATATTCAGTTTTGATAATCTATTTTTATGAGGTTCGTTAAATGGATTGTGATTTTTCAACACCCATTCTGAGAGGACCCTGATTTCTTTAGGTTCGCAGGATTTTCTAACAATCTCTCTTCTTTTGGTTTCAACAATTGATGCTATGTCAATTTCAGGCTTACACCAAGTTAAACAGTGACTACATTCAAGACATTGGTATAGAACATCAATTGCGCGTTCGTCAAGATCGCGAATACCCTTTCCTTCAAAATGAATTAATAAAGCACGTCCATGGGGAGTAGGAGAATCAGACCGCCATGCGAAAAATGTAGGACACACATGTCTACACATTTTGGGGCATGCAGCACACATTCGCACTTGAGAGAGAATTTCATCACTCATTATTTACGAACCCCCAGACCAAGTTTTCCTGGATTCATAATCTCATTAGGATCAAGAATTTGTTTGATACGCTTCAAAACTGAAAAGCTAGAACCCAATTCGTTCTCCGTGTAAGTGCTTCTTGAGAGTCCTACTCCATGTTGATGCGACATGGTTCCACCTTCTCTGAGACAGGCAGCTACACCATCATCCCAGATTTTCCTGTAAGTGGCCCAAGCAGTATCAGCATCAGGTTGAGCTGTAAAGAATATCATATAGATGCTCCCTCCTGTTGGATACATATGCGAGAAATGAGATAATACCACTGCTTCATGTGCTTCCATAGCTGATTTCATTGCGTGATAGACCTGTTCCAATTTATCATATGTCGCAACAACATCTATTGTGTCACCAATTGCATATCCTGAGGTAGTGAATGGACTAGGATAATACATATCATAACGGTGATCCCACCATCTTTTGGCAGGTTCCGCTCCATAATCTTTAGCACCATCAGCTAAACTGATTTGCATGACAGATTCCTCATCAAGGTCATTCTGAGCAGGGGTTCCATCAAAAGCTAACATTAACATGCAATCACCCTCATCAACACTGAAATGAGTGCTTACGCTGAATGCAGTGTCCTCGGGATCGTAGAGTCGTATTATTGATGGAGTAATTCCTGCACGAAATATCCTACGAATAACAGTTAACCCAGTTGAAACATCTGGAACAGAAACACTTCGAAATCGTCTTTCTTCTGGTAGTGGAAATATCTTCAAAGTAGCTTCAGTAATAACACCCAATGTTCCCTCTGATCCGATGAATAATTGTTTCAAATCTGGACCAACAGAATGGCGAGGAATAGATTTACAAGAAATCACTTCACCATTAGGTAAAACAAACTCCAGCCCCAAGGTAAGGTCTTCGATTTTTCCATATAGTGATGACATAGATCCGCCAGATCGTGTTGCGATAAAACCACCAACATTTGACGATCTAACAGAGGTGGGGGTATGACCTGATGTATACCCATGACGATTCAGATATTCCTCCAAGTCTACTCCTACTACCCCGGCCTCCACATGGACCAGCATAGAGGTCTCATCAAGGTCTAGAATTTTATCAAATCGTTTCATGTCTAGTTGGATTCCACCATAAATAGCAAGAGTGCCACCACATGTTCCAGCACCACCCCCTACAGGAATCACGGGAACTTTGAATTGGTTGGCAATTTTTAGAATTTCAGAAACCTCTCTGGTAGTTGAAGGAAATACAATGATATCAGCAAGAGGTAACATCTCTCCCGCTCTGATTTTTGCCTCACTAAGAGGCCAAGCATCATGTGCATTGAGAACTTTATCGGTCTGTTGCACAGTGACATAATCAGGTCCAAGTAGAGATTGTAATCTATCTGTTAACTCTTCAAGTGTATCAGTATCAATCATAGCGTTTCACTCCTTAGAAAGATGGGTTGCGATAAATACGGTCAGATCATCAACATCGACAGAACTGCCACTTCGATAGAGATTATCTTCCAACGTTGCAGTACATAACGGGCAGGGGGTTACAACTCGTGATGCAGATGTAGCATCTATGGCTGCAAGATTAATCCTAACGACCGATTTTGCAACACCTGGTGCATGATGTGCAACCATTCCACCGCCACCACAACAAGAATCTCGAGCAGAGGAGGAAATAACCTCAACATTCGGAATAGTCTGTAGAATTTCTATGGCATAATCCAATATTTGTCGGGAGGTGTGTCTGATAAGATGACAGGGTTCATGTACAGTGATTTTTGTTTTCGATTTGTCTGGTGCCATTTCTGCTTGAAGTTTGTCGATACCGATGTGTTCAGCAAGGTATTCAATCAGATGATAGATGGGAATATCCCAGTTGTCACGCTCTGCTATATCACTAATATTGGAAGTACAACCTGCACAAGTTGTAACCAACATTTTTACTCCGAGAGAGTTTATCTTATCCTTCAGAGATTTATTCAGCTCTCTTGCGGTCTTATCATCACCAATCAAGCGAGCGGGTAGTCCACAGCAGCTAAATTCATCAAGTACTGCAAAGTTCACATCAAATCGTTTTAGAAGTACTTTTGCGGCTTCCTTAACTTCCTGAGCCATTTCTTCTGCTTGGCAACCAGGGTAGAATAAAACATCAACACTTTCTTTGTGCTCAATACCAACTAGAGGTAGACCCAATCGATCCAGTCTCATATCACGACTGTCAATCTTATCTTCAGGGTCATCCCATGGCGCAAATGCCTTCTTATGTTCATGGATAGTTTCTAGTACTTTGTGCAATTCTTTTGGAACAAGGTCTGGACGGTGTTCGAATATTCTTGCTCGAATCATATTGACGATCTCAGGAATGTTGACAGATTTTGGGCACACCTCTCTACAGGTGCCGCAGCCAGTACAGAGATATACCTTGTCGCCGGTGGTCCAGAATTCAGGAGGGGAACGGCTCAGCTCAACTGCGATGCTACGAGGGCCGCTAAACTGGTCAACCCCTACCCCGGCCACAACTGGACAATGATTTATACAAATCCCACAATTGATGCATTGTTCAATAGATTTGATTATTTTCAATTCGTCCTCTTTGTAAGGGATAATTCTTTCTTCTTTCAAGGTCCCCCTAACAAATTCATAGGCTTCTTCTTCATTCATTTAGAGTTCCTCCTTGATATATCTCATAGCGTTCAATCCCGCAGTATAACCAGTAGTGAGACCTACACCCAAACCACTCTTTTCAACAGGATAATTGTATCCAGCTAGAATAGAGCCAGCAGCGAAAAGATTCTCATATACCACTTGAGAATCATAATTTATAGGCCTGAAGTATCGGTCAACGGGAACACCCACACTGAAAGCAGCGTGACCTTCGTAACTCACATTAATGCGATCTGTTAACTTCTGAGGTCTCAAATCATCTGTTGGATTGTAGTTCAAATCTACAGTATCCAGATTAAAGATAGATTCTCTGAAGCCACTCTCGGCTCCTCTAATTCCCCCACCTATGAATTTCCCAGATGCAAGTATTGTTGCGGTAGCAGAAATTTCCAGCTGTCTATGCGGACTCTTCGCAATAATCCGACTTACTCTATCATCTGCAGAATCAAATCCCACAACTTCAGTACCAATATGCATCTGCCCTCCAGATTCAAGATACATATCGTCCAGTGATTGTTGAAGTCTCATACCAGGTACTGATGGTGGAAAAGAAAGGACTTCAAATGGATGCACGCCAAGGTCCGCTATTTCCTGTAAAACAGTAGTAGCATACTCAATTCCCATAACAGGAGGTAGAGCCACATGTGTTGCACCTGTATTTTCAATATTCGTTCTCAGCTCAGAGAGAGCCTCACTAGGTAGTCCTGAATGATCAAGATGGCGGGCAATCTCCACAGATGAAATATTGTAAGGTTTGCCAAAAGGAGCAATTGTTATTGAACAGCTTGATACTTTCTTGACTGGTTTATCCTCATACCTCTGGAATTCTGCGAAAGTCCGTGCAGCAAGCCTACCGTTGAAATCAGGATGACCTAATAAGTCAACGAAGAGGAGAATACTCTCGTCGTGATGCTCCCTAAGATTCCCCATATCCATCGTCTTTTGAACAAAGCATGTGGGTTTTGTTGTGCCTAGAACGGTTATTGCCTCCATAGTTCGGTCCAAAGCCCCAGTAAACTCAGCACAAGAACCATCCAGCCCCTTCTGTAGCCATTTCGTGGAGTCTCTGACCCTTTGAACAATTAATTCGGTCTCAACTTCACGATTATCCTCAGAAATACCCAAAATGACATACGGATGTGTAGATCGAATCACTCCAGTAGTAGATAAGGTATCAAGAGGACTCAAAGGGAATAGACTCTCAACAAGGTTTCCTAGAATATCAATGGCCCCTGATGAGTAGGATGTCGAACCTTGACCTTTTCTGACCAAGATTGTCTTTAGACCAGATTCAGAAGCGATAGTCCCAGCAGCGAGACCAGCAATACCACCACCAATAATAGCTAAATCAAATTCATGCTCCATTTTATGACCAATCCTCCCATGGTTTACGAGTGTAGACCGACCCAAAAGTCAAGTCAAGATTTCCAACACAGGCGTACATTCCCTGAGCGACCTCTTCCTGAATGACCTGTTCCCGTCTGAAGGAGGGACGTTTGCCTTTCCATCGCTCGGATAGAAAATCGAGTATATCCAGTTGGAAATCATGCCCACTTAGTTCCCGTTCGTCCGCCAAGATAGCAGCAGCCTTATACGTGCAAAAAGTTGCTTGGCAGGGGCCAGTGCCAAGTCTAACTCGTCGACGTAAATCATTGAGAGTTTGGGGAAACTCATTTCGTATACTGTATCGAAGTTCGGCCTCTATCACTGGCTCACAGGTACAGATTGTTGTTTTCCATTCTGGATGGTCTCTTGTTAATTCTAATATCATTCTTGTTTCAGTTCCGCGTCTAGCCCTCAGACGTTCTACAGCATGTTGTGCTATATCGAATTCTTTAGCAAGAGCGAGAACATCCACATCATCTTCGTTGCCGGGTAGTGGTTCCAGATGAGTCCTGCATTCAGTTTCTACGTTCAACATTCCCGCAGCTAAATTAGTGGCTGCTTCAGCCATATGTCTGCACATTACCAGTTTTCCGCCGGTGAAGCTGATAAGACCTTCAATATTCTGGGAAGAATGATCAATCACCTCATAACCACGGGTGACTTTTCCCTCGGGAATCTTCCAGTCTGCAACAAGAGGTCGAACTCCTTCCATCGTTCGAATTATTCGTGCATCACGAATAGAGGGAATTACCCACTCCATACTCTGTAATAGGTATTCAATCTCATCGTGACTCGCTGTAAGGGTGTCTGGGTTTTCCCATGTATCAATAGCAGTTGTACCAAGAAGTGTAGTGTTTTCGTGGGGAAAAAGATAGATCATCCGGCCATCAACAGCTTTTGCAATTACGCCTACATTGACAACTCTTCGATCTAAGATTACGTGTGCACCCTTGTTCAGACGCAAATCAATCTTGGCCTCAGCAAATTTGGCAACCTTTGATGCCCATGGACCAGCTGCATTGATGACAATGCTAGTTGAAACTCGCTCTTCTTCATGCGTAATCCGATTGAAATATGCAACTCCAGCAATCTTACCATCTTTGACATCAATATCTATCAATTCACAATACGTTCTAACATCAGCCCCATGGTTCTTTGCATCCATTGCTTGTAAGATACATAAACGAAAAGGATCTATGAAATATTCTTCGAAATAGAGAGAGGCAATAATCTCCGGATTTAGAGAGGGTTCAATCTCACGAGAGTCTTCGGGTGTGAGAAACAGCACAGGAGGCACATCTCGTGATTCAGCCCGTTTGGAATACTCTTCTGCAAAATTCCCTCCACTTGAGAGATCACTCATCTCAAGCATAGGTGTTAGTATAGGGTTTTTCATAATGATATGTCGAGCAATCCGAAGAAAGTGAACTACCTCATCAGAACACATATCGACAATCTCAGGTTCATCCATGTATTTCAGGCCAGAGGATATCATTCCTGCACAGGTTCCAACCGTTGCAGAAGCAATATCATCACGCTCAAGAAGTAATGTGCGAAAGCCTCTCATTGCACAGTCGCGAGCTACAGCAGTACCAGTACTGCCACCACCTATGACTACAACATCATAATCAACCATTTTTAGTAAGACTCCTGTTGTTGGAGATATAAGCTAGATTAACTGATTCTGGGGATAATATTTTGTAACAGATACAATAATACAAGGCTTTCGATTATTATATGAGCAAAGCCTTTATTGGTATATAATCTGCGATTCAATTAGGTATACACTCTATTTAGTATCCACGCAAGGTACATAGATAAGTAAAATACCAAATGGATAAAATATTGGTGAAAAACATGCCAACATATAATTTAGGCACTCTGAATATTGTATCACATGATGCATCAAAACTAACTGAAGCTATTGGTATTCCCGAGCATCGGTTCGATGATTTAGTACAGCTCGCACGTTCAGCGTGGGACTATGAGGATACTATCTCAGAAAGTATTGAATATGTAGCTCAAAGAGTAACTGGTTCTGAAGCAGTGCTTGCTCTAATAATTCTTGGAAGAATCTGGGAACAGAACTCGGATAATAAATAGTGATTATTATGACTCACGGGCCTCAATCGATGAGGTCCTTTCTGAGTCATTCTTATCTTTTATGAGGTCAATTCTATAATATCCGCCATCTCAGCTAGCATAATCTTATTGAATATTCCAAACTGCTTCTCATAAATCTCTACATTTTCAGGAATTGGTTCTCTACGTTCATCAATCTTGAGCATATTTGTAACGGCTTCTTCATAGGAACCATAGAGTCCACTTCCAACAGTTCCTAAGATTGCCGCTCCAATGACGGTAGAGTCACGAGAGCGAGGAAGAAGAACTGTCTTATTTGTGCAATCTGCCATAATCTGACGCCATAGAGGTGAATTAGAACCGCCGCCGTCAATTCGCATCTCGTCAAATTCGATATCCAGAATACCCTCCATCATTTGTACATACATATTGATACTATAGCCATTAGCTTCCATGATTCCACGAGCAATATGAGCACGAGTGTGATTGAAACCAACATTGTAGAATATCCCTTTGTTATATGCCATAAATGGAAAAATAACAAGCCCATCACTTCCTGCAGGAATAGCACTTGCTGATTGTTCCATTAGATCATATACTCCCTCATCGCTCTTAGCTGCCATCATTTTTTCTGGCTCACAATAATTATCACGATACCAACGATATGCAAGTCCTGTTCCTGGCGTTACTCCTTCTAATATCCACTTTCCGGGTATTGCTGAGGGATTTGAAAACATCACATATGGATCTTCTATGTGTTCATCAGTATGTGTGATTACAAATGTTCCAGTACCTGTCGTGGCCTTTAGTATACCTTTTTGTATTGTCCCAGTTCCTAGTGCAGAACATTGTTGATCTCCACTACCCATAATAACCATAGTACCCTTTCTCAAAGCAGTCTTCTTAGATGCTTCAGCAGTGATACCTCCGATTACAGTTCCAGGTTCAGTAATCTCAGCAAGCTTGTCAATAGGTATTCCTATCTGCTCGCATAGTGCAGTGGACCATTCAAGGGTATCGTGGTCAATGGGACCATATCTGGCATTTGCTGGTTCACTTTTCATTTCACCACACAAACGATAGTTCAAATATGCATCCAAATGAAGAAATTTGAAGGTCTTGTCAAATAACTGTGGTCTATTTTCTTTAAACCAAAGAATTTTGTTAACGCTCTTGCGAGGTCCAATATCTTCCGCCATTTCTTTTGCACTATCAGTGGACCGATTGTCCACCCAAGTTACGGTAGGTGCTAGGGGATTACCATCCTTGTCAATAGGTGTAACACAGTCTCTTGTTGTTGCAAGAACCACCCCTACTATCCCATCAGCTGAACCATGTTTTGCAATTGCTCTCTGCATCGTATTGCAGGCAGTACGCCAATAGGTTTCTGCTAGCTCCTCGTGTATCTTAATATCACGGGGTTTCTGAGGGTATTCTTCATATGCCTTGCTGACCTCCCTACCTTCTTCATCTACAATAACAGACCTTGCACCAGTTGTTCCAACATCGAAAACTGCAAATAATCTCTGACTCATTGATAACACCACATGTCATTATGGGATACTTTTTGTTGGGGGCTTCTAAGATATGAATAGTACGGAAATCATTGACGTATGAATAGAAGGAACCAAATATGCCAGATTATCAAATCCACAAGGAAATACAAACAAATGTACATCTTATCAGAGGTGATAATCGGTCAAAATTTCCAGAGGCAAATTCTCTTCTAATAGATGATGAGATAGTAACACTTGTTGATGCGGGATCATCTCTGACCAATATAGAACAGACACTCCGAGATCTCAAGTATAGTTTTGATAATATTGACAGAATAGTTTTGACTCATTTTCACATCGATCATAAGGGCTATGCTCAGCAAATATGGGAAAAGACAAACTGTGAGGTATTATGTCATCCAGCAGGTCAGGATGCAGTGAAAACCTTTGAAGGTATGATGCAATATTATGGCGTTCAAGACCATAAATACAGAAAATATTGGGAGAAAATATTGCTAGAATGGTTACCGCATGTTAAAAGTAGTTATAATATCACGGGGTACTTTCAAGACAGAAAAGAGATTGACTGCGGATCAATATCACTTCTACCAATTCATACACCTGGCCACACACCAGATCATACATGTATCGGTATCAATGGGACTGATACCATTTTGCTTGTTGATATAGACCTTACAAGGTTTGGGCCTTGGTATGGAAATGAGGTAAGCATCATAAGCGAATTCAAAGATTCTGTACAACTGATCATTGATTTAGAGCCCAATGTGGGTATAAGTAGTCATCTCATAAACCCAGTCGAAGACAACCTTATCAAAAGATTACAGGACTTCCTTGAATCCTTTGAAAAACGCGAAATGAAGATTCTAAAAAATATTGAGCAGGGTTTGAACACACTGGATAAACTATGTAAAGCTCCAACAATCTATCCACGCATTCCTCTTGATTTGTTTTTAATCTTTGAAGAGTTCATGGTATCAAAACATCTAGAGATTTTGAAATCAAAGAGCATGATTCGTGAAGAGAATGAGATTCTGATGATAGAAAGGAAGTAGAGGCCAAAGGCCTCTGTTATTTATGTTTGAACGTTGGATCTCGCTTATCCAAGAATGCATCTACACCTTCTTGTTTGTCAGCTGTATCAAAAACCGCAGAGAATTGCTTGACTTCAAATTCGAGGTTCTTCTCCATAGTCATCTCAAAAGCGTTATTCAAAGACGCTTTCGCTAACTTAATTGCGACACCGGGCTTTGCAGCTAATTTTGTAGCAAGTTTCTTAGTTCCTTCAACCAACTCTTCAACAGATACAAACATTCGATTGATCAGGCCGATTCGTAGTGCCTCTTCGGCTTTAATCTGGTCTCCAGTGTAAACAAGTTCTTTTGCAATACCCATTCCAACTATTCGTGGAAGTCTTACTGTTCCACCGAAGCCTGGAATGATTCCGAGATTTATCTCTGGTTGTCCAAAACGCGCGTTTGTTGAAGCATAACGAATATCACACGCCATTGCAATTTCACAACCGCCTCCAAGCGCAAAACCATTCACTGCGGCAATTACAGGTTTGCTCATGGACTCGATGAATTTACAGAGGTTCTGCCCATTCTCAGCAAGAGGTAACACGGTATTACCATCCTTATCCTGAAACTCTCCAATATCAGCACCCGCTGCGAAGGCTTTTTCACCAGCACCAGTCAAAATCACAACACGTACATCGTTATCGGCTTCAGCTTTCTTGAATGCCTCATGCAATGATTTCACTACTTGGCTATTCAATGCATTATACTTCTTTGGTCTGTTAATGGTAATTGTTGCAATACCACTATCACTATCGTAGAGAACTACTTCTTCAGTCATGGTCTACTCCACTCCGGAATGATGCGAACCATCGGTTAGAGGTTAGTAATAAGGCTTCGGAGAACGGTATAAAACACAAAATCATATCAAAATTTAAACAACGAAGCTTTATGTATTATAATTCAGATAGAAGAGTAATTCGCTGTGGGACCAGCGAACGAACGGGGACCGTATAATGATAGAAGAGAAGGTAAGCTATGTTTGCAAAGAGTCACTCATTGCAATGAAAAGCTCTCTTGAAAATTCATATTCATTTGATATGTCAATTTTTGATCAAGATGATTTTCTAAAAATCTGGGACTATCAAGCGAATGATGGGAGAAGAAGACTGAAAGACATCACAGAGGTAATTGATATTGCTATTCAGCAGCTGAATTATTGTGACAGTAAAACTGCCTCCAAGATTTATTTAGACACTCTGAAATGTGTAGCACTTGTTCAAAAATGGACTAGAATTTTAGAGAGGGCCTCAATATCTTCTTAATAGATGGAGTAGAGTAGTTAAGAAGTAATAATTTTATTAGAAGCGTTTCTAACCAAAATCAAAATCGAGTTGATAGTGAGCATTTAAGTAGGAGAAATACTTACAGAAAAGTTATCCTTTGAATGCAAGAGGGGTCAAAGTGGAACTATCTGATAAACGCCATGTCTGGAAGGATTCACTCTTAGCAATGAAAAATTCCCTAATGACAACTTATGAAATGATGACAGCTGTTGAAGAAGAACGAATACTAATTCGCGCTCTTACAGGAAATGGGTACGACTACATCAAATTCGCAGGCTATAGAAGAAATGAAGGTTTTAGACGATTTACTGATGTAGCTGAAATGATTGATACTGCTATCCATGAGATAGAGCAAAGTAGCTTGCAGCAAGCATCCATGATATACCTTAGAACTTTGAGATCTGTTGCACTACTATCAAAATGGGCAAAAGTATTGGAAAAAAGTACCAATGGTTTAGATGTTTTGAATAAGGATTTTCTAAGATATCAAAGGTAGCTTCAAAAAATAGTTTTCAAAACCGTAATAGAAAATAATTGTTTGAAATAAAGAATAGAGAGGGCTAATGCCCTCATAGAATTATACAAGCCACTTGTATGTGATTTTCTTCTTGTCAATCTTATCGAATGCAAGTTTCAAATCCATTCCAACTTTTGGTTGGCTCATCAAATTAGTTATATGTGCTGTAAGGCGGAGACCCGAGGGGAATTCACCAATCGCAACAACATAAGGTGCTTTTGATGAGAGTGTTTCAGGAGCAAAGTCCACAATTACATAACTATAGAGCTTGGCTTCTTTCTCGGTATGCTCATGTAGTTCGCACTTGGACAAATCTTTCTGACAATATTCACGAGGTGGCAGATATTCAGTACCACATTTAGTACATTTGCTCTTCATGAGTTTCTCTTCGTCAAGAGCCTCTAGGAATTTCTGGAAAAAGGGTGTAACCGCTTTATCAGTCGAGTAGCCCAAATAGAGTTCTTTCTGTTCGCTCATCTTTTACCAACCTCTCTCAAAAATGAATACGTTCACAAATTGCCCTGACTGACCTACATTATGAGCTAGACCATACTTAACATCCTTTATCTGTCGGGATGATTCTTCTGCTTCGCCACGCATCTGTTTCATAATTTCATAGGTCATAGAAACTCCAGTAGCACCTAATGGATGACCTTTGCTTTTGAGACCACCATCACAATTCACTGGAATTCGTCCGGTATGATAGTTTTCCTTGTTTTCAACAATCTCTCGTCCCTTACCAGGTTCTGCAAATCCAAGGTCTTCATAAGCGATAAGCTCTGCTATAGTGAAACAATCGTGAACTTGAGCCATATCAATATCATCTGGACCAATTCCAGCCATCTCATAGGCAGCCTTCCCAGCACTCTTAGCTCCAGGAATGGATGTCAATGATTCACGGTCTTGAATCTTCATTGCTGAAGCACCTGCACCAATTCCTTTAATCCACATTGGACGATCAGTGAATTCCTTTACACGTTCTTCCGCAGCAATGATAACTGCAGCGGCACCATCGGTAATCAGACTACAATCGTAGAGATTCAATGGACGGGCGATTGGAATTGCATTGTTTGCCTCTTCAAAAGGTACTTCTTTTGGAAGATGGGCTTTTGGATTCTGTGCACCATAGTGGTGAGACTTTACAGCAATCTTTGCTAAGACATCATGAGGCATATCATATTCGTGCATATACCGAGATGCCATAAGAGCATAGAAAGCAGGGAAAGAAATACCATATGGATACTCCCAACGCATATCACCAGCTTGTGACATATATTCTGTAGCTGTAGCAGATGAAACTCGGTTCATCTGTTCTACACCTAGTACTAACATAACATCATAGAGACCAGCAGCAACCATTCCCCAAGCAGCTCTTAATGAAGCAGTTCCAGTAGTACAGGCTGACTCAACCCGAAGATGAGGCTTATCAGAGAGTCCAAGATAATCAGCTATCAGAGCTGATCCAGCTCCCTGTCCTGTGAATTGAGATGCTGCGTATGATAGAACAGTGGCATCAATCTTATCTTGAGTGATACCTTCGTCGTATATTGGCTTGTAAGCCTCAGCGCTGAGTTCTCTCATTGTCGCATCGAAACGCTTTCCGAACTTGGAATGGCCTCCGGCCACAACTGCAACCTTTCTTGCCATATTTTTTCCTCCGGATAATCCTGGATTGAAATTTTTCCAGTTTCCGAATCAATTGATAAGTTATGTGACATTTGCAGTTGTAGTCTTAAGGCTAACGTTTCAACAAAAATTCAAAGATATTTTCAATTATATGGTATTGGTTTGCGTGGTTCTAGAAAAACCAAAAAGGTTTCTTGTTACAAAAGACGTGGTGCTATTCATAATGGTAAAACATCCGAAATATCAGGCTATGGATGACGCAAGACAAAGTGAGATACCACGGGCATTTGAGAAATACTGTCCAGAGGAATATGAATTAGATATCATCCAACCAAAACGTGACCCAAGGCCAGGTCCAATACCTAGGCCTACATTCCGAGTGCTAGATAGTGATGGGCATCTATTAGCTCATTTTCATCCTAATGGATATTCAGAGTGTCACAATGATTCATTCAAAGACATTTATGAAAAAATGAAAGTGATGATCGAAAAAGCTGCTAAACGAGGATACGAAGAGTACCAAGGGCACTAATAAAACAAAAGGGAGACCCCAAGCTCCGGGGTCTCAACTGAAAAACTATTCACCTACGAATTTCCCACGACGTTTCTCAAATACTGCAGAAATACCTTCAGCTAAGTCTTTTGTTCCAAAGCATTCTACAGCTGCTTCAACCTCATATTCGAGGTTGTCATCGTACTCATCCTCAAAAGCCATGTGAGTGGCTTTCTTCGCCAATTTCAGAGCAATAGGTGCATTTCCTCCAAGTTTAGCTCCGTACCACATTGCCTGGCTCATGAGTTCGTCAACAGATGTTACCTTGCTAACCAATCCCATCTCAAGAGCTTCTTCTGCGGTAACCTGACCACCTGTAAGAACAAGTTCCATTGCTTTACCAAGACCAACAATTCTTGGAAGTCTAACACAACCACCCCAAGCAGGGATAAGTCCTAGACTGACTTCAGGGGTGCCAATTTTTGCCTCATCATCTGCAATTCGAATATCACAGGCAAGAGCAATCTCAGTACCACCGCCAAGACAGAGGCCATGTATCGCTGCAATGACGGGTTTGTCAAGTGTAGCAATCCTATCAATAGCTTTCTGACCTTGGGCAACAAGATCCTTTACTTCATCAGGTTTACCAAGCAAACCTTGGGCCATCTTCAAGTCTGCCCCAGTACAAAATACTTTGTCATGAGCAGATGCAAGAACAACTGAGCGAACCTCTGGATCCTTCTCAGCCTCTTCTAGAGCGGCTACAAGATCCTGAATGAACTGATCGTTGATACTATTCAATGCGTCCACTCGGTTGAACTTAATCACAGCTACATTCTTCTGCGGAGAGAGAAATGAGCCTTCTTTACTGTATAACATTGTCTCAAATTCTGGCATTGATGTCATCCTCAAGAGACTATAACTAGCTTGTATAGATGCCCCTTAAAAACATCTTCTATAATAAGAGATATGTTAGAAATTTTGAAAAAAAGAAAATAGAAAAAGGGCCCAAAAGGGAACCCAGTTTCCAATTTATATTACCAGTCAGTAACGTGTAGGTTGAAGAAGTGGTGATCCTTCTCAACATGATGGTCCGCAGTATTAAGGTGTAGGTGTTTGCCATATTTCTCTTCAACTAGAGCATATAAAACACCAATCCATGGGCATAGTGGAATATCACCTTCATGGTGTTGCTTATTGATTTTGCAAGCCTCAGAAAATACGCATCCACCCATTTCGACGTCGATTTCTTCATCATCAACACGATGAATCTCAACATGAGCAGCTAGTTTGTTTTTCTCAAGGGCATCTGCCCAGTGCTGTACTAGCTCTTCCATATTAGCAGCATCTTCGAGTTTGGTTAGATCAAGACCATCACGTGCTAGCAGTTCACGACATTCTCCTTCGAAGGATCGTGCCATTCCAGCAAACATCAAGTCTGGGCTAACACCAAGGTCAACCATAGCGTCCATCATTGATGCAAATAAGAAGTTTGCAGTATCTTTTAGATGTTGAAAGTCCATTGTTATTTTGTCCCCTAGACATTCGTCGGAAATATGTATGCGCTAGTTCTCAATAGCACATTCACAACCGAACGGTCCAAGATGTATAATTTCATTTTGATTAATATACATATGTCGTTTGGATTTGGAAGCAAGATTCTGAAAAAAAGAAAGAAAAAATAAGAGAAAATGCAGGACTCATCCTGCATCTCTTAGACTATTGTAACATTTTTGGGATGCTATAACACTCACCATGTTCCTCATGGAGTTTTTCCATCTCAGCCTTGACAGTATCCATTCCCATCTTTTCAGCCATCTTAAATGGTCCGATTGGGAAACTGGCACCAAGCTTCATAGCTTGATCAATATCATCTTTTTCTGCAATGCCCTCATCAACAAGAAGCATCGCTTCACGGATAACGGGAATAGTTATACGTGTAACAAGCCAGTCAGCATCTACTCCTTTTGGAGGTTCAGGTTCTTCAGGTTTACCACCATACTCGTAGAACCCTCTCTTGGCTTTTGTACCAATGTGGCCATCATCAACCAATTTCTTGAGTGTTTCTGGAGGTTTGAAACAATCACCTAACTCACGGTAGAGGGTACTCATAGCATTGTAGGCGATATCAAGCCCAACAAAGTCACCCAAAGCGAAAGGACCTGCAGGGAATTTAGCAATAGATGTCATTGCGGTGTCAATCTCTTCCTTCGTAGCTACATCCTTTTCATAGAGAATGATAGCCTCACGAAGAACTGGCATGAGAATCCTGTTGACAATGAATCCAGGACTGTTCTTAGCTTTGATGGGTATTTTTTCCTGTTTCTCACCGACAGCCATAGCAGTTTCAATAGTATCATCACTAGTCTTCTCACCGATGACAACCTCAATCAATTTCATAGCTGCCACGGGGGAGAAATAATGCATGCCAATGAATTTCTCAGGTCTATCAGTTGCTGAAGCAAGTTCATCGATACTGAGGGATGAAGTGTTTGTTGCTAGAATGGTATGTTCAGGAGCTGCTTTGTCCACGGTTCCAAAGACTTTCTTTTTGACCTCCATATTCTCAAAGATTGCCTCAATAACTAGATCCGCTTCTTTTACAGCTGCTTCCATGTCAGTTGTACCATTAAGTCTGCCCATAAGCTCCTGGGCAGCACTCAGTCCAATCTTTCCTTTATCGATACCCGTCATGACATCAGTCCGGATACGTTCCATTCCTGCATCAAGTGCATCTTGATTGATATCGACAAGTGTAACCTCATAGCCATTCCAAGCTGATACATATGCAATCCCAGAGCCCATAAGTCCAGCGCCTATGACTGTGATCTTCTTTACGTCCAAAGAGACCACCTCACATTGCACCCATAAGAGCTTGTAGAATGAGATTGGCTAATGGATCACTTTCGTGAGCGTTTCCGATGACCTCAAGTCTGCCATCCTTCATTGTGTCCTTAAATTTCACATCGCCAGTAAAGATTCCAAGAAGAACCTCTGCACTGGCTTTGTAAATAACATCAGGACTCGGGTATGTACCCTCATGCATGGTCATACCATCACGAGTAATAACGATATATTGATCGCCATCTTCGGTATGAACCTGTAGGATTTTCCCATCATATGGTCCAATCCAATCAATCACGAATTTCTTGATGTCATCTTTTTCGTTGACTTTTGATTGTAGAAACTTGAAGAATTCTTGTAGTTGACTCACATTCAATCCTCCTTCTCAATCCATGCATCTATTGCTTCATGCATTGCGGCGTCCACAGAACTAGCCCATATATTGCCCTTCACTTCTTTTACCTTAGCTAGGAACTTGTCGTATTTTTCTCCATCCATGAGAACTACAACACGACCTTTTCGGTCATTGATGAATGCCTGATGAGCCATCTTCTTTGATGTCCAGTATTCATGTTCAATATCACCCTCTTTTAGTCGGGGATAGAAAGGCCATTCTCCAGTTGGGTGGTCTCTAAACTTCGCCATTTTATTCTAACCTCCATTTCTTGACCATATCACCAGGTGCTTCAATGAACCCAGGTTTGAAAGGCCATTGTACGACATATCGGAATCCTTTCACACCATCAACTTCTCCACTTGACCATCGTCCCGTATAGACTCGAGAGCCAGTGTTATTCGCGAATTGATGCATGACGACCTCTATTAGCCCTTCAGCAGAAAGGTTTGCTTCTGCTGCAAGCTCCTTGAGTTTAGCTTCAGTATCTTTATCAAATGTTACATCCATTCTACTTTTCCTCCTTCTTGAAGGCTATTCTCTTGTATGGGTTACCCCATCTTTCTTCGTACATTAATCCCTCAAGTGGAACTCTGCTGGGGCCAAGAGCTCTTGGTGAAACTCTTTCGCCTATACAGAACGCAGTCAAAGGAGTCCAAATAGGGGGTATTCCGAGACGGTCACGTATTAATTCTGCATGCCGAGGGTCGGAACAGACTAATGCCTCATATCCACAACCATATCCAAGATCAGTTGCAACAAGCCACATATTCTGTACAGCCATTCCTGCAACCACCGATCCAAATAGTTCATTTGGATAGAGATAACCTGCATCATGCCATGAATCACTTGCACAGACGATTATGACAGCGTCACTCTTTTCAGGATATCTGAAAAGTTCACCATCACGCATTCGAGCATATACTGATGCACGATAAGGATCTGCAATGAACCAGTTTCGACCTGAAGTTAGTTCGAATGGTGCACCACCGAATGCAGTTTCCGCCATTTCTTGAGCTAAATCTGCAAGAAATTCTTTTGTTTCTTGGTCATCACGAATGACGACAAAGCGTATCATTAGCATGTTTTCGGGACTTGGAGCGTGTCGAGCAGCTTCAAGTATTAATTCAATATGTTCGTCCGGTATTTTATTTCCGGTAAATTCTCGGATAGAGCGTCTTGCTCGAACGAGCTCGATTGCGCGTAAATTCATCGCGGTCTGAGACTCTTCTTGAGCTTCGCCACCTGAATCCGATTTGGTCTTAGCAGCACTGCCAGCCATCACTTAACCTCTTTATTCTTTGAATATTATGACCAATCTAGAAACTAGTTTAAATCCTTTCCGAGAGGTTAGATTGTTTCTTAATAAGCACCTTCAACAAAGTACTATGAATGACTTATTGTCCAAGTATAGTTTGACTAAAAATATGAAGTCCTTGATTAAGTTCATGTGAATGTAGTATATGATGTTGTTAGTATTGGCTGGATAATGTGACCAGCATACAAGCTGACATATTTGTGTTCTACGTGCCTCAAATAGAACACACATTCCCGGATAGTGTGTTCTACTTGTTTTGCAACGGGAGCGTTTTCGCTCCTCCTTTTCTTTGATTATATGCCAAGATGTGAGAGTACTAAAGCTTCACCAATTATCTTCTCAACTAACGCAATTTTTTCCTTATTCTCAGGTGTTATCGTTGTTACAAGATTATCTACTATTTGTCCTGTAGAATATGTATCATGAGCAGTCATGATGATAGGAATGCCAAGTTCTTTAGCACGAGAAATAGTTCGAATATCAGGCCCCATTCCACCGGTGAGAATTAGAAGATTTGTATCGGTTTCCATTGCTGCTAGACAGATGTCACTTCGATCACCACTAGTGATAACAGCTTTGTGTTTTGCTCGACGGAACCACTTCAGAGCATTTTCAGGAGCCATGCTTCCAACCATGAATTGGTCGACAATCACTGCATCAATCTTATCTTCTCCGGTAATAATCTCGCCATCAAGAGCTCGAAGAATCTCTCTCACAGAGGGGCTGAATAATTCTCTATTTTGATAGATAGTGCCACCATAATGCATTCCATGTTGTTCAATAAAAGAACGAATATGTTCCTGAATAGTACTTCGGAGCATAGGCGGCACAAGATTCAAGACGATTGTGATATCATCCACACCATGCATCTTGAAGAAGTCACGCTGGAGTAATATATCATCGATTGCTGTTATGTCAGGAAAATTAACAAGACATATCACATTTGCTTCAAGAGATGTCGCAATCTGAGCCGTGGAAAGGTTCACATGAAGCAAGTGCCAAGGTGATTTAGTGCCTTCGATGAGCATAATTTCATTTCCCGCGGAAATCTCAGAAAAGCATTTCATTATTTTTTCATGGAGTTTTTCGTTACCAATCCGCAAAAACTCATCATAGCTAGACTTATGCCGAATTAGTGGGCAGATGCAAGATACATCTGACTCTAGTCCAAGAACTTCCTTCATTACAGCGGCATCTTCATCAATATCAACATCTGTTGTACTGAGATCATAGCTTTTTGATCCTACAGGTTTGAAGTATCCAACAGACTTTCCTTCGGCACGTAGTTTCGCAGATATTCCGAGAGCAAGTAGAGTTTTTCCGATTATTGTATCTCCTGTGATGACAATATTCCTAGTCATTCTACTCTCCTCCAATCGTAATTTTTACATCGACCGCAGAAATACCCTTACCTTTTACATAAGCAAAACACGGATTGATATCAAGCTCGACAATCTCCTCAAAATCTGTGACGAGTTGACTGATTCTAAGAATTGTATCTTCAATAGCCTTGACATCACTTGGAGGTTCACCTCGCACCCCTTTTAGAAGAGTTCCCATTTTGGTTTCGTCAATCAGTTCTTGTACATCACTACGTGTCATTGGAGCTAATCTGAATGAGATGTCTTTGAGATAGTTAACGAAAATGCCTCCAGCACCAAACATGATCATTGGCCCAAACTGGATATCTCTTGAGCAACCAATTATTACTTCCTTGCCTTTATCTGCCATTTCCTGAACATCAACACCATATACAATAGCTTTTGGTCTCTGATTTTGAGCATTCTCAAGAATTTCAATAAATGCCTGTTCTACCTCTTCTGGAGAATTCAATCCAATTTTGATACCACCGATATCACTTTTATGCACAATATCAGGACTGGCAATTTTCATAACTACTGGATATCCTAATTCTTCAGCAAGACTCACTGCTTCTTCAGAACTTGTAGCTAAACGAATCTTTGCTACTTGAATGCCATAAGCTTCAGCAATTGCATGTGCTTCACTTCCAAGAAGTACTGTTCGGTTATCTTCTCGGACCTTTCGAATGATATCAGCTACCTCAGATTTTCTAACCCTAAACCGCGGTATGGTTTCATCTTTCAGGCTATCTCTTCGGACTGTATATTTGTATAATTCTGCAAGTGCATACACAGCACGTTCAGGAAAATCAAATACTGGAATACCACCTTCGTTTAATACGATTCGTGGATAGACCATTGAATTTCCACCCATAAAAACTGCAACAAGTGGTTTACCAGGGAACTTTTTGTGAGCCTCGACTAAGACCTGAGCTGTACCCGTTTCATCAGTCATTGCTTGCGGAGTAACCAGAACGATAACGGAATCCACATTTTCATCAGCAAGAGCGGTCTCGATACATAACTCATACTCCTCTGGTTGAGCAGTACCCAATGCATCGATTGGATTATACACTGATGCTGCAGGGGGTAGTCCCTCCTTTAAGACCTCGATTGATTGATTTGTGAGCTTTGCAATCTCCAATCCATTTGCTTCACACGCATCAGTTGTTAGTATCCCGGGTCCACCAGCATTTGTTACAATGGCGACACGATTTCCTGCAGGTAGATGCATATCATCAAATACATTTGCTACATCGAACAGGTTTGCCATATTCTCCGCTCTACTCACACCACTCTGTTTGAAGGCAACATCATAAGCAGTATCACTTCCTGCTAAGGATCCAGTATGAGAGGATGCTGCTCGCGCACCAGCTTCACTTACCCCGGATTTCACAATGAAAATTGGTTTTTTGGGCACTACTTTCTTACATGCCTCCATAAACTTGCGTCCATTCACTACAGATTCAATATACAACAGAATAAAAGTAGAAGCAGGGTCTCTACCAAACGCTTCAATGAAATCAGCTTCATCAAGATCAGCCTTATTCCCAAGACTAACAAATTTTGAGAATCCAATCTTCTCCATAAGACTCCAATCAAGAATTCCTGTCATCAGGGCTCCAGATTGAGATGCGAATGCAATACTGCCTTTAGAGGGGGTTCCTGCAGAAAAAGATGCATTGTAAGGTGAGCTTGTGTTGATTATTCCAAGACAATTTGGACCCTGGATAATCATATCGTACTTTTTGGCAAGTTCAACTAATTTTTTCTCTGCTTCCTGACCTTCATGACCAATTTCTTTGAATCCCGCGGTTATGATTACTAAGGCTTTTACTCCCTTTTCACCACATTCTTCGACAACTGGAAGCACAAATCGTGCAGGAATGACAATTACTGCGACGTCAACGTCGCCAGCGATATCTCCTACTTTTCTATAGACTTTCTGGCCAAGAATCTCTCCACCTTTTGGATTGATAGGATAGATTCTTCCTTGAAAGCCACTCTCAATTAGGTTTCTCAGAACATCATTTCCAAGTTTACCTTTGGTTTCTGAGGCACCGATTACTGCGATTGAACGCGGATTGAATAATACGTCAATAAGTTCCTGGCGGTCCATCTGATGTAACTCCATCCCAAGAGTCTTCACCTTCTTTGGCTCCGTTTCTTTGTTATAATTGCTATGCTAATGGCTAATATTAGAGAAAATGAAGCTACTCGCGCCGCTTTAGCTTCTTAATATAACCGAGTAATACTAGGTATCAAATTTACGTATGACCCAGAGAATACATAGCGAATATGGACGTATCCTGCCGGGAATATACGGTCAGGAACACAGATTTGCGGAGAGGAAAAAAATGAAGCTTGTAACATTACACTGCCCATCACAATATCTTGAAGGTCTTGAGAAGCTTGTAGAAAGTGGTCTCTATCCCAATCGATCAGAAGCAATCAGAATTGCAATTCGAGATTTGTTGAAAAGAGAACTTTGGGGTTAAGGCATTCCTGCCTTTTCCCAGTTCTCCTTGTTGTATTACTATCTAAGGAAGTTTAATATTCATTCAAATCCGTTCTGAAGCTTGGTGAGGGTTGAAGACCCTCAGTCAGTAAATTGAGGAGAGAATTTACAGCAGAGGTTTCCAAATTGAAAGTGGGTTCATCCCTTATGTCATCACTGGATGACGAAGATACAGGGCTAGTTAAAGGATGTCCATGCTACAAGGAATTTGGAAAAGAGCAAGTATGTATCAATAATGACGATGTGCAGCCAATTAGCTCAATCATGGTTGATCCAACTTTCTTTCCAGCTGATTCTGTTGAAGACCTTAAAGAATTCAGAAGCGATAATGAAAACATGTGCTATCTTTTAATTTTTCTAGATGACAAGTCTAATTCAGCTTACTGTGTCAGTCAAGGAAAAAAGATACGAATTAACAGCCGACCAGTTCAAGCTTCTGATATCCGGGAAGCTTTACAATTTGTCACATCTGCGGAAAAATCAGGTTCAGGAGTAATCTGTTCTACATGCCTGTACAAATATTTAGTCACAATGGGAGATGTATTCGAAGATCTGCTTAGTGAATCTGAAAGAGCTAAAGTAATCTCTGAATATATCCAGAAGATTGCTGCGAAGATGGCTGTTGATTTGACTGATGCAACAGAAGATCAGATGTTGGATAAAGAATCATACAATCATCACCTAAAAGAATACATCAAAGACCTCATGACTATTCGAGGCGATTGGAGTTCTCTAATATTCATGTATCAGAAACGTGATGGAAATTCAGACCTGCTCGACTTAATGGAACATTATAAAACTCTAGCTAGATTAGAAGCTATTTTCCTCTTTCAAGTTTTAACCATACGTGATGCAACTGACGAGCTAGTAGCTCTTGGCTTGCTTAGATTTATGATTGAGGTTGCAGAGAAGGTAAGCAAAGTAATTGATAGTATTCGAGAAAGCCATCTCAAGATAAAATCCTTGAGAGGTATTCCTACAGACATTCATGAAATGCTCAAGGAGCAAAATGCAAGGCGAATAGTAATTGAACAAAGATTTAGCAATGTGTTGAAGGTGCTAAGTCAAGTGGATGTAGGAGCTTGAATAACAGCAATAATAACATCTATTAGAAGTAGAAGCTTTTAAAAAAACAGCTAACTACTGGGGCAGAATTATCTTGTTTGAAAGTCAAGAAACTATGGAACATCAAGGTGAAATCCGGCTTGTACGGGGATGTCCATGTTTCAAGGTCTTTGGCGATGAGAAACTCTGCGTTAATGATGATGAAATCCTTGAGATTGATGCTATAGAAGTGCATCCATCCCTTTTTTCCTTTCATGCAGACCGTGAGGGAATGAAGGAAGAATTAGCAAAAGAAGATAACATCTGTTATTGTGCTATTTACATCAACTACCCAGATAATAAGGTCTATTGTATATCACAAGGTTGGAAACTAAGAATTCATGGTGAAGATGTCCCAGGTACAGACCTTGAAGACGCTCTTCAATTTCTTTCAACAAAAGACCAAGATGCAAGTGCTGAAATTTGTTCTGAGTGTTTGTACAAATTCCTTCTCACATTAAGTGATATCTTTGCAGATATGATGAGCAAAAAGGAAAAAACAGATGAAATAAAGAGATATGTGGATAAATTTTCTCTAATGATTGCTGTCAAACACAGTCAAATGGAGGGAATGGATCCAATTGGTACGGAGGACGATATAGAAGAGGGAGTTGATCACTTTGCGTTTCTCAGAGAATACCTAGTACAATTGATTAAACAGCAAAGACAATGGTCTGAAAGGGCAAATAATACAGAAGACACAGAGATTGGAAAATGGAAGAAGGAACTATTCGAGTTACGAGAAAAGCTTGCAAGGTTGGAATTTCAGTTTTATAGTCAAACTTTGCAGCTGAGAGACATAAATGATTTTCATTTGCTCATTAAGATGCTACAATATATTCTGAATTCTTCTAGTGAGATATTGGACCTAAATGAAGAAATTCATACCGAGATTCGGAGTACTAGATTTCGTGAACTTGTAGAATATGACGAACAGCTAGCATCCCTTTCTAAATATGCAGAAAAGAGCCGAACAGTAGAACATAACTTTGGAAATATTCTACAAATTCTCAGTCGACTCTAGTTATGTCTTAGATTAATTGCTTCAGGAAACATCACCGAATTCTGAAAGCAGCCATTTGACATATTTCCGAACACCATCTTCTAATTTGATTGTCGGTTTCCAACCAAGTGATTTGAGTAGAGAGATATCAATATCGGTGATAACTACATCTCCAGCCCAACCTCTCTTAGACCCAGTGTATTCGATTTTGGCATCAGGAAGATTCATGCTTTCAACTACCAGCTCTGCAATTCTAGTTACAGTCAATCGCTCACCGGAACCTACATTCACTGGTGTGTGCCCCGGCTTCATTTTATTTTCAAGAAGTTCAATTGCATTGATAGTATCTTCAACATACATGTATGCTTTTTCTTGTGTTCCATCACCAAGTACCACTAGCTTGCTAGGATTCCGTTTTAGTTTCATATAAAAGTCGTAGATAACTCCATGTGTGGACCTGGGTCCAATGATATTAGCAAATCTACAACTCACTGCTTCGAAACCATAGAGTTCAGCAAAAGAAGACAAATACATCTCAAAAGCACCTTTTGCTGCTCCGTAGTTACTTATTGGATGAAAAGAAACGGATTCGGGGGTGGGAAATACATCAGTTTCTCCATATACGGTTCCTCCAGATGAAGCGAAAAGGATTCTCTTCACATCAGATTTTCTCATTTCGTCGAGTAAATTCATGCTTCCTACAACATTTATTTCAAAATCCCAAACTGGACGATCAATGCTTAATCGAACATCGGGTTGAGCTGCGAAATGGAAAACAGTTGAAACACCTTCAAGTGCTTTTTTGACATCTTCCTTCGATGTAATGGTCCCCTTAATGAAAGTAAATTCATCTTTACTCAAGTGCGGCGCCATATTTTCAATTCTTCCCTCAGATAAATCATCAAGCACTGCTACTTCATGATTCACTATGTATCGGTCTACGATGTGACTTGCAATAAAACCAGCACCACCAGTGACAAGTACTTTGCTCATATAGTTCACAATGAATGGGAATGACTATCATGAATAAATATTCCTACGCATAAAACATAGGAGATTCTAATATTGCTTTGATAAAAGACTTGGCAGTATGATTTGCAGTACTCCGGTTCCAGTCTTCAACAAAACAGGTGTAGATCGATAAATTCTCTAATACTACAGTACCAATCGATTCAAGATAGGACTTCTTCACATATTCACCTTTTCCAATACCTGGACATATATCCTTGATTGCATTAAGGCCCCATATTAATTCTCTATTTTTTTTCTGAAAAGTGAATGGAAATGATGCACAGACAGCTGGACGAATAGGATGAATCATGCACTTCTTGTCTTTAAGAAAAATGCAAGAGCCGTCATTCATCTTCTTAAGGGCTACATATGCAGGTCCCTTTTCAGTAAGCACCAAGGGAAAATCTCTCATTCCCTCAGGTGATTTTCGATCATCTTTGATTACATAGAAATCAAGAGCTCTTAGAATCTCATCTGGTCCAAAATCAAGTCCTTTTGCAATGTTAACAATATCTGTTCCTGTAACAGTTATAATGAGATTACTAACTTTGCAGCATTTTCCACACATTATGCACTCAAACTGTAAATCGACGGTTTCAATTTGTTTTTCAGCATTAGTTGACAGAACTATCACCATTATCTAAGTGTCTGACAATATTTAACTAAATGAGTCAGACCCTCCTCAATAATATCAATAGAGGTAGCATAAGAGAACCTCAGATTATAATCAAAATGGTCACCGAAAATTTTACCAGGGGTACAAGTCACTCCCGTATCCTGCAATATTTTTTCAGCGAGCTCTTCAGAGGGAATACCATAAGCGGAGAAATCAGGGAACACATAGAAAGCACCCATTGGATTAACACATGTTACATCTGGAATTGAGCAAAATATCTCAGTAATACGATTACGGCGTTCTTGATAGGAAGCTCTCATCTCTCCAATGAAACTCTGATCACCTTTGAGTGCTTCAACACCAGCATATTGAACAAAAGATGTTGCACACGAAGTTGTATTCTGTTGAATACGTACCATATTGCTAATCGTTTCAGGGTTTCCTATAGCATAACCGAGACGCCAACCAGTCATAGCATATGCTTTGGAAAATCCATTTATGACAAGAGTGCGTTCCATTGCAGGGTCTATTTCTAACATTGAAACTTGCTCAAAGCCTTCGTACACTAGGGACTCGTAGATCTCATCGCTAAAAATCACAAAATCATGATCACATGCAAGGTCATAAATCAACTTCAAATCATCACGTGATAACACTCCACCTGTTGGATTGTTTGGACTGTTGATTACAATACAAGTTGTTTTATCGGAAATTTTCTCCTTAATAGACTCCTCATTAACAGTATATTTTGAATCAGTCACAACATCAACAGGTTTTCCACCAGCATGCTCTATCATTACACGATAGCTTGGCCATGCTGGTGTCAATAACATCACGTCGTCTCCCACATCTATGGTGGATAGAAAACCCATGAATAATGCCATCTTAGCGCCAGGCGTCACAATTACATTTTTTCGCCCAGATACACCAATATTACGAGATGCATACATATCACGAATTGCATCCAGAATCGGATTGATTCCACGAGCTGAAACATATCTAGTGAGACCTCCATGCAAAGCTTCTACTGCAGCTTCAACAATATTGGGAGGAGTAGGAAAATCAGGTTGGCCCACTTCAAAATGATATATTTTGCGTCCTTCAGATTCTAGACGACTTGCTAGTTCAAAGATTTTCAAAGTGCCAGATGCAGGAATCCTGCGCATATGATGAGATGTCCAGTCCATGGAGTTACCACCTAGCTGCCGAACACTATCAATGCCTTCATTATATCCATAAATTGTTTGTGGATATGTCATATTAGTATTGAATCATTTCTATCAGCTTTTTCTGATGTTCAGTGCCAAGGACTTGTATTCTGTCAAGAAGAGCTTCTCCTAATCCAAGATTATACGCTAATTCAATATGTGGTACCGTCATGGGATCGATACCAATAAGATGTGCACCAAATGCATCAATTGCCACTGAATCCTGACTAACAACTACACCTTTTGTCCGTTTTGTGATTTTTTGACTACGTGGCCCAGTGACAAGTTCTGTTAAGTCGAGGATAGTAAGAGTTGGTGGGTATGTTATCAGTAAATCAACTAATACATCATGAATATTTTCATGATATACAGATTTATCCAACTCAGGTAAAAACCCAAACAAATTCTTGATACTTGCCCCCATGATTCTTTTATCGGATTCTTGTTTAAGTGTTGCCACATTTACTTGTAGAATATTTCCTGAGAGAATTTCTGGCATCTCTCGTTCTTTGAAAAAATGACCTGGCATCTCTATTGAATGACATGGTTCTTTTGAAAGGTTTACCAGTTTTGCACCAATTTCTTGCAATTGATGATATCCACAGTCTTCAAATGCTTCCTCAGCGGTTCTAACAGGATTATCACTTTCAACAATATAGACCCTTCCAGTATTTCGAAACATACTTACAAGACCTTCTACCAATTCGATGTTAGTATTTCCAGGATACGCTGGATTGTATATTGAGGGTTTTATGATAATGCGTTCAACTTCATATTCCAGATGAAGTGGCATATTTAGTGTTGTTAATGCTGTAAGTAGTGCACCCTTAGGAGTTCTATCTACAGCAACCGCAACTTTTGATGTGAAATCCATGAGTATCAGAAAATTTCCAAGGCTTTAAGTCACACTCTATATCTATTAAGAAAGGATGGATATGCCGCTATCAGATGAACAAAAAGATCGATATTCACGATTTCTGCGCCTGACTGATGTCCATGAAGAAGATATGGAGCTCATAAATAGTACAAATATTGGAGTTATTGGTGTTGGAGGATTAGGTAGTTCATCATCAAGACTTCTTGCAGCAATGGGTTTCAAAAAATTGATTCTTGTGGATCCGGATATAGTTGAACTTTCAAATATTCAACGGCAGTTACTTTTCAATACTGAAGATGTGGGGAAAAAAAAGGTTGAAGCTGCCTCAATCAATCTACAGAAATTGAATCCACAAGTTGAGATAGAAACTTACGATGTGGCAATTCAATCCAACAACATTACAGATATTCTAAGAGATGTAGATATCATCATAGATGGACTTGATTCATTCAAGGCTAGAAGAATAGTCAATGAATATAGTATAGAAAAGAAAAAGCCCTATGTCTTTGCAGGTGCTGTTGAATATTATGCTAATACAACAACATTTCTACCTTGCTCAACTGGCTGCCTGAACTGCGTAATGGGTGATGCAAAAGATAATTCAGAAATGACCGCTGCTTCTATAGGGATAACTCCTGAAATACTTCCAATAGTTACAAGTATTCAGGTACGAGAAGCAGTATTGATAGCCACAAAAAAGAAGCCAAATCTCTTCAACAAACTATTATCTATTGATATTAACTCTATTGCGTTTGACATTTTCGAGATTCAAAAAAATGAGAACTGCGAAGTCTGTGGAGCTTCAAGCTCCAAAGAATAATCGCTTCGCCCTTCTCTTTCGTTCCTCATCACTTTGATCATCTGGCGGCGGTGGTGGTGGTGGGGGACTAGCTTTTTCCTCTGATTTTGTTTCTTCTTCAGTCTCATCCTCATCAGATTCCTCGGTTTTTTCATCCGGCATAGAAGGTTCATCATAAGGACTCCAGACACGTGTCGATTTTGATTCCAGCTCTTCATCTTCTAATTCTTCATCTTCTGATTCTGAAGATTCAATTGATTCTTCAGTTTCGGAGGGTGCAATGGTTTCTTCATATTCACGCCATGTGAATTCTGGTCCTTCTGATGGTCTCGATGGGGATTCCGTTTCTGAGGACACACTACGTTCAGAGATTTCCGGAGAAGGTGTTCGGCTTTCAGGAACAGGTGAACGTTCAAATCGAGCTGAAGGAATATCTTCACTCATTGTATCATCTATTTCCTCTTTTGTTGAAGGAATAGGAGGCAGTTCGGATTCAGAACGAAGTGATTCTACGCCTAACGGACTTGGTTCAACTAGTTCAAAATCTTCCTCAAAATGTCTTGGTGTACTGAATGCATAATCGTCAGTTTCGGATTGTTCAGAGCGACCCAATGATTCAACTGATACTGGTTCAATATCATCAGTTTCAGACTCAACTGAAACTTCAGACTCAATAGGTTCTCTTGATTCAGTTGGAATCTCAAATTCTTCAGCTTCATAATCCTCCTCTGAATACGATGAGCCATGGGTTGGCTCTATGGGTGATTCACGAGAGGGGGGACTAGTAGAATATTCTGAGGATTCTGGATCAGAATCGAATAATTCATCAGATGTTTCTTTTTCATCAAACTTTGAACCGTCTTTGAAACCAACACCTAATTTCTCACTGAGACACTTCTCACATCTTTTTGCCGCAGCTATCAAACCATCTGATATGAAATCATCCAAAGATTTTGCTTGTTCAGGATTGCGTCGTGACCACTTTAGAAAGCTATCAACCATTCTTAACGCGTCACGAACACCTAACCAATATTTCTCGTCCTTATCCGAACTCAATGGTGACACCTGAAAAGAGCTAGGTGTAATTATGAGAAAAGCCTTTGCATTACACACCGCCATATTTGCTATACACTACGAGCTTCAAGTAACTCTTCTACGAGATTCTCAAAAGCATCGATAATTCGCTTACTCTCCTCCTTATCAAGAGGAGAATCTAAAACAAGCAATCTACATGGAACTGTACCAATATTCTCCCGAACTCTATTTCGATATTCAGATTCTAGTTCAGGATTCGGAGATTCCAAAACAATCATTGCCCCATGTGCTCCAGTATATGCTAAAGTCAGTAAGATATCCAATGCTGAGTGCTTTGAAAACATGAAAACCGCCTTCACATCAGCTCCATGACTCTCTCGCTTTACAGACCCAATACTTATGCCATCAATTGATACGAGGTCTTTGTTGAAAATTCGGACAACTTCTTCAAGGAGCGATTCATCAGGACCCATCAAAGAGATCTTAAACAGAAATCTCTGACCTTTTCTATCCTTATTTGGCGACATCTTACTTTCTCCTATTTTGTAAGAGGTTTAACTCTAAATTATTAGAATCACACTGATAGATATGTCTTATGTGCTTTATTGGTTTGTCAAGACTACATATTAATAAGTGCAACTTAGCGAATGGTTCCTCAGGCGAGATAAATGGCAACAGTTGACGATGTTTTTGAGGCATTAAAGCCTGTAATGGACCCTGAACATCCGGTGAGTATCACAGACCCAAAAATGGGAATTGTGAAAAAAGAATTCATTTCAATTGATGATGGTATCAAGGTTCAATTCAAACCAACCGTTCCATATTGTCCAATGGGAGGCCTCATAGGAATTCTTATTCGCCATAGACTCTCAGAAGTATATCCAGAAGAGAAGATTCATGTTTCATTAGTCCCTGGATCCCATTCTCAGGAACAAGCAGTCAATCTAATGATAAGTGACAACGAAAGATACGAAAAAATAGTGTCACAGTTGAGAGAAAGAGATATGCTCTAAGGGAAGTTCACTAATTGAAAGAGCCGGTCTATAAAATTATTGTAGGAATGGTTCTGGTATTTATTGGACTATCAATACTACTTCTGTCAAACGTAACAGAATTCGAAACCTTCTACTTTATTTTCCCTTTCTTTTTCATAGGGAGTGGTAGCGATATTGGAGTTTGGGTTTTTCTCTTGGTGGTTGGTCTGATGGTTTGGTTGTTACTCGGAGGTTTTTCTCGAATTGGTAATTATCCACATAAAACAACTCAAGATGGTAGCATCTATCTCAGAACAGATAAAAAATGTGATAACTGCGGTTCTGCAATTCCAACTAATGCTTCATTTTGCCAAGTTTGCGGTAGCCCTGTTCTTCCAGAGTAATAGATAGAATATTGCGAGGATATACAAGTTGTGCGTGATTCGGCCTATTGTCCTATCAGATGTTCAACTGGTATATGAAATAGAATGCCGAAACTTTCCTACTCCATGGAACAAGTCAATCTTTGAAGCTATTGCTACATGGGGTGGAAAAATAAGATTTCAGAATCATCGCGTATTATTGATGCGAGTATTGGAGTCCGAACACAAACTAGTAGGTTATATTGTATGGGAAGAAAACAAGATTGCCAAAAAAGGACATATCATGAATTTGGCGGTTTCTGAGGAATACCGCAGACGAGGATGGGGAGAAAAACTACTGAGATATGCACTAGATATGATGCGAGCTGGTAAAATGTTGTTCTGTGTATTGGAAGTAAGAGAGAGTAACTTGTCAGCTCAAAAACTATATGAAAAGATTGGAATGAAAAAAAAGGAAAGGATAGAGGACTACTACGAACAAGAAGATGCAATCCTCTACTATCTTAGTTTGTAAATTCTATTTTGTTGGGCGTATCAGTTGAGGTCCAAGGATATCATGATACAAGTCCAGATAGGAGGAATCCGTTGACAAAATTCCAAAAGCATCATCAGAACTTGAACCCAAAAGTATAACCCTGTTATCGGCTACCGCCATCAATATTGCATTCTTGGAAGATATTACTCTCCAGCCGGGTAAATCTTCGACACTTGGTTCATCATCATCATTTGCAGGTACAATCAATAGCTTTCTACGAGGCTTAGTAACCTTAGATAGTTTCTTCAAATCCAAGTTTTCAGGATTAGGACAAGCAATTACAATAGAATCTTCTGACTCTTGTGCTAATGCGATAATTTGTGCACTGATTGCATCTTGACCCTTTAGATACCACGTTTTGCTAGGTTGGGAAATAAGTTCTTGGCTTGCTTTCTGAATTGCTTCCAAGCTCTCAATTGACTTCTCAGTGACCGATTTTACCCCTTCAAAGGATTCTTCTAGATTTTTCTGAAAATCAGTATATTGCTTTTCCAGATTTGTGACCCATCGTCTTACAGATTTGTCGAGTTCTATGCTTACTGAAGTAAACACTTCTGAGCTGGTCTGTCTGAGTTCAGATGTAGACTCTGTCAGAGTAGTGTTCACAGATGCAACAGTATCATTCAATCCAATATTTTTAGTTGCAACATCACCCCTAATAGATTCCATAAGTTCATAGGATTTTGTACTTACATCTGTTTTCAATTCCACACCAAGTGATTCAAACTTTCTAGAAGCCTGTTGATTTGCCACAACTACACTTTGACGTGTCTTATCAATGAGATCTCCAGAATTAGATTTCAATTTGGTTATGGTTCGGTCAATAAGATTTGTGACTTCTTCATGAACTGATTTTAAGGATAGTGCGTATTCTTGGAGATATCCATTCAATTCCGAATTCACTTCAGCGTGTATTTCAGTTGTATTCTTCTTGATTGAAAGACTAGCTTCTTCGATACCTGATTCTTCTAGTTCAGGAATCTTACTGATTGACTCGGTAACCTCTGCTAGTGCTGTTTCCATTATCGATTCGAAATTATTTGCTTGCGAGCGGAGCTTGGATTCAGTTTTGTCAAATAGACCAATGCTCAATGCCTCAAGTTTTTCTATAGTTTCATCACCCTTCTGAATGATGTTATCAGTTGCTTCTTCTGAAGTTTTAGTAAGTTGTTGCTGAACAAGTGTAAGTTCATTATCTAGCTTATCACCTAAAGCAGATAGAGATGAATCTACATTCGATACCGCAGATTCAACCCAAACAGAGGCAGCATCAAAGGCTAAAGACACTTCATTTTTGCGTGTTTCCAAAGCTTTTATGATGTCTTCTTTTGATTTACTTCGAACTTCTATTATCTTGGTTTCTGCTTCAGTAATGGAACTCTGATACTTCTCTAAGCGTTCAGCAGAAACTTTAGCTTTTGAGCTGTAAAGTGCATCAAGTTTTTTGCTAGTTTCAGCCAAAACACGTTGTTTAGTATCGCTCTGTGATGATAGAAATGACTCTGCTTTTGTTTTGACAGCTCCAGAAGATTTCGTGATGAAAGTTTTAGCTTCATCTCTTGCACTTCCTATTCGATCTACAACAGTATTCCTGCTGCTATTAATTGATGCATTGAATTCACGTGAAACTTGAGTCAGATTCTCTCCCAGTTGTCTTATCGTGCCCGTACTCATTTCCCTCAAAGATTCTTCAGTTGTATTCATAGATGCTTCAAGATTTTCAATAGCTGTATTGATGAGGGACAAAATTCCTTCACGTTTTTCAGAACTTACGGTTTGGAGAGTTTCTCGAATCTCTTCAGCATGTTCTGCAACCTCATCAACACGACCTTGCAATTTCATTGTATATTCTTCTTGGAGTTTTAGCGAATCTGCTTCTAATGATGAAATCTCTGTTTTGATGGCATTTCTGAATTCAGAGTGAGCAGAACCAATAAGATCCGTTGCTTCTAATGTCTGACTAGAAATAAGCGCATTGAATGAAGATTCTGTGCTTTGTGTCAGAGTTATGAATTGCCTAGTTATCTCTTCAAGTTTGACATGGAATTCTTCTTGAATACCTTTAGCAAGACGTTCAATTCGTCCTGTCTGATTTTCAATCGTTGTGTCAATTTCCTTTTGTATTCTCGACGCATGACCAGTAAGGGTGGATACACTCTGAGCAAGTCTTTCATTTAGAGTGGTGCCAAGTTCCTGATACAGAGTCTTGGTAACATCAACTTGGGTTTTTGTGGTCTTAGCAAAATCGTTGATAATCTCAGTAAATTTAGTTTCAAGTGAAGATTCGAATTCAGTAGATACAAGTTTTGCATCGGAAAGTATTGCTTCATTTTGGCTGGAAGATTTAGAAATAATACTGTCGAATGCTGTTTTTAATCTGCTATTCATATTGGTGACCAAAGAATTGAATTCCGTTGATTCCGTATCAAGAACTTGACTAATCTCCTCAATCACAGATTCCAACTTTGTTTCAATTTCGGATGTGCTCCTGGCTGCCCAATCATCAATGTCTGCATTTAGAGTATCACCATCTTTTTTTATTCGTTTATCATCCGCTTCAAGTTGACTTTGCAACAATAATAAAACTGCATTTCTAATCTCACCGACATGAACGTCAAAGTCAGAATTAACTGACTTAGCGAATGTTTTCAATTGAGTATATTCATCACCCAGAAATGCACTCGTCTTATCAAAATATGAGTTGAGAGAAGTTCGAATAACCTCATGATACGAGTCATCAGTATCTGACACCTGTTCTAGTTGAGCAGTAACAGACTGATTTGCTACTTCCATAAACCCGGATACTTCCTTTTTCCAAGATTCAACATCTTTAATAACTGACTGTGTTGCATCTATTGCAGTCTGTATCTCTTGTTGAACATGTTCTACTTGCTCTCGAGGAATATCTCGAGCACTTTCAAGCATGTTATCTAGTGATTCCTTTGCAGCAAGGTAAGATTCTCCAAGCATACTATCAAATTCACTTAGATTAGCTTTTAATTTTGAAAGAAGTTCATTCACTTGTTCAACATTGGCTTTTGAGATATCTGTTGATTTCTCAACTACAGCTTGGATTATCTCTTTTGAAGCAGCATCAATGGCATCCTCAGATTGAGCTAAGGCATCGTTTACGGCAATACGAATATTTTCTGTTAATTCAGAGGTTTTGTCAACAATGCCATCCAGTGTACTGGACATGGTAGTGGTTTCATCAGATAACCAGTCATCAAACTCATTTGCAAATTCGTCAGTCGATTCATGTAGTTGTTTTTGACTCTCATCTAAAGATGTTTGTAATTCAGACAAAAGAACTCCCAAACGATCATCTAATCTTGTATCTATCTCCTTCAAACTAGTTTCCAACATCTCTACGAAGGAAGAAAGAATATTGCCAACAGAACTTGTTAGTTCATCAACCTGATTGCGGATAGTAGTAACCATTTCTTTTTCGTAATCATCCATTATCCCTGTAACTTTCGCATCTCGATCCTTTTGAGTTTCTAGTAAGTTTTGAGCAAGATTACTTGTATTCTCTTCCTGTTGGGTAATGACTTCTTCAGAGGTTTCTTGTAAAGATGAGAAATCTTCCAATAACTTTTCCAAGGAACTCTTGACCATTGTGTCCAACGGAATTGCACGATAAACAGGAATAACTCCATCTAATTGAACAACATACCCTTTGTCAATTAACTTCTTCAAGGTGGATTTCACCTTGGAGGTTTTTTCTCCCAGAAGCAGTGCGATTCCTTCTGCAGTAAGATTCCCACTAGCAAGTATTGGATATAAAACAGATGCTTCAGTTTTTGTAAGTCCCAAATTGGTTTTCAAAATAGGGACTGTTTCAGTCGATAAATTGCCGCTCATATTAGTACCACCGGATGATTAGTTTAGACTTCTAAACGATAGATGCTGGGTTAAGCTAATCGGACCCAGATGCCATGGAGAATAACTCTTTGATATCTCCAACTTTGATGCGTGCACCATCCAAATCAGATACAATCTCCACCTCAATTTGATATTCAGCATCTTGAAGTACATGAATATCCTCGAACACGTCATCAAATTTGCTGGCAATCTCCTTAGTCTTTTTAGGTTTGAGTTTCTCAGACGCCAGCTTCAGAATCCACCAGTTTGAGGTGAAATCTATAAGTTCAGACTTTATGTCATAATGTTCACAGAATACTTCCACATAAATCTTGAATACTTCAAGCGTGGAAATAAAATGATTCAGTGGATTAACAATAACAACTCCACGTGAAAAATCGAAATGAAATAATAAATCATCACCAATTACAATCTTGGTGTTGTTCACTCTGAGAACCGACATATCAGTCCAGATTTTCTTGAACCGGGTCAGAAAATGTTTAATCGAACTAACTCGTAGTGTCGATAGAAGATCTTTGATGGGAACTCTTCGATCATATAAAGTCCGACCTTTACGTTCAAGAATGTAGCGTTTAATTTGATCTAGATATTGCGAATAACAGAAACTGGGTAAATCTTCAGGCTCTACTCCAACCTCAATTAAAGCATTTAGGAAGTTTCGATCTTCACACGAAGGACGAACTGTACATGCAAGTCTGTCTTCTTGACACTCAGAACATTTAGTCTCATAGAGGGCGATAATTTCACTTGCCAGAGTACCATCTGCAACATCATCTAATATCTTCATTCTGATTGCAAGTTCATCCTTGTGCTTCTTTAATTCCAAATGAATTTCCAGCTCCATATTCAATTATATTCGATAAGAGGTGGACCAAGTAAAAGTTGGACTTGTTGGTCCGATGTCTCTATATTACCTAAAACGATTGCTTATTTTATATTTATCTTAAGGGCTAATGGTTTTTGAATGAATATCGTATGGGTCGTGAGCGGTTATGGGTAGCAATCAGCTACTGAAAACTTGGACATTGTTGGACAAGATCTGATAGGAGTTTATATGGAGTGATCTGGAATAGAGATTTGGTCTACAGACACAGGATCCCTGACCAGGACCGAGCCAGTTCCAGTACCGTTT